>CASDYX010000014.1 GCA_949286215.1 uncultured Pseudomonadota bacterium
CACAAAAATACTGCGCAAACGGTTGTGCGGCAGGCTATACCTATTGGTGTACGATGCCAGAAACTGATTGTGCCAAATTGGGATATGTGAACAGCGTGAGTGAATGTGGCTATTATAGTTATATGAAATGTCCATATAACGAAGCAGCCGTTTTTTGTGATAAAGATTAAGGAGAAAGACCATGTTTAGAAGAACAACACTTATATCATTAACGGCATTGCTTTGCGGTTTAGGCAGCTCTGAGGTACAGGCAGATATGACTTGTACCAAGGCACCGGATTGCGCCAGCTTGGGCTATAACCAAACCGAGGCGGAATGTGCCTCTAAACCCTCACTCAAATGCCCGTTTGATACTAGCAAATATTATTGCAAGCAAACTCCTGTGGTTGAGGGCTGTACCGTCGGCTCGTATCTTTATACCGATAGAAGCTGTTCGTCAACATTAGATAAAAGTAGAACTTTAGTAGGTATGGTATTTGACCCGGTGAAAAAATTAGCGGTAAATGTCAAAGTATATAAAGATGGTTCTAGAGGGCTTGACACTATAGACGTACCTTTTGCACAAATAACTCCCCTAGGTATGGAATATTGTTCACCTGCAAATGCTTTAATTGATTGTGGAATAGATGGTAAAGAAAATTCAAAAAAATTAGGATTGTATAAATTTATACCAGAAACGCCGCAACCTATTGATATGAATGGTATTAATCCATCACCTTTAATGCCCAATATAGAGTATCAATCAGTTGTCAATGCGACCAATATTATAAGTTTTTCATCTTATACGAAAAATTCAACTGTGCAATCTTCTATATGGTATGGTTATGGTCATTGGTTTATTCCTAGTCGTAAAGAATTACAGACTATTTTTGATAATTATCAAAAACTTTTTAATAGTCAAATAGATTCGGAATACACTTTTGTAAGATCTGTCAGTTCTACCTTGAACGATCATCAAACTTTACTAGGAATATTAGCTAATGGAAACGGAACAAGCGTATCTTTCTCTGGTTCATATTCCAATGCCCGCCAACCTGTTATATTAGTTATTAATTATGGTGAAACATCGGCTATTGCAGATATAGATTTGACGAATTGGGAAACGCTTAGGAAAAATGCTTCTAATTCAAATTATTATCTATGCGCATATCATAATAATGGTACTTTTATGAATGCCTGTCCTGGATACTTTCATATATCGCAATCTGTGTCATGTTCTTATATTCAAGATAATAAAGGAGGCTACTCTAGATATAGACGTTGGTGTGACAATTGTAATCAAAAATTTTTCAAATGTTGTACTTCTGTATCAGAGCCAGGTTGTTTTAAAGAATAATAATTCCAAACATCAAATTTACTAAAATATTTTCAACAAAGTAAAACTATAAAAAACGGGGTGATTATCACCCCGTTTTTTATAATTCAATCACCATACCATCATAGGCAAGTGTTACGTTGTTGGGCAATTCTTTACCAAAAATCTCAATATCAACCTTAGGCGAGAGGTGAGTTAAAATGACCTTTTGCGGGTTAATGCGTTCCAAATAACTTTTAATAAGATACCAATTGCTATGCCCGTTTTGAACTTGTTGTAAACCATTATTGCATTCAATAATCAAAAGCTTGAGGTTTTGCAAGGAAGGAATATTTTGTTCAGGAATAGCTTCATAATCGGTAATGAGAGCCATATCTTTATATCTAAAGCCTGAACTATGCAGATGGTGGTGCGGAAATTCCATGCATAACCAATCCATTCCTTCTATTCTGTTTATGCCGGTTGAAATAGTATTCCAAACAATTTTTTCCTTTCCTGCTTCATGAAAACTTCCAAACATATAACCGTAGCAGTTTTTAACTTCTTGCAAAGTTTCTTCAGAGGCATAAATATTGAGCTGTTTGTCAAGCAATGCTGCCGCACGGAACAGTTCAGGAACGCCGGCAATGTGGTCATAATGTCCGTGGGTTAGAAAAACACCGTCAATATCGGTGATGTTGTTTTCGATTGTTTGTAAGCGAAATTCCGGTCCCATATCAATGAGCATTTTATGCCCATCATCTTCCAAATAAATTGAAAAACGGCTTCTCAGGTTGTGAGGGCTTTCTTTATTGATAATATCCCCCCAATTATTAAAGCACATAGGTGTTCCATAAGCCGAGCCTGAACCTAAAATTTTAATCAGCATATTAGCCTCCTTTCTTTGTTCTCAGATTAGCAAAAAAAACTCCTCTGAAAAGAATTTTTTCAGAGGAGTGTGCATTGTTAGCAAAATTTAGAGCTCAAACTAGCAAGCTTTTTTGCAGCAGCAGCCTTCTTTACCGCAGCATTTCAAAATGTTTTTACCGGCATAAACAGCCATATCGCCCAATTCTTCTTCAATACGAATCAGTTGATTGTACTTAGCCATACGGTCGGTACGAGACATAGAGCCGGTTTTGATTTGACCGCAGTTGGTAGCAACAGCGATATCAGCAATAGTGGTATCTTCTGTTTCGCCGGAGCGGTGAGACAAAACAGCGGTATATTTGTTGCGTTGAGCCAAGTCAACAGCGCGCATTGTTTCGGTCAAAGAACCGATTTGGTTAACTTTAACCAAAATTGAGTTAGCAACGCCTTTTTCAATCCCCATAGCCAAACGTTTCGGGTTGGTAACAAACAAGTCATCGCCGACGAGTTGGATTCTGTCCCCCAAAGCTTCAGTCAACATTTTCCAACCTTCCCAGTCATCTTCAGACATACCGTCTTCGATAGAGAAAATCGGGAAACGATCGCACAAATCTTTGTAGAATTCAACCATTTGCGCATTGGTGTAAGATTTACCTTCACCTTTCATTTCATACTTGCCGTTTTCGTAGAATTCGGAAGAAGCGGCATCAATAGCCAAAACAACATCATCGCCCGGTTTGTATCCGGCATCTTTGATGGAGTTAACAATGAAAGTTAAAGCTTCTTCGGCAGATTTCAAATTCGGAGCAAAACCGCCTTCATCACCAACGTTGGTGTTATGACCGGCAGCTTTGAGGTTTTTCTTCAAAGTTTGGAAGATTTCAGCACCCATACGGATAGCTTCACGAATAGAAGAAGCAGAAACCGGCATAATCATGAATTCTTGAATATCAATCGGGTTATCAGCGTGTTTACCACCGTTCAAGATGTTCATCATCGGAACCGGCAGAGTGCGAGCCATGGTACCACCAAGGTAACGATACAAAGGAAGACCGGCTTCTTCAGCTTGAGCTTTAGCAACAGCCAAAGAAACAGCCAAGATAGCATTAGCACCTAAGCGACCTTTGTTTTCGGTGCCATCCAAGTCAATCATAGCTTGGTCGATAGCAATTTGATCTTCGGCATCCAAACCGGCCAAAGCATCATAGATTTCTTCATTAACGTTGTTAACAGCTTTTTCAACACCTTTACCGCCAAAACGTTTTTTGTCTCCGTCACGAAGTTCAACAGCTTCGTGAACACCGGTAGAAGCACCGGACGGAACAGCAGCACGGCCGAAAGCACCGCTTTGCAAAACAACGTCGGCTTCAACAGTCGGAGTTCCGCGAGAATCTAAGATTTCTCTGGCATGAATATCAACAATAGCACTCATTTTTTTCTCCTAATTAATTTATAAAATGAACTGGGTATAAAATCATTCATTTTAAAGAGAATGTCAAGAGAGTTTAATAAAAACCATAAGTTTTATAACAAATAATTTTTGCTTGTAAGTTAGTGTAAAGCCGCTAAAATATACCTTAAAAAAAGGAGCAAAAACATGTTTTCTGAAAAATGGCATAAACGCTTTATGGAAGTGGCTGAGCTGGTGGCAACTTGGTCCAAAGATCCCTCCACCAAAACCGGTGCAATTGTGGTCGGACCTGATAGAGAAATCAGAGCCACCGGCTATAATGGTCTAGTCAGAGGTGTCGATGATAATATTCCCGAACGCATGGAACGTCCAACCAAATATGACTTTTTTGAGCATGCTGAGCGCAATGCTATTTACAATGCATGTTTAACGGGAACGTCGCTAAAAGGCTGCGTGATGTATGCCACCCACGCCCCGTGTACAGATTGCGCCAGAGCCATCATTCAGTCAGGAATAAAAATGGTTGTCACACACGAGGTAAAAATTGATGCCAATACCCCGCAAAATACCTGGCGTGATAAGTTGGTCTATTCAGAGCAAATGTTCAAAGAAGCAGGGGTTGAGTATCTAACCTTGCCAGAGAGCAAAAAAGAAGCTTAAAATTTAGTTGTTAGATTTCCCTTGTAAAATATATAAAAGTGGTTTATCTATATTAAAACGATTGTTTAGTAGAAGATTAAAACTTTTAGTATATGTAACGCATACAGGGGGAAAATCCATGAAAGTTCTCATCGCCGACGACCATGCTCTGTTTCGCGACGGATTAAGCATGCAGCTTGAAAAATTAAATGCAGATTCGGTTGTCTTTCAAGCCGGAAGTTTTTCGCAAGCCCTTAAAATTTTATCAGATGAGAAAAAGTTAGATTTAATAATTGTGGATTTAGATATGCCCGACATGGGTTGGGAAGAAGGACTTGCCGCCATCCGCCAACATGCCGGCGGTGCGCGCTATGTTATTATCTCAGCATCTGAAAATCCTCGCGATATCAGAAAGTCTTTGGAAGCAGGGGCAAGTGGTTATATTCCCAAGCGCTCTGAGCCTAAAATTTTGGCAAGTGCCTTACAGTTGGTTTTAGAAGGGGGAACCTATCTTCCGCCATCTGTATTAGAGCCTAATCCGGCACTCTCCGGCTCGGAGCGAAACAGCGCGACGGCACCAGTGTCTAACGGCAAAAATCTCACCCCTCGTCAGTTGCAGGTTTTGGGTTTTGTTGCGCAAGGAATGTCTAACAAGCAAATTGCTTATGAGATCGGCGTTTCTGAGGCCACAGTCAAATTGCACATTAATGCATTGCTCCGCTCAGTTGGTGCCACCAATCGCACTCAGGCTCTTATCATGGCTCAAAAAATGGGATTGATTTAGAAACAAAGACCTCAAAACAAAAAAGACGCCTAAATCTTAGGCGTCTTTTTATAGTATTAAAACTAGTGATATTGGCGAATAAGTCCACTTAAAATTCCCTGAATTTTAACTCTGTTGGCAGGAAAACGTCTGGTTTCATAATCTTTATTGCAAGGAATAAGCAAAATATCATTTTGGTCGCGCTTAATGACTTTAAGTGTTGCTTCTTGATTATCTACGAGAGCCACTGCAATTTCTCCATTGTTGGCGGTATCAGCCTTTTTGATGATGACTGTATCACCATCTAAAATTCCGGCTTCAATCATGGAATCTCCCTCAATTGTGAGGGCATAATACATTCCTCTTTCCACCATATCAAACGGAACCGAAATAGTCTCTGTTTCATTGGCAATAGCTTCAATCGGTGTGCCAGCGGCAATTTTACCATAAAGAGGAATTTGTGCGGCACTGTTCTGCAAAGCAATTTCACGTTTCTTTTCTTCTTCAATGATTGCGCTGGGTTTAAATTTCGGCAAACGAACCACTTCCAAAGCTCTGGCTTTGTGAGGGAGCTTTTTGATAAAGTTGCGCTCTTCCAATGCGGCAATAAGAGCATGAATGCCGGATTTAGATTTTAAGCCGACAGCATTTTTCATTTCCTCAAAAGAAGGGGAACAGCCGGTTTCTTTCAAAGTTTTGTTGATAAACATTAGGAGTTTATATTGCTTTTCGGTTAACATCTCAGCCTCATACAAAAATAGAACAAATCTTTATGATTTGTTCTACTTTAGTTCTTTGTTTAAGTCAAGAGATTTATCCTCTTGTTTGTCCCTTTTGAGATTTCAAAAGCCTGTCGTCGATGATATCTTGCTTTACCGGTAGGGGCTGAACTGTTTTTCTGTTTTTTGTTTTTTTAGATGAAACTTGTTCTCTGGCTAGTTTCAGTTCAATATTAACTTTTCCAGACACAATCCCCTTTTGAGCAGGTTGAATAAGATTCAACAAACTTTGTCTGGATGCGTCTTTTGCATCTTTTGCACCTTGGGCTAATCTGCGTTTTGTTTGAGCTTCTTTTTCAAGTTTTTGTTGCTCTTCTTGGCGCAAATTAAACCAAGTTTTCATATCATCATTTTCAGGTATAACCTTGGATAATAATGAATCAAATTGAGCTGTTTTCCATTGTACGGCAGTGTCGTCAAACAACTCCAAAGCTCTTTTTTGTACCGACTTATTGGTAACCAAAGTTTGGATAAATTCTTTGGAATTTAACTGCTTTGCATCGCCATTATGTTCTTCCACAAAACGAATAATCTTATTGGCAATAGATGTTCTTCTGGCAGGTCTTTGTACCATGAGTTGGTGCATTGCGGAAATAATAGCCGGATGAAGTTTTCTGACATTTGCATGTACTTTGGCTTTATTGATTCTATCTTGAATAAACTTAAAATTATCTGTGTTATAAACTTCTACCATATACCATTCAAAGGCTTCCGTCATCAGATGCTCTTGATCTTTGGCAGTCTTTTGCCAATTAGCTTTGCCAACTCCGCCTTTCTTCAATTCGGTATATACGGATTGGAATTGAGATTTTTTTTCCAGCCATTTTAAGAATTTTTGAGCGTGAGCTGGACTAATTTGGTTCAAACCACGGTAATTTCCGTTATCGTTCCAAGTAGCAATAGAACTTGGTCTTTTACCAATTCCAGCACCATTGGTTTCAAATGTAGATGACAACCAACAAGGAGAGCCGTTGCAGACTTCATTATAATATTTTCCGGGATACGCACGAAAGACCGACTTAAATGTTGCAATTTTACTGTTATCCGTCTTATCATTAGGTGCAACAGATACTTCAGTATTATTTACATTAGCATCTTTAACCGAATTAGTCGTATCATTTGCTTGAGCATCCAGACTTTTGCTGCTGAGCAACAAAGCCAAACCGCTAACCTTTAATGCGCTGGGAACTTTTATATTTTTTATTTTCTCAAGTAAATTAAATTCATTAGCAAACTTCCAAGCACCTTGAATTGCTTGAGAAGATTTTTCTAACCACAAACGCCACCCTTCCGTGGCAAATTTATTTTCTTTTTTCATCTTTTTCTCCGTTTATTCAATAAGATTATAGTGTTTTCTTGAATGAATGTCCAGACAAAAGCACAAATTTTTATTGAAAAAATGAATAGTTGTGTATATAGTTCTTGCCAGATTAAAAATATAACAGATGGAAGAATAAAATGAGTGAAGAAAGCAATATCCACCGTGAGTCTCGCTTAGCAAAATTAAGAGCTTTGGAAGAGAGCGGTTACAATCCTTATCCTTATAAATTTGAACCCAACGCTTACGCAGCCGATTTGCAAGAAAAATACAAAGATTTGGAAGCAGGCGTTGATACCACCGACCGTGTAACAATAGCCGGTCGCGCCATGGCCGTTCGCAACAGCGGTATGTTTATTGACGTTAAGGATAAAAGCGGCAAAATTCAAGCCTTCTGCCATAAAAATCATTTGTCGGAAGAAGATTTGGCTCGCTTAAAGAATTTGGATGTCGGCGATATGGTTGGAATTAGCGGTTACATTCGCCGTACGCCTAGAGGAGAGCTCTCCATTGCAGCTGAAAAATTTGATATTATTGCAAAATCTCTTCAACCTCTGCCCGAAAAATTCCACGGACTGACAGACGTTGATGCGCGTTATCGTCAACGTTATGTTGATTTTATAATGAATGATGACAGTCGTGAGATTTTTGAAAAACGCTGCAAAATTACTTCTGCGGTACGTCACTATTTTGAGGAGCATGGTTTCTTGGAAGTAGAGACCCCGATGCTTCACCCGATTATGGGTGGCGCCAATGCCAAACCGTTTATTACGCATCACAATACATTGGATATGGATTTGTATTTGCGTATTGCTCCTGAGCTTTATTTGAAGAGATTAGTCGTTGGTGGTTTTGACCGTGTGTTTGAAATCGGACGCAACTTCCGCAATGAAGGAATTGATAAGAGCCACAATCCTGAATTTACGGCTCTGGAAGCCTACCAAGCTTATGCCGATTATAATGATATGGCGGCATTAATTCCTGAATTAATCGCTTACGTTGCTCAAGAAGTCTTAAAGACCAGCATTATTTACGTAGGCGAACACGAAATTGACTTGAGCAAACCTTGGACCAAGAAATCAATGATTGAGCTGGTTAAAGAATATACCGGAGCGGACTTTATGCAAGCAGAAACCTTGGAAGATGCCAAAGCTCTGGCTCAATCCGTTGGTGTTGATGCTTCAAGCTGCATTTCTTGGGGTAAAGTTATTTCTGAAGTTTTTGATGCCAAAGTTGAGGCTCATTTAATTCAACCGACTTTGGTCATGGATATGCCGCGTGATATTTCGCCTCTGGCAAAAACACATCGTAGCAATCCTCGCTTGGTTGAGCATTTTGATGCTTATATTGCAGGAATGGAAATGGGATGCGCTTATTCTGAGTTGTCTAATCCTCTCGAACAAAGAGCTCGTTTTGAAGCTCAATGCGCTGACCGCGAAGCCGGAGATGATGAAGCTCAAATGTTAGATGAAGATTTCGTTACAGCTCTGGAAAATGGTTTCCCTCCATCGGGAGGTATGGGAATGGGTATCGACCGCTTGGCCATCTTGCTGACCGGTGCTGCCACCATCAGAGATGTTATTGCTTTCCCGACCTTGCGTAAGAGAGACTAAGTCTTGACTAAATCCCGTAAGCAATCAACGCCTTTTCGATTTTTTCGTAAAAGATTTACCGTATGTATTCGTAAAAATTTTACGTTATTTCGGGTATTGGTTGCTTGCGGGATTTTTATACTGTTATTAGGAATATTGCTAAATCAGCACGTCTATCGGCTAAATTTGCAAGATAATTTCCCTCAAAACAATAACGAAAATATCATAGAAGTCAGCTATGCTCCGGAGCCTGTAGTCGAGACTATTGAGTTTGAGACCGAGTGGTTACGCCAGCAACGAGATGAAGACTATATTCATCAAGCTTTGCAAACAGAAGAACCTTTGGAAGCCAAATATGTCATTGCTGATGAAATAGAGCAAGGAACTGCTTTTCCGACACAAACGCCAGATGAAAATCTCATGTCGGCACTTCCCAAAGCGCAACAATTTTCTACCAATGATGAAGATTATTCTCGTTATGAGGAAGCCCTCCCGCATGATGTGATAGATACCGGAATTCACCACCCCAAAGTACGCGGAATTGATATTAAAATTTTTAACAAACCGCCTTATTTTGGAGATAAGCCGGTCATTGCCATAGTTATTGATGATATGGGAGATAATTACCGTCGCACAAAAGATATTAGTTCTTTGCAAGCGCCGATAACCGCATCTTTCTTAACCTATCCCCAAAAGTTAGATAAGCACATTGCCGATTCTCTGCAGTCAGGTCATGAGATAATGCTGCATGTTCCGATGCAACCCAAATCAAATATAAATTTGAGTGCCGATATTTTGACGGTGGAAATGTCACCAGCCGAAGTAAGAAAGAATTTTCAAAAGATGGTTGATCGCTTTGCTCACATAAAAGGAATAAACAACCACATGGGCAGCCGTTTTACCGAAGATAAAGTCCGTATGTCAGAAATTATGAAGGTTTTAAAAGAAAAAAATTTATTCTTTTTAGATTCCAAAACCACGCCGCATTCAATAGGGGATAAGGTAGCAAAACAATATGGTGTAAACTACGTTTCACGCAATGTTTTTCTGGATAACAAAAATGACTTTCAGTACATATTAAAGCAACTTTCCAGAACCGAAAAAATAGCGCGCAAAAATGGCTATGCCGTTGCCATAGGACACCCAAAATCTCAAACTTTTGAAGCTCTGAAACATTGGCTTCCCACTCTAAAAGACAAGCAAATAAAATTAGTTCCATTAAGTGAAATTGCCTCAGTATTGAATACTTCTGCAAAGTAGAAAAATCTCATTATTTTCAAAACATAAAGCCTGAGCCCTTTCAAAGCTCAGAATATGAATTATATTGTTGCTTAATTGAATCTTTATGAAATATCGTTCGTGGATAAACAACATATTTCAAGGTATAAGCACAATATGAAAGAAAATTCAAAGAAATATCTGGGCGCAAAAGTCCGAGCTTTGAGAGAATCTTCAGGTATGACACAAGAAGATTTATCGGCAGTTTGTGACGTAAGTTGGCGAACAATTTCCAATCTGGAACGAGGCGTTGTTGTTCCGGATTTGTTTATGCTTTGCCGCATAGCAAAAATTTTTAAGGTCAGTATTGATGAAATGCTGGGCAATAATATTCCCAAAACCAAGAGCTTATCAAGGTTAGGAAAGGAGAATCAAGTCATCGAAAAAATCAAAAAAGCAGATGATAAACTTCTTGATTATGTTGATGAGCAACTGACTCTCCTTCTTAAGTATTTTAATAATTAGTTCTGGCAGATTCTTTTAATTCTTTTTCAATCTCTTTTTCAAAAGCAAGGTAAGCAAGCACAAGATAAAAGCAGCTTTGCCTTATTTCATATTTATTCAATGATTTGTATAATCCCTTAAATTGAGTATAAACGGCATGTACGAGTGAGCAGTAAGCCTCTGAGTTTGTATTTATAATATGTTCTTTATTTTTAATACTCATTGTGTAGTCCTATAATCTTGGGTTGTCTAATTAAAAATTCTACTGTATTATCTGTTTCATATTTTAAGGTTTGTAAAGAAACTAATTTCATATAGGGTTTATATAAAATGGGGATAAAGGACAAATCCATTTGGGCAAGAGATATCTTAAGTTTTTTAGAAACAGCCAAGAGCGGCACCATCAGCGGTACGGCTCAAGCCAATGCCATGAAACAGTCAAATCTCTCAAAATCCCTCAAAAATTTTGAAGACCGCTTAAAATGTCAGGTATTGGAAAGAACGCATAGCGGTGTCCGTTTGACGCAAAACGGGCGAGAAGTTTTTAAGCTGGCTTGCGATTTGGATAAGGCAATTTATAAGGTAAAAAATTTTGTTGTGTCGGATAAGTTAGTTTCTGGCAAAATCAGACTTTGGACCAGTGAAGGACTTGGCACGGGCTATTTATCTGCTTTTTTGCCTGAGTTTTTAAGAAAATATCCTGATGTTCAGGTAGATATTATTTGCTCGCTTGATAGTCCGAACAGCATCCACGCAACAGATATGGCGATTGTGTATAATGAGCCGGATATAGAAGATAGCGAAGTTGTCTCGAAATATGAATTAAAGTTTGGACTGTTTGCATCTATGGAGTATTTATCCCAATTCGGTTATCCAAAGAATTTGAAAGACCTACAAGAAAATCATCGTATTTGCGATAGGGTAAATTATGTCAGTGTGTGGCCGAAATGGAAAAAATTTATTGATGGAGCCAAACATATTTCCGCCACAACAAATTCTTCGGCCATGTTGTTGCGCATGACCCGAGATGGGGTAGGTATAGGCTTACATCCGATTGGAATAGGACAGCAAGAAAGCGGACTTATACATTTGCCACAAATTAATATGGAGCTTTCACATTCTTTTTGGATTATTACGCACAAGGAAAATCAGAATCTTCCGAAGATAAAGGCGCTGATTGATCACATACAGGAAGTAACTTCGCCACGATAAAATCAAAAAAGCACAAAGCGGCAGGTTTCAAATCCCTACAACAAAGCCAAATTTTTTGTTTGATGTTTGACCCGATATTAAATTCGGAATAAGAAACATCTTTTTGCTTCGGAGGGGTGTTTAAGATAAGAAAATCCGCTTCGCTTTCATTCATAGTTTTTTTGAGCCTAATTTCAGGAAATTCTTTTTCAAATTCAGAGCAATCGCAAAAATCCAAATTAGGTGCAATAAAAACATAAAGTGTTGTAATTTCAGTATGGGTAACATAGCTTTCCTTAATTTCCCAAATCAAGTTCTTGAGCTCATGAGCCAAATTACAAAAGGCTTTCCCCGTCGCAGTCGGAATACAGCCTTGCGGTGTCCGAATAAGGAGTTTGGCGTTGACTTGTTTTTCCAACTCCGTAATGAGCAAACTCAAATTTGACGGCTTTATACCGTTTGCTTCAGCGGCTTTATTGATTGTTTTGTACTCAATAACTTCGCAAAGATAAAGTAATCCGCGGATAAGAGAGGTATCTCCTTTAATGCTCATTTTTTAAAATCTCTTTTAGTTATGACTCAAAATATATAACCATATACTAAAATTAGTATATTCTAAATTAGAATTGGTCAATCTAATAATTAGTTATGTATGATAAAAAAGACATAACGGTAGAATTGGCCACGTCGGAAGCTCTTTACAAAGGTGCAATGGCTGTCCGTAAGCAAGTGTTTGTAAAAGAACAAAAAATTCCGACCTCAAAAGAATTCGACGGCAATGACTATTGCGCGGCGCATATTGTTGCCTATGTCAAAAAGCGCCATCGTATTTTGCCGATAGGAACCATGCGTGTTAGGTTTTTTTCAGACTTTGTAAAATTTGAGCGTATGGCCGTTACCAAAAACTACCGCAAGACAGGTATTTCCGAAGATATTATGCTCTACGGCATGCGCTATGCCGCCGAAAAGGGGTATCGTCAAGTTTATGGAATGTGCAAGAAAGAGCTCTTACCTCGTTGGCAGCAATGTGGCTATCAAGAAATTAAAGATGTACCGCATGTCCAGCAAAATGGTATGGAGCTAATCCCCATTAAGTTGGAGTTGCCAGTATCTACGCAAAATATCAAGATGACCTCAGCACCAGAGCTTTTGACGGCGCTTGAAGGCCATTGGTTTGACGAGGAAAGAAAAGAAACGCCCCAAAAACATCAATCACCGTTAACCGGCATAATGCTAAAAATCAAAAAAATGCGCAATAAGGTAAAATAAGGCAAAGAAAATCCCTTTTGACCCGAAAGCCAAAAGGGATTTTTATTTTGAAAAAAAGGCAATTAGAGCAAAGAGCTCTTACCAAAGTAGTCAATGCCCATAGCAGCTTTTACATCGTGCAATGTCTGAGATGCAACCTCACGAGCATTTTCGCTGCCCTTTTTGAGTTGAGCAAAAATTTCGCCGACGTCTTGAGCCAATTCTTCGCGTCTTTCACGAATAGGTTTGAGTTCGTTTTGCAAAATTTCGTTCAAGAACTTTTTAACCGTTCCATCTCCCAGACCACCTCTTTGGTAATGTGCTTTGAGCTCATCTAAATTTTGATAAGCCGGTAAAAAGGCTTGGAAATGTTCATCTTTACAAAAAGCATCCAAATAAGTAAATACCGGATTATTTTCTGTATGGCCGGGGTCTTCCACATGCAAGTGCGTCGGGTCGGTAAACATACTTTGAACTTTTTTCTTAATATCGTTAGCGCTGTCAGCCAAATAGATACAGTTTCCTAAAGATTTACTCATTTTGGCAGCACCATCCAGCCCCGGTAAACGAGAGCACAAACTGTTTTCAGGCAAAACAGCGGTGGGCTCAACCAGCACTTCTTTATATAAAGTGTTAAATGAGCGTACAATCTCTCTGGTTTGTTCAATCATCGGCAGTTGGTCTTCACCGACAGGAATGAGGTTTGCCTTAAATGCGGTAATATCTGCTGCTTGGCTGATAGGGTAGGTGAAGAAACCGACCGGAATGCTTTGCTTAAATCCTCTGAGTTGAATTTCGTTTTTAACGGTAGGATTTCTTTGCAATCTGGAAACGGTTACCAAATTCATATAATAAAAAGACAATTCGCAAAGTTCGGGAATTTGCGATTGAATGAAGATGGTTGTCTTTTTAGGGTCTAACCCGCAAGCCATATAATCCAAGGCCACTTCTGAGATATTGTTGCGAACTTTGTTAATATCGTCAGCATTGTCGGTCAGAGCCTGAGCATCTGCAATCATCACAAAAATAGTAGGGTATTTTCCGCTGTTTTGCATTTCCACACGGCGTTTTAGGGAGCCGACATAATGACCCAAGTGCAATCTTCCGGTAGGTCTGTCTCCGGTCAAGATAACATCCATTTTCATCTAATCCTTTCTATCAATAAAATTTTTTATAATTTTGCTTAGCAACAAAATATATAAAAAAACGCAAGTTTGCAAATCAATTTTAGCAATTATGCTTTATTTTTAGGTTTCGGGAAAAATAAATTTTGTCCATAGTTGTAAAAAATTCTTTACAAATAAAAATAAATCGATAATATCACAAATAGTTTTTATAACAGAGTAATGGTAAATGACCAATTTTAATTTGACATCATTGCGTTTGCGCAGACTTACATTGCGACGATGACTTATCCGTGAAGTACAGGTTAAGTTAGTCGCAAGGTTTGAGTTTTTCTCAAATCTTTTTTTATGTTAAAGATAAGTCAAAGCAGAGGAATACAATGAACAAAAAAACATTAACGGTCAAAAAATTAGATATCAGCCGCTTAGCAGATGTTATGCACTTGCAAGAAAAAATCATCCAAGGTCTTCACCCTGATGAACAGCACTTTATCTTGCACAGAACAGCCGAAGATTATATGAAATATTTAGACGGCCAAAGTGACAATATGCTTGGTGTTTTTGATGAAGACAAGCTGATTGCGCAAACAGTTTTCAAACTTCCGCAAAATGACGAAAAACGGGATATGCCTGAGTTCAAATCCGAGATGGAAAATAAAGACTTGGTGATTTATGAAGCCATTTTGGTTGACCCCGCTTATCGGGGCGCAAGCTTAATGAAAAGAATGTTGGAATATATTGAATCTCATGCCATTGACCAAGGCAGAACCCATGCCATCATTCAAATTGCGGTTGATAATCCGGCGAGTTGGATTAATGCTCTTCACTATGGTATGTCCATCACTAAAGTTGACCTCGATCCGGAAGATAACGCTAAAGTGATTTATCTGGAAAAAGCCATTAGCCACAAACCAAATTCAGCCATTCGGCTGGCAAATAACAATGCCGATGTTTACAGTATGTATTTAGGAGACAATATCCATACCAAGATTCCGACATTGTTCAGCAAAATGCAATATCTGATTCAAAGTGGTTATAAAGGCACATCTCTAAACAAAGAGACCAAGAGCCTGATATGGGAAAAGCCCTCTGCCAGCCGGACAAAATCACTCGATTTTGCTTGGTTTGCCAACAAAAAAGTCAGCTCATTATAAAAAAATATCCTTGCATCTTTGGAAAAGCAATATAATATAAAGCCAATTTTATATTATATATTTTATTATTAACTAAAAACCAATGCCTTATGAACACGGAAAAATTAAAAAGAACTCGTGCAGCTCTTGAGCGTGCAATGAGTAGAATTGATGAGGAAATCAAATGGAGCAAACAATTTAAGCATATGGATGACATTCCGATAGTGCTTATCTTGGTAGGTTTTGTACTTTCACTTTTTGATTTATATCCGAGGCTAATAGCAATACTTTGTATTATCGCTGGCCTCATTGTAATTCCGGTCAAAGCCTATATGCTGAAAAAGGCCTTACAGGTGAGTGAACCATGCTTAAAAAAACGTTTGGTGGTAAGTTCTATTAAAGATTTATTTTGGGGAACTGCATTCGTGCTTCCTGTCGCTATTATTCTTAGCACCACTATTGCCTTTCCTAACCTGAAAACATTGCCTGAGCCTCTTTGTATGGCATGTATTTTAATCTGCGCATCATTCCTGGTCGCAGCCATCATTACAATCGGGTATTGGGTTGTCTTACTATTTAAAAAGTAAATTAAAAAAGCCTGAAGACATTGCTGTCCTCAGGCTTTTGTTTTTACTCTCCCAGATAATACCACTCGGTATTGATTGGAGCATTTAAGTTAGGCAGCAAAATAAAGCCATCTTTCGGTGCTACTAAAATCTCACCATCATCATAAATTGCGATTTGTTCACCTTTCTTGATTGGGTCGAGATGCTTATAATTTTTGCAAAGTTTTCCTTCCTTTGCCTTTAAGATATAACTTTTGAGCTTAATGTGCGTTTTCTTCTTTGCCTCAGGGTAAGGGGCATCAATCATGTCAAATGCCGCTAAGGTAGAAAGGATTGCTTGGTAAGCAATTTCAATCGCTTTGGGCTCTTTGTGGTAGCCACATTCCAAAGTAGTTGCGGTATTTGAGCAAACATGAGCATATTGCTCGGTAGAGCAATCTTGAATGGTTGTATCTTGGCTGTAAATTTCGGGCCAACCTTCTAACACAAAATCCACATCTAAGGCAGAGATAAGTTTTTGATTATATTCATCAGGATAATCGCAAAAGGCAAAAGGCACATCGCCGATACAGTGAGTGGAGTGCAAATCCAAAGTCAAACGATGAGATTGTATAAGTTCGCAAATCTCATTGGCGAGACCTTGTTCGTATGTCTGTGGATGAGGGTGGGGGACAATCACTCGATTTAAGTTTTCGTCAATACAACGCACATCTTTTTTATAGGCCTCAGGGTTACAAATTGGTACTAAGGTTAAAGAACCTTGCGTTAGCTTGAGTTGCCCTGATTGAAATTCTTTAATAACGCGTTGGCAAGCATTCACTCCTGCGGTTTCATTTCCGTGAACGGCAGCCAAAACCAAAAGACCAAGTCCGCCTTTTTTTCCTTTAAATTCAAATTTTTCAAGCATGTTTGCCTCCTCACATGAGAGTATAAAACTTTTTTTTATTTCTGAAAGAAAAATATTTTTATTCCTTGATTAAAAAAACAAAGATATTTAAGTAAAGCAAAAAACACAGGATATTTTTATTTACAAAAACAAAATTGTATGCCACATTAACGCCCATAACAATATTATTAATTAACTTAAATAAAAGCCTTATGAATATTTTTATGGAAAAAAAGAGCTGTTTGGTTAAAAAGATTAAGCAAACGGACAATGGTTGGAATTTATATCCTATTGATGAGAAAGAAAAGCCGATTTTCATCAGTCGCGAAAATTATTCAGGTGATATGCCGCCGTTTTTCAAATGGCCGTGGCAACAAGTCAGGTTGAAAATCACCCAAATTCAAGATTTTCAAGTTTCTGCCTCAATCGACGACATTATGCTGTTTGAAATTCCCGAAAAGGATTATCCTGAAGAAATCAAGAAAAGACTTCTCTATGGCGAAAAACTGCAAAAAGACTATGAAGAAAAACAGAACAAGGCCAATGAAGCTATCCTCAAAGCATTGAACGAATATTTGCAAACATGGCCGCAAAACCCGCATTTGGAAAGTCAAATTTCCGAGCTTAAAATATGTTTCAGACCTTATTTGCAGCTACACCTCTTTAAGGGACCTAGCTCACCTGAGTATGTTCAAAGAGTAAACCTAATGGCAAAACTTTGCTCAATAGCGCAAAGAATTTATTATCGCCATTTTGATGAAAAAAGCCTACTTGGTACAGCGTCCGCATATTGGAAATATGGCATGCCGGTATTTGGAGAGCCATTCCCTCATTATACTTTACGGGCAGAAGAAATAGAACAAGCCGTAAATGATAAGAGCAAAACAGATGTAACTTTGGAAGAGTATTATGAAGCCGATAGGCTCCTAACAGAAGTTCTGCCTCAGATTGAAGATGAGTTGCTGAAACGCTACCTTAATTATACGATTAGAGACGTGTTGCGGGCTTATGCCAAAGACTTGAATGAACTGAGCTCTCATTATTTAACCGATGCTTGGGGCAATCGAATTTGTACGAATGAGCGCGAATATCAACGCCAATTTGAAAGAATGGAGTTGTTGACATATCATTCGCTGATTTTGTCCGAACAATTTTCCGACCAAACAATCAAAAACTTTATTGGCAGTTATACGCTAAAGTAATTGCCGTTATCAAAACCCCAAATCTTGTGCGGATTTGGGGTTTTGTTTATCTTATCACTTCAATCTGGGCGGTAAAATCACCTTCTTGTTGGGTGAGGTAATTTAAGCCGCTTTCCACTTCACCAAGTTCAATCAAATTATTATCCGGTCTTGTGCTGTGCGTTTTATAAAAAATACCAAAATTTTTCCATGGAGCATAAATAAACAGCTTTCCGGCGGTAGCAATCATTCCTCTGGGAGCACCCTCTAAAGAAATAGGTTGCGGAAAATTGCTGATTTTTTCTTCCCCTGCAAAATCCCTAAATTCAAATTGAGCCGGTAGCATTTTTACAAATTGCTCGGTAGCAGAATTTTGTTGCAAACGAATAATAACATCTTGATTTTCAATTGATAATTTAATTTTCATAACATTCTCCTGAGCCATAGAATTAAAGCCAATAAAAGAGAAACAAATTCCCAAAAATAAACGCCATAATCTCATATTTTCCTCACGCAATCATTAAATATGGTTAAAGTATAATTTTTAGAGTTTACTCTAAGTCAAGAAAATTTTAATGATTTTGTGAAATAATTAATAAATGAAAAATTTGACAAAAAATTATAGATAACGTACATTAAAAAAAGTAAGAACCCATGTTTTATAGGAGAAAGCTTATGGAAAATAATAGTGAATATAAAGCAAAAGCAGATGAATATATAAGCCAACTTAATCAAAATGGGTTACAATTGTCCGAAAAAGAGAAAGAGATAATTTATAAGCAATTTCAAAAATATGGTCGTCCGGCCACTATGGAAGAAATAATTTCAGATACGGAAGCTAATATACAAAAAATGGATCAAGCCCAGCAAAAAATGGCTGATGCAAAAGCTAAAATAATTGAGAGTTATAAGAAAGTATATAAAGTCGGTGCCGCCTTAGGGGAAGACCACGAAATTTATAAAGAAGACTTAGCTAAATTGGATAGCATCTATTCCAAAGGAATCTCCGAAAAAGAACTCAATCAAATCAAACAATCAGCTAAAAAAGCTCTAAAGAAAGAAGAATTTCAAGAAAAAGTATTAGGAGGTCCCGAAAGAGACAACCTTGAGAAAATAGCCCATTGAGAAAAATCACAGCTAAATATCCGCAAGAAGAATTTTTTAAAGATGAATTAAATGAGGCAGAAAATAAAGTCAATAACGCTTATGAATCTGTTAACCCCGAGCTTGGACGTCTCAGAAAAGAGGAAAAGGAAGAAATAGCCAAAGGAGTAGATTCTAAAGAGGCTCAAAAGAAAAGACGTACAGCGGTCAAAGCGCATTATAACAAACAAAGTATTAGATAAAAACAACGGCAGGAGAAAACCCTGCCGTTTGATTTTGTAAACTGAAAATGAACGTCTAAAAGATCTCTATGCTTTTTTTTAGACGGTAAAGTACAAAAACAGATAAAGGGGAAAGCAGAAACAATGCAAAAAATGCATGGTCTGAAGGCTTAAATAAACCCAATCCTCCTAAAACAATAAGGATTGGAGCTGCTCCAAAAATAAATTTTAGGATATGCCAACCATTGGTCTCTGTGTCCTGATCGCAATCAGTCCAGCGATAGACTTTGGGATAGAGATAAATTCCCAAACCTAACAGCAATATTCCAGCAACAACCAAGGAAATTCCCTGTATAACCATCTTGTCCATAAGCAATAATATTTAAGTTAAATAAAATAATTAAATTTTCTCAAAATATAAAGATTTAGAGAAAAAAGTCAAGAAAGGAAATAAAACTTCATTCACGTTAAATGTTGCAAAACATCTAAACTCATCGACCTCTTGAACTGACAAAATCTTCATCACTATAAGCAACTTATTTTTTATTTACTTTTCAAAATGAATACTTATAATGCGAGTCAAATAAATATAATTGTATCATCTAATAAATTTTTATGCGTATGAAAAATGTAAAAAAATTATTGTTAATGTTGATGGCTCCTTTATTTACACTTTTTGTGTCTTGGGCATTGTCAATAACACATGAATTTAATTGGCAGGGTATCATCATCTTCGTTAGTGTAATTACGCTTTTAGAAATCTGGCTTGCTTTTAGATGTCCTCAAAAACTACTTGCAGCCAGTATAGGCTGGGTTTTGTCCGGAGTACTTTTTGCTTTTATAGCAACAAAAGGAATACTGGCAGTTTATATTAACTTGTTCGAAACCGTGGCATTGGCAATATTTGCCTTTACCATATTTTTTATTTGTATCCCTACCATGATTAGATCCCAAAAACAGAAGCCTTAAAAAGCTTCTGTTTTTTATAATATAAAGGAAAATGTAAATAAAAAACGACAGCCATTTTCATGACTGCCGTTTGAATTGGTGATGCTTAACTCACGTTTTACGAAGTGTTAATTACCAATTGTTGATATGTAACCTATCCTCAATATTAATAATTTTTTGTTTAGGTAGGAAAGCATTTTCAGCAGGATATCCCATTGTTAGTAGACAGATAAACTCGTAGCCTTCCGGTGCATTTACGATTTTTTTAATTTTCTCTGCTTCATCCCTTACAGGAATATGAAAAACTGTTCCCAAACCTTCTGCTGTGGCAGCTAGCAACATATTCTCCAGAGCACACCAGGCCGAAGCAAAATAATTAAGGGAGCTTTGTTCTACAGGTTTAAGCAATGGCCATGTCAATTGGTGAAAAAAGGGAAGAATAAGCAAGCCACTTTGCATTAACATTCTTTGCTGTTTGGGTAGTGCATCAGCAAACATTGCCATTTTGTCCTTATCATCAGATTCGTCCACCTCAGCTACCAATTTTTTAAATGCGGCCATATTCTTGGCAAGCGGAGCAATTACTTTTTCAATATTCTCACGACCACGCACTATGACAAATTCCAGCTGCCTCAGATGGTCGTTGGTTGGTGCCTTGAAGGCAGCACCAATCACTTTTTTAAGAATTTCATCGCTTACTTCACGATTAGAAAAATCTCGATATGTGCGACGCTTCTCCAATACTTCATAAAATTCCATTTTATATTCTCCTATTTCAACTCATCAAATTTTTCCTTCATTATATCTGCAAATAAAGTTGTCAACCGAACGAGTTCGGTAATGTCTTCTTTTTCCTCCAGTTTTTCCATTGCATCAATTTCAGCCTTAGCTGCCGGCGGAATAATTCTTTCAGCATAATGATAACCATTCTCTGTAAAGCGAATAATTTTGTTTCGACGATCATTTTCGCATTCAGTCAAGCTAACAAAACCCAATTTTAAAAATTTCTTTACAATCGCACTTATTGTTTGCTTAGTTGCCGACATCCGTTCACAAATATAAGACGGTGAACATCCTTCAGATGCAAACCATAGAATATCTAAAACAAATAATTCGTTCGTTGTTAGATTATGTTTTCTGGCATATTGAGTATAAGCGGCATATTGGACATCTCGTAAATGGCAATATTGATTCACACAAGCTCTTACTTCTTCCCTTTTCATAGTCCCTCTTTATTTAAGTAAAATATTTGACGGTCTAATATTTGACTATTATATAAAAAATAACCACGAATTGTCAATAGAAAATATGATTTTATAAGTTATTATAAAAAATAAACAAGATTAAAAAAGTTCGGACAAATTGAAAAAATGACTATTAAAGAAAAAGAAACATCCGAACTCAAGATAAGCCTTGGAAATAAAAGAACCTTCTCTTAGCTTTGCTAGGCTTTAGCCTAAGCCAAAGGTTAGTTGGTCGCGCAAGTAGGAAACTTGTTTCCGTAGCGGCGCAAACAGCAGCCATTTTCATGACTGCCGTTTGAATTGGAGTCTTGCTTCGTAAGGCTCGCCTGACGGCTTACCAACTGCGCTTCGGGCACTTGACTTGTAACATCGCATTCGGAAAGCTGTCGCGTTCCTCAGCGCTTAACAAGTCGGCGCATCACCACTAAAAAAAGCGCCTTAATGGCGCTTTTTTTAGTGGTGATCCCAACGAGATTCGAACTCGTGTTACCGCCGTGAAAGGGCGATGTCCTAGGCCTCTAGACGATGGGACCAGCGAAAGTACGAAAGCATATATACTTGCAAATTTGCATAAGGTCAAGTAAAAAAACACCAAAATAATAAATTTTTTTATTTATTTATAAAAAACAGGGAAAATCAATATGTTAAAAATATTAATTTTCCCTATTGATTATTAAGAAAATAGTTTAAGCTGAGAGTGCGCTGTTTTCTTTATTGTAATTAATATCATCAAAAATGACTGGAATTTCATTCCTTAATTTAACTAGGAGCATATCCATCACTTCTTGTACGGTAGGGTGAGCTGCCGGAGCACAACGTAGTTTGAAGATATGGCGCCATTCTCTTAAATTGGCTGTCATGATAACATCGGCTTTTGTAGAATGCGGCAACAACATTCTCAGTTGGTCAGGACGACAGCCCAAGGCAGCCATTTGATTATAATTTTTTTCAATTGTTTGCATGGTGCTGAGCCACAAATCATATTCAGGTGTATTTTCTTTAATGTGGCATGGTTTTATAACAGAAAGCTCATTACCGAATTTTCCTTTGGAGTAGTTGCAGTAGCGAGTGCTCTCAATCGCAAAAGAGACAAGGCGATGTCTGGTTAAATCTTTATAAACCCCAATATCACAAGTAAGTTTGACCGTAAGATTATAGTGCTCAATCATTGCCTCATGCCCGAGTTCAAGTAGTTTTTTTATCATGGTGCGGGCTGAATCGGGGGTAATTTTATCTTCACTTTTGTAGCAGTTACGAGCGCATAGTTCCAAATGTTTTAAGATAGCTTCTCCATCCAAGGGGGTAATAATCTCAACATGGGGTTCAATAATTTTAACCATTTTTAGACATCCTTTTTCATAAAACTAAAGATACTTTATAAGTATTACTATCAAACGTCTAGTATTAAAGGAGAGTTATCATACCATAAAAGGCGAAGGAAGAGACCTTCGCCTTTTATAAGAGAAATTTATAAATACTCATCTAATTTTTTGGAGAGTTTTATAAATATTATCAATATTCCAATTAAAATAATAATGGAAACAGGCTGCCAATGAATAATCTGATTCGTAATCGAGATTAACCATCCGGCAAATAGACCTAGCCCCACCAGTAAAATGGTCTGAAAAAGGAGCCATAGCAAAAATTTAAAAAGAGCTGTAATCCACTTCATAATATAAAAATTATAAGTTCATAAGGTCTCTATAACCTTTTTTTCATAAATTTGCAATAAGAATCAAAAAAACAAAGTGTTAAGGATATGAGATGAATTCACGCTTAAAATTTATATTATTGCTAGCAATCTTTATTGGTGGTTTTGCAAGCCTTTCGCTGGAATTAATTGTTATGCGGCAATTAAGCAGTTTTGTTGGCTCCACAGCCATCACCGCCTCAATTATAATTGGTGTTATAATGGCTTTTATGTCTTGGGGATATTATGCGGGCTCAATCTATCCCCTCAGAGGAAAAGCTGTACGTCGCCGTGTGGTTCATGCTTTTTATTCTTTGGCGTTGTTGGTTATACTTTCAGCCAGCTATATTTTAATAGATTTATATTTTTCGCTAATGGATTGGTTGTCTGTTGATAATAACATCGCCAAAACCTTCATCTATTGTTTGTTGTTGCTGTCTTGTCCGGCTTATTTGTTTGGGCTTATTACATCGCTGTTGAGTCGCTATTTGCACAAATACAATCGTAACTTTACCGGTAAATTGATGGCGGTGGATACCATAGGTTCAGTCTTGGGCTCAATTCTTTCCACTTTGGTCTTAATGCCTTTAATTGGGGTAAATTACACCATCGTTTTGTTAGTCGTCTTGTGTTTGCTTGGCGCTAGCTTATTAAATAAAAAGCCGGAAATCTATTGGTCTGTTCTAATTTTGGCTTTTGCCGTTATGCTCAACCGGAGTTCATTATTATATAAATTGTTTTATATTGTTGAGAATAACGCAGTTTCCACAATTTCCATCTTTGATACTGACGAAGGTCGGTCAAAGTTTATGTCCATTAACGGGAGTTCATCTTCCAAAATTTCGGCAGATGAAAAATTGTTGTTTCCTTATATTCGTTATATTGAGCAAAATTTCATCAAAAATCTGCCTCAACAGAAAGTCAGTAATATCCTGATTCTAGGGGCAGGGGGCTTTACTTTGGGACGAGATGATGACCAAAACACATATACTTACGTTGATGTAGATAAGGTTTTGCTCCCTTTATCTGAGAAATATTTTCTGAAAGAAAAATTAGGTGCCAATAAAAAATTTGTTGTACAAGATGCCAATCAATTTCTGAAGGAAGATACAACCAAGTATGACTTAATTGTTTTGGATACCTATTCCTCTGCGCGGGTAATCCCTTCAGATTTGGTAACAAAAGAATATTTTCAGCGCGTTAAAAATCATTTGAAGAGTAATGGCATTGTGGTAATGAATTTAATTACCGACGCCGCATTTAAAACCGATTTTAGTATGAATTTGGATAATACCTTGCGTTCGGTTTTCCCGCTTAATCTATCAAGACAAGTTATAGGAGAAATAAATCCATGGCAAATAGATGAGCCCAAAAACTTAATCTATGTTTACTATCATCATGCCAACCCGCAGAAAATATATACCATCAATAAAAATAGCTCTTATTTGGATAACTAAAAAAATAACCCCCGTCTAAAACGGGGGTTTTAAGTTTAGAACTAAAACTAGTTAGGAATGACTCTGGCTCTATCCCCAAAGATAATTTGACAACGTTGTCCGGGGTTGAGCAAAACATCTCCACCTTGAGTGGTTGAAACGGTGCTTCCGTTATCCAAACGAACAACATATTCATAGCCATATTGTGAGGTCATTTCTTTTTGCGCCAAGTCTCCGGCAATGCCGCCCAAGATTGCGCCACCGACAGCGCCTAACAAGTGAGCCGTGCTTCCGCCGCCGATTTGCGAGCCGGCCAAACCACCTGCAATACCGCCGACGGCAGTACCGACACCATTTTGTGTGGCTACTTGAATAGGTCTGACAGAAACCACTGTACAACCTTGAGATTGAGCCACTTGACCGACGGAACTTGTGTTGTAATAGTTGGAGTTAATATCGCTTGCGCAACCGCTCAAAGAGGCCAAAGCGAAAGGCAAAGCCATTAAAAGAGTAGATTTATTCATAACAGTCTCCTTGCAAAAATGAGAGTAGGTATATATTTATCCATGGATTAACAATTGTCAATGCTGGACAATTAAAGATAAGTGATATATATTAGCCTCCGCGATGGTAAAATTATCGTAAAAAGAAAGAAATCTCAAACAAGAATAAAGGTAATAATTGAGGAAATTTAAGATGTTAAAAAGGACAAAGATTGTCAGCCTGATTAATGCTGACCAAACGATTGACCAAGTTTTGGTAAAAGGTTGGGTAAGAACCCGCCGTGATTCTAAAGATTTTTCGTTTATTGAAATAAATGATGGTTCCTGCCTTAAAAATATCCAAGTTATTGCCAATAATAATTTAGCCAACTATGAGGAAGTCAAAAAATTAACCACCGGTTCATCTGTTGCCATTACCGGTGCATTGGTTGAATCTAAAGGTGGTAACCAAAAATATGAAATTGTTGCCCAAGAAGTAGAAATTTACTCTCTTGCTCCTGATGATTATCCTCTGCAAAAGAAAAAGCACACCGATGAATATTTGCGCACGATTGCGCACTTAAGACCGCGCACCAACAAATATGGGGCAGCATTCCGTGTTCGTTCAGAGCTGTCTTTTGCCATTCATAAATTTTTCAATGATCGTGGTTTCCGTTATGTTCACACGCCGATTATCACCGGTTCGGACTGCGAAGGGGCCGGCGAAATGTTCCAAGTTACCACTTTGGATTTGAACAACGTTCCCAAACTGCCCAATGGTGAAGTTGATTATAGCCAAGACTTTTTCGGTAAAGCTGCGCATTTAACCGTTTCCGGACAACTCAATGGTGAAATGTATGCTTTGGGCTTGGGCGATATTTATACTTTCGGTCCGACTTTCAGAGCCGAAAACTCCAACACCACGCGCCATGCTGCTGAGTTCTGGATGATTGAGCCGGAAATGGCCTTTGCTGATATTTATGATGATATGGACCTGGCTGAGGATATGGTTCGTTTTTGCGTCAAACATGTGATGGAAAAATGCGCAGATGACTTAGCTTTGTTTGATAAGTTTGTTGAGCCGGGCTTGATTGCCAAATTGCAAAATATTGTCGATAATGGATTCGCCCGCATTACCTATGCTGAGGCTATTGAAATTATGCAAAAATCAGGACACAATTTTGAATATAAGCCGGAATTTGGTATTGATATGCAAACCGAGCATGAGCGCTATTTGGCAGAAACGCACTTCAAACGTCCGGTTATTGTCAGAGATTACCCTAAAGAAATCAAAGCTTTCTATATGCGCTTGAATGATGATGGCCGCACGGTTGCCGCAATGGATGTTTTGGTTCCAGGCATCGGTGAAATGATTGGTGGTTCTCAACGTGAAGAGCGCTATGATGTTTTGGTTCAAAAAATCAACGAAATGGGCATGAAGGAAGAGGACTACTCTTGGTATTTGGATTCGCGCAAATACGGTTCGGTTCCGCATGCCGGATTTGGTCTGGGATTTGAACGTATGATGATGTTGGTAACAGGTATTGCCAACATTCGTGACGTTATTCCTTTCCCAAGAACACCGAATAGCATTAATTTTTAACTCTTAAGGAGATGAATATGCGCAAGTTGTTGTTTTTAGCAAGCCTCTTGTCATTCTTGAGCTTTTCAGGCTATTGTGCGGCACAAGAAAGCGAGCTGAAAGAGCAAGTTGCGCAAATTCAAACCGAAGAAGAAAAAGAGATTGCCGAAGACGGACTTGAGGAAGAAAACACTGTTGAAGAGTTGGATTTATCTCAAACACCTGAAGTCGGTTCTTATATCGAGC
Organism: uncultured Pseudomonadota bacterium; assembly: GCA_949286215.1. GTDB lineage: Bacteria > Pseudomonadota > Alphaproteobacteria > RF32 > CAG-239 > Scatocola. The sequence goes on from CASDYX010000014.1 coordinate 26,671, forward strand.
AAGTTCCAACCGTTACGCTGCCTGATTGTAATGATGATGTGTTGATAGCCTTGGTTTCGGCCAAAGTTGCGGAATATTACCAACGCCATCCGGCAGAAAATATTTTAGAATATCGCCGTCAGACATTACTGCTCAAAAATTTACGTGCGTTTAATGCGGTTCCGACTGCTGGTTTTACTTCCAAACAAAACTATAATGTAGCTAATCACTTGCTCATGACCAAAATCAATCTAGGGCTAGAAGATAACGAGGTCAAATTGTGCAAGAATGCCGGTTATGGTAACGCCTCGGATATTTACCTTCTGATATATCCCCAGAATTTTCAAGCCAAGGTCAGCATTCTGAATCTTACCCAGAACCCGCAAGAAGAATTTTCTGTAATTTATCCGAATATTTTCTAATAACGCCTATTGCAAAATTTCAAAAAAAGGACTAGTATTCAAAAATGCACTAAAGAGGAATATATTCTTTAGAGCAAGATTTTATAAAGAAAGAAGGTTGAATATATATGTCTGAGAATACAAATGTAATGGTTGTGAACAACAACGCTAAATTACCTCTTGTTATTGAAGAAAACAGTTTATTTGCCTATTTTGAAAGCATAAAAAAATTCCCGGTATTAAGTGAAACGGAAGAACAAAATCTGATTGTCGATTTTAAGCAAAACGGCAACTTGAAAGCTGCTGAAAAATTGGTTACCTCTCATTTGCGTCTGGCAGCCAAAATTGCGCTGACATATCGTCGTTATGGACTTCCTTTAGCTGATATTGTATCTGAAGCAAACATTGGTTTGATGCAAGCTGTTAAAAAATTTGACCTTGATAAAAAGGTTCGCCTTTCAACCTACGCAATTTGGTGGATTAAGGCGGCCATTAATGATTATATTTTGCGTTCTTGGTCCTTGGTAAAGATAGGGACGGTTGCAGCGCAAAAGAAGCTGTTCTACAATTTGAGCCGCATTAAGGCACGTTTAGGTTTGTATGAAAATAAAGCCCTTGAGCCTGAAGTCGTCAAAACCATTGCAAAAGAATTGGTTGTAGATGAGCAAGATGTTGTGGAGATGAATCAACGCCTTGGCGGAGATAAGTCTTTGAACGTTGCCGCCGGAGATGACGGAACAAGTGAACAGATAGACTTTTTGGTAGATAACCGCCAAAACATAGAGGCTAAAATCGCCAATAAAGAAGAAGCCAAATTCAAACAAAAGATTTTGCAAGATTGTTTGAAAAAATTAAATGAGCGTGAGCGTTATATTATCACCAATCGTATGTTGGTTGATGAGCCGGTTACGCTGGAGGAATTAGGGGCGAAATTTGGTGTCAGCCGCGAGCGTGTTCGTCAAGTAGAAAAGAAGGCTTTTGAGCATTTGTCAGAGCTTGTCAAACTTGCATTAGCGGAAAAATTGTGATATAATAAAGCTCCACAAACAATAAGGGAACTCAAAGATGAACGTATCAACTGCAAATGGCGAAAAACAAGGTCTGATGTATCAGGGAAAATTCTCTGAAAACCTTGATTTTCAAACTTTGCACGATAAAATAAATCAGCATTTGAGTTTTATTCGCGCCCAAAAAAATGAGGAAGAAAACGCAAACGAAACTGTTGAGCATGAAAAGCCGGCAGTATCCCATGAGCGCAATTAATTCTCATTTTGAGGCGTGCGAATACTTGTGTGAAAATTTCCGATGAATCAACTCTTAAATAAAATTTCCTTGACCTTGAGCCAAAGCCACATAGATTCGCCCAAACTTGAGGCAAGAAGAATTTTGAGCTTTATCTGTCACCAAAGTGAGGATGAAGTTGCTTTGCTCGATAGAGAGCTGAGCACAGAAGAAACTCAAAAATTAAATGAAATTATCCGTCAAAGACAAGCCCATAAACCGCTTGATAAAATTTTAGGAACCAAAGGGTTTTATAAATATGACTTTGTTGTGAGCGAAGATGTGTTATCGCCGCGTCCGGATACGGAAATTTTGGTAGAAGAGGCGATTCGACTGTTGACCTCAGATAAAGCCCAAAAAATAATAGACTTTGGTACCGGTTCGGGATGTATTTTACTCTCTCTTTTGGCAGAGAATAAATTATGGCAAGGACAAGGCGTGGATATTTCGTCTAAAGCCTTAGATATCGCCCGACAAAATGCCGCGCTTTTAGGCGTTGCACAACAAGTTAGGTGGATAAACAAGGGCTGGTTTGATGCTGATTTAGGGCTATCTCTGGATTCTCCGGTGGATATGATTGTTTCAAACCCACCTTATATTCCAAGCCAAGATATTCAGTCTTTGGATGAAGAGGTTAAAAATTATGACCCCCTATTAGCCTTAGACGGCGGAGAAGATGGTCTGAACCACTATCGACAAATTGCGAAAGTATCATCTCCTTTGCTCAAAGAAGGTGGCTATATTTTGTTGGAAGTAGGAATTTACCAAGCCCAAGAAGTAGCAGAAATCTTTTGCCAAGCAGGGTTTAATTTGGTCAAAATCGTTTCTGACTTAGGCCAAATAGCAAGATGTGTAATTTTGAAAAAATAAGTTGCAATTATAACTTTTTTAAGTATTATGAGCGCATAATAGCTCAAGAAAGTTAGGAGAGCTTTTTACTTTTTCCAAAAACGCAAGTTTTTAATTTTTTTTTGATGGTGAAAAACCTATCCGTTTTTCATGTAACAGTTATGGTATAAACTTATGAAAAGAACAAACAACAAATTTCGTAATAATAATTACAACAACCAGATTTATTCATTAAACTATAAGTTTGACAGCAACTCGATTGCCGGAAAAATCAGCGGCACAGCGTTAGACTTAATCAAACGCTATAACGAGTTAGCCAAAGAGGCTCATACGAACAATGACTATGTGAGCGCTGAAGTGTTCCGTCAATATGCTGAACACTATCGTAAAATCGTGACCGAAATCAACGAGAAGAAGACCCAAGCTCAAAATGCTAAAAATGCAGCTCAACTGACTTTGGTTGAAAATAAGACCGAAGAAGACAAAGCTGATTCTCAAGAGCAAGTCCAAGATTTAGCTGAAAGTGATTCTCAGTCTATTCGTGAAGACGAGGATATTGAGCCTCACTTAGCTTCTGTTACATCGCTGGAAACCTTTTTAGCCGAAGCAGATGCTGAAACTCAACCGCAAGCCTCATTACCGGAAGAAAAGCCCACAACAGCTGAGAAAAAATCTTTTACTGTGATTGAAATTCCTACATCAGAAGCAAAAGTTTTGAGTTCTGAAGAAAGCAAACCCAAAAGAACATATCGTCGTAAATTAGCCGCATCGGAGTAAACGCGGCTCTCAAAGGGAGGAGTAATGTTTATGATAGGGGCCTTGATAGTAGCCATTGCCGCAACTGTTATCACCATCAAGACTTTAGTTGGCTATATAGATTTACGTCTATCTGTAAAAATTATTGCTTCTCTGGCGATTATATTTTCTTGGTTCGCACCGGTAATTGTTGGTGGATTGCGTGCAACATCTTTGGGTGATAGCGCAGTCTTCCCGTACTTTTCTAATGTTGCTTATTTTTTGTTTGGAGCAGCTTTTATATTATTGGTTTTGCTTTTAGTTCGAGATTTTATTTGGTTTGGGGTTTATGAAATTGCCAAAGTGTTGAAATCAGTTCATGCCCCAATTTTTAATCCCTCAGATAATCACAAATTAAATCTAGCCAATGTCTATACTTTGGGACTGACTTTTGCCTTGAGTTTTTATGCTTGCTATGAGGCATTGAAGGTTCCGAGCGTTAAGGAAGTTACCATTTCCAGCCCCAAAATAACCCAAGCCTACACAATAGTTCAGTTAAGTGATATTCACGTTAACCGCACCACGCCTCTGGCTCACCTGCAAAAACTAGTTGAAGAGGTCAACGCTCTTAATCCGGATTTGATTTTGCTCACGGGGGATATTGGTGACGACAAAGTGTCTAAAGTTGAAGCACAAATGTCGGTTTTAAAAGGCTTAAAAAGCAAGTACGGCGAATATATTGTCTATGGCAATCATGAGCTTTATAATGGTTTCCCTGGTTGGCAGTTTAAATATTCCAACCAAGGCTGGACAGCTTTGTTTAATTCAGGTGTAAAGATTAAGGATACAAATCTCTATATTGGTGGCATTCCTGATATTAGTTTTATTCGAGGAGCACGTTTTTTTAAATTAGATATGAATAAAACATTTGAAAATGCTCACTCTGATGATTATAAAATTTTATTGTCGCACTCTCCCAAGTTTTATAAGGAAGATGAGTTCAAACCGAGCTATGACTTACAGCTCTCTGGTCACACCCACGGTGGGCAAATTTTCCCGTTCCATTATTTGGTATGGCAAGCAAATAAGTATTTGGCAGGGCTTTATGATTTAGAAGGAGCCAAACTTTATGTTTCCCGAGGAGCCGGATATTGGGGCGCTCCGTTACGTCTGTTTGCGCCATCGGAAATCACGCTGATAAAATTAGTTCCGCAAAAATAATTTTTCTAAAAAACTTGATTTACCCCTCCTTTCATAACTATATTCTAATAAGAAGTAGAAAGAAGGGATAAGACAATGGATTTTGAAAAACTAACCAATAAGGCTAAAGAATTAGTTCAGGATGTGGTTAACTTGGCATCAACCAAGAAGCACCAATATATCGCGCCTGAACATATACTAAAAGTTCTTCTTGAAGATAAAGATACACTGATAAAAGACCTCCTGCAAAAATCAGGCGGAAATGTCGAAACCGTTATCAGTCAAACCGATGATGCTATCCGTAAAATTCCGCAAGTCTCCGGAGCCGCAGTTCAAAGCTTGATGTCACAAGATTTCACTTGTGTTATGCAAGAGGCTGAAGATTTGGCCGAAAAATCAGGTGACCAATTTGTTACGACCGAGAGAATTTTGCAAGCATTAGCCGCCACATCGGGAACCAAGGCTTATGATATTTTGCGTAACGCTGGCGTCAACTATGGACGTTTGGAACAAGCTATTAACGAGTATCGTAAAGGCCGAGTTGCGGATTCGGAAAGCGCAGAAGAAAATTTTGAAGCCTTAAAGAAATACGCTATTGATATCACAGCTAAAGCCAGAGAAGGAAAACTTGACCCGGTTGTTGGCAGAGAGCATGAGATTCGTCGAACCATACAAGTTTTGTCTCGTCGAACCAAAAACAATCCGGTATTGATTGGTGAGCCTGGTGTTGGTAAAACCGCAATTGTCGAGGGCTTGGCAATGCGAATTGTTAATAACGACGTTCCTGAAAGCTTGCATGATAAAAGATTGCTGGCTCTGGATATGGGAGCCTTGATTGCCGGCGCTAAGTTTAGAGGAGAGTTTGAGGAACGCTTAAAAGCCGTTCTGAAAGACGTTGAAGCCTCTGATGGCAATATCATCTTGTTTATTGATGAAATGCACACCATCGTTGGAGCCGGAGCAAGTGAAGGTTCAATGGATGCCTCTAACTTGCTGAAACCAGCATTAGCAAGAGGCGAGCTTCACTGCCTTGGCGCTACCACTTTGAATGAATATAAAAAATACGTCGAAAAAGATGCGGCTTTAGCAAGAAGGTTCCAACCGGTATTTGTTGATGAGCCGAGCGTTGAAGAAACCATTTCGATTCTGCGTGGCATTAAGGATAAGTTTGAGCTCCACCACGGGGTTAAAATTTCTGATAATGCATTGATTGCAGCAGCTACTTTGTCGAACAGATATATTAGCGACCGTTTCTTGCCTGATAAGGCAATAGACCTGATGGATGAAGCCGCCAGTGCTTTGCGAATGTCAATTGATTCAAAACCCGAGGAGTTAGATGAACTTGACCGCCGAATTTTGCAGCTCAAAATAGAGCGTGAAGCCCTCAAGAAAGAAACCGACGAGGCCTCAAAATCGCGTCTTGAACAAATCGGCTATGAAATTTCAGGGCTTGAAGTTAAAGCCAAAGGACTAAATGAGAAATGGAAAGCTGAAAAACAAGGTCTTGCCAATGTAACCGAATTAAAGGATAAATTGGATAAGGCGCGTATTGAGGCAGAAATTGCTCAACGTGAAGGTCGTTTTGAAAGAGCAGGGGAACTGCAGTATAGTGTCATTCCTGACTTGCAAAATCAGCTCAAGAAAATTGAAGAAAAAGCTGCTTCAGCGAATGCTCATATTCACGAAACCGTCACCGATGAAAATATTGCAGCGGTTGTTTCAAAGTGGACAGGCATTCCGGTTGATAAGATGTTGCAAGGCGAACGTGAAAAACTGGTTCATATGGAAGACTACCTTGGCAAACGTGTCATTGGTCAAAAAGAGGCAATTGCCGCGGTTTCAAATGCGGTCAGACGCTCTCGAGCCGGTATTAATGACGGTAGCCAACCCATAGGTTCGTTCTTGTTCTTAGGACCGACCGGTGTAGGTAAAACTGAATTAAGCAAGGCATTGGCAGAGTTCTTGTTCAATGATGAGCATGCTCTGTTGCGAATAGATATGTCAGAATATATGGAAAAGCATGCCGTTGCTCGTTTAATTGGTTCACCTCCGGGCTATGTCGGCTATGAAGAAGGCGGTGTTTTAACCGAAGCGGTACGTCGTCGTCCATATCAGGTTATTTTGTTTGATGAGGTTGAAAAAGCGCATCCTGATATTTTCAATGTCTTGTTACAAGTCTTGGATGATGGCCGTTTGACAGATGGTAAAGGCCGCACGGTTGACTTTAAGAATACTTTGATAATCATGACCTCAAACTTAGGCTCAGATATCTTGGCTAATGCCACGGGAGCAGATGATCCCAAAAAGATAAAGGCAAGAGTAATGGAAATTGTCAAAGCGTCATTCCGTCCGGAATTTATCAACCGTATTGATGAAATAAGCTTGTTCCATCGCTTAGATAAGAGTAATATAAAAGAAATCGCCAAGATACAAATAGCAGGCATTGAAAAACGCTTAGCCGAGAAGAATATTAAGTTGCATGTCAACGAGATGGCTGAAGCGTGGATTGTCAATAACGGTTATGATCCGATTTATGGAGCAAGACCACTAAAACGCTTGCTAAAAAATCAAATAGAGAATAAATTGGCGTTAAAGATTCTGGATGGTGAAATCGCCGAGAATGATACGGCGGACATCATTGTCAGCAACGGACAATTAGAAATAGTAAAGAGTAAGAAAAAGTAATGAACAAATTATTTCAGCAAGCATTGGAGGTGGCACGCACCTATAGTGTGTCCACCCCCGAAAACAGCATTGTGCTATACAGCATTAGTTTTCAGCCGACCAAAGAAAATCGGGACAAGGCTTTTGACTATACCAGTAAACACAGTGATAAAATGGTAATCGAGCATACGGATTGCGGTGCCAAATTGGTTGAAATGGGACTGCTTAGCCACGATTCCGGCCTAAGTCAGGAGCAAGTTGCCGAAATTTGGAGTATTGCCTCCAAAAGATTTATTGGCGAGGCCAAAGGCGAAGTAACGGCATTTGTAAATAATGCCGACCCCAGAAGTGTGTTCTGCAAGATGGAATTGCCGAATATTCTGACTAATCCGAACTTAACTAAGATTAATGGCATAGATAAACACGAATTTGCCCGTCAGTTTAAATAAAACTTTACAAAGTAAGGATTAAAGCTTAAATAAAGACTCAAATAACAATTATTGGGTCTTTATTTATTTTAAAAATCAAAATTATGGAAGCAAATCGAGAAATCGTAAAAGTTCTGCAAGGTATTGTGCTACCGGCAGTTAAACAATTAAATGCTCTATCTTCAGCCGAAAGGGAATTTTATGCACCTTACATGATAGGGGGCAAAGATGCCATTATGAAAGTTCAAGTTCTGTTGTTTCAGAATTTGTACACGCCGGCAGTGATTACGGAACTCATCAAGCGAGATGCTTGCTTGTGCAAACCCTATTTAAAAATGTCGCAAAATAAACTCTTGCAACGCAATGCTAATTTACCCGAGTTTAGAAGGCAAATGATTGCCGTAGGTAATGAAAAGCTATTGCAAGATTTTTTAGAGATTTATTCTCTGGGTGCCGAGGATGAAAAACAGCTTTTAGATTATCGCCTAGAGCATGGCAAAATTTCGACAGAGGAGCCAGATGAGTTTATGAGGTTGTATTTTCAAACCAAAGGCCTCCAAAATACAACATTATCATTGTTAAGCCGCAAAGAATACCAACTCTATTGGGATTTATATTGCGATTCCGTCCCCGTTTCTACAGGACAAAAATTAAAACACAAACTTTTGTCTTGGTTTCATTAAAAGACACAAAATCCGAAGATTAACTCTTCGGATTTTGTGTATCATGCAATTTGAGAAAATTAATACTTGATAACATATCTGCCACCACATGGAACTATGGAACCTATTGATTCAATTCCACCTGATTGGTTACCCCAAGAAGCAAAAACTTTATCATCTCTTTGTACGCAGAGACCTCCATTCGCACTATATAATTGTGGTTTAGATAACCTCATTAAAGCTACATTGACATCTCCACGAACTTTATATAATGAGGAAAATGCAGTTGGAGTTAATACTGTCCATTTCCCTGCAGAACACCAAGAACAATCTGCACTGAAGGAGGAAACACGTCTAGGATATTTAAGCGCTGAACCTGAACTTTCATCTAAACTAATTGCTAATTTTGCCACAGGATCAAAAACAACAGCTACTGCAGTTTTGTTATAGTTAACGGAAGAAATTGAACAAGTTTTATCGGAATATAAAATAGAGCCTGCGGAACAGTCTGCCACACAACTATTTCCCGACTTAGTATATCCAGAATTACAACTCCAAGATTGAATTTTAGATTGGCAATCAGAAAAATAAGAGCAGCTAGCGTTACTAGGACAAGAACTAATGACGGCAGAGCGATTATGACAATTATCAGTATAAGCTATTTCGCATTTTGATTGACAATCACCAAATGCTTGCTTGCAACCATAAGGAGCAGAAACAGCTGTACGATTTCGACAATTATCAGCGTATGCTTTTTGACATTTAGATTTGCAATCAGAAAAATATGTCTCACATCCATAAGGAGTCTGTACTGAAGTTCTATTGTGACAATTGTCAGGATATGGAGTTTTACATATATTATTGCAAGGTGCAGCATAATATTCTTTACACCCCCATTGTCCGTTATTGGCATTAGGACAGACACAAGTAGCATATCTTGTACCAGTATCATCGCTACAAGAATTTCCTTTTATTTGAGGGGAATTACATGCCGGATAAGGATAAGCGGCAGTATCGCAGTAACAACGGTATTTTCCGCCACAACTATCAGAACTTAATCTTTTAGGACTAGAACATTGAGCTGCTGTATATTTATAGATTGCATCACAACATCTGTCATATAATTTATCATTATAAGGGCACGCTCGATTAAATAAACCGGATGCACAAGATGTAATGCTATAGCCTAGGCGCTTACAATTATCTCCAGTAGGATCAGAAAAGTCATTGTTTTTAGCGTCTTCATTATTAAAGTCCATATCTTTATTTCCGGTGATAAAATAGACACCGGCTGTTTGATAGTTTGTACGATAGGGCAAGCCCTCATTCAGGCTTGCCCCTGACAAAGATTCAAAGGTTTGGTTTAGACTGGTTCTTACGAAGTGCGTGTATTGTGGACTTGCACCTTGTAATTTGGTTGAAACATAAGACTTGCACCTTGTAATTTGGTTGAAACATAATTTTCACTTACACCGCCCAATCCGGTTAGTGCAAGAATTGATACTCCTATCACAAGCTGCTTTCTCATAATACACCTCATTATAACTGAACTTTGTCACTTTATAATCTAGCATATTGTGAAAACGATGTCAAATATTTTTATTTGAGCAGTTTTATTTTGGCTAAAGAGGATAAATCGATTTTTATAAGAGCCTTCGAGCAGAAAGTATGGCGCTCTCGATACAGCACGGATAATTTTTCATTGTCCAGTCGCCGCAGATTTGCAAGTTTGCCCATTTTGTTTGGGCTGAAGAGGGGCGTAAAGCATTGTTTAGTTTATCTTGTTTTATGGTGGCACGCTTGTGTCGCAAAACTCTATATTCAGGCATAAAGGCAGCCGCTCTTCCTCTCAAAGCACAAATCTCTTCCCAAATAAGTCTCGCCAATTCATCGTCACTTAAAGTACAAGCATTGGCATTACTGATTGTTACGGCTAAGATATTCGGAAAAGAAAATACCCATTGCGCTTTATAGCCTTTGAGGCCGATGAAATGTAATCTCTTGGGTAAGGTTAGCGCCATGCTGGTGTGAAAATAAATATTGATGATTGCATTATATTCAAAATTTGTCGGCTCAAATATTTTTCCAAAATTATAGCTATCCAGAGCCGAAATCACTTGCTCACCTTCTTTAATTTCAATTGCGCGTTGGTTGAAAATAAGTTTGGTGATGAGCTCTCCTTGTTGTTCAATACTTAAGAGCTTATAGCCATAATTAATATGAATATCAGGAAGTTGCAAAATTTGCATAAGGTCTTGAGTTAAATTTCCTTGCGAAAATGAAGCTTTAAATTGCTTCGGCAAAAACGGAAAAAGTTGCCCGGCAATATTAAGCCACTGCTTAAAGCCAACCTCACCAAAAGAGGTATTAAAAACCGCCTCGGCAATTTCATCACGAAATTTCCACTTGTTTGTTTGGAGAGAATTTTGCCCTTTTTCCATAAAGAAAACTTTTTGCCATTCTTTGAAAGATGGAAAGACGCGATAAGCATTTTTGTTTGCTCTGAGAATAACATGCGTGGCATTATCCAGACTTAACTGCCAATTCTTATCAAAAAAAGAATAAGCTCTGCCGCCGATATGATGAGCCGCTTCATAAAGATAAACTTTTGCTTGAGGAAATTTTTGTTTGATAAATTTGGCAGCGCACAAACCGGCAACTCCCGCGCCGATAATATGGTATGCCTTATTTTTCATTGCTTATTTTCCAAAATATGCTCTTAAAGCAAGCGTAAGCTTTTTCATTTTGCTGATTTGGGGTTTAGGCGAAATAATTTCCCAACCTCTGTTTTGCATAATCTTAAAATATTTACGATAAATTGCTGCAATCATCTTAACCGGACGAGCCGTTTGTTTATCGAGTTTTTGAATCAAAAATTCAGATTTTTTGAAATATTCGTCAGCTAATTGTGCTAACTCTTCTCTGGCTTTAGCCAAATTTTTATCGACCACTACGGTCTTTGGGTCATTTGAAGAAATATCAGCCTTGAGCAAAAATTCTTTTGGAATATAAAGACGGTTACTCATGGCATCTTCTTTCACATCTCGCAATATATTTGTAATTTGCAGGGCATTACCGAGATTTGTTGCTAATTCATTGATAATTTCTTCATCTTTGCACCCAAAAATGCGTAAAGACAAATTTCCCGGAACACCGGCAACCCCGCGACAATATTCCAAAAATTTATCCAAAGACGGAGCTTGTACAGGGTCAGGAATATCCATTGAGATACTGTTTATAAGGCGTAAAAATTCTTCCTTAGGGAGCTTAAAACGCATACAATTTTTATAGATACGACGCCCGATTTCTGTAGCCGGTACTTTTTTATCGTAAATATTATTCATTTCTTCACGCCAAGCATTGAGGAGTTCTTGCTTTTCAGCCACATCATCATCCCCGTCAACAATATCATCAATATGCCGACAAAAGGCATAAATCGTGTACATTGCTTCACGTTTGGCTTTAGGGAGCATACGCATACTCCAGAAAAAAGAAGTGCCGGATTTTTTTACAATTTGTTTAATGTCGTTCATCTATAAACCTTTATGAGTCAAAGTTTTTCGGCGAATAAACAATCCCTTGCCAATTCCGAGAAGAACAGCTCTCGCCCAATCAAATTTGTTGAGCTTAATTTGCGAGGCTAAAACATCTCCTTTTAATATTTTATATATCATAATATTGGTTAAGGAAAAGATAACGCAGAGCACCAATCTTAATCTTAAGTTCTTGACAATGCAAGGCAAAATTTCAGCATCTTTAAGTAATCCTTTAACTCTTTTAAGCATTTCGTTAATGAGTTTTTGAAAAGCCTCGGGACTTTTGTTTTGTTCTAGAATGCTTTCAGATAAGTTAAATTGTTTCCAAAGTTCATCAGGAATATAAACTCTTTTAAGTACTTGAAAATCATATTTTACATCTTGAATATGGTTAACAATTTGCAAAGCGGCGCAAAGCGCATCAGCCGGTAAGTAGGTTGAAGGGTTTTCATTATTAATGGCAAGCATAAAACGTCCCACCGGAGCAGCAGAGTTTTTGCAGTAATCAATCAGCTGTCCCCAAGTCTGATACAAAAATCCCTCAGAATCTTGGCGAAAGGCTTTGAGTAAATCAGCCGCCAAAGAAAAGCTCAAATTTTCTTTTAAGAAAACTTTGCGCAAATGAGCAGCTTGTTTATTCTTTTTTGCCTCTTTTTCTTTAAAGAGAGCTTGTTCTGCAGCCTCCAAGCGTTCCAACTTTTGTTGAGACGTCAGGGCAGGGTTGTCAGCCACGTCATCACAATATCTGGCAAAATCATAATAAGCGGTTACGACTTTTTGCGTGTCTTTTGAAAATAAAAAAGAGGCAACCGGAAAATTTTCATCTTTTTGTTGTTTGTGGCGCATCGTAGGCATTTACTTTTTCTCCAGCCAAGTTTTAATGTCATCAAGTGCACGACGGCAATAAGCTTCTTTGCGCTCCATTCCTTTGAGCTTTTTGAATTTGCCATTAGCGGTGGTTTCACCTCTTATTGTCGGAAAAATTCCAAAATTAATATTCATTGGCTGAAAATTCTCAATATCCGTATCATCAATTAGGTGATTCAGCATAGCGCCCAAAGCGGTTGTTTGAGGTGGCAACAGAGCTTCTTTTCCCTGTGCACGGCAAACAGCAAAATATCCCGCCAACAGTCCGATGGCTGTACTTTCCACATAACCCTCGCAACCGGTAATCTGTCCGGCAAAGCTAATATAGGGTTTGGATTTGAGACGTAAGGTTGAATCAAGCAAAATCGGGCTCTTGATAAAAGTGTTTTTGTGGATGCCGCCAAAACGGGCAAATTCGGCATTTTCCAGCCCCGGAATCATCTGAAAAATTCTTTTTTGCTCGCCATATTTCATTTTGGTCTGAAAACCGACGATATTGCGTAAAGTGTCTTCTTTATTGTCTTGGCGGAGTTGTACGACGGCATAAGGTTTTTCCGAGCTATGCGGATTGGTCAAGCCAACCGGTTTCATTGGGCCGAATACAAGAGTTTCGATTCCGCGCTCAGCCATCACTTCGATAGGCAAACAGCCATCAAAATAATTGACCTTTTCCCAATCGTGAAATTCGGCCTTTTCGGCTTTTAAGAGCTCCTCAACAAAATGGTAATATTCCTCTTTGGAGAGAGGGCAGTTGATGTAGTCAAATTTATCGCCTTTGTCATAGCGTGATTGATACCAAGCCTTATCAAAATTAATACTGTCTTTATAAACAACCGGCGCGATTGCATCGTAAAAAGAAAGGGATTGTTCATTGACCTCATCTAAAATAGCGTGAGCCAAAGATTCGCTGGTCAATGGACCTGTGGCAATAATCACATCACCCCAAGATTCATCGGGCAAAGTTGTAATTTCTTCATGGCTAAATTGAATAAACGGGTGAGATGAAAGCTTTTGTGTAACAAGGCGCGCAAAACCATCTCTGTCCACGGCCAAAGCTCCGCCGGCGGGAACTTTTGTTTCATCGGCACAAGCCATGATGAGGGAACCCGCACGGCGCAATTCTTCATGCAATAAACCGACGGCATTGTGTTCAAAATCATCAGAACGAAGAGAATTGGAGCAAACCAATTCGGCACAATCGGGATTTTTGTGAGCCGGAGAAAAGCGTTTAGGCTTCATCTCGTGAATAATAACGTTAATTCCGGCTTGAGCAATTTGCCAAGCGGCTTCAGAGCCTGCCAGACCGGCACCGATAATATGAACAGTTTTCATTGTTTTTCCTAAAAGAATTTAATTGAGTTTCTTTATATCAATATTCACAAAAAAGTAAACCCCCGAAAACAGGCGGATAACTTTGCTTAAAATTTGAAATATAAGAAAAACAGGTTATACTAAAAAAAATTTTTAAGAAAATATCAGTACTGAAAAATGAAATTAAGGATTTTACTTTGTGTTACCACGGCGATTCTCTTGCCGTCAGTTTGTTGGAGTAGTGAGGAATATGACCCGCTGCTCTATCCTGACATGGCGCAAGAAGAGGCTGTTCCGCTCTCCGAGCCCATACCTTATAATGAGAGCCAAACCTTAGCCTTGCCCAAAGTAATGTCTGATGAAGATTTAAATTTTGAGAATATGGACTTTGATTCTTTAGATGCTGAGACGCCTAGTGCCTCAGATGAAGAAGTTTCACAAACACCTCTTCCTCAAGCCGCCAAGGCAGAGGCTCAATCCACTCAATCCCAAGCAGCCACGCCGCCCAAGGTCGATAAAAATAAAACCCTAACCGATAATTTGGAAGCTAAACCCACCTCGGCAGAAGGAGAAGTTGTCTCTGTTCCCAAAGTAGATAGTACTTGGTTGTCCAAAATAAAAGAGCCCTTGTTGGGTGATACACCTCAGGCAAATGGGCAGGCGCCGTCATCAAATAACGAGCAAGGCAAAGTCAACTTAAGCAGCCTTATGGAAAAATCCAAAACAACGGTTAAGCGTTCGAATGCATCTGTGTTTGATATTTCTGGCGCAATGTTGCGTATGTCGTTTGCGCAAATAGATGAAGCCTTAAGCCGTCGAGGTTTTCGTCGCACCATGCAGAAAATGGATATTCCGAATTTTATTCGTTGGCGCAATGAAGACAAATGCCGCGCCTCAGGAGTCGTAGGCTATGAGCGATTAGAAAACTGCGTCATCCAAATGGCCAAGAAGGATGGCTACCAATTTATTGAGCGTGTAACTTATTCAAAATTTAAGACCCGTGAGGAAATAGAGGTTCGCTTTACCAGTACTTTTACGAATAATAAGGCTTACCGCATATCCTATAAAAGTGAGGCTGCTACAAATATCAGCGGCAATAGTCAAAAACAAATTTATCTGAGAAACATAAAAGTTTACGATTTTTGGAAAAAAATTAACCAAAAGTATGGTACACCCGATAACAAAGACGATGTGATTTGGGGACTAGGCGGTAATAAACCTTATCTCCAAGCCGGAACGGGACGTTTGGTGTTAGAAGATCCGATGCTTCGAGAGTTGGACTATACACGGATGTCGCGTGAAGATCAAAAGTTTATGAATACGGATTTATATAGTTTTTAAGAGGGTGAAATGAGCGAAATATTAACACAAACGGAGCTGACGGAATTAATCTGTACCCGTATTAGTCATGATGTTATCGGTAATGTCGGAGCTGTTTCCAACGCGGTTGAGTTGTTGGAAGAAGGGGATATGGACTTTATTGATGATATTCGCTCGATTCTCAAAGTAAGCTCAACGGTTTTATCGGCACGTCTAAAGTTTTTTCGCATGGCATTTGGTTTGAATAACTCCAATTTAGAAGACTTTGCAACGATTCAAACCACAACCGAAAACTATCTCAAAACGCTTGGTTCGCAAAATCATCCGATATCTCTGGCATTAGAACTGCACACCCCTCGTTTTTCGCGTCTTGCTATGCTGGCAATTATGATTTTGGCAGATACTTTGATAAAAGGCGGTCAAATAGAGGCCAGAGAAGTAGGGGATAAACTGGCTGTAATTATTAATACATCTACCTCTCTGTCTGCCGAAAAAATCAAAAACATCAAATTGGTTCTTGCCAGCAATAAGCCTGAAAACAACATTGCGCAATATGCACCGGTCTTTTATATGCAAACTTTGTTAGCCAATCAAAATCGCCATGTCACATTAATCGAAGACCCCACATTGGGTTTGATAATGGAGTAAATTACAATGTCAAAATGTTTAGTTGCTGACGATTCTAAAATAATTCGAATGTTGTTCGATAAAATTATGGGCAATTTAGGTTTTGACGTGGTTGAAGCTGAAGATGGCGAGGAAGTTGTTGAGCTCTGCCAATTAAATGAACCCGATGTTATCATAATGGATTATCGTTTGCCTGTTTTAGATGGTATAGATGCGATGTATAAAATTCGTAGCTCAAAAATTTCCAAACAGCCAAAAATAATCTTTTGTTCATCATTAAATGATATAGATACAATAAAAGATGCTCTTGAGAGCGGAGCAGATGATTATGTATTAAAACCTTTTGATGAGGAAATCATCACCTCAAAGTTAGCAATTCTGGGATTGGTCTAGGAAAAAGCAATGAAGAAAAGTGATTTTGAATATGTATTAAGCCTTCTCAGACAATATGCCGGTTGGGATTTATCCAACGACAAATATTTCATTATAGATAAAAAGCTCTACAATTTTATTTGTGAAAAGGGATATCCGTCGGTAGAAGAATTGATTGCCGAACTCAAACTTGGACAAAAAGCGCTAATCTGGCAAGTTGTAGAAGCACTTACGCTGTCGGATACTTACTTTTACCGTGATTATCCTGTTTTTAAGGGGTTTGAAACTTATATGTTGCCGCAGCTCCGCGAAATCAATCGCAGTTCGAAAAAACTACGTATATGGAGTTTAGGCTGTTCAACCGGACAAGAAACTTATTCCATAGCCATGGCTGTAAAGAATAATCTGAAGGGAATAAGTGATTGGAAAGTCGATATTATTGGTACTGATATATCAAACTATGCGATTTCTCGTGCCCAGAAAGGGGTATATAGCCAGTTTGATGTGCAACGCGGGCTTAATATGCGTCAAATATTGGATAATTTTCATCAAGAAAACGGCCAATGGGTTGTAAATGATGATATCGCTTCCATGGTCGAGTTTCGACGCTACAATTTATTGGATGAATTAACGCATAGCGATTTATATGATGTTATTTTCTGCCGCTATGTGTTGCAATATTTTGCACCGGATATTCAAGAAAAATTAATTGCTAAAATATACAGTCGCCAAGTTCCGGGAGGCTTCCTCTATTTAGGGGTAAATGCCAAAATAGAAGGACTAGAACATTTTTATGAACCTGTCGGAGGAATGGATTGTTTATTCCAAGCCAAACCTGATGTTGAAATTCCTAATTTGGAAATTGAAAAGGTAACGGCTCAGAAAGACACGTTAGAGCGAGATGAGGATGATATTCCAAGCTTCGTGCGTCCGAGTAACTTATCTTACCGCGCCCCAACAGCTGAAATCTTGAACGAGCTCAAAAAAAGAGATTAAGATTTTTACTTGAATTTTTTCTCATCAATCTTAGGGTAAAGGTTTTTAATTCGTTGCTTTAGGTCTTCAAGTTTGAGAGTAAGACCGGTGTTAGTATTTTTGCGCTTTGCATTTTGAATCTGTCGCAAAGCCACTTCCGGCTCTCCCATACGCAAAGAATACTCAGCCGCAGCATAATCGGCATAGGCAGGTTGTCCTGCTTGATAATAGGCTTGAGAGAGTAAGAGCCAACCTTGTGAATTGGAGCGACGAATAAGAGCTTGGTTAAGAACTTTAATAACTTCTGCAATTTCTTGTGAGTTAGGAGTTCCAGCCAAAACCACTTGAGCCCAATCAAGTTGAAACAAAGCCGTATTGGGGCGAAGCTTGAGAATGAGAGCATACTCTTGCTTGGCTTGAGAAATCTTCCCTTGCTCCAAATAAATTTGTGCCTTCACTTCATGAAAATAAGGATTATTAGGCTCCGCTTTTATCAAAGCATCTATAATATTATGTGCATTCTTAAAATCTAACTTTTTCATAAAAGCAATTGCCTGAGCATAGCGTGCAGGGATAGAGCTGTTAGTTAAGGGATAACGTAAAAAAGTCTGCTCCGGTTCATATAAAAAAGCACTGAGCTTGGCTTTAATTCGTAAGTAGGCTTCGTCCGAATTTGTTTCTGGGCTGTAAGGAGATGCTTTAACTGCTTGTTGCAAAAAAGTGATTCTCTCTGAGGTCAGAGGGTGTGTCCTGAAATATAAACTTTCTTCTACGCCATTGAGGGTATTTTGCTTTTGTAATTTTTTCATAAAGTCTAAAAGCCCTTTAGGGGAGGTGTTATCTTTTTTTAAGAAGGTGATGGCTGCTTCATCGGCACTTCTTTCTTCCTCCACTCGATAAGCCAAATAGTTGGAAAGAAGAGAGCTTTGAGAGCCCATCATCACCGCGATTGCCACATCTCCGCGCCCACTGGCAGCACCCAATGCTCCGGCTAATACCATAGAGGCCAGAGATGCTTCTTGAATATCTTGAATTTTAAGCTTTTGGCGTAAAATATGTCCGCCGGTTATATGCCCAACTTCGTGAGCTAACACTCCTTTGAGTTGTTCAGGGTTATTGGCTTTAATGAGTGTTCCCGTGTGTACAAACAGGTTATTCCCGTCAGCTACAAAAGCATTAAGACTATCATCATTTACAATGTATATTTTGTTACGATTAAAGGGAATACCAGCAGACTTAAAAATCGGTTGAATAAGTTTACTCAAATAAAGCTCAGTTTCTTCATCTGAAATAATACTGATTTGAGCGCAAGCCGGAGTACTTAAAGCCAAAAAGGCTAATATCGGTAAAATACCGATAATTAGCCTTTTACAATTCTGCTCGAAACGAGTGAGCAAATCTAACTTTTGATGAGTTTTCTCCACCAAGTTGCCTTTTCTTTTGGTTCGTTTCCTTCTTTTACCTCTGCTTGAGGTTGAGGGGCGATATCTTCGTGACTGTTGTACAAGATAACGGCCTCACTTTTTTCTTTTTTATGTTCAGAGAAATTTGTTTGCTCGTTATCGTTATCACGATTTCTGCGTCCTCTGTTTCTGCCGCGTCTGTCAAAGCGATTTCTTCTGTCTCTGCGACGATTGTTGAAACGGCGTTCTCTTTCCGGAGCCTCATTTTCAGCCATTTCGTTGCTTTCGGTAACTACGGTTTCTTCAGTAGGGACTTCTTCCTCTTTGGTTTCAGCCGTCGGTTCATTTTCTTCTGCCGGTACTGATTTTTCAGCCTCAATCGGAGCTTCATCTTTTCTGCGACGACCTCTTTTGCCTTTCTTTTCAGGCTTAGAATTTTGCTTGTCATCTGTAATTTCAGCAGTACTTGCGGTATCGGTTTCTTCCGATTTAACCTCTTCTGCCTGAGGTTTAGCAACGACCTTTACGCGCTCAATGCGATAATCTGCAATGTTCTTAATTGAATCATCGGCACAAATAATAACTTCCATATTATATTTATCTTCTAAGGCCGAAAGATTTTTGCGCTTTTGGTTTAAGAGGTAAACTGCAAATTCGCTTGGGAGGTACAGATTAATTCTGGAAGATTTATTTTTAATGCCTTCTTCTTCAATGCAGCGCAAAATATACATGGCACCGGACTCAATCGTTCTGACAATACCTTTACCATGGCAATGCGGACAAACTTGATAGTTGCTTTCAAAGAAAGAAGAATGCATTCTTTGTCTTGAAATCTCAAGTAAACCGAAACAACTCATTTTGGCGATTTGAATTCTGGCTCTATCTTTTTTCATAGCCTCTTTCATACGTTTTTCAACGGCTTGATTGTTTTTTGGGTCTTCCATATCAATAAAGTCAACCACAACCAACCCAGCCAAATTACGCATTCTGAGTTGTTTTGCAATTTCATCAGCTGCTTCCAAATTGGTTTTAAGAGCGGTTTCTTCCAAATCTTTTTCTTTGGTAGCTCGACCGGAGTTTACGTCAATAGAAACAAGAGCCTCGGTCGGGTTAATAACGAGATAGCCCCCGGATTCCAATTGAACATTGGTATCATGCAGTTTATCCAATTGAGATTCAACTTGAAATCTTTGGAAAAGAGGCAATTCATTCTTTTTGTTTTCTTTAATTTTCTTCAGATTATTCGGAGATAAAATTTTTACAAATTCTCTTGCAGATTTATAAGCTTGCTCACCATCAACAATAATTTCCGAAATATCTTTAGTAAACATATCACGCAAAGCGCGTCTGATTAAGTTTCCTTCTTCATGAATGAGAGCAGGGGCTTTTACCTTTAATGCATCAAGTCGAATTTGATTCCAACTTCTGATGAGGTAATTATAGTCGCGCACGATGTCAGCTTTAGTCTTTTCCTCACCGGCGGTGCGTACAATCATGGACATTTCGTCATTCAACGGCAGTTCTTTAACAATGCCTTTTAAGCGTTTTCTGTCTGCAACATTTGTAATTTTGCGAGAAACACCGCCGCTCTTAATGCGGTTAGGCATTAAAACGCAGTAACGTCCGGCCAAAGACAAATAGGTGGTAAGAGCGGCACCTTTGTTTCCTCTTTCTTCTTTAACGACTTGTACCAATAAAGTCTGACCTTCTTTAATGACGTCTTGAATTTTACTGCGGTGGAACATTTTACGGATTCTGAGCAGTTTGCGTTGAATTTCAAAATCAGTTTCAACGTCGTCGTCTTCATCGTCATCATCACCTTCTTCGGCCACATCTTCTTCAGCCAAATGTTGAGACGTTGTTGATGGCTTGTGCTCATTTTCAACTTCAGCCGAAACGACTTCATCTGAATTTTCAATTTCGGCAGACATAACAACTAATTTTTCTTTATCTTCTTCAGTTTCTTCACTTTTGCTTTCTTTTGCCGCAGAAACGTTTTCGGAATCTGATGATTTAACGTCTTCTTTATGAGCTGCTTCTAATGCTTTGCGAGCACGTTTTTTCAAAATTCTTTTTTTGCGAGGATGTTTGCGGTCATTGACAGGTTCTTCGGCAACTTCTGCTTCTGGAGCAGATTCTGCAGTCCCTTGAACCGCCTCAGCTTCTTTTGTCTCCTCTTGTGAGGTAGAAGAATTTTCAGCTTCCAAACTTTTTGAGGCCTCTTCTTCCAAAGTTAATTGTTGAGGTTCACTCGTTTTAATCTCTGAATTTTCTTGAGCTTCTTGAGCTTGTGCATCTTGTTCAGCTTTTAGAGCTTCAGCTTCGAGTCTTGCTTTTTCTTCAGCTTCTCTTGCGCGACGCTCTTCTTCGCGAGCAGCTTTTTCTGCACGATATCTTTCTCTTTCTAATTCACGTTCTTTTAGGGCTTGTTTTTTTGCTTCAATAATTTCATCAACTTCATTATCAATTTCAGCTAATTCTTCTTTGCTGAGATTATAATAATCGGGGTGAATTTCACCAAAAGCCAAAAAACCATGTTTATTTCCGCCGTAATCAACGAATGCGGCTTGCAAAGAAGGCTCAACCCTCATAACTTTAGCAAGATAAATATTTCCTTTAATTTGTTTGCGAGTTGTCGATTCGAATTCAACATCTTCAACCTTATTGCCGTTAACAATGACGACACGAGTTTCTTCTGCACAAGTGTCATCAATCAGCATTCTTTTAGTCATAAATAATTCTCCCTTTATCACAAATTTTCATTTGTGAAATGATTGTCACAATCTGGAGAGGCTGAGCGAAAGTATATGTTTCTCGGCACGCAAACAAAAGTCCTAAAACGACCAAACGCACCCATCATAAATCTTATCTTGGGGCAAAATCCCCAAAGTATATATCATCTTTCTTTTACTTCCGGCAAACCGCTTATTGTTTACTTTATTATTTATGGGCTTGCAGGCGAAAACCTTCCAGTATAAATCTTTCCCTTATATGGCGTCAGCAAAACTGACCGCACCTGTCAACGTGGTTCAGAGAGAAAACGCTCTCAAATGAACAAAATTCCGATGCATAGCGCATATAATTAAAGTTAGCATATACATTTTTGCATAAAACACAATAAGTTTTTTCAAGCACATTGCAAAAATCTGCTTGCCAGTTTGGGGGAAGAAATGTAAATTGCAAAAGAATTAAAACTTTTAACCTCTTGGTAAGAAGTAATCTATTATACTATTCTCATAATAGACTAGTTGGATTTTATTTGAAATGAAGGAACTTTTGCCCCATATCGTCAGTCTCTGTAAAAAACTGACATCGCTAACGGCTAAGCTGATGCTTTTAGCCCTCTTGGGGCAATTGTGCGTTAATTCGGCTCAGGCTGCGGGCATTAGTTCAATGCGCATCGGTCAAGGCGTGGGAAATGTTCGTATCGTTTTTGATGCTGACCGTAAATTCGATTATAATGTATTTTTGTTAAGCGAACCCAAAAGATTGGTGGTTGATACATTTAATGTTCCTGTCAGTTCAAAAATTGAAAAACAGCAAGATAAAAACAACTTGCTTTCATCTCCAAGGCTTGGAACTGTCGGAGTGGACGGTACCAGAATTGTGTTTGATTTGAAAAAGCCGGTGATTGTCAAAAAGGCTTTTATGTTGGCTCCTCAAAGCAATTTTGGCTGGCGCTTCGTGGTAGATGTTGCAATTGCATCAGAAAGGGAGTTCGCTTCTAAAGTCGGCTCTAAATATGCTCTCAGTGCAGAAAATTCTTTTGCCGGAAGCTACTCTTCATCAAAATCAAGCAAAAGCGAAAAAGCACGCAGTACGAATAAAAAGAAAGTTGTTGTTCTTGATCCCGGACATGGCGGAAAAGACCCCGGAGCCATTGGTTACTCAGGTGTCTATGAAAAAAACATTACTTTGGCCATGGCTAAAGAGCTGAAAACGATTCTCGAAAAAGAAGGTTATAAAGTTTATCTAACGCGTAGCACGGATATTTTTATTCCTCTGCGAGATAGAGTAAAAATTGCACGCAAACATAATGCCGATTTGTTTATGTCTATCCATGCAGATAGCGCCGTTAATCGCAGTGCAAAAGGTTTGTCGGTTTATACCTTGTCTGAAACGGCATCAGACAAAGAGGCTGCCGCTTTGGCTGAACGTGAAAACAAAGTGGATGTTGTGGCCGGCTTAAATTTGTTGGAGCATTCCAAAGAAGTTTCAGATATTTTAATTAACTTAGCGCAAAGAGAAACCATGAACCGTTCTTCCGAATTTGCAACATTTATGGTTCAAGAAATGCGCAAGTCGGTTAAGTTAAAAGACAATACACATCGTTTTGCAGGCTTTGCAGTCTTGAAAGCACCTGATGTTCCGTCAGTATTGTTAGAGATGGGCTATCTTTCCAATCGCACCGAAGAAAAACTTTTAAAGCAAAAGAGCTATCGTAAAAAATTGGCTGTATCTACCAGTAAAGCGGTTGAAAAATATTTTGATAATATGCAACACGCCTCCGTATTCTGAAAACTATTCACAGTAAATTTAAGTTTTGCCTGTGAAAAGCAAATTTCTTTTTGCTTTTTTTATAAATTGTAATAGATTAAAGCTAATTTTGTGAAGTTATAAATAAAAGTGGAATAATTCATGTTTAAGACGTTATCTTCTCTGCTCAGCACGTTTTTCTTTTTTGCGGTTATTGCCGTAGTCTTGGTTATTACAACTTTATGGGAATATTCCGAACAGCTTCCGGACTATCATCAATTAGCCAAATACGAACCGGCTGTTACCACACGTCTTTATGCCGGCGATGGTCAGTTATTAATGGAATATGCTGCCGAAAAGAGAATTTTTGTGCCCGTAGATAAGATTCCCGATCAAGTCAAAAACGCTTTTATTGCGGCTGAAGATAAAAAGTTTTATTCTCACTCAGGTATTGACTATGTCGGAATTATTCGTGCCGTTATCGGTAATATCAAAAATATTGGAACGGGACGTCGTCCGGCGGGAGCCTCAACCATTACTCAACAAGTAGCCAAAAACTTTTTGCTGAGTTCTGAATTGTCTTATATTCGTAAACTCAAAGAAGCCATTTTAGCGACCCGTATGGAGCAAGCCTTCACCAAAGACCATATTTTGGAATTATACTTAAACGAAATCTATCTTGGCAATCGTTCTTACGGTGTAGCCGCTGCTGCTTTGAATTATTTCGGAAAATCTCTTAACGAACTCACCATTGAAGAGATGGCATATTTGGCAGCCTTGCCTAAAGGTCCGAATAACTATAATCCCAAAACAAAATATGATGCAGCCATTGCACGTCGTAACTGGGTTATTGACCGTATGGTTGAAGATGAATATATCACCCCGGATGAAGGAGCGGCAGCCAAACAAAAACCGCTCGTTACCATAAATCGTAATGCCGAATTTATAAAAAGTGCGCAATATTTCAGTGAAGAAGTCAGACGCGAAATCAGTGATAAATTTGGCTCTGATGCTCTCTATGAAGGTGGGCTAATTGTCCGGACCACAATTAATCCGAAATTACAAGAACTTGCCACCAAAGTCTTCCAGAAACAAATTAAAAATTACGATTTAAGACATGGTTGGCGTGGACCTCTGACCAATATTCAGTTAAATGAAGATTATCAAAAAGCTCTGAAGGAATTTAAAGCCCCTGCCGGAGCAGATAAAACTTGGCAAAAGGCTGTCGTGCTCAAGGTTGAGGCTAATCAAGCCGTAATCGAAACCGTTGATGGTCAACAAGGCATAATTCCGTTGCAACTCCTTTCTTGGGCCAGAAAAAATTTAGCCAAACAAGGTATTGGCTATGCACCCAAGTCTGTAACGGAAGTGTTAAAAGAAGGCGATGTCATCTTTGTAGAGCCTGCATCTGAAAAAGTCAAAGCCTCTAAAAATTTGGCACAAAACAGCTATGAATTGCGCCAAATTCCGGATGTTGAAGGTGCATTGATTGTTATGGATCCGCACACGGGTAAAGTTTTGGCAGTAGTTGGTGGCTATTCTTTTGCCAAATCGCAGTTTAACCGAGCCACTCAGGCTTATCGTCAAACCGGTTCATCTTTCAAGCCCTTTGTATATTTGACCGCTCTTGAAAACGGATACTCTCCGACGGATTTGATTTTGGATGCCCCGTTTGTGCTTGATCAAGGAGCTGGTCAAAAACGTTGGAAACCGGAAAACTATACCAAGAAATTTTATGGTCTGATGACCTTGCGTGAGGGAATAGAAAAATCTCGTAACTTAATGACGGTACGTCTGGCACAAGATGTCGGTATGGATAAAGTATCTGAAATGTCAAGACGCATTGGCGTTAACAAGAATTTGCCTGAATTGTTGTCAATGTCTTTGGGTGCAGGAGATACGCGCTTAATAGATATGGCAAGTGCTTATTCTGTTTTGGTCAATGGTGGCAAAAAGGTTGAACCTTACTTTATTGAACGCATTCAAGATCGTAACGGTAAAACTATTTACAAACACGACCAAAGAGAATGCAAAGGTTGCACGGCAGACAAATGGGATAATC
This sequence comes from uncultured Pseudomonadota bacterium, assembly GCA_949286215.1. Lineage (GTDB taxonomy): Bacteria > Pseudomonadota > Alphaproteobacteria > RF32 > CAG-239 > Scatocola. The sequence continues at coordinate 51,819 of CASDYX010000014.1, forward strand.
AACCTATTCCTGAAATTGCCGACAACAGAGAACAAATCGTTGACCCGATGTCAGCTTATCAAATGACCTCCATTTTGGAAGGTGTTGCCGTTCGCGGAACAGGTGCACGTTTGCGTCAACTCAAACGCCATTTGGCAGGAAAGACCGGAACCACCAATGACAATAAAGACGGTTGGTTTATGGGCTTTTCACCTGACTTGGTTGTCGGAACTTATGTCGGATTTGATAACCCACGTTCACTTGGACGCAGAGAAACCGGAGCCTCTGTTGCTTTGCCGATATTCTATGACTATATGGCAGAAGCTCTCCAAGGCCAACCGGACATTCCGTTCCGTATTCCGCAAGGCATCAAATTGGTTCGTATCAACAGTAAAACCGGTAAACCGGCAACCCCGAGTGATACTTCGGTAATTTTTGAGGCCTTAAAACCAGATTTTGACTTCAACAAAAATAAACAAAGAATTATCGGTGAGAGTGATAAGCCGGCACACTCTTTGGAAGACACAGCCAAGGTCTTTGGTGTGGATGAGAGTGATGATTTTCAAATGGGAACAGAGTATTAGGAAAGACAAATGCGCGCAGAATTAGTGGAGATAATTGATGATATCAAGCAGTCATTGGAGCTGCTGAGGAGGTCTCTTTGACTACGACAACGCACTTATTCGTTTGGATGAATTAACATCTCTCAGTTCAGATCCCAATTTGTGGAATGATGCCGCCAAAGCTCAAAAGCTGATGAGTGAAAAAAACACCTTGGAAGAAAATTTAACCAACTTCCAAGAGATGGAACGTAATCTTCAAGATTTATCTGATTTGGCAGAAATGGCAGAAGCCGAGAATGACGAAGCCACCATTCAAGAATGCTTGCAGCAACTCAACCACCTCAAGGAGCAAACCAAAAGAGGTGAGCTGGAAGCACTCCTTTGCGGCGAAGTTGATGCAAATGATGCTTTCTTGGAAGTACACTCCGGCAGTGGCGGAACAGAGGCGCAAGATTGGGCAGAGATGTTGCTTAGAATGTACACCCGCTGGGCAGAAGATCATCATTATAAAGTAGAATATGTCGAAGAAACCGAAGGCGACGTTGCCGGCCTGAAATCCGCCACAATCAAAATTTGCGGACATAATGCTTACGGTTGGCTCAAATCCGAAAGCGGGGTACATCGTTTGGTTCGCATTTCACCTTTTGACAGCAATGCTCGCCGACATACCAGCTTTGCCTCGGTCGGGGTTTATCCCGTGATTGATGATGAAATTCATATCGAAATCAATGAGGCGGATTGTCGCATAGACACCTATCGTTCATCTGGTGCCGGCGGTCAACATATTAACAAAACCGATTCTGCCGTTCGAATTACCCATATTCCGACCGGCATAGTAGTCTCTTGTCAAACCCAGCGTTCGCAATTTCAAAACCGAGATGCCGCATGGAAAATGTTGAAAGCGCGTCTTTATGAAATTGAGTTAAAAAAACGCGAAGCCGAAGCTCAAGGCATACGAGATGCTCAGGGAGATAACGGCTGGGGCAACCAAATTCGTTCTTATGTCTTGCAACCTTATAAAATGGTAAAAGACTTGCGAACCGAGGCCGAAACATCAGATACCAAAGCGGTTTTGGATGGAGATATTGATTTGTTTTTATCGGCGGCATTAGCAGCCAAAGTGGGGAAATAATGGAATTATTAAAAAAAATCGGTTGTTGGCTTTTAGGGCTTTTTGCCGGAGCTTATTTTTTGACTTGTGGATTGGTACTGGTTGCTCCGCAACTTTTCTTTTACAATCCTTCGTCCACACCATCGGATATTACGCACGCCCACAAATATGGCTATCCTGCGCGTGAAGTGACCTATAATTCCACAGACGGTACCCCTTTGTTTGCGTGGTACACCAAGCCTCATTCCGGTCAAAATAAGGTGGTGATTTTTATGCATGGAAATTCTTATAATATTGAAGAATTCTATCATAAATTAAAAACCTTTGAGCAAGCCGGTTATGGTACATTCTTGCCCGAATATCGAGGCTTCGGAGGCCTTCCTGGCGCCATCACGCAAACCAACTTGGAAAATGATGCCATTGCCGCCGTTCAATATCTTCACTCACAAGGCTATGAAAATGAAGATATTTATGTTTACGGAATGTCTTTAGGGTCGCACATGGCTGTCAACAGTGTCTATCAATTACAAAAAAAGAAGCATCCGTTTGCCGGCCTGATTTTGGAAGTACCGTTTGATAGCTTGCTTAATGTTGCCAAATTGGTCGTTCCTGTTCCGATGCCTTTTGAGGCTATTATGCGAGATAAATATGATAATTTATCCATGATTGGCGAGATTAACTCTCCGATTCTGATTATGGGCGGAAGCATAGACACGACAGTTCCGGTAGCTCTGGCGCAAAATCTGTATAATTATGCCTCAGAGCCCAAACAGATAATTATTTATGAAAATGGCAAGCACAGCAATTTGTTTAATTTCCGCAATGACTTGGATGTTTTAAGTTGGATGAAGGCTAATGAAAAAGGGTGGTTAAAGGTCAATGAAGAAAGTCTCGACTAAATTATACATCACCCAAAAAATCATTGACTACATCGGGGTGGTATTTCTCAGTCTGCTGTTGCTGTTTATCTGGCAACTTTATCGCGGACCGATAGAATTACCGTTTTTAAAACCCTATATGATTCGCGCGCTAAATCATGATGATTCTCAGTATCAGGTAAGTGTTGAAAGTGTAAATATTGAATTGGTTCGCTCAATTCAACCGATAAAAATTATTGCCAATAACGTTGTTTACAAAAAAACAGATGAGAGTTTCATTATCAATGCCCCAAAGACATCTGTATCTTTTAGTATCAGAGCCTTATTAAGAGGTGTAATTGCACCAAGTTCCATGGTGGTTAATAATCCGAGTGTTTATATCTTTAACACTTACGGAGTAGATAAGACCAAAACCGAAGAAGTAAATCAGAAAAAAATCGCTTATTATTTTGACGCATTTGAGGATTTTATTGAGCGCTTTAATTCTCATGATAATCTGTACCCTGAAAGCTATATTAATGAAATATCAATTCGTAATGCAGCGGTTGAATTGCATGAAGTTGATTTGGGACGCAAATGGGTATTTACGGATGTGAATTATCATTTAGAGCGTAATTTGACGAATATCACGACAGAGGTAAACGCGCTGATAAAATTGCGCAATCAAATAGCCTCGGTTGGACTTGAGGGAGAGTATCGTACCTTAAACAACAAGTTGGCCTTAGATTTTTATTTTTCCGACTTGGTTCCTGATGCGTTAGCCGAAACATTTTTGGAACCGCAAACCGCTAAAGAATTATATAAAATTAATTTACCCGTCAATGGTCGCATTTCCACGCTGATAAATTTCAATGAGGTAATCAAACACAAAAACAACATCATGACCAGCGTTGATACGGCATTTGAAAAAATTGCTTTTCAGTTTGAAGGCGGACAAGGCAACATCATCTTTAATGAAAATTCAGAGTATAATTACGATGTCTCAGCCTTTTTATTGGAAGGGGATATAAACGGTGGCTTGAATAATATTCGAATTAATAATGCCAGCTTTGACTTAGGAGAGCAAAAAGCCAAAATTGATGTCGAATTAAATGGATTTAAGCAATATCTGTTGGCCGGTTCTCTAAAGGATTTAAAGGTCAAAGTTTCCACATCAATCAAAGAAATGAAGTTTGATGACCTCTATAAATATTGGCCGAAATATATTTCGGAAGATGCTTGGAGCTGGTGTGAAGACAGTCTCTATGGTGGAAAAATAGCAGATGCAAAATTTGCTTTTACTTTTGGCTGGGATGAAAAATCCAAAGCCTTTGGGTTAACCGATTTGGATGGTCAAGGAAAAATTATTGATACGAATTTGAATTATCTGCGAGGAATGCCAGATATTGCCAATTTGTATGGTCAAGCTCACTTTAGTAAAGATACGATAAAAATAGATGTAGATAAAGGCGCTTCTAAAGGTGTTATTTTAACGGGAGGCTATGTTCGCCTTTATGATTTAGATAAATATAATAATTATGCCGATATTGATTTGGAACTCAATTCCAGTGTGAGTGATGCCTTGCGCTTAATTGATAATCCGCCGTTAGGCTATACGTCGGAAATGGGTTTGAAACCAGACGCTATTATCGGAGAAGCCGATACCAAGCTAAAATTAAATTTTGAATTAAAAAATGACCTAGGTACGGATGAAGTCAAAGTAAATGTTTTGTCTGATTTGAAAAATGTCGTATTTCCGAAAGCCTTTCAAAATAAAACTTTATCAGCGGATGCCTTAAAGTTGGAAGTGAATAATCAAGGCTTATCTTTGACAGGTGATGCCAAGCTGGAAAATATTCCCTTAGAGTTAGTTTGGAATGAAAATTTTTCAGCCAAAAAATATCAAAGTCGTTATAAATTGGCATTTAAGTTCAACAATGCAGCCAGACAAACCTTAGGGGTTGATTCTTCCATTTTGAATCCTCCTTACGTGGACGGCTATGCAATGATAGATTCTGAAATTACGGTTTACGATTCTTCCAGAACATCGGTTAGTCTGAATGCTCAGCTAGATAAGATGCTGGTAGATTTTTCTTTCCTAGGTTTTAAGAAAGAGTTGAATGAGCCCGGCAACTTAACCATGAATTTGGATTTATATAACAATAAGCTGGTATCGATTCCGCAATTTTCTCTTTTTAAGGATGATTTTAGAATTTCGGGCAAAGTTGAGCTCACTGAGCAAGGTAACATGAAAACGGTTGACATCAGCGAGATAAAAGGCCCTAAAACGGCGGCGAAAGCCAGAATAGACTTTAGTTATAATCCAAAGAAAAAAGTCAAGATAAACGTTTCGGGAACAAGCTATGATTTGACGCCGTTTTTTGAAAGAAATGAGAATAAAATCAAAATAGATAAAAATACGGTAGTTGCCAGCACCGAAAAAGACGATGAGTTAGAAAAAGTCACCGATACGGATGTATTTATTGCCGTAAACAGCCTCTGGACCAATCCTACAATGCCGATAACCAATTTTGCAGGCTCGGCTCAGCTCAGAAACGGTATTGGCGTAAACGAAATTCACTTGATAGGAAACTTCAGTAACAATCAACAAAAACGTATCAAGTTTGATTATGTTCCACGCCCAAATAATGAATTTTTGCTTTCTGTAGATAGTAATGATGCCGGAGCGACACTCAAAGCCTTAAGAGTATATGACAATATGCAAAATGGCATTGTTCAAATTGAGGCACGCCGCACAAAAGATAAAACATTCATCGGTCATGCCAAGATTCGCAACTTTAGTATTTATAATACTCCGGTTATAGCCAAATTGCTGACTGTTGCCTCATTCAGCGGTATGGTAGATTTATTAAAAGGAGAGGGGTTAAAATTCTCGCATTTGGATGCCCCGTTTGAATACCAAAACAAACAACTCCGCCTCAAAGATGCAAAAGCTTTTGGCGATGTTGTAGGAATTACGGCTACCGGAACCTATGATCGCCGGTTTGATGATGTTAACGTCAATGGTGTTATAGCTCCGGCGTATAGTCTAAATACCATGCTGGGCAGAATTCCTTTAGTAGGGGGCTTATTGGTCGGAAAGGATGGTACCGTTTTTGCCGCAAACTATACGGTAACGGGTAATCTAGAGGATGCCGACATCAACATCAATCCGCTATCAGCTTTAAGCCCAAGCTCACTGAAAGATAAATTAAACGAACTGTTTGGAAACGCTAATGACAACTGAGCATTCTTTAAAAATAGGATTAGACTTTCATGGCGTAATAAATCGTCATCCTTCTTATTTTAAAGATTTTACGGAAATAGCGGTCTCCAGAGGGCACAAAATTTACATCATTACCGGAGGTCCGGCCGAAAAAATAGCCTGCTTTTTGAAGGGTTGGGGAATTTGCTATAATGAGCTGTTTGCCATAATGGATTATTATGCGTCCAAAGGAGAAATTAAATTTTTTCCGGATGGAAGTTTTCACGTTGATGATGAGTTATGGAATACGGCCAAGGCCAAATTTTGCAAAAAATACCAAATTGATATTCATATTGATGATTCGGATGTTTACGGACAAAGTTTTTCCACGCCTTACTGTCAGTATGATGAAAAGAGCGGTATCTGCATGATTGATAACAAATACAAGCTCAATTTATCATTACCTCCCGAAGAAGCCGTTATTCAATTGGAAAGAATTTTATCTAAACTTGAGAATTAGCCTTCTTTTTCGCTTGATAAGTGTCAAATTTATCTTCAGCCCAAGTAACGTCAGACTTAACCAATCGAGCAGGGTTTCCGGCATAAATCGAGTGGCTTTCAGTTAAATCTTTTGTAACAATACTTCCAGCCGCAACAATTACATCATCAGCGATTGTATTATTTTTGAGGACCATCACACGTTCGCCGAGCCACACATGGTTACCGATAGTAATTTCTTTTCCTTGGTTAATGGCATTCATGGAGTTAATATCAATAATGCTATGAAAGTCGGAAACATAAAGTCTGGTATCTTTAGCCGCCATAACTTCATCACCAAGTGTGAGAGAACTTCCTTTTTCCCACAAACCGCATTCTGTTCCTCTAAAAATACATCCTTTTCCGATTTTAACTTGAGTATTGTCGGTATCAATAATAATTTTTAAGGAACCCCAACACCCTTCATCAATCGAAATGGAGTTATCAGAACCGTTAATGATGATTTCTAATTTATAGAATTGGTTATTAGGGTGAATGTTCAGAACATTGTTGTTGCCGATAATTTTCACGGGACTACGGTCGTAAAAACCATTTCCTTTTATTTTCGGCGAAAGAATTTGATTGTTAGTACCTTTGATTTTAATGAGCTTTTTAAAGAGTTTCATGATTTGTTTCTTTCCAGTTAATTAAGGCTTGGTCATAAGCCTCTTCCACCCAGTCAATATTTGTTTTTTTGCAGATTGCGGGATTGCCGGCAAACATAGCATGTTCTGTTGACAAATCTTTGGTAACAATAGCACCGATGGCAAGAATAACATTGTCACAAATATGACAGTTTTTCAAAACCTTAACAGCTTCTCCAAGCCATACATGATTTCCGATAACAATTTCTTTTCCCTGATTAAGCGGCTTTTTTGATAAGGGGTCTATCACCGCATGAAAATCAGAGCAATAAAGCCTAGTTTCTTTGGCAAACATACAGCCTTCGCCAATAATAACCTGACTGTTATTTTCTTGCAAAACAATATCTGTGCCCATAAAGCCGGTTTTCAGTCCGACTTTGACTAAAGTGTTAGATGCTCTGATATCCAAATGTAGTTTTCCGTAACATCCTGCAGGCAAAATGACGGTGTTATTATTTCCCGTAATATTAATGTCTGTAAATTTCAGATAGTTAGGACCACCGATGTCAACTTTATTATTATTGCCATCAATTTTAAGAGAACCGTATTTCAAAAGTTCATTACGGCAATCTTTGGGAGTAATAAAGGAATTATTTTCGCCCTTGATAATGAATCTCTTTTTTCGAAACAATCTCATAAGTTTTTATCTCCCAAGCATTTACAAGCATAATCTCGATAAATGCGCAGTTGTTTTTGCAAAATATTGCAACGCCTTGAATGCAGACGATACTTTGCACTCTCTTTGGTATAGTTATAGCAAAGACGCTCCAAAGAGGGCAAGTAAGAAATATCACTTTTGAGAGGAAATACGTCGAATTTTAATTCTTTTTCCCAAAGAGCTTCAACACTTAAATGAAAATAACCATTATCCGCCATTATTGTTCAGCCCAAACGATTCGGTTAATGAGCTTAATGTCTGTCATTTTCACTTGGACTTCTTGGTTTGGATTTAATATATCACCAAACACGATTGTAGATGTTGTCCTATGCTTAAATTCTTTAATTAAAGGATTTCCTTGTTGCATTAGTACAATGACGCGGTCTCCTTTTCTGATTTCCAAATCTTTGGTAGCCACCAAAGTACAACCTTTTCGGTAAAGCGGTTCAAAATCGGCCGTGTCTAAATTAATGGCATAGAGGTTCACACTGCTGTCCGGAAATTGAACCTTATCCCACTTTTCTGTAACCAGTTTAGATGTTTTAATTGCAGCTTTAGTCGATAAATCCGAATAAGTAATAAAGGGAATCCCTGCAGGTTTAATGGTTAAATCTTCATCAATGAGTTGATAGAATTGTTCAAAAGAGACATTGCAGGCTTCCAAAATTTTATTAATGCTGTCAAGAGAAGGCCAGCGTTGTTTCCCGTCATTGCGAATTCTTTTGCTCTTATTAAAAGTTGTGGCGTCCAGACCGGCTTTTTTAGCCAATCCAGAAGGGGTTAAGCCGTGTAATTTTGCCAACTTATCAACAGCATCCCAAACTTGTTCATATTGCATTGTTCCTCCTTATTTTCTCAGATTTTTGCGAGAGTAAAACTACTATACAATAAAAAATCTTAGGAATCAATTCTTTTTTATGTTGAAATTCCTACAACCTAATATATAACAGATAAAGTTAACGATTAGTTAAAATAGAATATCAACACTGGGGGTTACTAAATGCGAGAGGATTATGAACCTTTTGAAAACGCCGAAGAGGTCTGGTTTTGGTTTTGTGGTTGTATTATGGCAAGAGATGGAGGGTTGCGCTCTTGTAATGATTTCAAAGGAAAAATCAGAAATTGTGAAGTAGCGGATATTTATCGTATCATCAAGAAGATGAAGCTAAATCATCAAATCACCAATCGCCACCTTCGTGTAATGGTTAAATGGGGACAGCTAGAGTGCTCGCCTTATTATCACTATCGCGCCAAAAGGAGTGAAATCAGACTCTGGGATGAAGGTTTACATGCGCTGGAAGGCTGGCTCTTGTCAAAGGGAATAATTACTCTATGAGGTTAGATATCTTTGCTCCCAAGGCTTGTGAGCAATGTTATGTTGTCTTTGCCGATAATACCACTTTGTGGTGGCTAAGGCTCCTCAAGCCCGGATTCAGGCATTGCTATATTTTGCTAAAGCTCAGAGGAAGAGGGCTCTGGGTCGAGCTTAATCCTTTGTCAAATCAAACAGCCATATTTGTTTATGAATATCCAGACACTTTTGATTTTGCTGATTATATTCGAAGGAGTCGCAATGTAATTTTGTGCCCGATAGATATAGCACAAGCCCCGCTCAAATGTGCACCGTTATCTTTTTTTACCTGTGTTGAATTTGTCAAGCGTGTGATAGGGCTACACGATTGTTTCATCCATACGCCGTGGCAACTTTATAAAAAAATATTAAAAATTGTAGGAAAAAGTTCTTGACAAACGAAAAAAAATTTGCTACATACAAAAACGCCACTTGCTATTAGTGTGTCCAAAGCAAAGTTAGATTCGCAAGACATCAAGTCTTAGCGAATTTTTTTTATACCCAAAACCTGTAAGAAAGGAGTTAAAATGCATTTCAAAAAGGCCAAGACCTTAAAGTCCTTAAAGAAAAACTTGCAAAAGACTCTTCCCGAAAAGGTTTCACAGGTGTTAGAAAGTTATGAAACATTTTCGGAAAGACCAATCCCCGAAGATGCCAAAGGCTTTAGTGCACACCACAGCGCCTGCAAATCAGCGGTAACGCATGCAGAAACATTATTAAAGCTGGCTAAGTGGACCGAAGGCGAAACGTCTGAAAGCACAACTTCATCGGGCACGGAAGATATTCTAAAATTGCTTGCGGAAGCGAGAGCGGAATTGGACGGTGCGGAAGATGAAACAGATTAGTTTTTACGAGTTTATTTTCATCTGGTTCAAACTGCAAAATCTGAAAGTCCCGAAACACCAACGCAAAATAGCCAAGTGGCTGAGCTCACTTTGGCAAAACGAGCAAGACCGCCAAGGATTACTGATGGCATTTCGTAACTCAGGCAAATCCACCATTGTCGGTCTATTTTGTGCATGGGTCTTATATACCAAACCCTCAACCAGAATTTTGGTAATGGCAGCAGACCACGCTTTAGCCAAGAAAATGGTACGCAATGTCAAACGTATTATAGAGCAGCATCCGCTAACCCAACAGCTCAAACCCGAAAAATTGGAGCAATGGGCATCCGACCAATTTACCATTAGGCGAGATATGGAGTTACGCGACCCATCAATGTTGGCCAAAGGAATAGGGGCTAATATCACGGGCTTGCGTGCCGACTTGATAATTTGTGATGACGTCGAGGTTCCCAAAAACTGCGATACACCTCTCAAACGGATTGAACTAAGGGAAAAACTCGAGGAGTTGGACTATATTCTAACGCCCGAGGGCATGCAGTTATACATCGGAACACCGCATACGTTTTATACCATTTATCAGGTGGACTATGATAATTCACGTCCGGAGATCGAGCCGTTTTTGCTTAATTTCAAAAAATTGGAAATTCCGATTTTAGATAAGAAAAATCAAAGCAGTTGGCCTGAGCGTTTTTCGGTAGAGAAAATTGCCTCTCTTCGCCAACGTTCGGGAGAAAATAAGTTTTTGTCGCAGATGATGTTGCAACCTGTTAATTTCAGAGATTGCATACTCAATCCGGAAAGACTGTGTGTTTACAATTTGGAACTCACACAAACTTATGCCAACGGTCGAGAGGTTTTGCACTTGGGTGATAAAAAATTGCTTTCGGCATCTTGCTGGTGGGATCCGTCTTTTGCCTCCTCATCGGGAGACAACAGCGTTATCGCTTGTGTCTTTACCGATGAAGATGGTAAGTTCTGGCTTCATGATATTGAATATATCAAACTATCGGCTCAGTCGCAAGACAATCAAGCTTCGCTCCAATGTGAAAAGGTCGCTGATTTTATTGAGAGAAATCACCTGCCGTCCATTCGGGTAGAAGCCAACGGTATTGGTAAGTTCTTACCCGGTATCTTAAAGCAAACCCTGCAAAGGCGCAAGATTCGAACAGCGGTTTTAGAGATGTATTCATCCACCGGCAAAGCCGCCCGTATTTTAGAGGCTTTTGAAGTTTTGCTGGCCGATAGGGCACTTAATGCGCATCGCCGAATATGGAACACGCCGTTTATTGAAGAAATGCGGGAGTGGAATACCGAAGGCAGCGTTCATGATGATGGTTTAGACGCGGTTGCCGGTTGTTTGTCATCTGAGCCGATACGTTTCACACAAGCTTATGCTGATATGGGCGACTATAAACGTTTCTCTTGGCAGGGAACTTCCGGTCAGTTTAAGGCGCAAACCAATTTTAGCATATAAGGAATAAAACCATGTTTAATGAATTGATAAATTGGATGGCAATGATTGAAATACCGTTGTTTGTTGCGGTTTTTCGAATGTTGGTCAAACAAAGAAAAGAAATGGAGGAACAACTCCTAGCCACTCAAAATCATACGGAGGGTAGAGTTGATATCTGTAAAGAATCATTAGCAGATTTCAAATTACATGTTGCCAGAAACTATGTTTCCACGGGCTACCTGAAAGATGTTGAAAACCGTTTAACCAATCACTTATTGAGAATTGAGAAAAAACTCGATGAAGTCGGGAGGTCAAGATGAGTGAAGATTTGGACACATTAGCCCGTACGATTTATGGGGAGGCACGAGGCGAGAGCATATCCGGAATGGAAGCTGTCGCCTCAGTTGTTTTAAATCGCTTGGCTTTCAGCCGAAGAAAAGGACGTTATTGGTGGGGCAATACGATTAAAGGCATATGTCGTTGTCCCTACCAATTTTCGTGTTGGAACAAGTCAGATTCCAACTATGCTCTGATACAAAGGGTTACAGATACGGATATTATTTTTTGTATTTGCAAACGCATTGCAGGCAGAGCAATTTCTGGGGTTTTGGAAGATAATACGGCACATGCCACGCATTATCATACCAAAAACACCAATCCTTCTTGGTCAAGGGGAAAAATTCCCTGTGCCGAGATAGGTCGTCATCTCTTTTACAATGATATTGAGACATAAATGATTTTTAAAACAAAGGCACCGATGACGCTGATGAAACTCATGCGTCATTTTTTTTGTGGCAGCGCGCTTGAAAGACGAAAGAGGCATGGTTCGTCTTGGGAGTGCAATTGGCGTCCGCTTTTTGGCTATTCGGTATGTCTGACATGGGTTTTGCAAATGAGCACGATATGTTGGGTTGTCTGGATAAATCACCCTCGAGCGGAAAAAATTATTATGGCACTTGTTGAAACAACATCACTTTGGAGTATGGCTTTGGGTGTTATGGGAATTTCAGTGGTTAAAAGTCCCAACTTTACCGAGAAAAAATCTCAAACCTCAAAGTCATCTTCAAAGTCAAATCAAACACCCAACAACTGAAAGGAAAAACAATGGGAGGAGTATTTAAAGTATTCAGCACACCAAAAATAAAACAACCGATTATTCCGGTAGTTGATACAGAGGCAGAAGCTCAAAAAAATGCCGAGCAAGAAAAACAAGAAAATATTGAACGTCAACGCCGAGGTCAAGAAGGTACAATTCGCACATCATATAATGGCATTTTGGGAGAAAAGGAAGACAACCTAAAACGCAAAAACCTCTTGGGAGAATAGACATGGAGCAGCAACTCGAAACCTTGGTCAGTCGCTACAAAAAGGCTGCCGAGAGAAAACAAAATTGGGAGGAACATTGGCGCGAATGCTATGAATATGCTTTTCCGCTCAGAGAAAATGTTAGCTCTTTTGGTGTTGACTCGCCGCAAGGCACCAAGAAAAACTTATGCTTGTTTGATGGTACGGCACCTGATGCGGTTGACCAATTAGCTTCTTCCTTGCTTTCCGAATTAACCCCTCCTTGGGCAAAGTGGTTTGGTCTCAGACCGGGCAATGAACTAAGCCCGACCGAGCAAGAGCAAGTTGCCCCGATTTTGGATAAATCTTCAGAAATTATGCTGCAAAACTTTGAGCACTCTAATTTTGCAGTCGAAGTTCATCAATGCTATCTAGATTTGGTAACAGTTGGTACGGCTTGTTTAATGTTTGAGGAGGCAGCAATTGGAGAGGCTACGGCATTTCACTTTTACGCGGTTCCCTTAAGAGAAATAGCCATAGAGGAAAGTTCGGATGGAAAAATTGATACCACGTTTCGTTGCTCCAAACTTAATTTGGAAGGCATACGCACACGTTTTCCCGAAGCCCAAATGCCATCTTTCTTGCAGGAACGCCTAGAGCAAGACCGTGACTATCAGTTAAGCATTATAGAAGCTGTCTTGCCCAGAAATTACAATGCCGGTGCTTGTGGCTATGATTACATAGCTTTTGCTTGGGATGAAAACAGCGGTTATGAAGAGAGTTGTATCTTAAAAGAAGGTATTTTTGAAACCTCTCCCTTTATCAACTTTCGTTGGCTCAAGGCTCCGGGAGAAATTTATGGCCGCTCACCGGTTATGAAAGCTCTGCCGGATATTAAGACCGCCAACAAAGTCGTGGAGTTAATTTTGAAAAATGCCTCCATTTCGGTAACCGGAATTTGGCAAGCAGATGACGACGGCATCTTAAATCCTGATAACATCAAACTTGTTCCCGGAGCAATCATTCCTAAGGCGGTGGGCTCAAAAGGCTTAACTCCGCTGAGTGCTCCTGGCAATTTTGATGTTTCTCAGCTTATTCTTTCGGATTTACGTCAAAGAATAAACCATGCATTGCTGGCGGATAGACTGGCTCAAATTGCCACTCCGAATATGACAGCTACGGAAGTTTTGGAGCGTTCGGCAGAAGTTGCAAGAATCTTAGGCGCCACATTTGGACGCCTGCAATCAGAATTGCTGACCCCGCTCTTGAAGCGAGCATTTCAAATTTTACGACGTCGTGGTGATATTCCGAATTTTGACTTAGACGGGAAAATTGTTGATCTGCAGTATAAATCACCTCTGGCTTTGGCACAAACCCGCAAGGACATTACCAATGTCAGTGAGTGGGTGTCAATGCTTGCCACCTTTGGGACAGACGCTTTAAATGCCGTCAATGTGGAAGAAGCCTCCAGATGGTTAGGCAAAACCCTTTGTGTCCCCTCTCAGTTGATAAGGGAAACACCGCTCGCCTCTGAGGCAAAGTAGCGGAGCAAGAGAATGCAACCGTATGATACCCGACACATGTCGGAAGCACAGATTCGTGAAGCATTTGTAAAATGCTTTTCGAGTAGGGAAGGGAGAATAGTCCTCTCTTACCTAAAACGTCTGACACAGGAGCGATATTTGGGACCCGAAAGTTCTTCTGATGCATTGCGTCATCTGGAAGGGCAAAGACATCTGGTTTCAATAATTCAAAACAAGATATCAGACGATAATTAATCAAAGAAAGGAAAAAACATGAAAGAAAGACCAGTTGAAAATCTCAACGAAATGAATCTTGCAGCAGCTCAGAGTTCAGGTCCTTCAGCCCCGGCACAAGGGAAACCGGCAAATTTGCCGCCCAAATTCTGGGATGAAGCTACCCAAACAATAAAACTGCAAGAATTGATTGATGACTATAACTCTATGGCCATGAGAGATGAAAATCTGATAGAAACGCACAACCGCAATATGCCGGAAAGCTATGATAAATATCAGATAAAAATCCCAAATGAATTGTTGGATCATGATGAAGAATTGTTCAAACAGTTTTATGAGCATGGCTTTACCAATGACCAAGCACAATTTGTCTATGACTTGGCCAATGAACGAGTCATTCCGGTTCTAGACCAATTGACCGTAAATTTTGAGGCTCAAAAACAGCTTGCCAAGCTGACCAATTACTTTGGAGGCAGAGAGAGATTTGATGAAGTTTCTCGCCAAATTTCAGCTTGGGCAAAACAAAATTTGAGCGGGGACGTCTATGACGCTTTGGGCTCCACAGCCGAAGGCGTAATAGCCTTGTATAAGATGATGTCGTCTAACGAACCTCTTCTTAGCAAAGATAATGGCTATGAAGGAGGGTTAAACGAACAAACCTTACGCAAGATGATGGAAGATCCACGTTACTGGCGAGATAAAGACAGTGCTTATATCAATAAGATTACGCGCGGATTTGAAAAACTCTACCCTGAAAAATAAACCTTTTCAGGGCTTTTTTTATATAGGTTAATCACAAATAGGAGGAAAATATGTCAACACAAATAACCGAATCCTTTATCAAACAATTTGAAGCTGATGTTCACTTGGCTTACCAACAAAACGGCTCAAAATTGAGAAATGCGGTTCGCACCAAAAACAATGTTAAAGGCTCATCCACCGTCTTCCAAAAAGTCGGCAAAGGTATGGCTTCACAAAAGGCACGCCACGGCTTGGTTCCGGTAATGTCTTTGGACCACACGCCGATTGAGTGCGAACTTCAAGACTACTATGCCGGCGATTGGGTAGATGCTTTGGATGAATTAAAAGTAAGCATTGATGAGCGCCGTGTTATTGCCAATTCCGGTGCTTATGCCTTGGGTCGCAAAACCGATGAATTAATTATTGATGCCTTGAGCAAAGCTCCCGAAGACAACGATGTCGGTGATTATGGCTTGGCTATGAGCAAAAAGGATATTTTGGATGCTTTTGCCAAATTAAACTCTAACGATGTTCCCGATGACGGACAACGTTTTGGTTTGGTAGGTCCTTACCAATGGAATGCATTGCTCAACATTGCCGAGTTCTCAAATTCTGATTATGCCGGCGACAATCTGCCGTTCTTAAAAGGAACCGAGAGCCGTAAATGGTTGGGCATCAACTGGATTATGCACACCGGTTTGCCTTTAAGCGGAACAGAGCGTCAATGCTTTATTTTCCATAAAACAGCAGTCGGACATGCCTGCGGACAAGATGTCAAAAGCGATATCACCTGGCACGGTGACCATGCCGCACACTTCGTCAATAATATGATGAGCCAAGGCGCATGCTTAATCGACCCGACCGGTGTCGTTCGCATTAAGTGCAAAGAAGAATCTTCAATCAGCGAATAAGGAGAAAGAAAATGTCGTTTATGTCAAAAGATTTTAGTGTAATGGCCTATGCCAATGGTTTTACACTTTGGAACTATTCTTCATCTGATGCATTAGCCACCATCAAAGGAGCAAATTACTTTGATGATATTGCGCCATTTGCTCGTGTAGGAGATATGATTTTGACGGTAGCCGATAATCAAAGCACGGTTGCACCGGCCATTTTGGCGGTCACATCAATTGTAGACGGAGCTGTGAGCGTATCAGAGTTAGGCTCTGCTGCGGCATAAAATCACCAACACATTAATAGCAAAGGCGGGAGAAACCTTTTCATTAAAAGGTTTCTCCTTTTTTATCAATGGAGAAATTCATGAGTTACACCAACATAGGAATCTGTTCCAACGCATTATTAAAAATTGGTGCGGAAGGCATCACCTCGTTTGAAGACGGCACGGCGGAAGCAGAAATAGCCTACAGCTTGTATCCTCTGATTCGCGATAGCTTGCTGTCCTCATATCCGTGGAGTTTTGCCAAAGCGCAAAAAACTTTACCGCGATTAAATGATGTCCCGGTGGCTGATTATCAGTATGCTTACTTATTGCCCAATGATTTTTTAAGAGTAATTTCTGCCGGTAACGGACGTAGAGGGCGGGGCATAGAATATCGCATTTACGAAAATAGACTTCATACCAATTCAGAAAATGTAAGTCTGAGTTATATCTTTCGTCCGCATGAAAGTACTTTTCCGGCATTTTTCTGCGAGGCACTAATTTCCAAATTAGCGGCAGAATTTTGCTTGCCCTTAACCGAGAGCACCACCCGTGCCGAGTTGTTAGAAAAACTAGCCGAAGAAACCATCAATAAAGCACGTCTGGTTGATGCGCAACAAGGAACCCCCAGAACATTGGAAGACTATTCATTAATGGAGGCGAGGTTATGAGTAATTTAGGTTCAGTAAAAACCAATTTTACGGCAGGACAGGTTTCCATAGATTTGTTAGGTCGGGGTGATTTGCGGGTTTATGCCAACGGAGCGAGGCACCTTGAAAATGTAATAATTCATCCGACCGGTGGAGTTTCGCGCCGAAGAGGACTAAAGTTCATCAGCAAGATAGAAAAGCCCATGCGTCTTTTGCCGTTTGAATTTAATACCGAGCAAATATATTTATTGTGTTTGACAGATAATAAATTGCAGGTTCTAAAGGACGATAAGGTCATTGCCGAATTAGAAACACCGTGGGCAGGGGAACAATTGTTTCAGTTAAACTACACCCAAAGCGCCGATACATTTTTGATAGTTCACCCCGATGTTCCGCCCAAACAAATCACGCGTAACAATAACGAGGTTTGGAAAATTGAAGATTGGGAATATTATACGAAGGACGATATGATTTATATGCCTTACTATAATTTCTATCAGAAAAAGCCCAAACTTAAATCGAGCGGCAGTAGCGGGACTGTAACCATGACTTGCGATACGGATGTGTGGTTTGCAAGCCATGTCGGGAGTTATATTAACTTTCAAAAAGGCCTGGCAAAAATAACCGAAGTAACCGATTCCAAAGTTGTTCAAGCGCAAGTTATTAAAAGTTTTAGTTCATCCAGTCAAACCAATGATTGGTCAGAGTCAGCGTTTTCTAATGCCAGAGGTTGGCCTGTCTCTGTAACCTTCCATCAAAACCGGATGGTAATAGGTGGTTCAAGGGATTTGCCTAACCGTCTATGGTTATCCAAATCATCAGATTTGTTTAACTTTGACTTAGGTACGGCGCTTGATGATGAAGCGATAGAATTTGGAATTTTATCTGACCAGGTAAATGCCATCAAGGCGGTAGTTTCTTCCAGACACTTACTAGTGTTTACCACCGGTGCCGAGTGGATGGTTACTGGCGAGCCTTTAACTCCTGAAAAAATCCAACTCAAACGTCAAACCAATGTTGGCATTTATTCGGAGAAAGTTTTGGCTCCCCAACAAATTGATGGAGCAACGGTATTTGTTTCCAGAAGTGGCAGACAATTAAGAGAGTTTCTCTATACCGATGTTGAGCAAGCCTATCAAGCTAAGGACTTAACAATTCTATCTAATGATATTATTCAGTCTCCACGAGATATAGGCTTTGACCAAGATGCTTGTGTTTTATATCTGGTTTTGGAAGATGGAACGATTTCTTGCCTTACAACTTATCGCACAGAGGAAGTAACGGCTTGGAGTAAATTAACAACATCTGGAAAATTTTTATCCGTTGCCGTAATTGGTACCGAAATTTATTTTTGTGTGCAGCGCGCTAACGGTTATTTTCTGGAGAAACTAGCAGATGATTATTATTCTGATTGCGCCATACGCCTTACATCAGAAGTAGCACAAAGAGAGTGGGGTGGGCTTGAAAATCTGGAAGGAGAGAAGGTTGTTGTTCTGGCCAATGGCTTTAGTTTAGGTGAATTTCAGGTAGAAGAGGGAGAAATACACCTCTTAGATGAAGCAACTGAAATTTTGGTCGGTATCCCCTATGAACATTGGATAGAACCTCTGCCATACATGGTAGAGAGTGAAAGGCCATATTCTCCGAAAGCACTAAGAGTAATCAATGCACGCTTTCGAATTATAAATTCCAAATCTTTGTGTATTGATATTGGCGGTGGATATTTCCAATATCCATTAAAAAGAATTCATCAGGATCAGATTTTTGATGCTCCGCCAATGACTTATTCAGGAGATGTGCAGATGAGAGCTTTAGGCTGGATAAGAGATATGAATAAACCGATGTGGAGTATAAAAAGTAATGAGCCTTTGGCTTTTACGCTTTTATCCGCAGTAGTAGAAATAAAACTCAAAGAATAAAGGAGGAACCATGGGAGAGTTAATGACGGCTCAAAATGCAAGTAAGGGAGCAAGCAGTACTCAAGAAATTTATAATATGATTGAAGACAATAAAAATCTTCGAGATAATTATGAGCTTAATCAATATAATCTCGTTCACAAACAACGCTCCAATCACTTGAAAAAACAAAATATCCTAGAGGAGAACCTAGCCAAACGCCGAGCGCGTGTGGCGGCAATGGGTATGAGCGGCGATGGTTCTGCTTCTGCCGAACAAAAAAGAGAAGCCTATGAAGGATATAAAGATATTGCGGAAGATGATTACGATTATTATCAGCAATATAAAACCAACAGGGTTAACACAAAATATAAAATTCGCAGCAATGCGGTAAATGGTATTTTAAATGCGACCCAAAGCCTACTCAAATAAAAAAACAACTCCGCCGTTTTACGGCGGAGTTATTTTTTTTTTGTAAGGAATTAAGAGAATTTTAAAAAAATGGGGGTAACTTCAAAAAAAATCAAAAAAAAGGTTAACAATGAAAGGCGATATTACGGAAGAAATAGTTCACGTACGCGGTATTCCGCAAAAGGTGATTGTTTTTTTGCATGGTTATATAGATAACTGTGAATGCCTAAATCATCGAATAGAAGCCTTTGCCGATAGTTTTGATAATACGGCATTTCATATTCCAGAAGCTCCGCTTTTGTGCGAAATTCATGAAGGAAAACGTCAGTGGTTTTCAATGCATCGTTTTGACCCTAATGATGACCGCAAAACCGTACCAAGCCTTGAGGAATGTCTGGACTTTTACGAAAAAATGACCCCCGGTTTCGAAGAAAGCAGTACGATTGTACAACGCTATATAGAAAATTGCCTTAATCTTTATGGTTTGGAATATAAAGATTTGTGTCTGTGCGGTTTTTCACAAGGCGCCATGCTAGCCATATATACGGCATTAAGAATGCAAGAAAAAATAGCCGGCTGTGTTAGTTTTAGCGGTTTACTGACGGCATCAAAATTTTTTGCTAAACACAAACCCAATACGCCGCCGCTTTTGTTAATCCATGGTACTGCAGACAATTTGGTTCGTTATTCTGTAATGGAATATTCCAAAGAAAAGTTGGAAAAGTTGGGGTGTGCTGTGCAAACTTACACCGTTCCTGACGGACAACATCGAATTACGGAAGATGGCCTCCAAGCAGCAACCAAATTTATCACTCAGTGTTTTAAATAAAAGGTTCGGCAATGATTAAACCGCCGTTTCCAATCAGGTTGTTTCCTTTGCGCTCAATTTTTAAGTCAGAACCTGAGCCAAAATTTCTCTCATAAATTTCCCCATAGTTGCCGATATCACTCATAGAGTTTCGAAGCCAATTGGGAGAAAGACCGAATTTTGCCCAAAGTTTGGGATTGTCGCCTAAAAGATTTTGTAAAGACAAATCTTTAGCACCGATGAAAATATTTATGTTTTGCGAAGAGATATTATGTTCTTCAGAGAGTTTCAAAGCATTAAAAATCCATTTTACGATAATGCGTAAACTATTATTGTCTTTTGCAACCAAAGCATAAATAGGTTTAATGGCAATTGGTTCCGGTAACAATACAACATCATTTTTAGAGCTAAAGCGTTTTTCTTTCAGCGCTTGCAAGACAAGAGCATTACCGGTCAGAAGTTGGCACCGATTGAGTAAGAAAGCCTCTTCTGCCCGTTTTTTTGTTTTAAAAGACAAAAGCTTAAAATCAAGTTTGTAAGTATCACTGTAATTTAATAAGTTGTGGTAATCAATAGTGTCATTAACCACACAAACTTTTGCGCCTTTATAAGCCTCCATAGATTTTGCATCAGGAATTTTTTTTGCTAAAAATGTTTGCTGTTCATAATAGAGAATATCTACCGGCATAAATTTTGATGTAATTTCATCTTTAGCGGAATAATTGCTACCACTGAGCATGATGTCAATTTTATTAGAAGCGAGAGCTTGTGTTACATCTTCTGGAGCGATATTAACCATTTGAAAGCGGTCGCCACGATTAAAAACGCCGTAAGAAATAGCTTTGCAGATATCTACGTCAAAACCATGCCAAAAGCCATCTTCATCTTTGTTGGCAAAGGCTTTCGTTTGCAGGTCTGTTCCGCAACGCACAATCCCGCGAGTTTGAATGTAGCGCAAACCGGCATCTCCGGCAGCCAAAGCGCCATTGGCTGAACTCACAAAAAGACTTAAACAAGCAAACAAGCGGAATAGTTTCATTTTATTAACCAATTTTTGTTAAACTACCAATAATTCAAAAATTAATATAAGGCAATTTTTATGAAAAGTAAGATTTTTTTACGACTTATCACATTGAGTTTATGCTCTATCTTAAGTCTGAATGCATATGCTGCGACCATTTCATCTAATGAGGCAAAAGTATGGGTCGAGGACAAAGGAAAAGAATTGTTGGATACCTTTGGTGAAACAGACTTGGAAAAACGCTACCGCGCGTTAGATAAAATGTTTTTGGAAGATATTGATTTAGATTATATTTCTAAATTTGTAGTCGGTAAATATTGGCGCCAAATGAGTGCAGAGCAACAACAACGCTATCAGCAAATTTTTCAACGCTATGCCTTGAGTGTCTATAAGAGTTTTCCGTTGGATTTTGATACTTCAAAAATCACTTTTGATATTTTGTCTGTAAGGATTGAGCCTAATTATGCCAATGTTCGCGCCAATATTCACCTTAACCAACCATCAGAGACTTCTCAAACACAAGAACTGCAAAATATAATTGTTGAATTTCGTCTCAATAAGACCAATGGTAAATTAAGAATTGTCGATTTGAAATTAGGCGAAAGTAGTTTGATTCTCTCATATCGTAGTCGTTTTTATGAAATGATAGCCCAAAGCGATAATGATATGGAATGGTTTTTGGAAGATTTGGAAACAATTACCCAATCAACAGAAACTCAAAACCGCCAAAAATTAGAAAATCAACAATATTTATAAAAAACACTCCTCAGAAAACTGAGGAGTGTTTTTTTATTGCTTAGTTAGCTATTTATTTTTTAGCTACTTTGGCAGAAGAGTTTTGAGCAAACATACTGTTATATGCTTTTTTTATCTCTGCAACTTGCGTCTTAAATTTCTTTAAGTTATTACCTTTCAAATTTTCGCCTGCAGCAGCTTTAATTTTGAGAGGGTTAACGCGTCTGCCGTTTTTAACGACTTCATAGTGAAGGTGAGGACCGGTCGAGCGTCCTGTGCTGCCAACATAGCCGATAACTTGTCCTTGCTTAACGCGCACGCCGGGGCGAATTCCTTTGGCAAATCTTTGCATGTGTCCATAAGCAGTAGAATATTCCGAGTTGTGGCGAATTTTAATGTAATTTCCGTAGCCGCCATTATATTTAGCGACTTGAACCACGCCGTCACCGCCGGCATAAATGGCAGTACCTTTAGGAGCGGCATAATCTACGCCCCAGTGAATAATGACTCTCTTTAAGATAGGGTGTCTTCTTTTTCCAAAAGGAGAGGAGATGCGAGCATTTTGAAAAGCTAAAGGTTTGCGGTGTAAGGTGCGTTTCATTGCCAAACCTTTTTCATTATAATAATCAACATTTCCTTTAGAGTCGGTAAAACGATAAAGCTCTAATTTGTCTTTTCTTAAGATTAAGCCGGCATAAATGATGTTTCCGGTTTTAACCACTTCACCACTGGGGGTAATATGATTTTCATAAATCACTTCAAATTTATCGCCATTTCTGACATCGCGTCTAAAATCCACGGCAGCCCCAAATAAATTACTGAATTTTGCCACGATTTTTCCGGGAACGCCTTGTTTGCGCATAGAAACTGAAAGTGAGCCTGAGATTGTACCTGTTGCGCTGTTAACTTCTTCCAGAAGCTCATCTTTTTCGGCTTTTGCAATATATTGGTTTTGGTCATTTTTTTCCAGAATATAGCGATGACCGACTTTGGGTTCAATGACTAAAGAATCTAACGAAATTAAGGCATTTGTTTGAGTATCTTGAGTGAGTGAAACATGGAGCTTTTGACCGATTCGTAAACTTGCAGGATTATAAACTTTTTTCAGAGTCGTAAAAATGGAGTGAGCATCATTATAGGACATTCCCAAGTCGGTCAATAACGAAATAAAGGTATCACCCTTTTGTACAACAAGCTCTTTTTCCAGATGTTGCTCTTTTTCTTCAACTTCCACCATACCTTGAAGAGAGCGAATATTTTCAATAGATTTTGCCGGATAGAGAGACGGGGAAACTTCTTGTTGGAGGCTATCATCCAATGCATTTTCAAGAATAATATAATTAATAGAATCCGTCGGAGCGATAGAGGCATTAACGTTTGAGTTATTGGTCAAAGACAAAATAAAGGCAATAGCAATGGCTCCGGCATATCCCAAAGCAATAACTTTGTGTTTGTTGCGGCGTTTTACCACCAAACGAACATAACGCAATTGACCAACGCGATTTTTGAGCAAAGTTGCGATTCTTTGAATATCAATGTTTTTATATTTTTGAAACAAATTCATAGTATAATACCATTAAAGTTAAACACAGTTATTGCGCCTAAAAAACCGCAACAATGACACGAATATATTCAATTATAGCAAAAACGCCAAGATTTTTCTAGTTATAATGTGCATAAGTTAGTATATAAAACAGTGGTTTAGAAAAAATTAATAAAAAAATTAAAAAAAGTACTTGCTTTTATTTTTAGAGTTGGTTATAAGATAAAACGTCCCTTGGGGGTGTAGCTCAGTTGGTTAGAGCGCCTGCCTGTCACGCAGGAGGTCGCGAGTTCGAGCCTCGTCACTCCCGCCACTTAAAAGCCGTCGCAAGACGGTTTTTTTGTTTTTGAAGAAAAGGCGAGAAGGAGCGACCTCGGTCGCGAGCTCGAGGATAAAATCAACCGTTGCTCCGGTTGATTTTACCGCAAGAGGCGAAGTTTTGTTGTCGAGCAAAACAAGCGTGAGCTTGTAAAGCGAGACTTAAAAAACGAGTGACCGACGCGCGGTTAGTGAGCGGTATTGCGAACTTACCAAGCTAGAGGAGCATCAATACTCCCGCCACTTAAAAGCCGTCGCAAGACGGTTTTTTGTTTTTGAAGAAAAGGCGAGAAGGAGCGACCTCGGTCGCAAATCAAATTGACATAACTCTAAAATTCTTTAATATGACCCATAATTTCTAATTTTTAATATTACAGTTATGGAACATTATTATTTTATCCGCAATTATAAGGCGGGAATTCTAGATTCTGTGGAAATGGAGCTCTTTAGAGCATGGCCGTCACCTCCACAATTTAAAGAATGGTTTAAGCTGTTTAGAGAATCTTTAGGTACGCACTCTCAAATTCTTGTTGCCTTAGATGAAAAAGAAAAAATCATTGGGGGAGCAGGAATAAAAATCAGAGACAAAGACAAACCCAAAAGAAAATCTAAAGAAATAATTCTGATGTGGATTTTTGTTATAGAAGAATATAGAAGACAAGGTCTGGCCACAAGGATGCTTAAACAGGTTCAAATGATGGAGAGAACGCCTGTGACGCAAATGGTACATTTTGGGTGTTGCTCAAGTATGGGAATGCAATTTTGTGGTAAAAACGGATGCAGACTTATCTCATACGAAGATTTTACCAGAAAAGATAACTATGGGTTTACCAAGAAAGACCAGTATGTATCTTACTTGCAAGAGGCTAAAAAAGCAGCACGCATGAAACTAAAAAAGAAATGATAAAAGGCGGAGAACTTCTCCGCCTTTTTCTTTTAGAGTTCGTGAACAGCTTGGTTAATAGAAAGAATAACTCTGGACTTGTTCTCAAAAAATTGAAGAACATTAATCTGGTCAAAGTCATTCCAATCGCCCACTCGCAATTTGATGATATCACCTTTTTGAGCTCCCAGAAGATGAGATGTGAATCTATCTTCGGCAAAAAAACATACAAATTCATTTGATGCTTGCGTGAGAAACCAATAATAGAGGTTAGGTGAATGATCGTTATTGGGAGAGGAAAGCACAAAACATTGTTCTAAGGTAATATTTGCTTCAAAGAAAGTGCCCCGGTTGAGTAATATTTTTTGAGTGCCAATATTTACCCACGAGCGTGTAAGATTTTTGCATTCCGAAACGCCCATTACCCATGATTTTTCATAAACAACTTTTAATTTGAGAGAGAGGACATCATTCTCTTGTGCCAAAACAAACTGAGCAATGTCAGAAAAAAGTACTGCACAGCGAAAAAATGCATCATCCTGAGTAGTAATGTCACAACAAAATGGATAATTAAAATCTCCAACATATTCGATTTTAATTTTGCGAACACAAAGTTTCACTTCATATTCGTCCCCTGACTTACAATAAGAAGTTTTCATAAATTAAAAATTTTTTTAAGTCCGACAATAATTTAACAAATATAGATTATTGCCAGCAAACTATGACAAAAAATGTCAAACGTCAAGTCTATTCAAAAAATGAGCTCTTGACCTCATTGATTGTAGGCCAAATTTCTCCTTCTTTAGCGCACTTAACGCCTAAGAAAATTTTTGTTTTAGCGGTAATGCGGAATAAGTTTTTCAAATCCTGAAAATATTTGCGAACATAAAAATAGTTTTCAGGCTTGAGTTCCCAAGATTCTTGTTTGATGTCATCATTTGATTGATAAATCACCAAGTTGTTATCTAAAAAATAACCACGCGGGTAATTTTGCAAAACGTGAGAGGTTTGTTCGTTATCCAAGCCCAAATTAGCCAAAATATCTCGATGAGAAGAAGGTTGTCCGCTTTCGCCTAAGATAAGACCCACTTCTGGGATAATGATAAAAGCACGGCGTTTTTCGTGATAAGCCTTAACGGACTGATTCATTGTTCTCTCCTCAAAAATTAAAAATACAAACAATAGTATAGCGAGAAGGTATTTAAACATTATTAACTTTCCCTATATAAAATAAAGCCAACAGAAAGGAGAGGAAAATGCCCTCAACGACAAATTTTGGAATAATCAAAAAACTCAAAAGCATTGTTCGCAAAACCGGAAATGTATTTTTTGGGAGCGGCAGGGATAAGGGAATTACCGAAGAAATTGCCCGCAAAATTCAAAGAACGGCATATGAGGTTTCTCAAACCCATCACAAAGAAACTTTTACACCGCCTTATAAGGAAATAGCCAAACAGCTACAAGTTCAGGACGAAACAATCTATCGAGCCGCCATTTATCGCTTAACGGATATTGCCGTCAATGAAGATCGCATGGCACTCGATATTTTGGATATGTTGGAGCAAGAAGTAAAAAAGACTGCAAAGAACAAAGACTTGCAAGAATATATTCAACAAAAAATAGATTTTATTAAACAGGTAAGAAAAGTAAAACCATGAGTGAAGATAGACCTAATATCCCCGATGAATTGAAGCCTGCACGTCCAAGCTGGCATAAAAGAATATTAATGACAGCTTTGCGTTCACCTCTGAGTACGATAATAATTCTGTTATTTTTATATTGTGGTATTCAAGCCTTTTTATTGAATATAAATCCGACAGGCAATAAGTTATATATGCTTTGCCTGATTTTTATCTGGATATTTTGGTATGTGGCCCGCAATTTGTTTCAGCTGATATTATTAGCCATCATCATTGCGTATGGCGTATCTTTGTATCACGATTATTCTACCCGCGAAATTTCGCAATGTGAAGCCTCCGGCGGGGAGTGGAATGAGCAAACCGAGCAATGTGAAGAAAAAACCGGATTTTGGGCCGGAGTATTTAGAAGATTTCATGATTTGGCAACTTATGCTGAAGATAATGAAAAAAAAGCTCCCGAATAGGGAGCTTTTTTTATTATTCAACGGTGACCGACTTAGCTAAGTTTCTTGGTTGATCCACTTCTCGTCCCAATGCATCAGCCGTGTAGTAGGCCAAAAGTTGCAATTGGATATTTGCAAGCATGGGGAAAGTTGTTTCATCGGCTTGCGGGGTAAATAAGCAGGTGTCAAATAACCCTTCTTTAATATCAGAATGAGATTGCAAAACAGCAATAACTTTTGCATTTCTGGCTTTTGCCTCTTCACAGTTTGAAATCATTTTAGCAAATGTTACGCCAGGGCCTAAAATAGCAATTACCGGCATATGTTCATCTAATAGGGCAATCGGGCCATGTTTGAGCTCTCCTGCGGCATAAGCATTAGCATTTATGTAGCTGATTTCTTTGAGCTTGAGAGCCCCTTCCAAAGCACTGGCCAAGTTAATTCCGCGTCCGATATAAACCAAATCGCTATAAGATGTAAATTTTTTTGCCAAATTTTGCGCCGCAGTAGAATTGCTTAAAATCTCTTCCATCTTAGCCGGCAATTCGGTTAAATTTTGCTTTAATGCGGCTAATTGAGCAGATGAAATAGAGGCTTTTTGCTCTGCAAAATACAACCCCATCCAGTAAAGAGCTGCCAGCTGAGCCGTATAAGATTTGGTCGCCGCCACACTTACCTCAATTCCTGCATGAAGCGGAACAACACAATCTCCATAGCGAACAATGCTTGAATCTTCACGATTGGTCAAAATAAGAATTTGCGCACCTTTTTCTTTGGCCTGCTTAACAGCAGTAATCGTATCTGCTGTTTCGCCTGATTGTGAAATTCCAATAAACAAAGTATTAGGGTTTGTAATATTTTTGCGATAAATATATTCGCTGGCCGCTTCCACATGCACCGGAATCTGGAGCCAATCTTCCCAAAGATTTTGCGCAAACATTGCGGCGTGCAAAGAAGTTCCGCAGGCAATAATGCTGATATTTTGAATTTTTTCCAAATTTAGCGTGCAAGGCAATTTGCCCCAAACAAGAGCTTCTTCGCTCAGGTGTTCTTGCACGATTTTACGAATAATAGCGGGTTGTTCGTTAATTTCTTTCAGCATAAAATGCTTATATCCGGCTTTACTGATAACTTCAGGATTAAAGCCGATTTCCTCAATTTCTTTATTAATGAGATTTCCGTTTAAGTCTTTGACTACCACCGAGTTTTGTTTAACAATGGCCAACTCGCCGTCATTGAGGTGAATAATTTTTTTAACCTTGCCGAGAACGGCCGGAATATCGCTGGCAATAAAGTTTTCATTGTCACCCAAACCGATAATGAGGGGAGCATTTTTGCGCACGGCAATAATTTTGTCGGGCTCGTCTTTGTGCATAATGCAAAAGGCAAACGCCCCTTCCAACTGCTTAACGGCTTTGATGACGGCTTGCTCCAGATTAGCGCAAATTTTGTATTCTTTATCAATCAAATGCACGGCAGTTTCGGTATCTGTTTGTGAGTGAAACACAAAACCTTCTTTTTCAAGGCGGTTGCGTAATTCTTGATAGTTTTCAATAATGCCGTTGTGAACCAAAACCAACTTTGTGAGCATTTTCAACCGTTGCTTTGCCATGCGTTGCCCAACGAATATGTCCGATTCCCAAATGGGATGATTGGACTTGGGCTTGGTGGTTAGAGATAACCTCAAACAGGTTGTTGAGTTTTCCTTTAGCCTTAAAAACATCAATTTCGTTATTGTCGTTTAAGGCAATACCGGCAGAATCATAGCCTCTGTATTCCAAATTTTTCAAGCCGTCAAGCAAGGTTTGAGCAACGGCATTATTGCCGATATATCCGATTAATCCACACATAGTTATTTCTCCTTATTTGAGGTATCCGATTTTGCGTAAGGTATTGAGCACATTTTCTTTATTGCGCTTTTTGATTGGCTTAATCGGTCGTCCGGCATAAACCGTCCAAGGTTCAAATTTGTAGTTTGACGGAACAAAACTCAAAGCACCGATGCTAACCCCTTCGGGAATATTGTTGTTAGGCATAATCACAGAGTTTGTGCCGACACCTGTATATTTTCCTAAAGTAACATTACCTTGAATTTCTTTAACTTCGGGTAAGGAGTGGGTAACAAGCTCGTTGACATAGTCGTTGCTGCTGAGCCAAATTTTAACTCCTGCAGCAAGGCTTGAGCATTCCCCCATCTGAAAAGTGTATTTACCATCACCTCCGGCAATATAAGTTCCGGGAGCAATTTCGCAATCTGAGCCGATTTTGCAGGCAGAAGAGATACGGCAAAAATCCGCGATTCTGACATTGTCGCCGATATCCATGAGTTCAGGCTTTTTAATGATGACATATTCGCCTAAAGTGAAATTCTTTCCGTGTTTCATATTTTAGTTCCCTGTTTAATTGTTAACTAAAAATATTGTTGCGGAAAGTTCTAAAAAACACAAACCAAATAAAATTACAAATTGTTACGTTGTTGATATTCCTAAAATATTTCAAATTATTACAAAAAAGAACTCTCTTTATTCAAGAGAGTTCTTGTAAAAAATTTTATATGCCTTGGGCACTATTTATTAGCACCTTGAGCAGGCATAACTTTACCATCCAAGTCATATCTTTCGATTTTAGCTTTAGTGTTCAAACCTTCAAAAACTTGAGCAACGGCTTGTTGAGTAAGCATGGCTTCAATTTGCGGACGAACAACTTTAAGTTCCAAAGGTTTAGTGTTACGAATGTCATCAACTTGAATAATGTGGTAACCAAATTGGGTTTTTACCGGAGATTTGGAGTAAGTACCTTTCTTCATTGCAAAGGCTGCTTTACCAAACTCTGGTACCATCATATTTTGAGTGAAATAGCCCAAATCTACAGCTTGGTCTTTAGAATATTTTTTAGCCAAATCGTTAAATTTAGCACCTTTTTTCAGCTGAGCGATAATGTCTTTAGCTTGAGATTCGGAGTTAACCAAAATATGACGAGCTTTAATTTCTTTTTGAGATTTGAAATCTTTTTTATATTTGTCATAAGCAGCTTTAATTTCTTTATCGGTAACAACTTTTTTAACCTTCTTTTCTAAGAAGACTTTGCGAGCCACATCTTCTTGAGCGGTTTTGAGTTGTTCCTTGTATTCCGGAGTATTTGTAACATCATCAGCAACGGCAGCTTGATAAACGAGTTTGCCGTTAACATAGATATCCAAAGCTTTAGCATAAAAATCTTCAAAAGGTACTTTAGCTTTTATTTGCGGATTTTCTTCATAACCTTTTTTAATTTCGTCAACGGTAATCTCTTCACCGTTAACAACAGCGGCGATTCCGTCTTTGCCTTCTGCAAAAGCATTATGCGAGAAAGCCAAGGCAGATACAACAGCCAAAGCCAAATATTTGTTTTTCATAATATTTACCTCCGTAAAACATTAAACTTTGCTTATTTATATAATATACGGTCAAAAAAATCCAAACTATTTTTTTATATGGTTTATAACTTTGAATGAATAAGAGTAAACTATTGACTTTATGAGAGATAAACACTAAATGTAGAAAGAATTTAAGAATTAGAATAAGGTAAAATAATATGATAGGTAAACTCGCCCGTGCCATCTTCGGCAGTGCCAATGACCGCTTTGTTAAGAAGCAATACAAAATTGTCCAAAGAATCAATGCCTTGGAGCCAGAAATTACCAAATTGAGTGATGCTGAGCTAAAAGCCAAGACCGATGAGTTCAAACAACGCCTACAAGCAGGTGAAACCTTAGATGACTTATTGCCGGAAGCTTTTGCAACCGTTCGTGAGGCAGCCAAACGCACACTTGGTCAACGCCACTATGATGTTCAGTTGATAGGTGGTATTGTTCTGCACAAAGGTATGATAGCCGAAATGAAAACCGGTGAAGGTAAAACTCTGGTTGCCACCTTGGCTGCATATTTGAATGCGCTGACCGGTAAGGGCGTTCACATTGTTACCGTAAACGATTACTTAGCAAAGCGTGACGCAGAGTGGATGGGACAAGTTTATCGCTTTTTGGGCTTGAGTGTTGACTATATTGTTCATGAAAAAAATGATGAAGAACGCCGTGCAGCCTACAACTGTGATATTATTTACGGAACCAATAATGAATTAGGTTTTGATTATCTGCGTGATAATATGAAATTCAGCCTCGAAGATATGGTTCAACGTCCGTTTAACTATGCAATTGTCGATGAAGTTGACTCTATTTTGATAGATGAGGCAAGAACCCCGTTGATTATTTCCGGTGCGGCAGAAGATTCTTCTGAGAAGTATATTAGTGTTAATAAAATCATTCCGCAATTGCTTGCCTCAGATTATGAAAAAGATGAAAAAGCCAAGACGGTTGTTTTAACCGAGGCGGGAATGGAGCATGTTGAGAATTTGCTCAAACAGGTTGGACTGATTACCGAAGGCGGATTGTATGACATCAATAACGTCTCTTTGGTCCATTATGTAAATCAGGCTTTACGCGCTCACAAAATGCACATTCGTGATGTTGACTATATTGTCAAAGACGGCAAGGTTATGATTATTGATGAGTTTACGGGCCGCATGATGGAAGGCCGCCGCTATTCAGATGGACTTCACCAAGCAATTGAAGCCAAGGAAGGCGTCCAAATTCAATCTGAAAACCAAACTTTGGCCTCAATCACCTTCCAAAACTATTTCCGCTTATATCCGAAATTATCCGGTATGACCGGTACGGCCATGACCGAAGAAGCCGAGTTTAATGATATTTATGGCTTAAGTTGTGTTGAAATTCCGACCAACCGTCCGGTACAAAGAGTAGATGAACATGATGTGATTTACCGTACCGAAAAGGAAAAATACAAAGCCATTATTGATACGATTCTTGAATGCCACAAAAAAGGACAACCGATTTTGGTCGGTACGACTTCGATTGAAAAATCTGAACTTGTGGCCGAGATGTTACGTGCTCAAAGCTCTGTTCGTTTTGAGGTATTAAATGCCCGCCATCACGAACGTGAAGCCGCTATTGTTGCTCAAGCAGGTGTTCCCGGAGCCATTACCATTGCCACCAATATGGCAGGACGTGGTACGGATATTCAGCTCGGCGGTAACGTTGAGATGAAGTTAAAAGAAATGCTGACCGGTGAAGAAACCCCTGAGCAAGTAGAAGCACTCAAAGAAAAAATCAAACAACAAGTTGCTGCAGATAAAGAAAAAGTAATTGCTTGCGGTGGTTTGTATATTTTGGGTACGGAGCGTCATGAAAGCCGCCGTATTGATAACCAATTGCGCGGTCGTTCCGGACGTCAAGGGGACCCGGGAACCTCCAAATTCTTCTTATCTCTGGAAGATGACTTAATGCGCATTTTTGGTTCCGAGAGAATGTCGGTTATGTTGCAACGCCTTGGCTTGCCCGAAGGCGAGGCGCTTGTTCACCCATGGATAAGCAAAGCCTTGGAAAAAGCCCAACAAAAGGTTGAAGAGCGTAACTTTGATATTCGTAAGAATTTGTTGAAATACGACAATGTTATGAACGACCAACGCAAAGTTATCTATGAACAACGCAAAGAATTGATGGAAACAGAAGATGTTTCAGGAACTCTGCAAGATATGCGTGAGGAATATTTGTCAGATGTGATTTGTTCGTTCTTACCATCACATTTGACACCGTCTGAATGGCCGCTTCAAGAGCTAAGTCAAGAGTTGTTCCGCATTACGGGTTTTGCTTTCCCGCTAGAGGATTGGGCTAAAGAGCCTGAAATGGATACCGAAACCATGCGCTCCAAAATCCTTGAGACTTTGGAAACCGAATTAATAGCTAAAAACGCTCATGTTCCGGAAGATATTATGCATCTTCTGCAAAAAAATATTCTCTTGCAGGTTTTAGATCAATTATGGAAAGACCATATTGCCACCTTGGATATGATGCGCCATACCATTGTTTTGCGAGCTTATGGTCAAAAAGATCCACTGATTGAGTATAAGAAAGAGGCCTTTAACCTGTTTTCGAATATGTTGGATCAGTTGCGCGAAAAGACCACGTTTTTAATGTGCCGCGCCATGATACAAACGGAAAGTGCCGAGGCCTTTCAGGCTGCAGGACAACAAGCACCGCGTATGCAAGAAGTCCACGAGCAACCACAAACTTTTGTTGGCTCTTCAGCCACAGGAGAAGAAAGAGAGGAAAAAATCACTCCTTTCCGTTATGCTCAAGGAGCGATTGACCCCAAAGACCCGAGCACCTGGGGAAAAGTTGCCCGCAATGACCCATGCCCTTGCGGTAGTGGCAAGAAATATAAGCATTGCCACGGTCAAGTTGCGTAAAACAAAAAAGCCTCTGAGAAATCAGAGGCTTTTTTGTTTTAAGAGGTTAAGCATTACCGGATAAGTAAGAAAGTCGGTCCAAATCAACACCTAAAGATTCAATAGCTTTTTGCCATTTTTCTTCATCTTTGGTGCGAAAGACCAATTCAGGCGAGGTGTTAGCCACCAACCAAGTATTATTGATGATTTCATTTTCAAGTTGTTGCGGTCCCCAGCTGGCATACCCCAAAGCTACCAAATTGTCTTTTGGCCCTGTTCCGAAAGCAATATCTGTAATAATGTCAATTGAAGAAGAAATCGCCATCATATCATTAATTACGATAGTGTCTTCTTTGACATAATCAGTCGAATGCAAAACAAATCCTCTGACTTTTTCCAAAGGTCCGCCCTGATGTAAATCAATTTGTTCAATTGGGCGTAGAGTGTTGATGGGTAGTTGGTTAGCAAGGTCTGCAAAAGAAAATTCTTTGATTTTTTTATTAACGACAAAACCCATAGCGCCGTCTTTAGAGTGAGAGCAAATATAAATCAGGGTATTAGCAAAACGTTCGTCTTGCATATTAGGCATGGCAATCAAGCATTTACCGGTCAAATAATTTCCTCTAAAAGTCGTCATTATTTTATACCCTAATTAAATTACTCAACACTTGTATCTTATCACAGAATAAAGTATTTTAGAAATAGAATTTAAAGGTATTTTAAAATAAATGAAAAAATTTATAGGAATCATAGCGTTTCTGGGCATATTTTGCACATTAGCGAAGGCTGAGGAAACGATTACTCCCAAGGCTCAAGAGGCTTTGAGCAATAACGTTATTGTAGATTTAGCCCCGGGCGATTCTGATGAGCACGAAATCACCTTATCGGACCAAGTCAGAACCGTATTGGAAGTCGGCCGATATTTTGAAATGAACTATCCCGATAATTTTATAGATATGGATTTATCGGACGACGTCCGTAAATTTTTTCCATATTTATCGCAGCAAGAGGTTTATGACCGCGAAGAATTGATTCGTGATGGCGTTAAAATTTATCGCACCCTCAAAGAAGCCTATGATATGGTAAAAGCCAAGCTCATGGTTCCAGAAGCTCCGCCGTTGGTTGTTGCTCCCGAAGACTATGATGATTATACCCCAGAGCCATATATAGACGCCGGAGAAGGGAAAACCTTGGTAATAACGGATATCAAAAAGGTTTTGTCTTATGGTCCTGATCAAAGAGACTATGATGCCTATAAAGCGCATCTGGAGAAAAAACGCCAACAAGAAGCCTTAAAAAATGGAGATGGTTTCGGACGTTTAAGTAAGGTTTTGTCTGAGTTGGAATGGCGTAAATTACCTTTCTATGGGTTAATTTACGGCAATCCCGTAATCGGCAATAAAGGGATAGGTTCTTGGGTTGAAGATAAGTCTGATAAAAACTTAAAAGCCTCTCTGTTATCAGAAACCACCTCCACTAATGAGCAAGAAGATATCAGGGGCGTTTTGCGTATCAAACTTCCGCAAGGAAAAGTAATCCCCGCATTTGATACGGATTATGCCTCCAAACCCAAAATCAGTTTTGAAGGTTCACAAAATTTAGCAGGAACCGATATCTTTATGCCGATTCCCAATCGAGTAGATGTATTGGAAGCAAAAGAGCAGGCGGGATATAGCCGAGATTTGGCAATTCCTGTAGTTTACCATCTCCAAGATAAAAACCAAAATTTAGTTCTGAAAGCCAAGGTTGATTTTGCACTCTGTTCGGCAGAAAAGGCTTGTCAAAAGTTTTCGCTCACTCCAAGTTTAGAGTTAGAACCGGGATTAGGATTTAGCTCCAGCGTCAGCAACTACATTGCGCAACATTTTAACTATTTGCCCTCAACCGAATTGGATGACTTGTCGGTGGAAAAAGTCATTTATGATGAAGACAATAAAACTTTAAGAATTGAGTTAAAAAACTCAGGCCTCCTAGGACAACCGGATATTTTTGTGAATGCCGGTAAAGGGATATATTTTTCACGTCCGCGCATCGCCATAAATGATGAAAAAATCACTGCGTTACTAGATGTTTCGGGTAATACAAAATTTTTAACCGGCAGGGAAGTTGAGATTATCGTCGTAAAAGATAAATACAATGCATTGCGCACTTATAAAGAAGTAAAAGCAGCCTCTATTTTTGACTTTATGAGCGAAAAGCTGACCTTAGGACTAATGTTCTTGGCCTTGCTAGGTGGCTTTATCCTCAACTTTATGCCTTGTGTTTTTCCGGTATTATCCTTAAAGCTTTTATCGGTTGCCGAGTTTGGCGCCCAAAATAAAGCCAAACTCAAAAAGAGCTTTCTTTTCACGGTAATGGGAATTTATGTTACCTTTTTGCTATTGGCAGCTTTGCTAGCAGGGCTGAAAAGTTTGGGCTATGCCGTTGGCTGGGGTATGCAGTTCCAAAATCCGATATTTGTAACCATTATGCTTTTCATCATCACGCTGTTTATAGCGCAAATCAAAGGCTATTATTCCATAACTTTACCCGATTCTTTAGCGCGTTTGTCCATGTCTTTGGGGGATAAATCAGCCTTGCGCCATATTTTTACGGGAGTGCTGGTAGTGATAATGTCCACTCCGTGCACCGCACCTTATTTAGGCACAACCATCGGCTTTGCACTGGCCGGCAATGTGAGCGATATTTTTGCTATTTTATCTATGGTGGCAATAGGTGTTTCTCTGCCATATTTGTTGTTCATCATAGTGCCTGATGTTTCAATCTTTGTCCCCAAACCGGGACCGTGGATGGCACGCCTCGAGCATTGGATGAACTTTTTGCTCGTGCTTACAATCATGTGGTTGCTAAGCATTTTGTGGTCACAAATCGGCATTATACCGGTATTTCGCCTGAGTGGATATTTAGCATTATTCTTCTTTTTTGTCTGGTTTTCTCAAAAAGTCATTAATCAAATTGAGCTAACGGAACCAGAGACTGAGGTCAAACAAGGCGCCCAAAAAATCATCAAAAGATTTTTCTGGCTGTTGAGTATTTTGTTATTGCTTCTTTCCTCATGGGATGTCAAAACAAGTTTTAATAAAGCTCGCCAAGTAGCGCAAACGCAAAATATTGAAAAGTTAGACTTATCACAAATTGCTCAAGATGTTCGTGATGATAAAATTGTTTTAGTCAACGTCGGAGCCAGCTGGTGCTTAACTTGTACTTATAATGATTATCTGGTCTTTGGGAATATCTCTGTCAAGAAATTGATGAATGAGTATAAGATTAAAGTTATTAATGTTGATTGGACCAATTACAATGCAGAAATTTTAGCTTTTATGGAAAGATTCGGGCGTAAAGGTATTCCTTTTTCAATTTTGTTCACGCCCAATATCCCCGAAGGCATGGTCTTACCGGAGATAATGACCGAGCGCGAGTTAAGCGAAATCCTCCGTAGCGTCGCTAAATAGCCAAAATAAAAATTCTATTTTAAAATTATTTGACAAATGCTTTTGAATATGCTAAATTATAGCTTGATAGGGTTCAGTTATAAAGAGGTATATTATGAGAAAGCAGCTTGTGATAGGAGTATCCTTACTTACTCTAACCGGATTGGGCGGGGTAAGAGCAAATAGTGTTCAAGAACAGTCGCA
>CASDYX010000015.1 GCA_949286215.1 uncultured Pseudomonadota bacterium
TGCTTCATTGGTTGACCAATCGGTTTCAACTGTTAATCCCAAACCTTTGGCTGAACCATCAACACCTTGAATGGTCAAAGATGAAGAACGGTCTTCATTAAACACAACTGTCAAGGATTGGTCGGTACCACCGAGCAAGTTAACACCTTTGTAACCGGCATCTTTAGCCAATTGGTCAATCTGGGTCAAAATGTCATTGTAACGTTCAACATAAGCACCACGATTGTCTTCCAATTCACCACTGATTTTAACACCAGCTCCTTCAAAGCTAACACTAGCAGCTTCAACTTCAACACCATCTTTAATTTGGATTTTTACATTTTCGCCATCTTTGACTGCTTCATAAGATGCATTAATACCTCCAGTTTGAAGAGCGCCATTAATGGCCGTCACTAATGTCTCTGCACTAGTAACCGTATTCAATGTAACATTCATTTCTTTATCACCGATTTTAAGCTTTGCAGTACCTGTATTTGTAGTAGCAACCTTACCGGTAGAAGTAACGGAGCTTTTATCAGCTTCATCACGGGCTTGGTTGGCAATAGCTTTCGCTTGGTCAACAAACTCTGTAATGGAAGTAATTGCTTCATCAGCGGCTTTAATGGTAGAAATACCTTGACCCATAGAATCCAACAATGAGCTCAAGTCGCTCGCACGGTTGGTTAATGATTGGGCGGTATAGAATGATGATGGGTTATCTAACGCATGAGTAACATCCATCAAGCTTTGTGTATTTTGCAAGCTCAGCAAATTTGAACGCATACTTGCTGTTAATGATATATCTGACATGACTTTTCTCCATATACTGTGGAACCAATTGAATTGTGTACACCTTACTGGTGATACAGTATTTAATGTAACACATTTTAGGCACTTTGACAATGCCTTATTAGCATATTACTTTAAGTCTATAAATTTTTAGTTAAAAAAACAGCCCCTTTCGGAGCTGTTTTTTCATTAATCATCGATATGATGTTTTCTTTTCTCATGACGCGGTTTTGGATGACCTTTGCGATGAGCTTTCATCATTTCTTTATGATGGTCTTTGATTTCTTTTAACTTTGTCTTTTGTTCCGGAGTTAAAATTTTCTCAAACTCCATCATATTATCTTCACGAATTTTATCCATTTTCTCGCGGATTTCTTTCATCTCTTCAAACAAAGGTTTAAGTTTTTCGCGTCCGTCTTTTCTAATTTTTTCAGCCTGATCTTGTTGTTCTTTCGTCAAGCCCAAATCATCAGCCAAACGTTTAGACATTCTCTTTTCCATTTTTTTATCCATTTCCGGAGCCGGCGGCGGAGGTGGAGGCAATAATTCACCTTGAGGAGCCGGCGGCGGAGGCGGCATATCTTCAGCGGCCTGGACCTGAGACATTCCGAGAGCCAAAACACCGACACAAACAGCAGTTAACAAAAGTTTTTTCATGTTCTTATTCTCCTTTTAAGGGGTGTAACACTTCGCTCAAAAGCTTTCGAGCATTAAAGAGTCTGGATTTGATAGTTCCTACGGGATCGCCGGTTTTACGTGCAATTTCTTCGTAAGACATCTCCTCAAACTCATACAAAATAATCACCTGACGCATTTTCTTGGGCAAAGTATCAACGGCTTTCAGAATAATTTTCTGTCTTCTTTTGGCGTCAATAACTTCTTCCTGGAGTCCACCCACGGCGACTCTGTCCAACAAGGTTTCATCACCTACTTTGCGTACTTCCGCCTGATGTTGCTTAGATTTCAAATAATCGCGACAAACATTGGCTGCCAAAGTACTAATCCATTGAACAAATTTACCTTCTTCCTTGTACATATTCATATTCTTCCAAGTTTTGATGTAAATTTCTTGCTCAATATCTTCATTATAAGAGCCGGTCAGCTTTTTGATGATGGCCTTAATCCGCCCTTGATTTTGCGAAATAATATCTTTCATTAGCCAACCACCAACAAACCATATTCATCCACCGGCAAGCCTAAATCTTCAATCACCGAACCGTTTTCAATTTGAGCAACTTTGCTTTCAAATTCAGTATCCGGCAAGAATGTATAAGATTCGTATTTTTGCGGCCACAGACTGCTCATCATCACCACACAAACGAGCATTGCCAAAGTCGCTTTAATCTGGTTTCTGCGGCGTTTTC
The DNA here is from genome assembly GCA_949286215.1 of uncultured Pseudomonadota bacterium. Classification (GTDB taxonomy): domain Bacteria; phylum Pseudomonadota; class Alphaproteobacteria; order RF32; family CAG-239; genus Scatocola. The sequence continues at coordinate 2,133 of CASDYX010000015.1, forward strand.
TCTCAAAATACAGAGGTTTTGCCTCTTTTAACAATTCCGAAATATCGCTCATCATTTATCTCCTTACCCTACTTAAAACGACACACTTTTCATTAAAGTTCATTATTATTTTATAAATTCTTAATAAGACATCGTTGTACATTGTTGCACTTGCACACCGTTCTGATAGGTTGTCGTGCAATTAGATGTCGTTACGGGCTGATTAACCACCACGGTTTGCACCGGTTGCGCATGAGCTGCACCACTAGCCAATGCTGCCACCCCGAGAATTGTTCCAGCCACTTCCCAAGCAACCCCGTCACGATGAAATTTGTGTTTGGCAGGAACATGGTGATGAACCGGCATTGGTCTTGGTGGCAATGGTTTTGGACCGCCATGAGGAAAAGCCTCTGCACATTGCGTACTCAACATTAAAGCCATAGCCACTCCGGCAACCAATTTTTTATACATAACAAAAATCTCCTCGTTCTTTCATCTTACACAACTTAAAACGAAGAGATTTTCAATTTGTTCAAAAAAATCTAAAAAATTTAGAAACCACCGAGTCGGGATAAATTAGCCTGTTGGCTCTCAGAAATATTTTGGAACTTTTTAAGGCTCTCCCAAATTTGCACCACTTTTTGGCTCTCGTACGGCTTAAAGGCAAAATCTGCCCGATAGAAGTCTGCCTTGATTTGAAGCGCAAATTCAGCCACACAATAAGGCTTTTGCGCAAACAACATGGTCTGACAATTTTTTGAAAGCGCCTGATACTTTTGCCCATCTTTGGTAAGGTTTAGCCATTTTTCTTCTCGTTTGCAGTCTTTGCAGGCATTAGAGCGAATACAAGCCGCACTGGTAAAAAGCGGCACATCTTGATACACCACCATCACGCTTGGCAAACTTGCCTTTTGAGTAAGAGTTTTCATATTTTCAAGCGTATCTTCCAAAGACAAGGTCACACGCCCTGCCCCCATTTCTTTTGCCATTTGTATAGCTTGGGTGTTAAGAGTGTATAATGAGCTATCAAAGCTAAGGTCAATGCCCTTATCCGGCAAAACTTCCAGCCCCCAATAATTGCCGACTTCCCATTTTTTATAGCCCTGAGCCAAGAGAGCCTCAATTTTATCCTTAAAGGCATCAGGCTTGCGACACACGGTTGGCAAAGCAAGTCGAATTTTATTTTTTGCGATATTTTTCAAATCATTAAGATTCGTTTCTTCACTCAACAGATAAATAATTTCACTGATTTCATCTTGAGGCAAAGCACTTATTTTTTGCCAATCATCGGTTTTAACAATCCATCTGGCATGCTCGGAATGAACAATCGCCGCATCACTTGCGGGTAAAGCACCGACTTTTTGCGTTGGAACAATTTGCCCGTAAAGTTGACGCCGCAACTCATTAAACAGTGAAGCAGGTACAAACAAATTTTTTGGATTTGATACTTGCAAAGAATTGAGAACAACATCGCTCTCTCCGCTTTTAACAAAGGCTCTTTGCGCTGCATCCTCCACTTTTGCCACATCTTGCGCCGGCTCAAACTCTCCTGTCACCTCTGCCTTAAAATCCAAACATTTCGCCGTAATTTGCTGTGGCTTAACCTCCACCCAAACATCCACCGGCATTTTTTGCTTAAATTCATTGGGTCTGGGCTTGGTATAATCATACGCCCCTTTCACTTCTGATGAGGAGGAAAGATAAATCTTGCACCCTTTTTCCAAAAAAGGAGCTTGAGGCGGCAACTCAACCGCAACTTCATCACCAGCCATAGCCTCAAAAACATTTTTGCCATTGAGTTTTAGCTTTTGCACCGAAAAACCAAATGGTTTTTCAATGCCCAGAACCTCAATTTGCAAACCGTCATAACGGGCGATTTTATGATTAGTCTTAAACATCAAAACATTTTTAATGACTTTGTTCACCTGACCGATAAACAGCCCTCTGTGGCCGACAAAATCGCGTTCAATAACGTTTTTGTCTTTACCTCTAAAGTGAAATTCGCACCAAGGTCTTGAAAAAATCTGTTTGATATGCTCCGCCAAATTCTCATCAGCACCTTTTCCATCCAAAATCCGACGATAATAATCGGTAACGGCGGCCACATAGAGCGGAGATTTTTTACGCCCCTCAATTTTAAGCGAAGTAACGGGCATTTTGAGCACATCTTCACTCAAAGCCATATCTTTCATGGAAAAATAGTGTTTTTCGCCAGCCTCACCGTCAAAAATTGAACGGCACGGATACAAACATTTACCTCGATTGGCGCTTCTACCCGATTCGAAAGACGAAAACAAGCACAGCCCGCTATAAGAATAGCACAAAGCGCCATGAATAAAGGCTTCGGTTTCTAGATTTGGAATTGCAGCAATTTCTTTGATTTCGGAAAGTGTTAGCTCTCGTGCGACCACCACGCGGCTAAAACCAAATTTTTGGAGTTCAAGAGCGCCTTCTTTATTATGCACCGCCATTTGCGTACTGGCATGCATTTCAAGTTCGGGATAAGAGTTTTTAACAATTCTGGCAACACCTAAATCTTGAATAATCAAGGCGTCAACCTTGCATTTTGAACAAACATCTAAAGTTTTCAGTAAATCATCAAGTTCAGATTCTTGGATTAAGGTGTTGATTGTTACGTAAACTTTGCGCCCGAGATGATGCGCAAATCCGACAAATTCATCCAAATTTTGTTCCGAAAAATTGGTGGCAGTAGCGCGCGCCGAAAATTTTTGCAAACCCAAATAAACGGCATCTGCCCCATAATACAAAGCGGCATATCCGGATTCAATATCACCTGCCGGCGCCAAAAGTTCACTTTTCATGCTAAAAACTCTCTCACCAAACTGACGAAAGACTAAACTGCAGCTTGCAACAAATCGTCAGGAATAATTAATTCAGCTTCAACTGTTGAGGTAACGTCTTCCAAACTAAACAATGGATTAATTTCTTGCAAAACCAATCCTTCTGGCTCAACTTTAAGCACACAACGCTCCGTTACGATTAAATCCACCTCATGAGCGGCCGTCAAAGGAAGCGTACATTTTTTCAAAATTTTTACTTGGTCTTTTGCCAAATGCTCCATCGCAACAATCACTTTTTTGGCACCAACCACCAAATCCATAGCACCGCCCATTCCCGGAGCAAATACCCCCGGAACCAACCAGTTAGCAATATTTCCTTCTTGGTCAACTTGCAAAGCACCCAAAACGGTAGCATCAACATGTCCTCCGCGAATCATGGCAAAAGACATTTGCGAATCAAAAAATGCCGCACCTTTTTTGGTTGTTACGGGAATTCCGCCGGCATTAATGATTTTGGGATTAATTTTATCCGGCTCTGGTTTTGAACCGACACCGATTAAACCGTTTTCAGATTGAAACATCAAATGAATATTTTCGGGAACATAATTAGCCACTTCGGTCGGTAAACCGATTCCCAAAGTTACATAATCGCCTTCATGCAACTCTTGAGCCACACGACGCGCAATAATTTCTCTGATTTTTTCTTTGCTAAGTTCCATATTTTCACCTTATTTAACGATATAGTCCACAAAGATTCCGGGAATTGTCACCATATTTGGATCCAAACAATCTTCAACAATCTCATCTGGCTCCACAATTACGGTATCAGCAGCAGACGACATCACCACATTAAAATTGCGGGTAGTACCTTCAAAATACACATTACCGAACTTATCGGCCTTTGTCCCGTAAATTAAAGCTACATCAGCTTTTAAGGGTTTTTCAAACAAATATTTTTTACCATCAATAACCATTGTTTGCTTACCCTCTTCGATTGGGGTTCCGACACCGGTCGGAGTAAGCACACCACCCAAGCCGGACCCTGCCGCCCGAATTTTTTCAACCAATGTTCCCATTGGGGTCAATTCGACTTCCAACTCACCGGCATTCATTTGTTTTCCGGTTTCAGGATTTGTCCCGATATGCGCCACAATAGCTTTTTTCACACAGCGATTAACTATAAGTTTTCCTCTGTCGCTATCGGGATAACAAGTGTCATTGGCAATAAGAGTTAAACCTTTGACGTGTTTTTTGATAATTTCTTCAATAACTTTGGTAGGTGTTCCACACTTCAAAAACCCGCCAATCATAATTGACGAATTATCCTTAATAAGCTGACCTGCCTCAACGGCTGAAATAATTTTTTTCAATGCTTATCTTTCCTTTAATATCAAAATCGGAAAGCATAATACCCGAAAAAAAGCAAAAAGTACAGCATATAATTGCACTTCTTAGTATGTTTTTGTCTTTTTGTCAAGTTTCATTAATAAAAACTCTATTTATTGATTTTTTAAGCTCTGCAATTACAAGCTCCAAAGTACTTTTCGAAAGTTCCTCAAGGCTTAAATAGCTTCTGTCGCTTTCAATTTCCATTAAAAGCATAAGCCCTTCGGAAGTTACGCCAAAATCAATTCTATCAATTCCATAGGGCATATTATTCCATTTCATAAAAGATTTTGCAATCTGTAGCATTTTCCTGTTTGGGGTGAATTCCTTTAATTCCCACCTGTTATCCATTCCGGGGGCTATTGTTTCGAGAGCATAACAAAACTTTTTATCAATAAAAAAGTAACTTTGTTCTTTCGCAAAGGGAATATACTCTTGGATTATATAATTGTTCAACTTTCGGCGTATCTTATTTTTATTTGCAAAAATCTTTACACCGTAAGAAGAACCGCCATTTTGCGGCTTTATTAAGACAGCTTTATTTTCTGGAAATTCTGCCAAAGTTTTATATGTTGGTATAACATTATTAAAATTGTCGTTGAGATAATATAAATAACTTTTGAGAGAAAAAGATTTGCTCCTTTGTTGGAGAGAGTTGTAAATAATAATGTTATTTTTTATTGCTATATTTATAAGACGCTTAATTTTTCTGTCATAAATACGCTCAGGCCACGCATTCCGGAATAAAAAAATATCAAAATTGGTGCAATCTGAAGGAATATCTTGGCTAACGTCATACAGTTCAACGATAAAATCATCTTTTAATAAAGAAGCCAAGAAACTATCCTCACCTTCTCCCAAAGTTTCATTTGTAACCAAAAGTATTTTAATCATCTTGCATTCCATAATATAATGATTACAGCCGACAAGTTAAGATATGGTTTAATTGTAGTTTTTATCTCAAAACTTTATAATAAATAAAATAACGAATAAATCTATATATGATTAATACGAATAAAGCAAAACGAACACCTGTATAATCAATTACAATACCAATTAATAGCAACAATATTGATGTCCAAATTGTTGATACCATACTTATAATAGATTCCATTGTTGCTCTTTGTTTGTCGCTATATTCATGCTGTAATAAATTAGAGAAAGATGTTGAAGATGTCCCGTCTAATAAATCAACCAAAGATATTATAAATGGGGATAAGAAGTTGTTTAATCCAATAGCCAAGCTTCGAATGGCAATCATATATGAATTTGAGATAATCAAAACGCCGATTGGCTTAAATTTTTCAATTAAATATGAAGCATAGATATAACTGATACATTCACAAAATTTTTTCAACATTCTAGGTGTTCCTAATAAATATTCAGGAATTAACATCTTAAAATAAATTATATCAATTCGATAACTGACATTATCTCCCATAATTTTAGCCAAACTTATCCAACGAAGTTTTGTATTGTTTTTATAAAAAAGATAAATGTTTTTAAGGTGTTCTTTTAAATTTTTATATGAAAAATATGCAGAAGAATAATCTATATTATAATAAAATAAGCCAATTATCATTGTCATAACAGCGGCAAAACCAGATAGATAAAAACAAATAATGTAGGAATAGTAATAACTTAAAATTCCCGATAATAAAGCAGAAATCGCTGATGACATAGCTCCAAGACCTTTTATGCGGCTGTAAAGTCTATTATAATCTTCAAGTTGATTGCTGGCTTTAATACTTTCGTAAATAAAAGCATCAAGTGTACCGCTATATAATGCCTGAGATAATCCTAAAACGATAGCAGCAGAAAAGCACAAAACATTAGAGTATTGTTCAAATATTCCAGCAAGAATAAATAACAGAAAACTAAAAAAATTACAAAATGAGGCAAAAATAATAGTTCTTTTTCTGCCCATAAAATCTGAAATGATTCCCATTGGAATTTCAGAAATAGAACAACTTATAAGAGTTGTAGAAAATACAGCCATAGCTAAGGTATATGAACCTAAAATCTCTTGATAATACAAAGGAGCAATTAAAAAATGAGGGGTAAATCTGTAAAATATTTCAAAGATTGGAAAAATTCTTAAATTTTTAATCATTAATATGTCCATTGTTATAGATTTATAAAGAAGATATTAAACATATATTTTTAATATTTATTAAAAATATGAATAATAAAATATGTCGCTGGAGAGAATACGTTGTGTACTGCAGGCTTTTGGAAAGACCAAAAAGGAACTATCCATTATTTTAAAAATAGAATGTTGAAACAAATGCCAAAAAATCAGCAAGTTGATTTTTCAGAAAAAGGAATTTTTATAACAGATGAAAATGGTCGTTTTGAAGGTTTAAATAAATATGGTCTATTTGCGGTCAGTCTAACAATGGAGCCTGACATAAAAAGAAAAAATCCACGTCCTTACGACATCAATAAAGATATTTTATTAAATTTTGAATCTGTTTTTGAAGCTTTAGAATTTTTCCAAAAAGAAAGTAAAAGGTATGATATGGGATTTATAGAATTATTAGGAAATTCTAAAAATGTATTTTACATAGAAGTTACGCCCAATCAGCTAGCCTACGCAGATTTAACCAATGTCGCCCATTTTGCTTGCACAAATCATAGTCAACTTCTGATTAATCAGGGAAATTGGCAGGATATAACAAATTCTTCACATTTAAGACTTTTATCGGCACAAACAAAATTACTAAAAATCAAAAAATATGAAGATATAAAAAAGATGTTATCATCTCACGAACATGGTAAATATGGTTATTCAATCTGTTCCCATGATACAAAAAAATCCTTTACAGTCGGAGCCTGTATATTTACGCCCAAAACAATGCAAGCCGATATATGTATCAATGCCTTTCCTTGCGAAAACGGCTTTCAAACTTACAAATTTCATAAAAAGGATAAGATTTTATGATTATACAAACCGAGAATAAGCATATTGAAGAATTATCTCATCTAAGGGTATTACAGCAAAAAGACGATTGGCAAGAGGATTATCAAGGCTCTGATGATGAACTTTTTGCCCAAACCAAGCAATTTTTGGAAGAACACTTAAACAAAGATTTGTTTATTTTTGCAGAATTCCAAAATGACGCAATTATTTCCACCTGCGGTTTATCACTTCTTAAAACCTTGCCGCAATGTTGCGATAATGGTGTTTATGGCTATGTTTGTAATGTCTTCACGCTGGAGAAATTCCGCTCTAAAGGAATACAAACCAATTTAATGGCTCATTTGATGGGTTTTGTAGAAAATAAGAAAATTAAAAGATTGCTTCTTTCTTCAGATAACCCAACAGCAATTCATATCTACCAAAAATTCGGCTTTAAGAAAGATGATTGGGGATATAAATGGATACAAAACGAGCAGTAATCACCAAATAACTTTAATGCAAGCAGCCATTTGCAAAAAAATTTGAACAATTTCTCATTATCAATATAAGTTATATGCCGGATAATGAGTTAGCACCCAAGAAAATTTTTACCGAAACCTAAATAAAAAAATTTTTTATATACCCTAAAAACCTTAATGTGCACGAAGACACATCTTTTAATTTATTCATCACACAACATTGTAGACACGATTGATATATTGATATAGCAATTTTTTTTTGCATATTTTCATCTAAATCATTCAAACCATATATACCAGCGTGAAAACTCGCTACTGTTTCCTTTATATCTAATTCGACTTTAGTATCTTGATAAACGCTATTTTTCGTTTTCTGAACATCCAATAATGCACATTCTTTATTCAACCAACTTGGACGTTCTTTTTTTACAATTTTTTTCATATTCATGATTTTTATCGTATAATTTTTTCCATCAAAAGCATCTAAATGTAAAAAAGATAAAGAGCCATCCTTCTTTTTATCAATAGTTCGTAACATAAAATTTTGCCAATTCATTTTTTTGGCTATTCCTTCCTGCCTTTTAATATCGTTTTCTAAATCTGATTTAGAATATGCTCTTACAAGTTTACCTTCTCTTAGCTCTTTTAACATTACAATTTACTCTTTTTCATAATTTTTAAGATAACTGAAAAATTCATATTTTCAAACAAATTATTGACAGAAGCAAAATCAAAAAAATAAATTTTTTTCTTTTTTAAAAAAGGCTTATAAGATAAGACACACTTATTTAATATCGATGTTTCTACAGTTATTGTAAATAAATTAAACCTATCAATTTCCCAATTTAAAGAAACAAGGCCTTTCTCTGATATTGTTATATTGGGAACCGAAATATTTCTCTGAGCTTTCATTATTCTTATCAAGATATTTAATGATTCTAGAACAGAACTTTCGTCTACAATAAAATCATCATCAATATCTAATACATATTGATAGCTCTTATATATTTTTTCTCCATTTATATTTACCTGAGAAATTATTTGTTTAGAGATTTTTTCTAGTATTGATTTATGCTTTGTATCAGATAAGCATACAACATCGTTATTAATAAAAATATTTTTATTTTTTAATATTTTAGAATATTCCGTCTTACTTATATCATAAACTGATTTTTTTATAACACTCATCAATATATCTGCAACAGATACACTACTATGTTCCGTCCACACCTGAAGATTATCATCTACATAAAACATATCTGATGCACAAGATAACTTATCTGCATAATTTACAATTAGTCCCATTGCTCATCTCAGCTTATCTAATATTCCAAAATAAACATTTTCAATATCATCATGCATTTCATTAATTGTCGAATATATATTGTCTTTATCACATTTTTTAGATATGGCATTGATATCAATAACTGAACCAATTTGGAACTTATCTTCACTTTCCAAAAGTTTAAATTTGGCTTCATTACTCAGAACCAGTACTATAGAATAGTTATCCCCAACATAAGTGATTGTATTTGAAAAGGAACCTACTTTAGAATCTGTTAAAGCATCTATACTAGAATTTAATTTTAATTCTTCTAACAATGTATCTTCATCCGAAAAATTAACATAATTTACAACTATAGAATTAATAGAAAAAATAACGTCAGACAATAATGATACAATCATCTGTACTTGCTGTGAAATATTCTTCCAAGATTCATACGCAGCTTCGTCAATTCTTATTGCTACAATTCCATTTCCAACATAAACGGCATATTTTCCATTTGTTAAACGACATGTTGGAAAATTAGGTCCTCCAAAAATTTTTTCAGCTTCACTATATTGAGAAGCCTGCAACCTCTCTAACTTATCGAACCCTTTTGTCCTTAACCTTTCAACAATTGTAAATTCTACAACATCCTCTTTATTAGGAATAAATTTTATTTCTATAAGAACCGTTTTTAACAATTTACGCCAATTGTCAGGCTTTTCAATTTTTTTAAAAATCAAGAGTGTTACTCCTTAAAATTGTATTCTATTAATATATATAGTACTTTGATATTTAATAATCAATTAATAAATTTGAAAACACTTTAACTAATAACACACTTACTAGTTATTTTTTTAGAGATACAGTATAATTCAAAATACCAAAACAACCTTTTTAATTGGTGGGAGTTGAGAGAGTCAAAAAGAAAAAACTAAACGATTTTAGTTTTTTCTTTGCCGACCCTAGCTTTTAGCAGTGAGTGAGACGTCGGACACGACGGCGAAACGAACTATTAAAAGCTCGGAACCTCTGCCAATTTGCGCAAGCCTTGCGCCACGCAAATTGGCAACTCCGCACCAATAAAAAAACCGCCTCGAAAGGCGGTTTAATTGGTGGGAGTTGAGAGGTTCGAACTCCCGACCCTCTCGGTGTAAACGAGATGCTCTTCCAGCTGAGCTAAACTCCCATCGCATTTACGAGAATAGTTTATATACTCACTCTCAAAATTAATCAAGCAAAAAATGCAAAAAAAATACATTTTTTTATAAAATTATTTTATATCAAGAAATTACCCATTAAAAATATGACGATAAAACCTCGTATCCAAAAATTTTGCTCACAAATTTTATACTTTTGCCCAAAATAAAAAAAGATTCTCTGCACAAAAAAGCGAGCTGAAAACAGCCCGCTTTTGAGCGTAATAATATTTCCCTGTTAAAGTAAAAGGACCGGTCGCCCGCTCCTTTCTTATAATTAGTTAACAGAGTCAACCAATACTTTACCAGCTTTGAATTTCGGCTGATTGCGAGCCGGAATTTTGATGGTAGCACCGGTGCGAGGATTGCGGCCGGTAGTAGCAGAACGTTTAGATACTGCGAAAGTACCAAAACCAACCAGACGAACTTCGTCGCCAGATTTCAAAGCAGAAGAAATAGAGGCAACAAAAGCGTCAACAGCCTTAGCAGCATCAGTTTTTGTTAAGCCGGTTTCGCTAGCAATGCTAGAAATAAGTTCATTTTTATTCACGGTGAGGACTCCCTCTAATTATAAGTTATAAACCAATGTTCGCAGCGCAATCGCTGCTTACAAAAAAATTTAAGCCCCAAAAAACTCTGAAGTCAAACGAAAACAAGGCTTTACCCTCAAAAAAAGCACTTTATCCCAAGTTTTTTTTGCTTTTGATAAGAAAAAAAGCATTTTTTTAGTCTTTATCCACAATCAAACCGCCAATGAGCCTGGATTCTAAGAGATTCGCCAAACTCAGATACCGAGTCCTAAAAAAAAGCTCCGAACCGAGATTCGGAGCTTTTTTTGAACCCTAAAAGAAAACATTATTTCTTTTTTGCGGCTTTGGTCGTTTTTTTGGTTTTATCCGCCAGAGCAATTTTCAAGACTTCAGAAACTTCTGAAACCGGAATAATCTTCATTCCTTTTTTAACATTATCGGGAATTTCGACCAAGTCTTTTTCATTTTCTTTAGGAATAATCACGGTTTTGATGCCACCGCGCAAAGCCGACAACAATTTTTCTTTTAATCCGCCGATAGGCAATACCCTACCCTGCAAAGTAATTTCACCGGTCATGGCAACATCTTTGCGAACAGGCGTTTTGGTCAAGACGGAAACAAGAGTCGTGTACATTGCAATACCGGCTGATGGTCCATCTTTAGGCGTTGCCCCTTCAGGGACGTGAACGTGAATATCGGTTTTCTCAAAGATTTCAGGGTCAATACCTAAATCTTTGGAATGCGAACGAACAACGGAATAAGCCGTTTCAATAGATTCCTTCATCACATCACCGAGCTTACCAGTTTGGGTAATTTTACCTTTACCGGGCATATCCACTGCCTCAATAAAGAGAATATCTCCGCCCACTTCGGTCCAAGCCAAACCGGTTGTAACACCGATATGGTCTTTTTCTTCAGCCTCACCAAAACTAAAGCGTTTAACCCCCAAATACTTATCCAAGTTTTTGTCGGTTACTTCAATTTGTTTAGCCTTGCCTTTTGAGAGCAAAATTTCTTTTACGGCCTTACGGGCAATAGTGGCGATTTCGCGTTCCAAATTACGCACACCGGCCTCCCGCGTATAATAACGAATAATATCGCGGATGGCACTTTCACTAATTTTAAGCTCCGATTCTTTAACGGCATTTTCCTCAAATGTCTTCGGAATAAGGTGGCGTTTGGCGATTTCGATTTTTTCGTCTTCGGTATAACCCGACAAACGAATAATCTCCATACGGTCCAACAGCGGACGCGGCATATCCAGAGAGTTTGCGGTTGTAACAAACATCACATCCGACAAATCATAATCCACTTCCAGATAGTGGTCGTTAAAGGCAGCGTTTTGCTCAGGGTCCAACACCTCTAAGAGAGCAGAGCTGGGATCGCCTCTCCAATCATTGCCGAGCTTATCAATTTCATCAAGCAAGAACAACGGATTAGAGGTACCGGCCTTTTTCATCCCTTTAATAATTTTGCCGGGCATTGAACCGATATAAGTACGTCTGTGTCCTCTGATTTCGGCCTCATCACGCATACCCCCCAAAGAGGCACGAACGAAGTTTCGTCCGGTTGCTTTGGCGATAGAGCGTCCGAGAGAAGTTTTACCCACACCCGGAGGGCCGACCAAACACAAAATCGGGCCTTTGATTTTATCGGCTCTGGCTTGCACAGCCAAATATTCAACAATACGCTCTTTAACCTTATCCAAGCCATAATGGTCTTTTTCCAAAATCTCCATGGCTTTCGAAATATCTTTATTGATTTTTGAGCGTTTTTTCCAAGGAATATCCAAGAGCCAATCCAAATAATTGCGAATAACCGTTGCCTCTGAGGACATGGCACTCATATTTTTCAGTTTTTTAACTTCGGCAATGGCTTTGTCTTTGGCTTCTTTTGAGAGCTTGGTCTTTTCGATTTTTTTCATATATTCATCGATTTCGGTTTCTTCGTCATTATCACCGAGCTCTTTTTGAATAGCCTTCATCTGTTCGTTCAGATAATACTCTTTCTGGCTTTTTTCCATTTGTTTTTTGACGCGGGTTTTAATCTTGTTTTCCACCTCAAGCAAGGTGACTTCCGCGTTCATAAATTCCAAGATTTTTTCAAATCTTTCTTTAAGTGTTCGCCCTTCCAACAGCGCCTGTTTATCGGCAATTTTCAAAGCCAAATGCGAGGCAATCGTATCGGCCAATTTGCCGTTATCCTCAATTTGGTTGACCGAAACCAAAACTTCGGGCGGAATTTTTTTAGAGAGTTTGACATAGTCTTCAAACTGCGACAAAACAGCGCGTACCAGGGCCTCAAGCTCAACATCATTTTCGTCTTTATCAGGCAAAATTTCAGCCTGAACTTCCATAAACAGAGGGTTATCCAAAAACTTGGAAACTTTCACTCTTTCCATACCCTCAATCAAAACCTTAACTGTTCCGTCAGGCAGTTTTAACATTTGCAAAACGGTGCCCAAGGTTCCGACATGATAAACATCGTCTTCGGTCGGATCTTCGGTTGCAGCCACCTTTTGTGTAATCAGCACAATATTTTGGTCTTTATCCACCACTTCTTGCAAAGCATTAATAGATTTTTCACGCCCGACAAACAAGGGCACAATCATTTTCGGATAAACCACGATATCGCGCAAAGGCAACACGGGATAAGTGCTTTTTTTCACAACCATTTTATCATAAACCTCTATTAGTGTTATACCTAAATAATATAGGAAAGCATTTCATACTCGACAACATGCCTCCAAAAACATATAAAAGGTTTGGCACATTTCACAGTCATCGGCAACGATTAAAAACGTTAATCCACAAAGACTTTTAGAGATTGAGGAAATAGAGTATTTTATGCACAAAACTTATGAATAAAGTCATCATTATTGTTTTAAAATAAAAAAAGTCGTATATGATAAGAAGAAATTTATAGCAGAGAAAGAGTTGGAGAAAATAAATGCCCGCGTTAAATCACTATAACTTGTCGGGAGATAAAATCAGCGTAGAAATATCCGTGACCTTGGGCGAGGCCACGCTTCGGGTGCAACAACTATTAAAACTTGGTCGCGGTGCTGTTGTGGAGCTTGACCGCAATGTTAATGACTATGTTGATATTTATGCCAACAACGTACTCATCGGTCATGGCGAAGTTGTAATTACCGAAAACGAAACGATTGGCATTTCCGTAACCGATATTGTCAGAAAAGAACAAAGATAAACAAATGCCTCTGAAAAAAAAGATAAAAAAGTTTCTGAAATCTTTGCTGCAATCCCCATCAGTCTTAAACGCAATTAGTACGATTTTTTATCATTATGCCCTCTTGGTTGGTAAAACCACCAAATGGGAAATAAATGGTAAGAAACGTATGGATGACATATGGGATAAAGAAGGAAGTTTCATCTTCATTGGATGGCACGGGCGCGCCATGATGTTGCCTTATTTTTGGAATAAGAAACACCCGATGAATGCCTTGGTTTCCCTACACCATGACGGACGTATCATTGCCGGCTTATTAGAAAAATTCGGCATGAAAACCATCGGAGGTTCCTCAACCGAAAACTCCAAATCTGCCGCAATTGATTTAATGCGCTCTCTCAAAAGAGGTGAAGCTATTGCCATTATCCCCGACGGCCCCAAAGGTCCGAGTATGACTTTAGGCAAATCGGCTCTCTATTTTGCTCAAAAAACCGGCAAACCGATTATTGGTGCCACATATAGCATTAAAGGCTCAAAAATTCTTCATAAGAGCTGGGATTCGATGCTTCTTCCTCCTCTGTTTTCCAAAGGCATATATGCCACGACAGAAGCTTTTTATATTCCTAAGAATGCTCAAGAAGAAGAGATAGAAAAGATTCGCCACAACATTGAGGCGCAGCTCAATCGTCTCACCTGGGAAGCTGACAAATCATTAGGTTTGCCGCCAATTCCTCAAGGAAAAAAAGCCAAAAAGCGTTATCAAGATATGGAGAACACCCCCAATGTTCACTAATTTTTACAATACTCTTATATCTGTTCTATACCCAATAGCAATCAAACCGCTCATAATTAATAAACGTAAAAAAAACGGTAAGGAAGATTTAGCGCGATTTAATGAGCGCATGGGCATAGCCTCTCAACCGCGCCCCAATGGTCGTCTCATTTGGTTACACGGAGCTTCCGTCGGCGAGTCTGTATCTATGCTCCCCTTAATTCACAAACTATTGGAATTAGCTCCCGACATAAACGTAATGGTCACCACAGGCACCATCACATCAGCCGAAGTCATGGCCAAAAGATTACCCCCGCGAGCTTTTCACCAATATTTTCCGATAGACACGCCTAAATTTGCCCAAAATTTCATCAAACACTGGCAGCCAAATTTAGTCTTGTGGTTTGAATCCGAACTTTGGCCGGCCATGCTGTCTTCAATCAAAAAGCACAAAATTCCTTTGGTTTTGGTCAATGGTCGCATCTCTGACCATTCTTACAAAAATTGGAAAAAATTTTCATTTGTCAGCAAAGAATTATTAAGCTGTTTTACACTTTGCCTTGGTCAATCCGAACTCGATACCAAACGCTTAAAAGAATTAGGAGCCAAAGAGTCTCTTTGCCTTGGTAATCTCAAATTTGCAGGTCTTCCTCTTCCGATAGATGAAACCAAAAAACAAACCATTGCCTCTCAAATCGGTTCACGTCCGGTATGGGCAGTCAGTTCCACACACGAAGATGAGGAATATCAAATCGGTTGTTTCTTAAAAGAATTGGAAAAAGAAGTCCCCAATCTGTTGACGATTATTGCGCCACGTCACCCCAAAAGAGGAGAAGCAATTAAAGCTCGTCTTCAAGATGAATGCCACCTCACTGCAGCTCTGCGTTCTGCCGGAGAAGCCATCACTCCCGAAACAGAAGTTTACATTGCCGATACCATAGGAGAAATCGGCTTATGGTATGACCTCTGCCCGATTGTTTTTATCGGTGGTTCTCTCATTCCCCATGGCGGACAAAACTTTATGGAACCTGCTCGCATGCATGATGCCGTAGTGGTAGGACCACACATGCACAATTTCAAAGAAGCCATGTCACATGCCTTACAAGCTCACGGAGTTATCCAAGTTAAAGACGCTCAAGAACTACACCTCGAAGTCACAAAACTTTTAACAAATAAAGATTATCTGGCTCAAAACGCTCAACTTGCCTATGATTGGACGATGAGTGAAGCCAAAGTTTTAGACGGCATTGTTGACCGTATTAAAGGATACCTTGAGCAATGAAAACACCCTCATTTTGGCAAAACAAAGGCACAATTTCTTACCTGCTTTTCCCCTTAGGAAAACTTTATGCCCTTGCCACCAGATTAAACCTAAAATTTCATACCCCGCAAAAGGTATCCGTTCCTGTCATTTGCATTGGCAATTTAACGGCTGGAGGAAGCGGAAAAACTCCAACGGCTATAGCAATAGCCTCCATGTTGCAAACTATGGGCTACCACCCGTTTTTTGTCTCGCGCGGCTATGGTGGCAAACTCAAAAATATCTTAGTTGACATCAAAGCACACTCTCCCAAACAAGTAGGTGACGAACCCCTACTCTTGGCTCAAGTTGCACCGGTTGTAGTCAATCCCGACCGCTATCAAGGAGCCCAAACAGCCATTTCTCATGGGGCAGATATCATCATTATGGATGATGGCTTTCAAAACCCCAAGCTCAATAAAGACCTTTCTTTTTTGGTTTTTGACGGCACTGTCGGCTATGGCAATGGCTTTTGTGTACCGGCAGGTCCTTTGCGTGAAGAGTTATCTCAAGGGATAAAAAGAGCCCAAGCAATGATTATTATCGGCGACGATAAGAAAGCCCTCAAATCACAAATTTCTCTTCCTTGCTTTGAAGGCAAAATCGCAGCCCAAAAGCCAAAGCTCAAAACCTCAAAAGTTATCGCTTTTGCAGGCATTGGTCGTCCTGAAAAATTCTATCATTCCCTTAACGAATTAGGATTCGAGATTGCCGAAACCATTGATTTTCCGGATCACCATTTTTACACCACTCAAGAATTGGAAAATTTAATTCAAAAGGCTCAAGAAAAAGGCTGTTCTTTGATTACCACATCCAAAGACTTTGTAAAAATTCCGCACCACTTGCAAGCGCATTTTCATGTTCTTGAAATCACAATCAAGTGGCAAAACGCACAGGAATTATCTCAATTTATACAAACCTCAATCAAAGAGATTTCTAGATGAATGTTTCCATCCAATATATTCCGGTTCAATATACCAAATTAGAACA
This sequence comes from uncultured Pseudomonadota bacterium, assembly GCA_949286215.1. GTDB lineage: Bacteria > Pseudomonadota > Alphaproteobacteria > RF32 > CAG-239 > Scatocola. The sequence continues at coordinate 18,927 of CASDYX010000015.1, forward strand.
CTACGTTGACAATGCGGCAAACTTGCAATATTCCACACCGGATGCCGCTTGCTTTGATATTTGCGCAGCTATTTCTCAGCCCGTACAACTTCGTCCGGGCGAAAGATTCAAATGCCCGACCGGCATAAAGATAGCCCCTCCATCGCCTTTTTGGTGCCGCATCAACGGACGTAGCGGCTTAGCCGCCAACCATGGCATTATTCCAATCGGGGGTATTATCGATACCGACTACCGTGGTGAGATTATGGTAATTCTCTTAAACACCAATCCGCAAAATGGCGAAGTTTACACCATCTCTCCCGGCGACAAAATTGCCCAAGGAGAATTTCCCTTTCCCTACAAGGCCGAGTTTAAGGAAATCAGCACCGAAGAATTTGAAAAACTAAACACTCATCGTGGTGAAAACGGCTTTGGTTCTTCTGGTAAATAAGTCAAAAAAATCCCCTTTGTTTTTTTCAAAGGGGATTTTTCTATTTTAAGCAGATTTACTTTCGTTTACCTCTTTTTTTACATATTCCGGAGCTTTTCCTTCGTTAATCACTCCTTCATTGATAATGATTTCACCGACATCTTTCTTATCCGGAATATCATACATAATTTGTAAGAGGTTTTCTTCCATAATAGCACGCAAACCACGAGCTCCGGTCTTACGCTCAATCGCCTTTTTAGCGATAGCACGCAAAGCTTCATCGGTAATAGTCAGTTTAACACCTTCCATATCAAACAAAGCCTCATATTGTTTAACAAGAGCATTTTTCGGCTCAGTCAAAACTTTAACCAAAGCATCTTCGTTTAAGTCATCCAAAGTGGCAATAATCGGCAAACGTCCAATAAATTCAGGAATCAAGCCGAATTTGAGCAAATCTTCTGGTTGAACATCTTTTAAGATTTCACCGATTCCTTTATCTTCAGGACTTGCCACTTTAGCACCAAAACCAATAGAGGTTTCATTACCGCGACGAGATACGATTTTTTCAAGACCGGCAAAAGCACCACCGCAAATAAACAAAATATTTGTGGTATCAACATGCAAAAATTCTTGTTGCGGATGCTTACGTCCACCTTGTGGCGGAACATTGGCAACCGTACCTTCAATAATCTTCAAGAGAGCTTGTTGAACGCCCTCACCCGATACATCACGCGTAATCGACGGACCATCGGTTTTGCGGGTAATTTTATCGATTTCATCAATATACACAATACCGCGCTGAGCTTTTTCAATATCATAATTAGCGGCTTGAACCAGCTTCAAAATGATATTTTCAACGTCCTCACCGACATATCCGGCCTCGGTCAAAGTCGTAGCATCAGAAATTGCAAACGGTACATCCAAAATTTTTGCCAAAGTCTGAGCAAGCAAAGTCTTACCGCTACCGGTCGAACCGATAAGAATAACGTTTGACTTAGCAATTTCGACATCTTTATTATTTTTTTCAGCATTATTTAAGCGTTTGTAGTGGTTATAAACGGCCACTGACAACACTTTTTTAGCCTCATCTTGCCCAATTACATATTGGTCCAAAAATTCTTTAATTTTTGAAGGTGTCGGCAATTTTTCATGCGGAATACCGGCTTCAGCTTTGCGCTCTTCTTCCAGCTCATCAGCAACGATATTGATACATACTTCAATACACTCATCGCAAATATACACGCCTCTTCCGGCAACCAATTTTTTTACTTCTGCTTGACTTTTACCGCAAAAGGAACAATGGAGCATTTCGCCGTTATCTTTTTCATCACTCATGTTTTTATCCTACATATCATTACGAGAGGTTACAATATGGTCAATCAAACCAAATTTCAGAGCTTCTTGCGGGGTCATAAAGTTATCTCTGTCCATAGCTTTTTCAATCACCGAGAGTTTTTGTCCCGTATTATCGGCATAGATTTGGTTCAAACGCTTACGCATATCCAAAATCAACTTAGCCTGAATTTCAATATCCGTAGCCTGACCTTTAGCTCCACCGGAAGGTTGGTGAATCATAATTTGAGAATTCGGCAAAGAATAGCGTTTTCCTTTTGTACCGCCGGCAAGCAAGAAAGAACCCATTGAGCAAGCCTGACCGATACAAATAGTAGCCACATCACAACTAATGTATTTCATGGTATCATACATAGCCATACCGGATGTGATAACGCCCCCAGGAGAATTAATGTATAAAGAAATATCTTTCTTTGGATTTTCCGATTCCAAGAACAAAAGCTGAGCACAAACCAAAGAAGAAACTTCATCATTAACCTCACCGGTCAAAAAGATGATTCTTTCTTTAAGCTTTGTTCAATCACCATAGGAACAAGCGTACTGTTATAAATTTCAAAAGGACTTCTCTCAGTCATTGTTTTTTCCTTATCCGATAAAAGTACAGATTACAAACTTATACAAAGTTACATCAATATAATCAACAAATTATTAATAAAAACCATGAACACAAAAAAAAGCGGGGTGAAAATCATCACCCCGCTTTTTTGTTCAACAAACAATTTTAAGCTGATTCTTTTTCAGACTTTTTGCTGCTTGACTTAGTTTTTTTTGCTTTTTTATTATCTTCGTCAAAAGAATAAAGTTCTTCAATGCTTACAATCTTTTCACTGACATTAGATTTGCTCAAAACATAGTCAACGATTTTTTCTTCAAATACAGGAGCCTTCAAAGCCTCGATTGCTTGCTTGTTCTTCAAGTAATAATCGAACACGGCTTTTTCTTGTCCCGGATATTTTTTAGCTTCAGCCATAATAGCTTTGTTAATGTCATCGGGAGTGATATTAATTTTTGCATCTTTACCGATTTCAGACAACAACAAGCCCAATTTAACACGACGAACGGCAATATCTTTGTACTCAGCCATCAGTTCATCTTCAGACTTAGACTTTTCGCTTTCATCGAGTTGATTATATTTTTTAGCTTGTTCATATTGGCTAACAATGCTCTTGTATTCAGCATCAACCAAACCTTCAGGAACTTCAAATTTATATTCACTGTCGAGATTGTCCAAAAGTTGGCGTTTGAGCTTCATTTTAGAAGCAGCTTCATAATCGCCTTTAATTCTTTCTGCGATAGAAGATTTTAACTTATCCAAGCTTTCTTCGCCCAAAGATTTAGCAAATTCGTCGTTGATTTCAACCGGCTTATTAGCGCGCAATTCCTTAATTTCAACAGCAAAAACAGAATCTTTTCCTGCCAAATCTTTAGCATGATAATTATCAGGGAAAGTAACTTTAACATCAACTTTATCACCAGCTTTTTTACCGATAAGTTGGTCTTCAAAACCTGGAATGAAAGAGTTAGAACCGAGTTCCAAAGGATAATTATTTCCTTTACCGCCCTTAAATTCAACACCATCGATAGAACCGACAAAGTCAATCACAACGGTATCGCCTTTTTGAGTTTCTCTATCCTCTTCAACCTTAACGGTTTCGCGACGAGATTTTGCAATATAATCCAAAGCTTTTTCAACTTCTTCAGCCGGAACTTCAGCCATTAATTTTTCCAATTTGATGGCAGACAAATCACCGATTTTAATTTCCGGCATCAATTCGATACTGAGTTCAAATTCAACATCTTTACCGTCTTCAAATTTGGTAACTTTGATATTCGGAGCCATAACCGGATTGAGTTTATTTTCTTTAATAACTTCCTCAGTGGCATCACGAACGCTATCATCCAAAACTTCACCCAAAACGGAAGCACGATATTTTTGCTTCAACATTTCTTTCGGAGCTTTACCCGGACGGAAACCAGGGATTTTGGTGTTTTTAGCAATTTTAGCAATTTTAGAATCAACGCTATTTTCAAAATCAGCTGCCGGAATAACGACGCTGTAATTTTTCTTCAACTTTTCAGACTTTAACTCAGTAGCTTTCATAACATTCTCTTTTATTATTGTTAACAAACGAATGGTGGCTTGATTTGGTGCGGACGAAGAGACTCGAACTCTTATGCCTCTCGGCACCAGAACCTAAATCTGGCGTGTCTACCAATTTCACCACGCCCGCAAAACAAGACACTAATAGTTGTTTGCATACTACATAAAAAATTTTTTAAATCAAGCAAAATTCACAGCACCAATAAAATTATTGTATTATTTGCAGATATTTACTAATATGCGTTTCAGGAAGCATAAATAAGACATGCGATGAAAATCAGGGAGTAAAGTTGTGTACATATCCAGAATATTTGTGTCAACGGCATTAGCCGCGGGTTTATTGAGCTCTTGCTCATTTATTGAAAGCCATACCTCACCCGAAACTTACAATACCCTTACCTTTGGCGATAACGGCGCCAAAGAGGCCTCTAAAGCCACATTAGCCTACTCTCAAGGTGATTTTAATAAAGCCGATGAGCATGTCCAAATGTCTTTAAGACAAAACCCTAAAAACACTCAAGCCCTGATGATTGGAGCTTTAACGGCCGAAAAAACCGGTCGTCTCAATCGTGCCCGCCAATATTATGAAGACATCATCTTGGTTGCAGGCGATGATGAAACCATTTTAGGTACGGATGATATGCAACCTCAAAAAATGGTTGACGTAGCAAAAAAACGCTTGCGTTTACTCACTATTAATCAAAGCAAATTGGTAATAGAAAACGCAGACGGCACCACGAGTTTCAGCATCAGTGAAGAAGCAGCCACCCGCCAAGGTCGCTCTGCATTAGAAGAAGCTCTTTTTGTTCGTGAACAAAAAAATGCCGCCGATAACAAAGCCGTTACCGAAGCTGATGTAAAAGCGGTTGAAGTCTTGTTCACACCGCAAGAGCAAAACATCATCTCTCGTTTTCTGATATTAAAAGAATTGGCTGAAAACGATATGATAACCAAAGAAGAGTTTTTAGCTGCTCGTCAATCCAACATCGGCGGTCTGTTACCGCTCACCAATGCGCCGGCAGGCATTACGGCCGATAAACCCGTTCCCTCACCTGACGTAATTATTGAAAGAATTAACGCCCTCAAAGCAGCCACCGAAGAAAGGGCCATCACTCCGCGTGAATTTTCTGCTGAAAGAGATTTGATAATTGAGGCAATTTTGCCCCCTGCTCCGCGTCAACGTCTCAAACGCCAAGCTCCGGCCAAAGATTTACTCTCCGCGGCCAAAAACTTACGTAAGTTAGAGGTGATTTACGATTTGGATTTAATCACCACCAAAGAAAAACAAAAAGAACAAGCCGCCATTGAGCGCAATCTTGGAATTAACACCTCAAAGGCACCCACTAATAAAAACATTACTCCGGCAGAAAGTTTGGAGCCTCATGCAACGGCACCAATTTCTACCGCACCGCAAATGCCTGAGCTTCCACAATCAGCCCCGGCAGGTTTTGCACCGCAACCGCTTATTCCTGATGTTTCCAGCCCGTTTAACGGCTAAGTTTTCCAAACCGGAGGTAAACTCCGGTTTTTTGATATAAAACTTGCAATTTAGATTTATTTATTATAAATAACAGCTTAATTGAATATTTTAGAAGAATGAGTTAAGAAAATGCCTGAAAATAAGATTAATCCGCGCAAAACTTTTGCGATTATTTCACACCCGGACGCCGGTAAAACCACCCTGACAGAAAAACTGTTGCTTTTTGGTGGTGCCATTCAACAAGCCGGTGCCGTAAAAGCCAGAGGTGAAAATCGCCGAGCTCACTCTGATTGGATGAAAGTTGAACAAGAGCGTGGTATTTCGGTTGCCTCATCGGTTATGACCTTTGAGTATAAAGACATCACGTTTAACTTGCTGGATACCCCGGGTCACGAAGACTTTTCTGAAGATACTTACCGTGTTTTAACGGCGGTAGATTCGGCCATCATGGTTTTGGATTCCGCCAAAGGTATTGAAACTCAAACCAAGAAATTGTTTGAAGTTTGCCGCTTGCGCAATGTTCCGATTATCACTTTCATCAACAAGTTAGACCGCGAAGGCTTAGACCCGTTTTTATTGCTGGATGACATTGAAAAAACACTGGCCATGGATTGCACACCCGCAAGCTGGCCGATTGGTATGGGCAAAGACTTTTTAGGCTGTTATGACCTAATTAACGACCAACTAATTTTGATGAATAAAACCGGCGACAAATCCACCATCAATGCCACGATTGAAACTTGCAAAGGTCTAGACGACCCCAAACTTGATGCCTTATTACCGCAACATGCCGTCAGTAAACTGCGTGAAGATGTGACCATGGTTAGAGAGCTCTGCCCTGCTTTTGATTTAGAGTTATACTTGGCTGGCGCGATGACACCGGTATTTTTCGGAAGTGCGATTAACAACTTTGGCGTTAAGGAAGTTTTGGAAGGCCTCCACCAAATGGCGCCTTCTCCTCGCCCCCAACCCGCTGTTGAAAGAACTATTCAACCCTCTGAGAATAAAGTTACGGGTTTTGTGTTTAAGATTCAAGCCAATATGGACCCCAAGCACCGCGACCGTATTGCATTTATGCGTATTTGTTCCGGCCACTTCAAAAGAGGTATGACGCTAACCCAAGTTCGCACCGGTAAAGGCTTAAAAGTTCCAACCCCTGTAATGTTTTTAGCCCAAGAAAGAGAGCTTGCCGAAGATGCCTACGCCGGAGACATTATCGGTATCCCCAACCACGGACAATTACGCATTGGCGATAGCCTAACCGAAGGCGAAAAAATCCACTTTACAGGTATTCCATCCTTTGCACCCGAACTCTTAAAGAGCGTCCGCGCCCTAGACCCGTTAAAATCTAAACACTTAGGTGCCGCTCTACAACAAATTGCCGAAGAAGGCGGAGCCAGCATCTTTAAGCCGATCATTGGCTCTGAATATATCGTTGGTGTTGTCGGAGCTTTGCAGTTTGAGGTTATGGCCGACCGTATCCGTACCGAGTTTAACATTCCGGTTATTTTTGAACCGACATCATATTACACGGCACGCTGGGTAAGCAGCCCCGATAAAAACGAGTTAAAGAAATTCTTAGATACCAACCAAGCTAACATTGCCGAAGACCACGACAAAGAATTGGTCTTTTTGGCACGCAACGCATGGCACTTAGGCAAGATAAAAGAAGACTTCCCCAAACTCGTCTTAAGCACCACCCGCGAACAAGTTATATAGATATCCTTTTTAAAACACTGCAAAAAATTAATTTCAAAAGCCTAAGTTCATGAAAGAACTTAGGCTTTTGAAGCGAATTACCATTCGATCTGTTAACGAAGAGGTAAGCCAGGATTGGCTGGTTTCATACAGTGTACACCAGTATCTCCTCTACTACAGCATCTCCATTTTGTCTCCCCTGGACATACCGAACAAGATGTCCATCCATAAGTACGATTACATCTCTTCTCTGCTTCTTCTCTAGAAAAATAATATCCAGAACAATTATTTTTATAAGTACATTTACCACATCCGGCAATATCTTGAGAGAAACAATAGTTTGAATTACAAGATGTAACACTACGACTATAGCCAGAAGAACATGATTTACGACATGTTGTACCATTTAATTCATAGCCAGACTTACAAACAGCACATTGGGTACCACTGCCTTGTTTACATGCGGCGCAATTTGCTACCGTACATTTTATATCAGCCTGACAAAAGATTTTGCTGGTATCAAACGGACATTTAATATAGGCTTTTTCACCGCAATCACTTGCTGTCATGGTATAGCCCAAAGCGGCACAGTCAGGAGCAGAAGTACATTCAGCCGCATACGCCGGACCGGATATAATAACTGTTCCCAATAAAAGGCATTTTATATAGTGTTTCATTTTTTTCTCCTATTTAATCACAATAAACCTTATCTGGATTGTATGGGCATCTCAGATAGCTGGTTGTACATTGACTTACAGTTTTGGTATATCCGAGCGTATCGCAATTTGTTTCCGGTGCCGTACACCAATAGATATAACCGGAATTACAATTCCAAGACTGAACCTTAGAGCCACAGTCCGAAAAATAGTTACAAGTCGCATCATCTGGACAAGAAGGAATAATTGCTGTTTGATTACGGCAATTATCTTTATAAGCTATTTCACATTTTGAAGAACATCCTTCAAAAGTCTTTTCGCACCCATACGGAGTTGCTACACTTTCGTGCAAATGACAGCTATCTGTATAAGGTGTTTTACAAATACTATTGCAAGGAGCGGCATAATATTCTTTACATCCCCATGGTCCCGTGTTAGAGGCAGGACATGTACAGGTTGCGTATCTTGTACCTGTATCATCGGTACAAGAGTTTCCCTTAATTTGAGGGGAATTACAAGATGCATAAGGATAAGTTGACGTATTACAATAGCAGCGATGCTTACCACCACAGGTATCTGTACTCAGTGTTCTGGGAGATGTACAAGTTGATGCTGTATATGTATAAGTAGAGGCACAACATCTGTCATAAATTTTATCGTTATAAGGACACGAAGAGTTAAACAACCCCGAATCACAAGAAGTAACTGTATAACCTAAACGTTTACAATAATCACCAGTAGGATCACCAAACTCGTTTTCTTCACCGAAACTAATTCCTTTATCTCCGGTAATAAAGTAAACCCCGGCAGTTTGGAAAGAAGTACGATTGGGCAAACCTATTCCTAGGCTTGCCCCTGACAAAGGTTCAAATTGGTTTAGACTGGTTCTTACGAAGTGCGTGTATTGAGAATGCACTCCCGATTGATTATCTGAAATAAAATTATTTTCACTTACGCCACCTAATGCGGTAAGCACAAGCATCGATATTCCTATCGCAAGTTGCTTTCTCATAATATACCTCATTATAACTGAACCCTATCTTGTTATAAATTAGCATATTTCAAGGCGTTTGTCAAAGGATTTTAATCAAATCTTTTTATTTTGGCTAAACCAAACCCCGCACAAATTTTGTACGGGGTTTTGTTTAATCTAAAAATCCTTCACGCAATTGTATCAAAAAGTCATCAAAAACTTCCGCAGAGATTCGATTAACGCAGCGCTCAACTACCAAGCGCGCATCCTCATTCCCAATATAGTCTTCGACATAAATTTCCGCTCCAACCAAAGCCAATTGCCAATTTTCAAGCGTTCCGTCAAAACGAACAACTGGGCAATACTTCTTTTTGATAAATTCAAAAATAGGCGGGGTTCCTAACAACTTTGCCTCATAATCAGAAGCCACCGTATATTCCTTGCCCTGATATTTCAGAAACAAATTCTCCCGATACAATGCATCAATTTTCTCTTGGGACTGTTGTAACTTATCACACAAACATTTTTGTTTTTTTCGAGTGTGTCGGATATATAACACCAAGCACACGACCAGCACCAGAACTACCAATGCTAAGCCCAAATTTAAGTAAAGCATAATAATGAAATTTTAGAATTATAAATTATTACTTATAGAGTTATCACATTACCACAAAAATGCAAACAAAATTAATTCCACAATCTCTGCCCGAAAGACTCTCGAACGCTTTTCATCTTCACCCTATCTCCGTCCAAATAAAAATTTGCGCCCTTTGAGGTCTGAAAGTCAAAATCTTTACCATCAACCTTAAGCCCGCCGAATTTAATTATTTTGAACCTGTTTTTATACACACAAACCCGTTTATCACATTCCAAATCGAGCCAAGACTTATCTTGTTTTTTTCCATCATAAATTTGCTTTAACAATTTAGCTTGTTGTTTATCAAGCTCTGGTGATGCATGTTTTTCAAGCCACACATTTTTCAAATAAGTATTTCCTCTACTCGGCAAAATCACCAAATGGTTATTTTCATCTTTAACCCCAAAGACCTCTCCTGTTTCATCCACCATCACATCAGGCACTCTTGTCAAAGCAATACTTGCAAAGCCGATAATAATCGGAATAATTCCCAACAACCGCCACCTTCTTTGCCAAATACAAAGCCATAAACCACCCAAAACAATCAACACCAAACCCCATAACGGCATTGATAGAACAGAGATTGACGCATCTTCCATACCGGCAACCCAAGCAGTGATTTTATTCACCTCACCTATTCCCCAACCAACAAGTTTAAGAGGGAAGTAATCCAACCCCAAAGGCATGAGAAGTAAAGCTGCCAAAATAAACGGCATAATCACAAAACCGATAATCGGTCCGGCCAATAAATTAGTCAGAGTCGTAAACAAAGCAATCTGATTAAAATGATAAATTGCAAAAGGCAGAGTTGCCACACTAGCTACCAAATCCGAAATCATAATACCGATAAAATAAGCCCATAAAATTCGCACTATACGAGAAGGAAGAGAAATATTTTTATCTCCGTTTCCATTTAAGAAACGATGCAAATCCTCTGCAAAGCGCTCATAAAAGGCAATCAAAGCCACCACTGCGGCAAAAGACATTTGAAAGCTGGCACTCACCAATGCCTGAGGCGATAGAATGAGCACTACCAATGCCGCCCAAGCAATCATCCGCATAGAAATTGCTTTGCGGTCAAACAACACGCCAAGCAATACAATAAACGTCATAATAAAGGCGCGTTGTGCCGGAATTTCAGCTCCCGAAATCAGCAAATAAACCATACTCATCAAAATTCCCGCCACCGCCGCCGTCTTTTTGGAATTATAGGCTATTGCCAGCTGGGGAATAAGCGCCATCACCAAGCGAATAAAGAAAAACATCATACCGGCAATCATGCTCATATGCAGTCCTGAAATGGATAAGAAATGTGCCAATCCGGAATCCCGATATTCTTCAGTAATTTTCTGAGAAATTCCGCCTCTCTCCCCTGCCACCAAAGCCGCGGCAATTCCAGCTTCATCAGCAGGCAAAACATCAGCGATGCATTCCACAATTCGAGCACGTACACGGCTGACAAATGCATCAAACTTAACTCCTAAAGAAGAGGCATTTTCACACGCTATCGGCAAAACGCGACTTGAGACAAATCCAGTACCGTTTAACCCTTCAAAATAAGCCTTGCGGTCAAGTTGATACGCCCCGACCATTGAGGTTTGATATAATGGACGAACCTCGGCCACCATCTCCACACATTCACCAACTTGAACTTTTCTACCCCGAGAAATTATTGTAAGTTTGTAGCGCCCCTCAATCTCGTTGCCGTCATAGTCTTTCATATCTTCCAAAACTATGCGTTGTTTGCCGCTATAATTGGTATCTGTTTGTACCACTCTTCCGGTCAAATACAGACGTTGTTCTTGGCTCACCTGAGGCACATGATTTAGCCAAACAGCCTTAATTTGCACCAACACAAAACCAGCTAAAATAACACTCCAAATTGCAATTATTTTTAAGATATCCAACCGCCAACGTGCTAACCAAGCCCCTAACAAAGTAAGCTCTATTGGAACAAGCGTCCACCAAATTGAAAGTTCACTTGGCAATAAGAAATAAATACCAATCCCCAAAGCAAAAGCTACCGGCAACCACAAGCACCATCTCTCACGCTCTGCTTCTAAATTTTTTGTTATCAAATATTTCCAAAGGCTAAGCATTTATTTCTCCTTAAAATTACCATAAATGTAAAGCCAAATCCCCATAAAAGCAAAAAAAAGTTGTTAAACACACACAGTTTAACAACTTTTTTCAATTCTCCAAATTAATGGATGTTCTCACTTAACACCTTGAGCCTCTTATCAGCCTTCGGTATCCCCACCAACTCTAAGATCTTTCATAATGAAAAAATTTAAAGGGTTAATACTAAGGTTAATTAACAACCTCTAAATGAGGTTTGTTTATAGTCTTTTGTCTCCTGCTTGGTAAGCACAACATCCTCTCCTTGTCGAAACAGGAGATAATCATTCTTACCATCACCAATCTTGGTTTCCTTTTCCAAAGAGGATAAGAAGAACAAAGAAATAAGCACATCACCGATAGAAAGCGAAGAATATTTCTCCACCCGTCCATTCAAGAACACACACCAGTAATCTTTTCCATCCAAATAAACAAACGCCAACTTGCGTTGCGCCCCATCTTCAGAGAGCAAGCCAACAGCCATATTTTTTACGTTAACTTCTGTGCCCAAAATCTTGTTTAAAGTTTTTACGGTGTTTAACAGTGAGATTGAGATAACTTTACTTGTGTCCATAAGTTATATATTTTTTAAGTTAATAAATAAAGAATAATGATTTTAATGGCTTTGACTATAAATATTTTTGTCTAAATGTCAACCTCTTTTCTTCAAGAGTTCTAGCACGGCATCGCAAGCATTTTCACTTGGTGTTTGCTCACCTAACCCTAAGATTTCGCGAACTTTCTTAAAACCTTCCATCTGGCGGTCATACATTCCCTCATGCGCCATAAATTGCCGTAAATGTCTGGCAATATTTCCCGAGACACATTGTTCTTGCAACAATTCCGGTACCACCTCGCGACCGAGCAAAATATTTGAAAGGTTCACAAATTGAATATGCAAAAACTTCTTTGCCATCCACGCGGTCAAAGGAGCAACTTTATAACCGATAACATGTGGCACATTGGCAATGGCCAGTTCCAACGCCACCGTACCCGATGCTGCCATAGCACTCTGAGAAGCCTTAAAAGCATTATGCCTATCTTCTTCATCTTCCACAATCAACAACGGCAGTTTTGTGTTCTCAGTCATTTTTTTCACCATTTTAGCAACTGTCTGCACGGTCGGAATAACAAAGAATAAATCTTTATCCTCATCAAAGAGTTTTTGCGCCGCCTCTAAAAACACCGGCAACAAACGAGAAACTTCTGTTTTGCGTGACCCCGGTAACACGGCAACAATTTTTTTCTTTTCATCAATATGAAATTTCTTGTAAAAATCAGCCCCATTTCCATGCACAACTTGGCTTTCAATCACCGGATGCCCGACAAAAACGGCATCCAAGCCATAAGGCGTAAAATACTTTGGCTCTTGGGGCAACAAAGTCAGCAGCAAATCCACATACTTATACATGGTTTGCGCTCTTTTCTTTTTCCAAGCCCACACTTGCGGCGCAACATAATGCACTTGCGGAATGCCCAATTTTTTCTTGCGCAAAATTTTTTGCACTCTTGAACCAAAACTCCAACTATCAATTGTCATCACCACATCGGGCTTGACCCGCTCAATATCTTGCACGGTTTGTTTAATGAGTTTTAAGACTTTGGGAATACTGGGAATAACTTCAGCCAACCCCATAATTGCCAAATCCGAAATATCAAACAAAGATTTCAGCCCGGCTTTTTCCATACTCTCGCCGCCAACGCCAAAAAACTGCACCTGACCTTTTGTCTTTTTCTCCATGGCGCGCATAAAACGTGCCCCCAATAAATCACCTGAGGGTTCACCGGCAATTAAATAAATTTTCAAATTTTTATCTGTACTCATTGACATCAATTCCCATGACAAACAGACCCAATTTATCAGCTAATTTGATTGTCTCTTTTTCATTGACAATCAAACCGTTTCCGGCATGAAGAGCAATTCCTGCAAGACCGGCTTCATAAGCAGCCTGCACGGTTTTATCACCAATTGTCGGCAAATCGACACGCATATCTTGTTGCGGCTTACGCACTTTCACCAAAACACCGCCCTCACCTTTACGACGATATTCCCCACACCGACGAATAAGTTCACCTGTTCCTTCAATTCCTTCAACGCCCAAGACCAAACCTTGCTGAACAATCACGGCTTGACCGACATCCAAACGCCCCAATTCAGTTGCCACTTCAACTGCACGACGCAAATCGGCTTGTGCTTGCCGAGAGGGTTTAACCTTACCCAAAACCCCTTTTTTAATCAACAATTCCGGCAAAACTTCATGAATTCCACGCACGACCATACCTTCGCCTTCAATCTCTTTAACCAGCGCGCGCAAAATTCCGTCATCACCCAAAGATTTCATGCCGATTTTGGCAAAAAACGCAGCCGTACGCATATCGGGCACCAAATCTTTCAAGGTCGGACGTTTAATGGTGCCAATCATAATCACTTCTTCAACTTTTTCTTCCGCGAGTTTGCGAAAACCGGTTCCGGCTTGCCCAATACGTATCCATATATGAGGAATAGTATCATCAATCAGCATTGGGTCTGCATTTCCTTCAATGGCAATGACATAATAGTCTCGATTATTTTGTTTGCAAAAATTAATCAAATCGCGCGGTATTGCGCCACCGCCGGCAATAATTCCAAGTTTTTTAGCCATAGTATTTCCACACAAATTTTTTCTTTTGATAATAGAGAACCCTAGAGCTCAGGTCAAGTCAAATAAAAAAGGCTGTAACTAAAAAATTACAGCCTTCAAATCAATTTACATTGCTTAGTCGGCAACCATAACGTTGCGGCGACCTTTTAATGAGAACTCAATAAAGTCAAGTTGTTCTTGAACCATATCGTTATCCTTAAACATTTCACGAGCTTTTTGAACGCGTGTTTCAAAGTTGTCTTCTTTACCTTTGAAGATATACATAAAGGCGCGACTGATAGATTTAACAACTTCGGGCGCATAACCGCTACGTTTCAGTCCGATAACATTTAAGCCACGCAATTTACCACGTTCACCGGTAACAATCGCAAAAGGAATAACATCTCTGTCAACGCCGGACAAGCCACCAATCATGGCTTTGCGTCCGATACGGCAGAATTGGTGAACGGCGGCATTACCACCCAAAATAGCTCCATCGCCAACACGAACGTGACCGCCGATAACCGCATTGTTGGTCAGAATCACATTGTTTCCAACCACGCAGTCATGAGCCACGTGAGAGTTTACCATAAACATACCATCATCACCCACGCGGGTAATCATTTTTTCAGGTGCACTTCCGTCTTGCGGATCAGATTGACCTTTAGGCGTACCGGCATGCATGGTTACATTTTCGCGAATAACATTGCGTTTACCGATAACCAATTTGGCACCTTCTTGGAATTCGTTACCATGGTCTTGCGGGCCAGTTCCAAGCACGGCTCCTGGGAACACAACGGTTCCTTCACCAATGGTCGTATCGCCATAAACCGTAACCCGAGCCAAGAGGCGAACATTTTCACCAATTTTTGCTTTAGAGCTAATCCAGCAAAAAGGTCCGATTTCAGCACTATCGGCAATTTGCGCACCTTCTTCAATAACGGCACTCGGATGAATTTTAGTCATGACAAATACTTCCTTTCTAAAAAAATTTTTTACAACTACGCTCAGTATAGCCAAACAAGCGCAATTGTAAACACACATTACTTTACAAATTATTACGAACCTTCGTTTCAAACACAAAAAAACAGGAGATGACTTTCGTCATCCCCTGTCTGAGTTAGTTTACTTAGAAGTAGTGCTCATCTGGAGTACGCATCAGATAAGTCAGGAACCCCTCCTTACCCTGATAGCGACCACCAAGGAATTTGATATAATCCTCGAGGTCTTGGCGCAACTCCTCATCATAGCTTGTAGATGAGAAACTGCCCCTCGCCCTGAGGTCGGCCAAAATGATATCCAACACAGCTTGTTTGTGGTCTGTGCCATAAAGAATTTCGCTGTAATTCGGCCAGCCCATGTTAGAAAATTCACTAATCAGTTCCTTGAGTATGCCCCAGTCGACATCTTCCATCCTCGGCATCAGGAAGCGCTCCGGATGCTCTGATGAAGTTTTACCATCAAAAGTGATGGTATCCTTCATCATCGGGCCAATGGAAGCCGCAACATATCCGAGCATAATCTCGGACAAGCGACCGTCAACGACGTGCAGCTTCGTAATTATAGGACAATGCGCAATTGCAAAGTCCATTTTCACGTCGCTGTACTGAGGCTCTTCTGCCTTCAGCATAAACTCGGCTAAGAGCCGTTTGTCGTAGCTGAAGTTTCCGGAACACAATACAAATGTTACCGGCTTTTCTGCCGCTTTCGCGAACTTGTACAGTTCGTCGAAATTTCCAGACGTGTCTGTATCCGCACAAACCTGCTCATTGGCATGAACATAGCTTGCCGGTGCAAGCTGGTCGAGCAAATTGAGGTAAGCCTGATACTCCGCCTCAACCATCAAGCCCTGTGGACGGTTAAAGACTTCTTCATACAAGCCTTTGTTTCCGCCCTTGCCGATTGCCAGTATTGGCAACAGCTTGTGGTATTTTTTAGCGTAGAAACGGATGGCCTCAAACGCACATAAGTGCGCGGTCATCATTCCGCTAAATACCACGAGCACCGGATTATCGAATTCCGGCAGTTTATACATATCGTGGCCGGTAGCTACATTCAGGCGTCTATTTGTCTTATAGACACTCCAATCGCCTTCCTGAAAGCCGAAGTTTTCTTCGACATACTCCAATATAGGCAGCCATTTTTCCGGGTCAAGCGGACGCGGTGCCAAGGCACCTACACAGTCAGCAATGAATTTTCTACCGTCTGCATTACACTTGTAATTGTTTTCTTCCAATAACTGTTCAATTTTTTTAATTGTTTCCATTTTTTTATAATTTAGAATAATTAAACATAATTTACTTATCTCTAAAAAAGAACATACCACATTTTTAATACCAACGCAAGTACTTTTTGACAAAATTTTTCACTAAAATATAAAAAATATATTGACGCTTTCCCAAAACCGAACTAACCAAGCTCAAATCATTACCTATATAGTGAAATCAGAAAAACCCTAATCCCCAAAGATGATAATGTTTTCATCTTTGAATGTTCATGGAATTAAACTTCAAAAACAAATCCCCATATCAACAGCTGATATGGGGATTTGTTTTAATCAATTACAATCTTGTTATGATTGCCAAAGATGTCAAGAGCATACAAATCATGTAAATTACCCTCCAAGAAAAGTGTAACACCATTACCAACCATTCTTGAAGTGGCTAACTGACAATTGGCAATCGGGGCCACATAATGCCCTTTGCTGCGAATTCGAATATTTCCCGCCAATTGCAATTCATGGCGCACATAGAGCCCTGAATATTGCTGGCTCTCATGAGATATTCTGGCATCTTTAACTTTAATATCCAGAAACACATCCTTTAACCCCGAACCAAAGCGATTGACTTCAATCACACTTTGCATTCTCTCCTTATCAGGATAGGTTTCAGCCATTACCTGAATATTCAGGTTTTCAACACATCCACCCTCTAGCCAAATGGCACTTTGGGCTTCACCATACTCAAATACCAAAACACTCATTTCGTTAAGACCTTTAAGTTTGCAGCCTTCCTTAATGATTGTTCGGTAATTTTGACAATTAATTTTACCTTTCACAACAATCTCATCGGCTTCTTCAATTTCTATTACCCGCCAGAGTTGATCAAAGGTTTCTACAATAATCTTTTTCATATCCGTAAAATTTAATAATAAATATTTGCTCCTCTTATATCATTAAAATTAGAACTCTGCAAGTCAAATATTGACAAAATTTAACAAAACAGTTATTTTACCCTTCCAAGGGGTAAAAATGATTACTTACAACATCAAAGACATACATAAAGATATCAAATATCTCCTACAGCCACACGGCCGCAAAGCCTTGTGGAAGCCAAGATATTATAAACAACTCAAAGAATATATCTTACCAGATATGATACGCCTCAATCAGCTTTGCAACCAAGATGGTTTCCGCTCCTTTGCCGTCTGCGTCAATGACTTTATATTGCAAGACAAACATGGAAAGCCAAAATTTGATATGAAAAAACTAGATAATCTTTGTAAACAAAATTTTGGCCGTACATTAGAACAAGCCGTATCTCCTCAAATTATCAAAGACAGCATCCGAGATATAATAAAAGTAAAATCTCCCCTTGCCGGAATGGTACCTAGAATGAAATTACCCATGCAAGGCATTGTTTTTTATTCTGTCTTTAATTTTTACCCAACCAACAGTATAATTACTCCATTTCATGAATATGCTCATATATTGGATTTAAAATATTCTTTTTTCAAAAACACAAAAACCTATCTCAACTTATCTCAAGCTGCAAACAGAACGCTAGAACACCCCGATAATCCGGATAATAAAAAAATACTGCAACAATATTTACAAGAATATCAAATGCTCAAGGAAAGTTTTGCAGATTGCTTTGCATATAGTTATCTGGCATTAAAAGAGCCTAAAAATAAAGATATTTATCGAGAAATGATGTATCATATATCAGGCAAGTTCTGCCACCTCATTCAAAATAAAAGAGACACAATTTATTGTGGGTTTGCTGTCACTAGAACTATGTTTAATCGCATTCAGTTTGATTGTATTCATAACAATATGCAAAAGTACTATCTCTCCGATGGCTCCATTGATTTTCTAAATTTAGCAAACACTTGCGCCGAAGTCGTACGCCATCAAGCCTACAATCATGAAAATTTTCACACATTAAGTACTGTTCCAATTCAAGAGCCTCAAAATTTAAGTCATTTAAAACCAACTCAATACGACCAATGGTATTGGGACTATCTCGACGCCCAACGCTATCAAAAAGAATGTCTTCAACCTAATCCTTATTACAGATTTTTTACTTGTTTAGGAGAAATAGCTCTTCACCCTAAAGAAAAAGCAAATTTTTATAATCTACTGGACAAATACAAAAATCTCAAGATTCAACCTTACTTGAATGAGTATCGCAAAATCTTAAAACCACAACTAGAAACCCCATACCAACCACAAAATTTAGCTCAGTTAATCAAACAACAAAAAAGCCGGAAATAATCCGGCTTTTATTTGTGATTATAGTGAATTTTATTCCACAATCATCGCTGTAAATTCGGCCTCAGAAACAACATTTCCGTCAACCATGCTTTGTCCCTTAAAGACAAAGATATTGCGACGTTCTTTTACTTTTTCAACATGCATACGCAATTGGTCACCCGGTTTTACCGGTTTGCGGAATTTAACTCCGTCAATTGACATAAACAAAACGCTGCGTTTTTTATCTTGAAAATCACCTTTTCCGGCAACAACGATTGCACCAGCGGTTTGAGCCATAGCTTCAATTTGCAATACGCCCGGCATAACCGGATTTCCGGGGAAGTGTCCTTGGAAAAATTCCTCATTCATGGTAACATTTTTAATACCGACGCCTTTTTCGCCCGGAACTTCAACTTCCAAACGATCGACGAGCAAAAACGGATAGCGATGCGGCAACATCTGCATAATTTCTTCAATATGATAAATTTTATTTTCAGACATAACTTTTCCTTTACACAGTTATTAGGTTAAAACTATTTTTTTGAAATTTTCTGCAAATAAGACACTTGTCTCATAAAATCTTTAATTGGTACGGCAGGATATCCCATTAATACTGCTCCTGGCTCAATATCACGCATAACTCCGGATTGAGCTGCGATTTGCGCACCACTGCCAACAGTTAGATGGTCAGCAAAGCCCGCTTGACCACCGCAAACCACATAATCACCGAAAGTACAACTACCGGCAATTCCGACTTGAGCCACAATCACGCAACCGCGCCCTAATTTATCATTATGAGCAATTTGTGCCAAATTATCCACTCTGACCCCATCACCAATAATCGTATCATCTAACGCACCTCTGTCAACACATGTATTAGCGCCGATTTCAACATCATTACCGATAATCACACGACCGACCTGAGGAATACGTTTGTGTTGACCATTAATCATCTGGAACCCAAAACCATCTTGTCCAATACGAGCACCGGTATAAATATAGCAGTCATTTCCCATAATAGTATAAGCAATTGACGCGTTTGCACCAATACGGCAATTATCACCGATTTCACACCCTCTGCCAATCACCACTCCCGGCTCAATCATACAATTGACACCGATTTTAACATTTTTACCAATCACCACATTATCGCCGATAAAAGCATTTTCACCGATAATAGCTGACGGATGAATCCTTGCCGAAGAGGCAATATTGGGTTTCGGCATAACTTCGGCATAAAATGCCTGATTGAGCTTCAAAAATGCAATTTTAGGATTTTGAGCAATCAAACGAACCACATTTTCCGGCACAAACGAAGCCAATTCTGCAGTTGTTACACAAGCTGTTGCCTTGATTTCCGAAGCTTTTTCTTTAGCCTTTTTATCATAGAAGAAGCAAATTTCATCTGTACTCGCTTTAGACATGGTTGCAATATCTTTAATCTCAACCAAAGCCTTTGACTTATCTTGCAACTCAGCCTCACAAATTTCAGCTATCTGCTGCAAAGTCAACGGGCCTTTATTGGTATAAAAACGAGTATCAACCATCTTCTCTTCTCCTCAACAAACTCTTACAATCTAGAACCGAAATTCAAACGGAATACTTCGGTCTCATCGTAATCTTCTTTAACAATCGGGAATGCCAAGTCAACATCGATTTGTCCCATCGGAGATTGCCATTGGAAACCGAAACCGGCAGCCACACGCGGTGTATCAGAGTAATCCATATAGCGTTTATCAAAATTATCCGGTTTACCAAGCATACCGACATCAACAAACGTACGACCTCTAACACCCAGCTCATCCAAACCGATTGGGAACGACATTTCTGCACCGGAATAAATCATCCAGTTACCACCCAAAGCATCTTTGGTATATTTATCACGTGCACCAATACCGGCAAACTCAAAACCACGCATATTTGAGCCACCCAAATAATATCTGTTGGATAAGCGAACATCTTCATCACCATACCCGACAATATAGCCACCATTCAGGAATAATTTGAAAGTATAGTAATCAGCAATTGTGAAGTATTTATAAGCTTTACCATCAAACTTCAAATACTTTTCATCACCACCCAAACCGGCTACATCATTACCAAAGGACAAATAATATCCTTCTTTAGGATTGATAGCGCTATCACGCTTATCATACACCATGGTTTGGCCGATTGAAGAGTTGCTATATGTTCCTTCCTCTTCTTTAATATATTTTGAAGCCAAAGAATCAACATTGCTGATTTTATCTTCTTTTAAGGTATAGCGGAAATATTGCGCAAAGTCATCGGTATAATTCCAACCTGTACGCAATCTGATACCGGTTGATTCGCTATCATAAGAACCTTCGTCTTGATAATCTTCTTCGGTACGGAACAAATCAACACCGGCACTCAAACGACGACCCAAGAAATAAGGCTCGGTAAAGCTCAAATCATACTCGGACGTACGCTGAGACACAGCCACATCGGCACTTAATTTTTGTCCTTTTCCTTGGAAGTTGTTTTCAGCGATACCAGCTCTAAACAATGCACCGTTCACGGTAGAATATCCCACACCGACATTAAATGCACCGGTTGATTTTTCTTCTACCTTAACATTAACATCAGCCTTACTGTCATCATTAGGATTCGGAACGGTTTGAATATCAACCTTGCTGAAATAATCCAGATTTTCGACATTTCTGCGAGATGCTCTGATTTTGGCAGCATTAAATGCATCACCTTCATCAATTCTAAATTCACGTCTGATAACCTTGTCTTCGGTTCTGGTATTTCCCGTAATATTGATTTTATCAATAAATACACGGTCTCCTTCGGCAATATTGAAAGTAAGAACTAATTTATTATCACCGATTTTTTCAATATCAGGCGTAACATCAATAAAGGCAAAACCTTTTTTACCTAATTCTTCGGTAATTGCATAAACTGACTTTTCTGCCAATTCTGCATTATACCATTCGCCTTTTTCAACCAATACTTCATCCATTAAAGGAGCTGTTTCAACTTCTTTAATTGAAGAATTAATTTGAATATCATCAATTTTATAGCGCGGTCCCTCTTCAACCACATAGGTCACGACGAATGATTTTTTATCAGGACTAAGCTCAGCCACTGCCGAAACCACTCTGAAATCAACATAACCGCGCTTCAGATAGAAACGACGAAGCAACTCTTTATCATAATTTGTTTTTTCAGGATCATAGTTTTCCGAAGAGCCGAAGAAACGATACCAACGACTTTCCTTACTCATAATTTCAGATTGCAAATCATCGTCTGAATAATGCATATTTCCAACAAAGTTTACTTTATTGATAACAGCTGTCGGACCTTCGGTAATTTCATAAATCAAATCAACACGATTTTGGTCACGTTTAATAATCTGCGGTTCAACTACTGTTGCATATCTGCCCGAACGTTTATATACATCCAAAATTCTTTGTACATCATCTTGCACTTTAGAAATACTGTAAATAGAGCCTGATTTAAGCTGAACTTCAGTCTCCAAAATGCTATCATCCATTTTTTCGTTACCATCAAAAAAACGCTTATTAATAATCGGATTTTCAACGACCTTAATTTGTAAAACGCCGGCATCATTGCGATTAAAGTTTACATCGGCAAATAATCCGGTTTCAAACAAACGTTTTAAAGATTCATCCAAATATTCTTGAGAAACATTGCTTCCTTGCTCAATGTTCAAATAAGATAAGACGGTTTCAACCTCCACTCTTTGCAAACCTTGCACTTCAATTGTGCTGACATATACATCTGCAGCATCAACTCTTGTACTCAGCATCAAGCTAAAAATAAAAGCGGCTAAAGTAGTTTTCTTCATTTATTTAATCCTCAAACCATCTTATAATTATGCAAACCATCTATGGAACAGGCGAACCATATCATTCCAAGTTGCAAATACCATTAATGCAATAATTAAACTAAAACCAAGTTTAAATAAAGTGTCTTTAACTTTGGTGTTAATTTCTTTGCGCGTAAAAATTTCCACCAAATAAATAACCACATGTCCACCATCCAAAACCGGAATTGGGAATAAGTTAATCAAGCCTAAGTTAATGGATAACAAGCACATAAATACCAGAAAATCCAAGAACCCGCTTTGTTTGGTAATATCGCCGGACATTTCAGCGATTCTCACAATTCCGCCCAAATCTTCACTGCCTCTTTGTCCGGTAATCATTTGTCCGACACCACGCAAAGTTGCTTCCGTTACATCCCAAGTTTCCTTCAAAGCCTCATTAAAAGCTTCGCTCAAAGAAAGGTTGAGCTGTTCTACCTCAATTGTGCTGACAGATTTAACACCTAACATTGGTCTTTTAGACTTTTGCCCGTTATATTCCTGAACTTCAATTTCTTTCAAAGGGAAAGAAAGCGTCATTTTTTCGCCGTTACGTAACAATTCGACCACAGCTTTACCATCAGTCGTCAGCTCAACTTCTTTTCTGATATCATCAAAATAGGTAATTTTATGACCATTGATAGATAAAATTCTGTCATTAGGAATAATTCCGGCAGCCTCTGCGGCACTATTCTCAAACACTTCACCGACAATCGGCGGAAAAGCAATTTTCCCCACAAAGAAGAAAACAGCAGTAAACACCAAAATCGCAAATAAATAATTTGCACCGGGCCCAGCCAAAACAATGGCTAATTTTTTAAATGGATTCTGATACGGGAAAGCCACTTTTTTTTGTTCATCGGTTAATTCTTCTGCTTTTTCATCTGTTGTAGAGGAAGAAGCATCTGCATCACCCAAAAATTGACAATATCCCCCTAATGGAACAGCTGAAATTTTCCATGTCGTTCCTTTTTTATCTGTTTTGCTCCACAAAGTTTTACCAAAACCGATAGAAAAGGCCTCGACCTGCACCCCGCACAGGCGAGCTACAATAAAATGTCCAAACTCGTGTACAAACACCAATACCCCGAGCAGAACAACAAAAGGAACAACATAATAGACAGTATTAACCAGCCACTCCATAATACTTAAATCCTTACATAAAATTCAAACCATATTGAAACAACAAAACCACTACCGGTGCAGAGAAAATCATACCGTCAATTCGGTCAAAAATTCCGCCATGTCCGGGAATCAAATCACTAGAATCTTTCAAGCCTAAGTACCGTTTAATAGCAGATTCGATTAAATCACCGGTTTGTTCAATCACACCAATCAAAGCGCCCAACAAACCAAACGCCAAACAAGCTTGTCCGCCACTGATGATATAAGCATATACAACACTGACAATCACAGCGAAAAGCATACCACCGCCTAAACCGGCCCAAGTTTTATTCGGGCTGATTTTAGGAGCCAATTTAGGTCCTTTCAGAGAGCAACCGACCAAATATCCGCCGACATCGACACTCCAAATTACCAAAACAAACCATAAAGTGGTCGGGACACCGACACAGTTAAACAACCAAACAATAGCCCCTAAACCCAAAGTAATATAGGGCACTCCCAAAGTAAGCAATTTTCTGTGTTCTTCATTGCGCGCTTTATACCAAACCAAAGCTGCCGCACCGCACATTACCCACAAAATAGCAAAAGCATTATTCAAAAGTGCAGCCACCGCCAAAGATGTCATATAGCTTAAAGCATAAACCGAATTATTTTGATTGGGAATCATTTTAGCCCATTCCCAAGAGAGCAGCGCACCGCTCACCAACACCAAAATATTCACAAACGGGCTACCCAATAAAACCGCCCCCAAAACAACGGGAGCCAAAATCAAAGACGTAACGATTCGTTTCATAACAGCAACAGTTTTAGACTTTTCCATATCTTCTCTCCCGAGTTTTATAGTCTTTAATAATAGCGGCCAGCTCATCTTTATTAAAATCCGGCCACAAGGTTTTTGTAAAATAGAGTTCCGTATAAGCCAATTGCCAGAGCAAATAATTGCTGATACGTTGCTCCCCACTGGTCCGAATGAGTAAATCCGGATCAGGAATGGATTTTGTATAGAGCATATCAGAAAACATTTTTATATCAATATCATCGACTGATATATCACCTTTTTTTACCAAAGTTGCTGTTTTCTTCACGGCGTTCACAATTTCTTGTCTGGAGCCATAGCTCAAAGCGATGCAAAGTGTTAGACCATCATTTTGAGCCGTATCAATTTCCAACTTGCGCATTGCTGCCACAATATCTGCGGCTAACATTTCGCTTTCACCGATAAATTTGATACGCACGTTATTTTTTTGCAACTCTTGCAAATCAGATTTGAGATATTGCCGTAACAGGCCCATCAGAGTATCAACTTCATCTTGACTTCTTTGCCAATTTTCGGTTGAAAAAGCATAAAGCGTCAAAAACTTAACGCCGGCCTCACCTGCTGCACGCACAATTTCTTTAACGACTTCAGCACCTTTTTTGTGCCCCATGGAGCGAGGCAACCCTCTCTTGGTTGCCCAACGTCCGTTACCATCCATGATGATTGCAATATGCTCTAAACTGTTTTCTTCTTTAGTCAAAACAAAAAACCTTAAATTACTTGATAGTTATTCTTCTCACAGACAAATACACAACTAAACTTGCATAATATCTTTTTCTTTTGTTTCGAGCATCTCCTCAATTTTTTTAATTGAGTCGTCTGTCAATTTTTGGATTTCATTTTCATATCTTTTTTCATCATCTTCCGAAATCAGATTATCTTTTTTGAGTTTTTTAACTTCATCCAAAGCATCGCGACGAATATTACGAATAGCCACTTTATTTTGTTCGGCATATTTTCCGGCAATTTTCACCAGTTCTTTTCTTCTTTCCTCACTCAACGGCGGAATAGGAATACGAATAAGCTGACCATCAGATGCCGGATTAAGTCCCAAATCAGATTCTCTTAAAGCCTTATCAACGGCTTTAGCCAAAGAACGATCCCAAACACTAACCGACAAAGTTCTGGCATCAGGCACACTGATTGTACCGACCTGAGACAACGGTGTCATTGAGCCATATGCTTCAACCATAATACCATCAAGCAAGCTCACATGAGCTCTTCCGGCACGCAAACCGCCAAAATCACCTCTTAAGGTCTCAATCGTTTTATCCATTCTGTTTTTGCTGTCATTTTTGATTTGATTAAAATCAGCCATACTATACCTCTTTTTTAATGATTGTAAAATTGCCTTTTCCCGAAACGGCATCAGCTAAAGCCTGTTCACCGCTTTGAGCAAAGACGATAATTGGAATATTATTTTCTCGAGCCAAGGCCACTGCTGTCGTATCCATAACTTTCAGCTGTTTTGCAATAACCTCATCATAAGAAATAGCACTAAAGCGCTGAGCTTTGGGATTTGTTTTTGGGTCGGCATCATAAACCCCATCGACTTGCGTTGCTTTGAGTAAAGCATCACATTGCATTTCAGAAGCTCTCAAAGCCGCACCTGTATCGGTTGTAAAATAAGGATTACCTGTTCCACCGGCAAAGATAATGATGCGATTCTTTTCCAAATGTCTCAGAGCTCTGCGATAAACATAGTTTTCACAGACATCTGGAATATGAATTCCTGACAATACTCTGACCTCGCACCCCAAACTTTCCAAAGCATTTTGCAAAGATAAAGCATTCATCACGGTTGCCAACATGCCGATTTGGTCAGCCACGGTACGGTTCATACCATTCACGGCTTCTTTAGCACCGCGAAAAATATTTCCGCCTCCAACCACCAAGCAGACCTGAACACCGCTGTCTTTTACATTTTTGATTTGTTTTGCCAAACGCATAATTACCTCGGCCGACATACCGAAGTTTTTATCTCCCATCAATCCTTCGCCTGAGAGTTTGAGCAAAATGCGTTTATAAATTGGTTTCATAATTTTTATAACCTTCTCGAGTAGTTTTTTTCATATTAACTATTTTTATCGTCTTGTCATCTATAAATTTCAGCTTTTATGCAGAAAAGACGCTTTTATCTTATTCTTCCATGCACATGATATAAAAATATAGTTGAAAAAAGGTTACGATACGTTTAACAATAAGTGCAGTTTTAACAATTATATAGGCAAGAAACTATGAGTATTCCTTCAATTTTTTTGATTTGTGCAATCAGTGGATATTTATTGGGCTCAATTCCTTTTGGTTTGGTCTTAACCCGCATGGCCGGATTAGGCGACATCCGCAAAATCGGCTCCGGCAACATCGGTGCCACCAATGTTTTAAGAACCGGCCGTAAAGATTTAGCTCTTTTAACGGTGATATTAGATGCATCCAAAGCCGGTATTGCCGCATTTCTTGCCGCAAGTTTTGCCCCGAGTGCTGACTGCATTCTCTTTGGCAACATGACTCAGATTAACATTGTCGCCGGATTAATTGCCGGCTCATGCGGAGTCATCGGACACAACTTCCCTATTTGGCTCAAATTCAAAGGCGGCAAAGGCGTGGCTTCAACATTTGGTTTTATTTTAGCCACCTCTCCGCAAATTGCCTTGTTAGCATTAGGAACTTGGCTGGTCTGCGCTTTCATCACCCGCTATTCTTCTTTGTCAGCCATTATTGCCGCTGTTGCCACTCCGTTTTATGCATTCTTCTTGGTTGAACCGACTTACACAATTTTTTATTCTGTAATTGCCTTGTTGGTTTTGGTTCGCCACCGTGGCAACATCATCCGTTTAATTAAAGGTCAAGAAAGCAAAATCAGCTTCAAAAAGAAATAACGTCTAATGGCAAGTGAGCAAGAGATAATAGATTTTATTCGACTGATAAACACAGAAAACATCGGTCCGATAACTTTCTACAAACTTTTACAGAAATTCAAGAGCGTATCAAACACACTTAAATATTTGCCGCAACGTTTCACACCTTATCCGAGCTCACTTGCACAAAGAGAGCTTGAGTTGGCTCATAAGTTAGGAATACATATTTTAACTTTTGCAGACGATGCTTACCCGCAAAGATTACGTCATATTGCCGATGCACCGCCGATTCTCTATGTCAAAGGAAACCAAGAGTGCCTCAATCCCGAAAAATCTTTCGCTATTGCCGGCGCCCGCAATGCCTCTCTTCCGGGACGAAAACTCGCCTCCCAAATTGCCTTTGATTTAACCAATGCCGGCGTTATGGTTGTTTCAGGATTAGCCAGAGGCATTGATACTTCGGCACACAAAGGCGCACTTTATGCCAACAATCAATTAGGTTCGACAATTGCCGTATTAGGAACAGGTGTTGATGTTATCTATCCCAAAGAAAACACTCCCACCTATGAACAAATAGCCGCCCAAGGAGCTATTGTATCTGAGTTTCCTTTGGGAACACAGCCTAACGCCACTAATTTTCCGAGACGCAATCGTATAATTTCGGGTTTAAGTGACGGAACTTTGATTATTGAGGCCACTTTGCACTCCGGCTCACTCATCACGGCCGGTTTTGCGCTTGAGCAAGGACGTGAGGTTTATGCCGTACCGGGCTCTCCCAACGATGCCCGCTCCCATGGACCTAACAAATTAATAAAAGAAGGCGCCACCTTAATTGAAACCGCACAAGACATCTTAGAAACTCTGACCTCGCACGATTTTAAACGAGCAACACCTAAAGTCAAACAAGGGGATTTATTTGCCAAGCCTCTTGACAAAGAGGCAAAAATTGCAAATATTCCAGACACACAATCCCCGTTGTTGTCTTCACATGAGCAAGCGGATATTTTACAGTATTTGACTCCCGAAGGCGTCAGCATTGATGAAATCATCCGTACCTCGGGGCTCGATTCTTCTAGTTTATCGCTCCAATTATTAGAGTTGGAACTAGACGGCAAGATAGAGTATCTGGCAGGCAACAAAGTCGCATTAATTAAGTAAATGGAAGAAAAGTTATGAAATTAGTTATTGTGGAATCTCCGGCCAAAGCCAAAACAATCAATAAATATCTGGGCAGCGACTACAAAGTTCTGGCAAGCTTCGGTCACATCAGAGATTTGCCGAGTAAAGACGGTTCAGTTAACCCTGATGAAGATTTCGCAATGAAGTGGGAGTTAAGCTCCGGAGGCAAAAAACGCCTCAACGATATTATTGCAGCTGTCAAAGATGCCGACACCATCATTCTCGCATCCGACCCGGATAGAGAAGGAGAAGCAATTGCATGGCATATTTTAGAAGAACTGACCGCTCGCAAAAAAATCAAAGATAAAAAAATCGAGCGCGTTGTCTTCCACGAAATCACTAAATCAGCCGTCACCGAAGCCATCAAAAACCCCAGACAAATTGATGACAATCTGGTCTCGGCCTATATGGCACGCCGCGCCCTTGACTATTTGGTAGGATTTACGCTATCCCCTGTTTTGTGGCGCAAACTTCCAGGTTCCAAGTCTGCCGGACGCGTTCAATCAGTTGCCTTGCGTTTGATTTGCGACCGCGAAACCGAAATTGAAAAATTCAAAGCCGAAGAATATTGGACGGTCGATGCCGAATTAATCACCAAAACCCAAGCTCTGATAAAAACACACCTGATTAATTTGGACGGCAAAAAATTAGAAAAATTTGATTTAAATTCAGAGGCAAAAGCCTTAGAAGCTAAAGCAAAGATTGAAGCACAAGAATTTGCCATTTCCAACGTCGAACGCAAAAAGACCAATCGTTATCCGGCTCCTCCGTTCACAACATCAACCTTGCAACAAGAAGCTGCCCGAAAACTGCGTTTCAGTGCCAAAAAGACCATGCAAATTGCGCAAAAGCTCTATGAAGCCGGTTTCATTACCTATATGCGTACCGATGCGGTCAACTTGTCAAAAGAAGCCATTGAGGCTTGCCGTGCCGCAATTTTGAAATATTTTGGAGAGGCTTATTTACCGCAAACTGCCAAAGAATACAAAACCAAATCCAAAAACGCGCAAGAAGCACACGAAGCCATTCGTCCGGCTCACGTCGATGAAACGCCAAAAAAACTGGAAACCAAGCTGGATGCCGATTCTCATAAGCTCTATGAGCTCATCTGGAAAAGAACCGTCGCTTGCCAAATGAATCCGGCTGTGATGGATAAAGTAACGATTGACGCCACTTCGGCTGACGGACAAATTTTGTTACGCGCCAATGGTCAAGTTATCAACTTTGACGGTTTCTTAAAATTATACGTTGAAAGCAAAGATGACAGTGACGATGATGATGAAAATCGCATTCTGCCGAATGTTGAAACAGGAGAAGCCGTAACCAAAGGCGAGATTACACCTGAACAACATTTCACCACCCCTCCTCCGCGTTTTACCGAAGCAAGTTTGGTCAAAAAATTGGAAGAATTGGGTATTGGTCGTCCGTCAACTTATGCTTCGATTATCGCCGTCCTGCAAGAGCGTAAATATGTCCGCGTTGAGAAGTTGCGCTTTATTCCGGAAGACCGAGGTCGTATTGTTACCGTCTTTTTAGAAAACTTCTTCAAAAAATATGTGGAATATGATTTTACCGCACAATTGGAAGAATATTTGGATGACATTTCCAATGGTGAAATGGAGTGGAAAAAGCTCTTAGGCGGTTTCTGGACCAAGTTCATCAAAAATATCGATGCCGTCCAACCCTTACAAATCAGTGAGGTCATCGAAAAAATAGATGAAGTCTTGTCTTATCACCTGTTTCCACCCCGTGAAGACGGTTCAGACCCGCGCATTTGTCCTGAATGCGGCAAAGGAAGACTAAGTATCAAACTTGGCAAATTTGGTGCCTTTTTGGGTTGCTCAAACTACCCTGAATGCAAATACACCAAACCTTTAACGGATGTCACTGAGGAAATGAGCAACGACACCCCCAAAGCCCCCAATCCGGAAGATAAGGAAATGGGCGAAATCAACGGCTTAAAAGTATATCTTAAAAAAGGGCCTTATGGTTTTTATGTTCAATTAGGTGAAGACGCAACTGCTACCACGGAAAAGCCCAAAAGAATTGCCTTGCCCAGAAACTTAAAACCAGAGGAAGTAACCCCTGAACAAGCCCAAATTTTAGCCTCACTTCCCCGCCAACTCGGTAACGGAATTGAAGCCAATATCGGCAAGTTCGGTCCCTACCTCAAACAAGGCAATAAGTCAAAATCTTTAACCGGTAACGATACAATTTTCAACATTACGTTAGAACGTGCCGAAGAGATATTAAAGAATGTTGCCGAACGCCCGAGCAGAAAAGTTTTGGGTCAAAATCCTAAAGATAAGGCCGACATTACTGTTTTGAGCGGTAGATATGGGCCATACATCAAATGTGGCAAAAACAACTACGCTATTCCCAAAGAATTTAAGGATAAAGAATTAACCCTGGAAGACGCCCTCAAAATTATGTCCGCCAAGAAATAAAACAAAACCCCGAAAGTTCAAACTTCCGGGGTTTTTAATTCACTTCAAAAAAGTTATTTCAAAATGATTTTGCGCATTAATTGTAAACTATCTTTTTTGCGAGTTTTTGTCTTAGCTACAGAATTTAAGAAAGCAGCTTGATACAAAGAAGAAATTTGTTTAGCAGTAGCTAAAGCATCTCTGTGTTCCAATTGCTCAATTGCAGCATTCCAATCCTGAGTAGAAGTATTGGCCGGGCAACCATTGTTTTTCCAAATATAATAAGCCGTCTCGCGAATAGTTTTTTCATCAAACATCTGACATCTCCTAAAACTTAATAATAAAGCTATATTAATCACAAAAGATTAAATAATTATGAAAAAAGGCTCCAAATCCGGAGCCTTTAGTTTACCAACATACCAACTATTTAGAAGATTTCTTTTTAGCGGTTTTAGAATTGGTTTTAGCAGCTGTTTTTACCGGTGTTTTCTTAACCAAAGTAGAGGCTTTGCAAGAAGAAGTTTTGGTAGAAGAAACCTTCTTAGCAGCTGAATTCAAAGTAGCCATAGAAGATAGTTGGTTAATAGCTGCATTCCAATCGCTCAAGCTGGTGTTAGCCGGGCAACCATTGTTTTTCCAAATATAGTAAGCAGCTTCACGAATAGCGTTTTCACTTAAATTTAAAGAAGAGTTTGAAGAGTTAAAATTTTTCATCGTTTTGTCCTTTCATAAATGATTTAATGAATTAATAGCAAAAAGAAGTTAAAAAAAGATTTACAAAAGTAGAAAAAAATATTTTTTTACACCCACAACTAAAAAAAATATTACAAAGCGCTTACTATTTGCTTACTGGTTGAATGCATCAAGAAAAACGACATGAATTGAATACAACAAAAGCCCTGGAAAACCAAGGCTTTTAGATGGTGCGAGTTGGGATGGCTAAGCAAAAACAATCACGATTGATTGTTTTTGTCTGCAACATCTTTGAAAATTTATTGAACGACGAAACGAAAAGTTTCGGAAGTGAAATTAAGTTTCAAAGCGAGGCCCGTCCCCAAGAGAGCAAGCTCTGCGCCGCTCGATTGACAAGAGCACCTCAACAACAACAGCTTTCTATAAGGCACAAAAAAACCTCCGTAATCGGAGGTTTTTTTAGATGGTGCTCGGGGACGGGATCGAACCGCCGACACGAGGATTTTCAGTCCTCTGCTCTACCAACTGAGCTACCCGAGCATCGTTCAACGAGAGAGTTTATAAAACATATTTTCGGGCTTGTCCAGCTAAAAATTAAATTATTCAAAAAAAATTTTTATAAATTTATCATCTTTATAAATCACAACAAAAAAACGCTCCACTTTTCAATGAGATGGAGCGTTTTAACGAGCTTTATTTTTTTATGATTTCAAATTAACAACTGTTTGTAACATTTCATTATTTGCCGTAAAGGACTGCGTATTAAGAGAATAAGCTCGTTGAACCACAATCATTCTGGCAAATTCGCTTTCAACATTAACAGCCGAAGCCTCAACCGCCTGAGGTTGCAACAAGCCTGTAACATTTTTGTCAGGTCCATTTACATAGTGACTTTGACCTGTTTCGTTATTTGCTTCAAACATAGTATTATTTACGGGCGTCAGATTATCAGCCGATTCAAACCCGACAATAGCCAACTTAGCAAAAGCAATTTCATCACCATTACTATAAGAAGCCTTTACAATACCATTATCATCAATAAAGCTTTTCACAAAATTTCCGCTTGGAGAACCATCTTGTTCCACTTTAGTAATACCTGAACTTCCTGCATATTGCGTCATTTTAGAAATATCCATCGCAATATTATTTGAAGATCCGTCATCCCAATTAACCGTTACATCAAAATTTTTGGGACTTATCAAATTAGCATCAGAGTCGAAAACAGCTTCAATCGGACCACCTGTGACCGTTCCATCTTCAACAGTGAAAGTAATTTCCCAAGTATTAATTTTTCCTTCCACCTTAGAAAAGAGCATATTCATCGTCCGACCATCATTATTCGGCCCATAAACGGTAACACCGTAACTACTGGTATCCACACCATCAGCAGGCACATTTGCAATAACAGAAGCTTTTGTGGTTGGCGTAGAAGGAACTTTATCTTGATATAAGATTTCAATATCCGTTGGAGACGAGCCAAAACCATTAACTGTTGCCGGGAAACCCTGAACTTTATAACCGCTACTGGTTACCAAATAGCTTTTGCCGTCCTGAGTTAGAGTCGTAAAATCACCTGCTCTGGTATAATAAGTATAACCGCCGGCATCTTTAACTTCAAAGAAAGCATTTTCGCCATTAATGGCAACATCATAATTATTTCCTGTTGATGTGATTGTACCCTGAGCATTAATTAATGTTCTGTCATAGTAGTTCACCCCGTTTACGCTCACGCGATTAGAGCTTAATTGATCTACCGTATTGCTATAATTAGAAGTAGACCCTAACATTGTGCTAAACAAAGTCTCATTAGGCTTATAACCAACCGTACGCATATTGGCCATATTTGTACTGACGGTTTCCAAGGCATGAGCCTGAGCTGACATCCCCGTAAGCGAAGGTGTAAAACTGCTTAGTGCCATTTTTTAATCCTCACAAAGTTCCATTTGGTAAACTATATGCAATTTTTGTGCCAAATTAACCAAGAGCCACCATAATGATACCGATTGTAATCAAAGCAATACCTCCCGCACTCATAACCGAAACAGTTTCATGCAAGAACACCACGGCAATAATAGTTGCCAATACTACGCTTAACTTATCGACGGGAGCAACTTGAGAGACTTTACCATATTTCAAAGCCACAAAATAAAAGAGCCACGACAAAGCACCGGCAATTCCGCTGATAGCAATCCAAAGCATTGCTTTTTTATCGGTTAAGATACCGCTGACATGGCTGAAATTACGTTGCACCAACATCACACAAATAAGGAACAAAGCCATAATCACGGCTCGAATAACCGTTGCGGCATTAGCATCCAGACCTTGCAACCCTATTTTTCCAAAAACACTGACCAATGCGGCACATATTGCCGACAACAAAGCATAGACCAGCCACAAATAATTCTCCATGATTTAACCTCCTAAAAAATTTCTCTTTATTATGCATATATTATGCCAATGATTTTAAGATATAATCCCTACAACTCATTTTCAGAATTTATATATATAATTAAAAAATGAGCATTTTTTATCAAAATTGAGCGATTTTGTGCCAAAATTTGGTAAAAAAAGAAGATTTTTGTTGTTTTTATGAAAAATTAGCGGTAATACTTCAGCTAGGAATAATAACTTTTTAAGAAAGAGAGAATAACAATATGTCTAATCCCTTGGATACAAAAGTAATCAGCAAATTAGCTGAAATTTTGGATAAAAGCAACCTCACAGAGCTTGAATATGAAGATGAAGGTTGCCGCATCTGTTTAACCAGAGAATTGCCGCATCCGGCTCCTGTTGCACCGATGCCAGCTCCAATTCCGGCAGCTCCCGTTGCAGCGCCTGTTGCTGCTCCGGCTCCTGTAGCCGCTCCGGCTGCTTCTGCTCCTGTATCAGAAGAAGATTATGCCAAACTCCCTGGCTGCGTAAAATCTCCGATGGTTGGTGTTGTTTACCTCTCAAGCGACCCGAATTCTCCTGATTATGTTAAAGTCGGCGACAGTGTAAATGTCGGTGACACGGTTTGCTTGATTGAAGCTATGAAAACCTTTAACCCTGTAAAAGCACACGTAGCCGGAAAAGTAACCAAGATTTTGGTTTCCGGCGGTGACCCGGTTGAATATGGTGAACCGTTAATCATTATCGAATAACATTTATAGGATAAATATATGTTTGAAAAAGTACTGATTGCCAACCGAGGAGAAGTAGCCCTTAGAATTCATCGTGCCTGCCGCGAGATGGGAATTCGCACGGTTGCCGTACACTCTGAGGCTGATGCCGATGCAATGCACGTCCGTTTGGCAGATGAAGCCGTTTGCATCGGACCTGCCCGCTCTACAGATTCTTACCTCAACAAACCGGCAATTATTTCCGCAGCACTCATTACCGGTGCGGATGCAATCCACCCTGGGTTTGGTTTTCTCTCTGAGAATGCTGACTTTGCCGAAATGGTTGAAAGACACGGTATTACTTTTATCGGCCCGACTGCTGACCAAATGCGCCTTATGGGTGACAAAATCACAGCCCGTAAAGTCGCTCAAGAAGCAGGTATTCCGGTAACTCCGGGTTCTCCGGCACTTGAAAGCGTTGACATGGCCATTGAATGGGCCAATAAAATCGGTTATCCGGTAATTGTCAAAGCCACAGCCGGCGGTGGCGGTAAAGGTATGAAAATCGCCTTTAACGACGAGGAGATGAAAGAAGCCTACACCATGGCTCGCGCCGAAGCTAAAGCAGCTTTCACCAGTGATGTGGTTTACATGGAAAAATATTTGCAAAAACCGCGTCATATTGAAATGCAAATTTTGGCCGATAAATATGGCCATGTTGTTCACTTAGGTGAACGCGATTGCTCAATCCAACGTAGCAACCAAAAAGTAATCGAGGAATGCCCATCACCGGCACTCAACAATCAACAACGCCGTGAGATTGGTGAAATCGTTCGTAAGGCAATTGAAAAAATCGGCTACACCAATGCCGGAACATTAGAGTTCTTATATGAAGACGGTCGTTTCTATTTTATGGAAATGAATACCCGTCTGCAAGTAGAACACCCGATTACCGAAGCCATTACCGGCATTGATATTGTTAAAGAACAAATTCGCATTGCCAGCGGTGCCGAACTTGGCTACACCCAAGACGACATCTCTTTCCATGGTCATGCAATTGAATGCCGCATTAATGCCGAGGATCCGGAAACATTTGTTCCCTGCCCCGGAAAAATCACTGAATGGCATGCTCCTGGTGGACTTGGTATCCGAGTCGATTCGGAAATTTATTCTGGCTACACCATACCGCCATTTTATGACAGTATGATTGCTAAATTAATTGTTCACGGCAAAACCCGTAACGCCGCACTCATGCGTTTACGTCGCGCTTTGGAAGAATTTGTAATTGAAGGCGTCAAAACAACTATTCCTCTGCATCAAGACATTATTTCTCAAGCAGAGTACATTGACGGTCAATACAATATTCACTGGCTCGAACAATTTATTGAAAAGAAAAAAGCCGGTAAATAGCCGCTTTTAGAAAAAGCCTCCTTTTTCAAGGAGGCTTTTTTTTCAAAATTAGGGGTTTATTTTTCAAAAATTTAGGCTAGAGTAAGAATATATCTAATTTGTTAGAGGTGCAACATGACCCAACACCTATCCGTTTTTCAAATTTTTCATCAAAGCTATCAATACATCAAATCACACCTTCCTAGCTTGAGCTTATTTTTTGTCTTATCATTCAGCGGAATATATCTTCTGGGAGGCTTCAATCTCATGGACAACCCCTTGGGAGGATTGATTTACATAATTTACACTTACCTCTTTTACTTTTGCTTTGTCAGAGTTTATTTCAAGCGCCGTCCTCTACTAAAAAAATCAGCATTTATCAACGCTTTCGTAAGAGCTATTACCATTTCACTTTTAGCTTTTGCCTTTCTTATGCTCTTAAAAATGTTGTTTTTATTTGGATTATGGCTGTTAAGTCCATTGGAAATGTTCCCGCATATTCAAAACCTTTGGACTAACTTTATTGCCTCAAACACATTCCGCTATGCCCTCTACGGCATTATGTTCTTACTTCTGACAACATTGTTTTATATTCCGGCATTAGCTTGGGTTTCTGCCGTCATTGGGCGCAATGCCTCCATCACCCTCACCTTTTTCCATACCAAAGATAACTATTGGCGCATATTTTTAATTTGCTTTATCATCTATGGTCTCGTTCCTTTTGCTATATTCTCTTTGTCAGCAAATTCATGGCTTCTACGAGCCATCTTCAGCGCCTTATTCACGATTATTCAGTGCGTAATATATCTTAACATCTACGCCTTTTTCTACCCACCATCAAAACATAAATAAGCAACAAAAAACCTCCGTTTTTTTAACGGAGGTTTTCTTTGTGTACTTAAATTCAATTAAGCTGCTTTGCTTTTTTTCATTTGAGCAAATTCGTTCATCTTCGAGATGACATAATCCAAATCTTCATTATCCAGATACGGTGTCATCGGGATAGACAATACAGTCTTAGAAAGTTTTTCACAAACCGGCAAAGAACGATTGTTCCATTTAGCATAAGCAGTTTGTGTGTGAACCGGACGAGGATAGTAAGCACCGCAAGGAATGCCGTTTTCTTTTAAGAAAGCCATCAATTCATCACGGTCATCACAGTTAATTGTGTACAAAGCATAAGCAGAACTACAATTATCCAAAATGCGTTGTTTGCG
>CASDYX010000016.1 GCA_949286215.1 uncultured Pseudomonadota bacterium
TAAGGGTTCAAAGGTTTGGTTTTGACAAGTTCTTACGAAGTGTACGTATGTTGAGACAGCCTCTTGCGACTGTTCTTGAACACTATTTGCTCTTACCCCTCCCAATCCGGTTAGAGTAAGTAAGGATACTCCTATCACAAGTTGCTTTCTCATAATATACCTCATTATAACTGAACCCTATCTAATTATAATTTAGCATAGCATGAGAGCAATGTCAATATTGTTTAATTGTATTTTTTTATTTTGGCTAAATATATTAGCTATTTAGTTATCAAATGAGTGATTAAAACTTTTATAAACCGGAATTTTGCAGATTTTAATTCGGGTTACGCCTTTAGAATTGGTATATTTGCGATAAACAAACTTTCTTATATGGTAGCCAATGATTTTGAGCTTACCTGACAGGGTTACTTGGTTATAAGAGGCAATTTTATAACCTTGCGCCCAAATCATCCAGCCCAAAACGCGCTCTAAGGCATGGGCCAAGGTTCCGCCTTGGTGGCTTGCGAGCGGAGCATCAAAATCTTGAGCTGTCAGATGTAATTTTTTTAAGGGTTGCATTAATCTTGCACGGCAGATAAACATGGTGCCGGCAACAAAAGTTTTTTGCTTCGTCTTTAGCCCCATTTGCGACATTATCTCCCCTGCCCGATGATTGGCTTCTTTATCCTCTTTGCCGGCAGAGATTATCAACAGACTATGACTGAGTTGTCCTAATTGGGGGTGTTTTTCAAACAGCTCTAATGCTTGGTGGAATGCTTGGGATGAGTGCAAAAATCCAGTTAGCAAATTGCGCCACTCTCCTCCTAGTAAACTGCAATTTGGCAAGTTTGCTGGCTTTGGCAAATCCCGTTTTGTATGCAATTTGATAATGTAATCGTAATCGTCTAAATTTACTTGTTGCAACACATATACAAACGGCGCCAAATCATAGCCACGATTAGGTACCGGCAAAATTTTGCTTTGATTGTGAAAATTTGTAATCTTGTCTTGCTCGCTGAAATCCGGTGATGTGGTAACATAGAGGTCATAGTTCACCTGGTCAAGTGATTTGAGCAAATCGAGCATTTGTTCAAGCATATCTTGATAATAAAGATGAAGGTGAACCAAAATTTTCATATTTAATCCTTTGGATAAAATGGTTGCAATAGCGCTTTGATTGTAATAAACTCTGACCAATAGTCAACTCAATTTAGGATTTTTTCTCATGGGTGTTACGCTCTTTGCCAAAAATATTGTTCGCTTACTAAAGTTTGATTTAAAATCTCATCACAAAGCTATTAAAAAATATGCTGACTATGAGTTTATGCTCGATAATCTGAAATATGAAATTTGTGACGAAATAAAATCCTTAAAACTTCCAACTGTTTTGGGACAAAAAGAAAGTGTTCAAAAAATTATAAAAGAAAAATCCAGCGTTGTGCGCTTTGGCGACGGAGAATTTAATTTGATGTTTGGGCGGAGTATCGGCTTTCAAGAATATTCGCCTGAAATTGCGGAGCGCTTAACTGAGGTTCTCGAATCTAATGATGATAAAATTTTGGTTGGTATTCCTGATAGATTTGGTTCTCTCTCAGATATTGATGCACAATCGCGGGCTTATTGGCGGACTTTTATGTCTAAAAATCGCACCCAAATTTACAAACATTTGAATTTTGACCAAACTTATGTTGATGCTTGTTTTACAGCACATGCCATTGAACCTGATAATGCAAACGCCCCTAAAGATGAAAAAGAAATTGAGGCCTACTATAACGAAATCAGAAAAATTTGGGACGGACGCGATATCACCATTATTCGTGGGGCAGATACCGAAGTTTATCAAAACGATATTTATGATAATGCTAAATCCGTCAACTTTATTTATGGACCAAAGGCTCATGCCTTTAGAGAGTATGACCGCATTTTGCAAGAAGCACTTAATCAACCCAAAGACAGATTGATGATTGTGGTGTTGGGACCAACTGCCACCATATTAGCTTATGATTTGGCAAAGGCTGGTTATCAGGCGCTTGATATCGGCCATTTGGGCAAAGCCTATGATTGGCTCAAACGCAAAGAAGAAATTGTTATCGGTAAATTTTTTGCTTCTTAATTTATTATAATCACTTCGGGAGGGTAACGACCGCAAGGATAATGCAGTTCTGCAGTTTTTAAAATCAGAGATTTCTGGACATGACTGCAGCCTCCCGAAATTTTTACTTTTTCATCTTAAAAACGCAAAGACCTAATATTTTTCCTCTTAACAGAGATTTCTTTTGGCTTATGTTAAATAAGTTTATTTTAGAAAAGAGCGTTAATCTCATATCAAAATAAAGTTGTTTGGAGCCCTCCTCTATAAATTTTTGTGAACTAAACTCCATAATCTTAAAATTTCCTATTCTCAAGGCATAATGCGGTTTGATTATTTGTTTTAGTTGTTTTGCTTGTTCTTGAGGAAGAGTTTCACAAAATTGCTTAAAAATTTTATAAGCCTTGTCATATTGTTTTTCAGTCATGAAACTGGTGCAAAAATGCCAATTTTCGATGTACAAATCTTTAAACAACTCAGATTTTTGATGTTGTAGTTTATGCGAACACAAAAATTTGTAATAATATTCAAGAGCATACAAAGTATCATACTTTACTTGGCCTGATTTACTAAATACTTGCCCCATAATGGAATTTCCTCTTCGCAGATAATTATAGAGCTTATCTGAGAGGTAATATGCAGTTTGAGCAACACTCATATATTGCCAATAAAAACAACTGTCCTCCCCCATATATCCTATCGGAAATTTAATATTATAGCGTTGAATCAGGCTGTTTTTAAATATTTTATTCCATAATAAAACATTTGTGTTTTTGATGAGTTTTGGTGTAATATCTTGCAGTTTTTCATATTTATTTTGATAATACGCCAACTCTCCTTGAGGGCGGCCATTGTCATCCTCTTCTATAATATGACATCCACACACCACGACATCAACCTTTTGTGATATTATCGTCTTATGCATTACCTCGCACATGTCCGGTTCGTACCAGTCATCCGAATCACAAAACATCAAATACTTACCTGTAGCAATCTTAAGTCCTAAATTTCTGGCTATTGCCGGACCAGAATTGGCTTGTGTTTGTACTTTTATGCGTTTATCTTGCAACGAATATTGATTCAATATTTTCAAGCTATTATCTGTTGAACCATCGTTAATACAGATAATTTCAATATCTTTATAAGTTTGATTAATCAGTGCATCCAAACATTTGGGCAAATATTTTTCTGCGTTGTATATAGGTATAATTATAGATATCTCAGTCATCTACGTCCCTTATTTTTTTCATGTTACAAATACGTTTGTTGGCATTTTGCCTTGATTTAACGAGCAAAATGTTTTCAAAACTTGTCTAAAAACTTAACTAGCGCTTGTATCTAATTACTTTTTGCGGATTTTCAATGATGCTGATAATATTTTTATGGAAATTATGCTCTAAAAAGAAAAAATCTTTGTGATTTGGGAAAATTGATTTGGAAAAAAATTTTGAACTTCTCAGGGTTTTCATTTTTTCTCTCCGGTATTAGGTTATAAAAAAAACCACCTCAAGAAGGTGGTCGGAGAGTTCATAAAGCATACTTAGCAAAATGCTCCTCTAAGTCTTTAAAGTCAAAAAAAACTTCTGAACATACACTTAAAGCTCCCCGACCTTTGATCGGGGGATATTTTGCCGTATAGATACGACTAATGATGCAATATCTGCGCACCATGCTAAGTACTTAGAGCTTATGAAGGCTCCGCACCCTCTCGGGTACTCGATGTGTTTTCACATCTTGATTGTGAGATTAATATTTTACCTTGAAGATGTCAAGCTCATTTTAATTCCGCAATGTTCTTATTTTGTTCTATTTTAGCTTGACAAGAATTTTTTTAGATTATATACCTATGGGTGTACTTAGCAAAATGCTCTGAAGTTTTCTCCGGAGAAAGGAGGAGCTCTTCCCTGAGAAAAGAGCTCCTTTCTTTTATTTGCTTAATCTTACTGATAAGTAAATTTTGATTAGATTTAACAACTTATTGGTTCGTTTGATTTTTCGGTCCTCATAGTTGTTTTTGGGCTTGGTTTTATTGAAAAACTCATAAGCGTTTTCTTGTGTAAGAGGAAAATATTCTTTATATTTTTCTTCCGCGTGTGGGGCCCAGACCACATTCTCTTTAACAACTCGTGCCGGCATACCAGCTGCAATGCAATGTGGCGGAATACTTTTGCTAACAATACTTCCAAAACCTAAGATACAACCATTGCCCAGTGTTACGCCTTTTAAGACTACAGTTTTTCTGCCAACCCAAACATTGTCCTCAATTACAACATCTCTGTTCTCATTGATGATATTGCCTTCAAAGTCATATATCGGGTGGTAGTCCGTGTTATATATGGTGGTATCTGCCAAACCACAATCACCCATGGTAATCTTTCCGCCCTTAGCTGCGACCAAAGGCGGCCATGTACACCACAGTTTTTGCGCCGTGATGGTGGCACCTTCATGCAAATCCCATTCCCCCGTGATGGCTGAATTTGGTCCTAAATCAAGAGTGGATTTATCATAGGCGTAAATTCCAACTTTCATCATCTCATTATGATGTCCAATACGCACATAAGAATCTTTTATCATAAACGTGCAGCCATCCAGATATACGCCATCCTCAATAATCAGTGTGGAATTACCATATAGCTTTATGCGGCTGTCCTTGTAAAACACATCTTTCCCGATATGGACTTTATTATTGCCACCGCTCAAATGCAAACTGCTACCTTTATAATAAGCAGGAATTCCTTCAACCAAGTTATTATGCTTTTTGTTTAACATCTTATTTTCCTTGAATTTTTGGTAAATCAAAGCCAAACTCTTGTTTGATTAAATCTATGATTTCCTGAGCATTGTATTTTGACTGCCCTGCCCCTTGATTAACCCAAACCGAGTGTCCCGAATGACCTTGCCATGCGTGATGATAGTACTCTTTTACTTCCTTATTATTGAGAATAAAGGGATCAGCAAAATCATAGCCTTCTTCAACCAACATACCAAACCAATAAGCGGCCGTATCTGCATATTTATACATATTTCCAAAGAAACTGCCACTCCTTTGGGTTATCTCGCGGGCATTTTTGACATTAACCATTGATACCCACTCGTTTATGCGGCATTCTCGGCTAAATGCTTCTTTAGGGTTAAATTGATGAACATCTTTGGTCTTTAGTGAGGGAGTTAATGGCCAAAAAGGTGATGGCTTTTCACCCTGCATAATCTTTTTAGGATTACAAATCTCAGCAAAGCGACAACGCCAGCATTGTCCCAATTCACCAACAAGTGCCATTTTATCGTTTCCTTCAAAGGCGCTTAAATAAAGGCTTACCGTATCTTTCACATATTTGACGTCATCATGCATCATCATCAGGTAATCTTTATCGGTATTGTCCAGCGCATACTGATATCTGATATCAGACCGATTATGTGGATAATTTTTACCGTAAAAACGTTTCCAATGGCTTAGCATATACCACAGCGAGCGTTCATACTTTGGCTTTGCATCAGGGACATAAACTTCTTTTATCCCGACATTGCGCGTATTTTCCCTAACATCTAATGTCCAGGGCTTAAAATATTCCCTTACTGCCGGATGGTTATACAATTCTATTGCCCCGTTTCCTGAGCAATCGTCGTTTATATAAACCTTATCAATCAACTCGCCTGACGTCTTTTTCAAGGTCATGAGCGTATAAATTAATGATTCCGGTTTCTTATAGGAATTTATTGCAGCATCTATTTTTTTCATACGAACATCCTTGCCAATGCGTAATGACCGTTAAAGAACAATTTACAAGCTCTGGCTTTTCTCCAGCCCAATAGCTGAGGCTTTAAGGCTCCTTCCTCATAGAGCGGCAAAGCAAGTTCCCTTGCCTTTTCTAATGACTGTAATCTGGTTTCTTTGTCTTTCATCCGTCTTAGGGGTTGAGATATAACCGACTTAAAGATAAAGCGGGTGATGTATTTCTCCAGCAACTTATAATCTTGCTTATTTTGGACACGACTGGACTTTAAGAAATAGTCATACAAGACCTGCCCTGCGGCTGCGTGTACTCTGACATATTTATCGGTTTTGCCTTGGTTCATTACCGAAGTTGAACTGTCGCGATAATAAAGCAACTTAGTATCCGTATGAACAATGCTTAATACCTGATACATTACCTTTAATGTGAAAATCGTATCCTCTGCGGGTTGAATATCTTTAGGAAACTCAATGCCTGCAATGGCATCTTTTTTATATAATCTGTTCCAGACCAAAACCGACCCGCCTTTGGGATTTTTAAACCAATAATGAAAGGCATCCTTAGAATATTCTGCCGGAATTTTTTCTACATCATAATGGGGCGGATTTTTGAGCTCAAATTCGTCTGCAACCGTTTGATTGGTAAATTCGGCAACATCAGCGCCATACTTAGTAATTAAATGATATAAAACTTCCATTGCCTGCGGGTGCAAAACATCATCTTGATCCAATAATGCCACATAAGGCGACAATGCACTCTTTAGCCCGTGATTGCGCGCCATGGAACATCCCGCATTTTCTTGCTCAATTAAGCGAAAACGTGAATCTTCGGCAACATATTCATTAACAATATCTGAGGTCATATCCGTCGAACCATCGTTGACGCAGATAACTTCCATATCTTCAAAAGTTTGATTTTTTACTGAATCCAAACATGGACGCAGGTATTTTTCCGCATTGTATAGAGGAATAATAAGAGAGATTGCAGGCATGAGAGCTCCTTCAATTCTAATTAACAATCTCTCTTATATATAGCTTTAGAATTTATTTATTGCAACTTATTTCCCGAAGTTCTTAAATTTTACGATATCTTCTCTTTTTCCAGTGTTGATAAATGTACAATAGCAACAATATCAAATATAGAAAGCCTAATGACCATAATATATAAGTCTTTATGGCTTTATCACTCCATTCTTTGGTTATTTCATTGACATTTAAGGCACTTCCCGTTACTTGAAACTCAGCATCCGGTTTTTCATGCAAAAGTGAGGCAACAATTTGATAGTCTGGATTTAAATAATCAAATTTTATCACTAAATCTTTGCCTATTTTTTCTAAATCAGCTGTGATGGCGGCAGAGGTTACCGTATTATCTAATGTATAATGTACAAGTCCGGCATCTTCTGGAATGGTAATGCGTATCGGGTCATGCCCTATTTTAGATACATCTCCTCCCGAAAGAGCCATAGCCCCCTTATTTTGCAGATAAACTCTTGTTAAATACAAATCTTTATACTCTTTTCCTCTCACTGATACTTTATAGTCATTGTTATTTTGCGAAGAGATA
Organism: uncultured Pseudomonadota bacterium; assembly: GCA_949286215.1. Classification (GTDB taxonomy): domain Bacteria; phylum Pseudomonadota; class Alphaproteobacteria; order RF32; family CAG-239; genus Scatocola. The sequence goes on from CASDYX010000016.1 coordinate 7,369, forward strand.
AAAGTGACCTTTTCGGTATTGTATTTGAGAATCGGACGACTGATATAAAATATGTAATACCCAAACACCAAACCTGAAACAGCCAAAATAAATGCTCCGGTCTTACTGGTCCAAAAGTCCCAAAAAGCTTTGACTATTTCTTTCCACCCTCGCTTGATTTGTTTTTTTTCAAACATTTACTTTCTCCTTATTCTTTTCTTTCGGAGATATAATCATCAAATTTGTAAATAAAAGAGAATTATGTTGAAAAAAACTCTTGCAATTCTCTTAATTACACCATAGATTAGTGAACGTTAAAGTTATTCGGGATGTAGCGCAGCCTGGTAGCGCATTTGCATGGGGTGCAAGTGGTCGCTGGTTCGAATCCAGTCATCCCGACCATTAAAACAAAAATCCGCCGTTTATGGCGGTTTTTTTGTTTTGAAAGACCACGGAGTGGTTGATTTGAACAAGCAAGGGAGCTGTTCGACTAGGAGGAGAGGCAGACGGAAGTATGCCGATGAGGGCAAAGCCCGAACGACGACGAAGCGACGTCGTGAGCATCGCGAACAAGTCAATCCAGTCATCCCGACCAACCGAACGTCGGTCGCGAACCGCACGGCGGTAGCGCCATTTTTTATAAGGGCATCTTTTGATGTCCTTTTTTATTTCTATTTTTCATCTTTCTGCTAGTTAAATAAGTTTTAAGATTAATTGATTATATTAGCTTTGTTTTTCAATGAGGTTATAATGCAATATTTTTTTCAAAACCATAATTCTTCCGAGTTGATTGTTTTCTTTGCCGGTTGGGGATGTGATTATAATCAATTTGTTAATTTACATGATACATCGGATGTCTTGATTTTATATGATTATCAAGATTTGGATTTGAATTTTGATTTTAGTAAATATGCCAATATTTATCTGATTGCATATTCTGCCGGTGTGTTTGTATCTTGTCTGGCATCTGATAAAATTCCTAACATCAGAAAAAAAATTGCAGTATGCGGTAATCCTTATTTATTTGATAAAACATTAGGCATATCCCCTACCCATCTTAAAGTTTTGCAAAATATTACTTTAGATAACTATTTGGATTTCAGAAGAAAATATATGGTCTTCTCAGAGGAAGAATATGCAAAATATAATGAACTGCAATCTTTGCGCTCTCTTGAGAGCTGTCAAAGCGAATTAGCTTACTTACAACAACTTTATTCTGAGTATAAAGATAAAATCGTTCCTTGCTTTGATAAGGCTATTGTGGCGGAAGATGACTTGCTCTTCAACCTCAATGCGCAAAAAGATTTTTATAAAGAAAAACTTGTTGTCATTCCCAAGGCTAGGCATCATATTTTCTTCCGGTTTAATAGCTTTGAAGAGCTTCTTAATACCTAACAATATTTGTTTTGTATCTATCTTTTATTCTCTTCTTTGACTTGATTGCCAAAGAGATAAAGTTTGAATTTGTTGGTTTAGTATTATCTGACAAGCCTTTGAATAAGCCTCTTTTGATGGCGTTTTAATATCTGGAGTTTGTCCCTCTTTTTCTTTTATTTCTTTTCCGTTTTTGCTTCTTTTCCTATATTCCGTCCCTATTATGAGAGAGCCTTGTTCAAAGGGAATTTCCGTACATGCACCACCAGCAAAAGTTCCTGCCGTGCTTTCTCCTATTGTTTTGCTATTGGGAATTTGGGACAACATAAAAATTGCTCCTTCCGTAGCCGAAGCACACCATGCATCTTGCAACATATAGATATGTCCGTTGAATTTATCTCCTTTTTGTGACGGATATTTCTTTGTTTGCGGACGAATATGGTATGTCTGTTCAAAAATTTTTGCTTGAGTTTCATTTTGAGGTTTGGCTTCAATTATTTCACATAAATCGGCGTAATTTAAGGATTTTCCACTTATTCTTTCGCCGATTTCTTTGATGATTTCAGCGTCTCCACCCGAATTTCCTCTAAAATCAAAAATAATATTTTGCCATTTTTGTTTTGCTTTGGTCTCAAAAAAAGCAGCGGTAAATTCTTTACGAGCGCGGATTTGTTCTTCATAATCCCCACCAAAAGACGGAACTGCAACAATTCCCGTGCATATTCCTCCCCGATGTTGTGTGGCAATCATCCATTGGGGTTGCCCTTTTTGTATTTTGTAGTGATTTACATTTGTAAGGTCTAAAGAGGTCAACTCTTCTGTTGATTTATAAGCCAAATTATGTGCACTCCTTGAGTAAGAAGGCTCCTTTTTGGCAACTAATTGACGGTGTTGTGAATCAAACAGCGATATATGATTATCCGGAACAAAATCTTTAATTATTTTGCCTAACTGTTTGAGTTGAGAATCTATTTCTTGTGTCTCATCTATCAGAGATATAGCTTTGGCAAAGATTTGTTTTTGATTGTGGACTTCTTCATTGTGCAAGGCTTGCGAATGATTCCATTCGGGCAAATTATTCAAAATAAAGTCCGCATATTGTTTTATTAAGCTCATTCTTCTATCCTTTTTTATATCATACTGAATTTTCTGCAAAATGTAAATCATTTCATTTAAAATCACTTGACTCTTCTTTATTTAGGTATATACCAACTTTCAATTATCTATTATTTTTGATTTATTCACGCTTAAATTTTACAATTATGAAAAAGTTAAATTCAAAAGCAAATTATGCTCAGTTGTTCAAAGGCTTATTGGACTTGGCAGGAGTAAGTGAAAAAGAGTTGCAAACCTATTTGTTGGGATTTATGAAATACCCCAAAGCAGGTGATTATCAACTCAAAAACAAAACCTTTCAATCTGAACCCAAATGGGGTGAAGAATGGGGAATTTATTTCACTCCGAACCAATACATAAATATTGATGCCATGAATAACTGGAAAAAGAATTTGACGGCTGATGAAGTCAAATTGTGGGCTAAGATGTTCAATTACCGTATTCCGACTCAGCTTGAACTTGAAGCAATTGTGCCGGTTGTCAGCAGCGTAAATACATCTCTTTGTAAAGTCGGCATGCGACAGCATATTCTTCCCCAAGATTTGGTGCAGAAATGTTGGTCGGTTGAAGCATTGCAGACTGCCCGAAAAGATGAAACCAGACGCTTGATTGTCGTTGAATATCAAGAAAACTTGCCCGAAATTCTGCCGTTCCTCGCTCAGTTGAAACCGCAGTTTGAATAACTTTACACTCTATAGCTTAAAACGCCATCTTTCAAAGATGGCGTTTTTGCTTAATTACTTTAGCCAAAATATAAAATCTTTCATAAATATATTTGACATACTTATCATAATATGCTAGGTTATAAGAAGACAAGGTTCAGTTATAACGGAGTGTATTATGAAAAAGCAACTTGCGATAGGAATATCTACGCTTACACTTACTGGCTTAGGCGGTGTAAGTGAACATGGTGTCGTTTATATTAATGAGCAAGAGGTTTATCAGCAATACACACACCTCGTAGAAACCAGTCAAAACCAAACCTTTGAACCATTGTCTCAGGCAAGTCTGGAGTTAGACTTGCCTGTTCGTTTTTCTACTAAAACAGCCGGAGTTTATTTTATCACCGATAATAAATCTCTTATTTTTAATGATGGTAAAAACAATGATTTTACTGACCCAACTGGCGACAATTGTAAACGTTTAGGGTACACAATTACTTCATGTGCTTCTGGTTTATTTAATCGTGCTTGTCCTTATAACGAATCTATTTATGACAGGTGTTGTGATGTAACCTATAAATATACTGCTTCACAATGCACTAGCCCTCGTAAACTCAGTTCTGATACTTGTGGCGGAAAATATCGCTGCTATTGTGATACAGCCACTTATCCTTATGCTACTTGCAATGATCCTCAAATCAAAGGTAATTCTTGTAGCGATGATAGTGGTACAAGATATGCAACTTGCACATGCCCAAAAGACAATAATGGTCAGTGGGGATGTAAAGAATATTACGCTGCTCCCTGTAATAAAGTTTGTAAAACCCCTTATCCTGATAATTGCCATAACAGAACTTCCGTGCAAACTCCTTACGGTTGTGAAAAATATTTTTCTGATTGTGCTTCAAAGTGTGAAAAAGCTTATGCTGATAACTGCCGTAATCGAACAGCAGTTTCGGCTCCTTATGGATGCCAACAATCCTATAGCGATTGCCAATCTAAGTGCGAAATCGCTTATCCTGATAACTGCAGAAATCAAACGGCTGTGATTAGCTCTTGTCCGGCAAATGCTACTTGTAAATCTTTCTCTGATTGTTCTTCCAAAATCCAATCTTGGAGTTGCAATTCCGGTTATCTCAACACTCAATCTTGTTGTTGGGTTAGATATTGGGTCAAACTTTAATCTTTATTTAGGAGAATTCTTATGAAAAATTTATCTATCTTTTCTCTTGCTCTTGTCTCGCTTATCGCTGGCTATACGATAGAGGCCAAGGCTCAATGCGCGGCACAACCTTCTTGTTCTAGTTTAGGATATTCTTATACAGGTTCTACATCGGATTGCGTTAATACTCCGATGAAATGCCCTTTTAACACTTCTTATTTTAACTGTACTAAAAAGGCAGATATGTTTAAAAATATGAGTCTTAATTGGACTGGAAAAATTACAATCAAACCCAAAACTTACTATTACCCTTCAAAATATGGATATGTTTTTGCTACCGGAATTGATACAGGTAATGGTGCTGTCCATTTAAAAATCAATGGAATTATTTTTCAAGGTTCTGGACACTCTCAGGGTATGCAATTTTATGCTGTTCCGGTACAGCCTGGCGATAGTGTTTATGCTTCCTTTTTTAGCCGCAGTGAAGATAGAATTTATTTTGTACCTTTTAGAGGGAACTAAACAGTTACTGAATAGATCTAAAAAAAAGAGCGAATTATTCGCTCTTTTTTTACATTAAACAATCAATTATCTATTTTAGTTAAAGTATCACTTAATTCTTTTGACATCTCTTGAAGCTGAGCTCGAACTGAAATTAAGAACTCCCTGCTCTCTTCACTTAATTCAATATTTGCAGGATTCTCATCAAAAAAGTCTTTTTGAATTTCTTCTCCTAAGAGGTTCTTTAACCCTTTTTCCTTAAATAACTTTTGAACCCCCTCAATGGTGTAGCGCTTATCATACAAATAATCTCGAATCAATTTAACAATTTCAACGTCGTCAGGACGATAATAACGTCTGCCGCCGCTTCTTTTCATCGGTTTTATTTGCGGAAACTTGGTTTCCCAAAAGCGCAAGACGTGCGTTGCAATTCCCAATTCCTCAGCAACCTCTGCAATGGTGCGAAATGCTGCTTTTGACTTGTTAACAACCATGTCTTTTCCTTAAAAAATTAAGCGTTGATTATTTTTCTCATGGTTTGAGAAGGTTTGAATGAAATTACTCTACGTGGAGAAATAACAGCCTCTACTCCGGTCTTGGGATTGCGACCAGAACGCGCATTTTTGTTACGCAAAGCAAATGTTCCGAAAGATGATAACTTTACATCGTTGCCTTTGACCAATTCTTGAGTCATTTCATCTAATATCATGTCCAAAATATCATTAGAATCTTTGCGAGATAAGCCAATTTCTTCATATATGGTTTCCGCAACATCTGCACGTGTAATCGTTTTCATTTTCATAACATCCTTTAATATAATTAAATTACATAACTCTTTATGGAGATGAATTATAATATAATTCACCAAAATACAAGTATCTGTTTGGATTATTTCACAGATATTTTTTTAAATTCTTACTAAGGCTCCGCCCCAAGTAAAACCTGCACCCATGGCTGTTAAGACAACCAAGTCACCTTTTTTGATATGGCCATTTGCAATCTCTTCTGACAAAGCAACAGGAATCGTTGCGGCAGAGGTATTGGCTGTATGATCAATGGTCACAATAACCTTTTCATCCGGTAAATTTAATTTTTTACCAACATTTTCTATAATACGTGCATTGGCTTGGTGCGGTAACAACCAATCAATATCTTCAGAAGAAACGCCGGCTTGTTCCATCACATTTTCAGCAGCTTGTGTTAATGCATTAACAGCAAACTTGAAGACTTCTTTACCATCCATTGTAATAAAACCGGCTTTTTGAGTTGTGCTGACGCCGCCAGTGGTTTTTAATTGTTCATAGTGGCTGCCATCGGCATATAATTTCGTTGCCAAAACGCCTTTATCTGAGGCTTTTCCCTCGCCTTCACAAGCACGCAAAATTACGGCACCTGCACCATCGCCAAACAGGACGCAAGTGTTTCTATCGGTCCAATCCGTAATTTTTGACAAAGTTTCAGCACCAATTACCATAGCCGTTTTGATTTGACCCAAGCGAATCATATTATCTGCCATTGTCAAAGCATAAACAAAGCCAGAGCATGCTGCTGAAATATCAGTGGTAATGGTACCTGAACGAGTACCTAACTTGCCCGAAATTTTAGCGGCTGTTGACGGAGTGGTATCATCTGTCGTAACGGTTGCGACGATTATCATATCCAAATCTTGTGCAGAAATATTAGCTGATTTCAAAGCATTATTGGCAGCAATTAAAGAAATATCTGAAGTAAATTCATTTTCTGCAGCAACGTGACGAGACTTAATACCCGTACGAGTACTAATCCACTCGTCGTTGGTATCAACCATTTTTGCCATATCATCATTGGTGAGAACTTTAGCCGGAAGATAGTGGCCAAAGCCGATAAGTTCAGATCTAATAAGCGTCATATAAAATTTCCTGTGATAATAAGTCTAAATCTACATTTTCTAATTCATCGCGAATTGTACTTACAAAATCTTGACGAACCAGTTTGAGCGCATTTTCAACCGCAACAGAATAGCCCAGAGCATCTGTTCCGCCATGGCTCTTTACTGATAAACCATTTAAGCCAACAAACATTGCACCATTGTACAATCTTGGGTCCATGGTCTTCTTCAAATTTAAGCCTACGCCCAACATAAAAGGTAAGCCTAATTTTGCTAACCATGACTTTTTAACCGCATTTTTCAAAAGACGAACAACTAATTTTGCCGTTCCTTCTGTTGACTTGAGAGCAATATTTCCGGTAAATCCATCTGCTACAACGACATCTGCCTTACCGTTTGGCAATTCGTGCGGCTCAATATAGCCAATAAAATCAATATCTAACTGTGAATTACGGATAATTTTGGCAGCCTGATGAATTTCTTCTTTGCCTTTCATCTCCTCTGCGCCAATGTTCAGCAATGCAACGCGCGGTTTTTCGATACCAAGAGCATGTTTGGCTACAATATTGCCCATCAGCGCAAATTCAGCCAAATTTACAGCATCACATTCCGTATTGGCACCCAAATCCAGCATCACATATTTACCGGTTAAATGAGGCATAATGCTGACAATTGCCGGACGATGTATCCGTTGAATGGTTTTTAATGTCAGCTTAGAAATAGCCATCAAAGCACCGGTATTTCCGGCTGAAACGACAGCTTTTGCCTCACCTTTGCGTACGGCATCAATTGCCATATACATACTGGTGTTGCGATTGCGAATTACTTGGGAGGGCTTATCCTCATTGCGTACGACTTCAGGTGCATTGCGCAACTCACATACTTTTTTCAAGTTCGGATAAGAATTTAATATCGGGAGGACTTTGCTTTCATCGCCGAAGAGCAAAAAATGCACATCGGGATTTTTTTTGTTAGCAATAGCTAATCCCTCAATAACGACTCTGGGGGAATTATCTCCCCCCATCGCGTCTATTGATATGACCAGATTATCAGACAAAACCTGCTCCATATAATGATATAGGCTTGACTTAAAAAATCATCTAAGCAAGCCGGTTAAAGACTATTCTTGCGAAGCTGTCTCTTGTTTAACAACTTCACGTTTGTTGTATTGTCCGCAAGACGGGCATACATTGTGAGGTCTTTTCAACTCACCGCAGTTCGGGCATTCTTGATAAGAATTTGCACTCAATGCATCATGTGAACGACGCATATTGCGGCGAGATGTTGATGTTTTGTGTTTTGGTGTAGCCATTTTCTTATACTCTAATTTATTAGTTATGATTAAAAACCAATTTTCCAGACGACATTATTAACCTATTTCATTTTAAAAATCAACAGTTAAAATGTCCTCAGGAAAGCTTTATTTGACCTTTTAACCAATATTTTCTCTTTTGGCAAGCATATTTTTTTATTTTTTAAGAGAAGCCAAAATTTTAAATGGATTTTCTTTTGCGGTATCTTCGGGTGAAAACTCGCTTTTCCACTCAAAGACCTCCCCTTCTTGTCTGGGATAATCTTCCAATACCAAAGCTAATTGTTCCAGTGCAATCTCGGCCAAATCGATTTTGCCATCAATGACGATATCCGGTAAGTCCTCCTCAAAGTCAACTTCTTCCTCTTTTTGAGACTTAAATGTGGCTTTGGTATCAAACACAACCTCAAAATCCGGGCTATAAGTCTTTGAGAAATATTCCAGACTAATGACGCTTTGCAAACGAAGCGTTGCATTTAATTTTCCCCAGACTCTCAAAAGATGCTCTTTTTTATTGAGTTTGGTATAAATATCCGCTTCAAAGCTCTCGGCTGAAGGAATCTGCAAAATTTCAGCTATTTCCTGCAGATTGTCCGGACTTGCCGTTAAGTGATAGTGTTGCTCTCCTGATGAGATATCTTCAACTATCAACGGATATGAAAAATGTTTTTGCATTAAATCTTTCCTTGTGATATGTTGTTGCTAATTGTTATTTATGTTTTAATGGTAAGGGATTAAAGATGTCAACCCGCAAATTACTTTTGTTAAGTTCCTTTGTTATCATGATGTCTTCTGCTTGCAGCAGCGATATATTTATTACCCATAACGGGAATATGCCCTCAAATGAGAGAATCAGCCAAATCAGAGTCGGTCAAAGCCGTGCAGAAGTTCACCAAATTCTCGGTGCGCCGTCTAATGTGGTATCTTTAGATAAAAATACTTGGATTTACATGTCCTCTGATATCAAACGTGTCGCTTTCTTTTCTCCACAAGAAGTTGAACGTGATGTCTTAACTATTCGTTTTAACGACCAAAATCAAGTTGAACAAATTGACCGTCTTACCAAAAAAGATGGTAAAGAAATTAAGGTCAGTACCGATAAAACCGAAACACTCGGTCATAATCCCGGATTTTTCAGAAAATATTTTGGTGGCGTTGGGCAGTATATGCCGTTTCCGACAAACGTTAATCCAAACAGATAAAGCAAGCCCCATTCTCGGGGCTTTTTTTCTTGCCTTTAAAATTTGTTGCTTTTTTTGATTATAGACTATTAATGTTATAAATACTTATTATTAACTTTTAATTATTTAGATTATGAAAAGTCAATTTAGTTTTGAGGACTTAATTGATGGATGGGATCGATCAATTAAGCCGGAAGATTTGCCTGCCGTTATCGAAAAATTGGGAACGGTGTTTGACATTCCTAATGGACTAGCTCCCGGAATGTATGTTTATGCAGATGGTTTAATTTATCCGGCAATACTCCCAAATCGTCAGGTTATGGCGGTTGTAGGCAATGTCAGCGGCTCTGAAATATTAGCCGTATGTTTGCGACAAAAAAGGTTACCTTGGGGGGTCTTTTATGCCTCATCGCTTTTGACACTCGTGGGAAATGACAAAGAAGAAATTATTCATTGTCCTCGTTGCGGAGAAATATTGATTTTTCATCAAGAGGCTGATGGCAAAAAACTAACTCGTTGTTTTATACGCCATACTCGCGGGTTTCTCGGTGAAAAAATTAATGATAAATCACAAGAAGCAGGGAGTTCCGCATGGTGTTATGACTATAATCAGGACGGCGTAGAAAAATATAGCGCTTTTCTGCCATCTTTAACAGAGTTAAGAGCTCTATTTGCAAACAAAGATGCTATTAACCCTGCCCTAAAAGCTTTGAGCTCTGAAGTTCTTGAAGGGTGGTATTGGACTTCTTCTTTATATGATTCATGTCACGCATGGAAATTAAGAATGAATGACGGAACGATAGAGTCTGCAAAAGTCTGGGATCCTGACTATTATGAGGGAAACAGTGTTGACATAAATAAGAAAATTTATGCTCGCCCTGTTCTAAGACTAAAAAGGCCTTAACTAACGTTACAAAAAAACTCCTTTGAACAATTTCAAAGGAGTTTTTTTGATACTATTTTTTCTTGGTCATTTCCGGAGTAACCAAACCACCCGAAATGACAAATTTTATTCCCTCTTCAACACTCATATCCACATTTATGGTATCTTCTTTCGGAACAAAGATTAAAAAACCCGATGTGGGGTTCGGAGTGGTCGGAATAAAGACATTCAACAATTCTCGACCTAATTTGTCTTTCACCTCGCCTTGAGTATCGGAGCTGACAAATCCTAATATCCATATTCCTTTTCTGGGATATTCCAACAAAACAACTTTGGTAAAAGCATCATTTTTATTGGAAAGAAAAGTTTGGAACACTTGTTTGAGCAAAGAATAGATGCTAGAAATAAGAGGAACCTTATAAACTATCCACTCGCCTAAGCGCAGGAAAAAACGTCCTAAGAATCCGGCGGCAAACATACCAATCAAGATGAGAGCTAAAATCAAGAGCACGACGCCTAATCCCGGAATACTGTAGGGTAAATAATTATCCGGTCTGAATTCAGGCGGAATTAAGCGATTTACACTCACATCAATCCAAGTGATGAGTTTGTAGGCCAAATAAAATGTCATCGCAACAGGGGCTGTTACCAAAATACCGGTAAAGAAATAAGCCTTTATTTTTGAGCCTAATTTCATAAAGATTGCTTTTTCACGTTCTAAACGAATATGTTTGATACGTATTGCTCTCTTGGTTACTTCGTCTTTTTTCATTCTACCCTCATCACATCTTCTATAATAAACTGTACCGAATTGCGGCCTTGCCAATTATCGTGCCGCAAGACGCCAATAACATTAAAACTTTCACCATGACTATTAAGCAGTGCCGGTCCGATTGCCGTATCTGCCACACGAAAGGCCATAGCTTTTAGGCTACCGCCGTTTGCCGAACTCAGATAACAACTGACATGTCCGCTTCCGACCATTTTGGGTTTATTTATTCTTACTCTTTCCAAAACCAACTTGGGCTCACTATTGCCTGCGCCATAGGGTTCCAATTGCGAGAGTTTATCGGCTAAATCGACGCTGGCTCCGGCAACATCTAGGACCCCATCAGCCTCTAATATCGGTGTTATGGCTTCATGACCTAATTGACGCTCAACATATTCTCCGACAAAACGTCTGAAATCTTCAATTTGATTTTCCTCTAAAGAAAAACCAGCTGCCATGGTATGGCCGCCGCCTTTGGTAATGTAGCCGCCCTCTTTGGCTGCTATAATCAATGCCCCCAAATCGACCCCAGGAATTGAGCGCGCTGAGCCTTTTACTTCATCATCTTCTATTGACATGACAAATGCCGGAACGTTGTAACGTTCTTTTAATTTTCCGGCAACGATGCCTATTACACCTTGGTGCCAATCGTGTCCAAAAACAAAAGCTATCGGATAGGTTTGGGGTGTTCCTTCCAACATTTCAATTGCTTTTTCTAAGACGTAGCCTTCTATTTCTTTTCTTTGGGTGTTGAACTCATTGAGTTTATCAGCCAAGAGACTGGCCTGAAACTCATCTTGGCTACACAGCAAGCGATTGCCTAAAGCCGCCTCACCAACTCGCCCGCAAGCATTGATTCTTGGTCCTAGCACAAAACCTAAATGAAAAGCACTCGGGGCTTCGGCAATAGAAGATTTGTCAATCAGAGCTTTTAGTCCGATATTTCTTCTTTGTGCCATAATTTTTAGCCCTTGGCGCACAAAAGCTCGATTTAAGCCCAATAACGGAACCACGTCACATACCGTTCCCAATGCGACCAAGTCTAACCACTGAATGAGATTTGGCTCCTGACGGGTTTGATAAAATCCGGCTTTGCGCAATTCGCGATTTATGGCAACAATTGTTACAAAGACTACGCCAACGGCAGCCATGTATTTGAGGTATGGGTAATCATTTTCCTCATCCAAACGCTTGGGGTTCACTACGGCACTCACGTTTGGCAATCTGGCCTCTGCCTCATGGTGGTCAAGAACTATTACCTCAAAACCTTTTTCTTTGGCATAGTCAAAAACACCAAACGCAGTGGTGCCGCAATCTACCGTTATCACAAAATCGGCTCCAAGAGCTGCAAATTCATCAAAGGCAAGACAGCTTGGACCATATCCCTCTTCTCTTTCGGGAATATGCACTAACGGCTCAACACCGACACTTTCTAAAAACAGACGCAAAACAGATGACGAGGTTGCCCCATCGACATCATAGTCTCCAATAATGGCAATTTTCTTTCCTGAAATAATTGCTTGCGCAATTTTTTGCGCCGCAACTTGCATATCTTTCAATACATTTGGGTCAGGAAGAAGATTTTGAAGTTTAGGATTGAGGAAATTTTCAACATCAGACAGTTCTATCCCTCTGGCGGAAATTATCCTTGAAACCAACAAAGGCAAATCAAAGCGCTGAGCAATAACTTCGGCTTTTCTTTCATCTGCAGGTGTTGCTTTCCAAAGATTTCCTCCCAGAGATTTTACATTTTCAAAGCTGAAAACCACTGTTTCTCCTCAAAGTCCTAGTAACTGATATATACTTCCGCACGGCGGTTTAGGCGCTCACCTTCGGGCATTACTTCCAAATAAGCGGGACGATTATCTGACATGGCTTCAACTAAAATTTTGTTTGAGGGCATACCTGCTCTTCTCAAAGCTGCGGCAACAGCCTCGGCACGAGCTTGAGAAACCTTAAAGTTTGCCATTTTGTGGCTAGCCATATCCGTATTACGAGTACGACTTGATGCATAACCCATAACGCGAACGTAAGCATTATTTTTCTTGGCTTCTTTTACAATTTGGCGAATCTTTGAATTGGAACCTGCTGGCATATATGAACTGCCATTATCAAAATAAAATGTCTCAACCAAATAGGTTACGCTTGGAAGTTGCGGGGTTTGCGGTAAATTCACCTGTTCAACTTCTTGAGCTTGAGCAACTTTTTGCGGCTCTTGAGGTTGTTCTTTTTCTTCGGGTTCAGGTAAGTCCATATCTTCAGCGTTTTCGCTTATAACAGTCTCTTCTTTATCTAAATCTTCAGAATCGGAGACTATAACCGGCTTTGTTTTGGCCGGAGTAATGGTTTCTCCTTCGTAGGCAACATTTTTATTATCGCTTGCCAAGCCTGAACTCTCTTTGAGATAGCCGTCCTCAGAGGCATATTCATCGGTAATTTCAGGAAAAGAAGCACTTTTGCAAGCACTCATCAATAGCATTGCACTGATTACGAAGGTAGAAGTTATTATATTCTTATGCGAAAACATCTCTTTAACCCTATTTTGAATTATAATTACGCCTTTTGCGCCAATTAGTATAGTGATAACTTATTAACTTTTTTAAAACAAGAACAAAAATAAATACAAACAAAAAAATATTAAGTTCGTGCATTTAAATATTTGAGTTTTTAAATAAATGTTTTATAATTGTTGTGTTTATTTTGAAAGGATTAAAGATGACTATTCCGGCTACAGATACCGCGATTGACGTCGCTTATTGGTTTTTTAACCGCGCCGAAAAAGACGGACTCTATCTTGAAACCGATGTGATGCAGAATCTCTTATTTTTGGCTCAGGTACACTTTGCTATGAGCTATAATATGCAAATGCTCACTCCTAGTCTCTTTGTGTGTGACCACACCGGCTTTTATGAACCGAATCTTAAAAGAATGTTTGCTTTTGGGCGTCCTTATATGCCTGCCGTCAAATTTCCTGATAAAATTGAATTATTTCTTGAAAGTGTTTGGGCTAAGTATGGAAAACTTTCTTTACGTGGCTTGGAAAAAATCACTAAATCTAATTCGGCTTTTAAGGAAATGTGCATTTCCGGAACAATAAATACTGTTGATTTTAACGAAGTTGTTAAACACTTTATTGAACAAAATAAAAGAGCTCAAAAAAATAATGCTTTTTCTGACTCTAGAAAGAAAGTCTTACTTTCTCAAAATGGTCCTGTCGTCGTTTCTAAATGGCAACCGAGAAAAATTGACTTAAAACCTTAAGGAGACAATCATGCTTAAATTTTTCAAACTTTTCTGTGCCTTAATTGTTATTGCCGGCTGCTCTCAGGAAGGAAACCTGACAATTAAAACTCAAAAAGGCGATGTTACTTACAATATTGAGGAAGCTCAAAACCCTCAAGATTTGGAAAAAGGATTGATGTTCAGAGAAAATTTAGCTGCAAACAGCGGTATGATCTTTGACTTATCTCATGTCAGCAACCAAGTGGCCATGTGGATGAAAAATACAAAAATCCCTCTAGATATGCTCTTTGTTAATGCTAATGGAAAAATTTTCTTCATTTATGAAAATGCAACGCCGATGTCTGAAGAATTGATTATTGCTCCAGAACCGGCAATGTTTGTGATTGAGCTTAATGCCGGAGATGTTAAAAAGCATGGCATTCAAGTCGGGGACTTTATTAAGCACCACTTTTTAGATGATTATAATAAAGAAGTTTACCTTGATGAAGGAAAACTTCCACCAAGAGTCGAAACTCCAGATAGTGAAAAAGCTGAAGTAAACTCACTTGCTGAAAATGAGCCACAAAAAGTTGAGGAAAATAACGATGTCGTTTTTGTGGAAGAAGTTCCCAATGAACCAGTAGCTGAGCCCTCTTCTACAACCTCAGAAGAAGTTGTTTTAGAGGAAGTTGTTTCATCTGAGGAAGCTGAAGCAAAACCATCCGAAGATGACAATACCGAAAATAAAACTACTGATGAAAAAAGTGAAGTTGTTGCTCAGTAATAAGTTTAACTTTTCTAAAAAACACCGCTTATTTTGCGGTGTTTTCTTTTTTTAAAACTCAATATCAGGCTCAATGCCATATTCTCTTAATGCTTGCACAATTTCTGCAATATAATATCGCTCCTGATAACTTAGAGCTCCGTCTGCTGAACTGATTTTTAACGCCTCGGTTATTAAATCTTCAATTTCTTCTGGAGTTTGTGACTTTAAGGCTTCTATTGCTTTGAAAAAATCGTTCTCAGCCGGGTTTAATTCTTCCATGTAATTATTCAGATATTGCTCACTTAATACCTTTGTTTGCGGCAATTTTTTATTTATGTATTTTCTAATTGAAGCTAATTTTACCTGATTAAAATCAGCCGTGCATTTGGCAATAAAGGTCAGAATTATCAAATTATCTTTAATTTTTTCGAGATGTCTAAAATCAAAAATTTGTGCAGGCTCTGCTTCGTGGTGATTATCTTCAACCGTTGAGGTATAGGCACAATAATCTGCTATAAACTCTTTGGCCGAGGCATAGAACTTTTCGTTGCTCATATCCATAATATCGCGCAAGTAAACGCTATCAACAATATGCGATTTTTTGGTGCGATAAAAATATAAATCCAGAAAGACTAAGCTGTTCTTTTGCCAAATGTTTTTGACTGCTACATTTTCTTCTATCACCTTGCGTCCCGGAGATGTTAAATGCACCAGCATGTTATAAAATCTCATGGGACGAGAGGTTAACTCTGAATTCATTGTTCCACTCCCAAGAGCGAGATTAATTTTTTGAGATAGTTTTTGATGGTTTCAACCCTGAGGCTGTAATCTTCCAAGTTTTTCTCAATAAAGAGTTTTTGGTCCGGGCGAATTTTTACTGCGCCAAACTGTTTGGTAACAAAATCTATCAACTTATCTGGGGCGGCGAAGGTATTGTTATGGAAGCTCAGCAAAATACCTTTTCCGCCGGCCTCGATTTTTTCAACATTTGCTAGAACAGCAAGCTGCTTGATTTCAACTGTTTTGAGAAGGTTGTCAACTTCTGCAGGGAGTTTACCAAAGCGGTCAACCAACTCCTCTTTCATATCAAGGAGTGCGTTTTTATCTTTTATCTCGCCAATACGCTTATAAAGGCCTAAGCGAACACCTAAGTCTTTAACATAGGTTTCGGGTATCATAATTGGAATACCGGTGGTGATTTGCGGCGCCCATTCAAGAGAAGCTTGTTTGTCTTGCTCAAATTCTCCGGCTTTGAGGCGGGCAATTTCTTCTTCCAGCATGTGTTGATACAAGGCAACACCGACTTCTTTAATATGGCCGGATTGCTCCTCACCCAAAATATTACCCGAGCCCCTAATATCCATATCATGGCTGGCAAGCGAGAAACCTGCGCCTAAGGTATCGAGCGCTTGCAAGATGCTCAAGCGGCGTTCGGCAATTGGCTTGAGGTTCTTTTGCTTTGGCACGGTAAAGTAACAATAGCCTCTGAGTTTGCCACGTCCTACTCGCCCTCTTAATTGGTAAAGTTGCGCCAGACCAAACATATCTGCCCGATAGACAATCATGGTATTAACCGAGGGCATATCAATACCGGATTCAATAATGGTGGTGGAGAGAAGCATATCGGCTTTGCCATCGGCAAAATCGTTCATGACCTCTTCAAGGTGTTTTACAGGCATTTGCCCGTGGGCAACCAAGATTTTGATATCAGGTACGAGTTCTCGGAGCTCTTTTTCAACCCCAAAAATATCTGAAACCCTTGGGCAGACAAAGAAAGTTTGACCGTTACGGAATTTTTCTCGATAAATTGCCTCTTTTATCATAACCTTATCAAAAGGCATGACAAAAGTGCGCGCGGCCAAGCGGTCAACCGGCGGCGTGCCGATAATGCTTAATTGTTTTACGCCGGTTAAGGACATTTGCAGGGTTCTTGGAATTGGCGTAGCGGTTAGAGTTAACACGTGAACATTAGACTTAAGTGCTTTTAATTTTTCTTTATGAGCAACGCCGAAATGTTGCTCTTCATCTATAATTAAGAGCCCTAAGTTGCAGAATTTTATATCTTTTGACAACAAAGCGTGCGTGCCGATAACAATTTCCACCGCCCCGTCTGCCAAACCTTTACGGGTTTCTTCGGCTTCTTTAGGGGTTACCAAGCGTGATAACATTTTAACCTTGATTGGAAAACCTTCCATACGCTTTTTGAAATTATAATAGTGTTGGCGTGCGAGCAAAGTTGTCGGCACAATTAACGCTACTTGAGCACCCGACATTGCAACGGCAAAGGCCGCGCGCAAGGCAACTTCGGTTTTACCAAACCCAACATCGCCGCAAACCAATCTATCCATCGGCGAGCCAAGTCCCAAATCTTTCAAAACATCCGTTATGGCATTGAGTTGGTCATCGGTTTCGCTATAAGGAAAGCGCGCGCAAAATTCATCATAAGGTCCTGAGGGCGGAATGAAAACATCAGCCTCTTTGAGGTGTCTTTCGGCGGCAATTTTAATTAATTTTTCCGCGATATCGCGAATTTTCTCTTTAACTTTGGCTTTTTTTGCCTGCCATGCAACGCCTCCTAGGGTATCAAGCTGAATATTATCATCTTCCAAACCATAGCGGGAGACCATATCAATATTTTCGACCGGAACAAAGAGTTTGGCATCGTTGGCATATAATATCTTTAAGCAATCATGCGGGGCGCCGCCGGCCGTAATATTCTCTAGACCTAAGAACTTACCAATACCATGTTCGACATGGACAACTAACTCGCCAATTGAAAGTGATGAGACATCAGCAATAAAATCTTTCGCCGTTACTTTTTTGGTGGTGCGGCGGGTTTGGCGCTCGCCTAAAATATCTTGTTCGGAAATCAGGCACCAGCCGTCGCCCCTAAAACCATGCGCCAAATTCATTACGGCTAAAACAGTTTTTTTGTGTCCGGCTTTTGTAAGAGCTTCGTGCCAATCATCGGCCAAGGCAATATCTGAGAAGCCATATTCGCTCATGAGTGATGCCAAGCGTTCTCTTGAGCCCTCAGAATAACAACAAATAATTCTTTTTAATTTGCCGTTTTCACTCAGATAATTTTTGAGCTCATTATAAACCTCCGCAGCCGAAATATTCTTGGCATTAGAAAAATCTCGCCCAGGAATAACGCCTGCCGTTTCATTATTTTCTCCCGCGGGCAAAGTCATGGGTGTAAAATAAATGGCTTGGCGTTGGCGCAAGCGTGTTGCAAACTCCTCTTTGGTCATATAAAGCAATTCGGGCGCAATCGGACGATAGGTATCAACCTCATTAGCCGATTTTATTGATAGAGCCTCAAGGCGTGCTTGATAGTAGTCAATAATACTTTCTTCTTTTGCGCTAACCGCTTCTTTTACCGATTTGCCGATAATCACATAGGCCTGAGGCACATAATCAAACAAAGTCGGCAAGGTTTCATCATAGAAAAACGGCAACCAGTTTTCCATACCGATATATTTTTGCCCATTAGAAATCGTTTCATAGAGCTCATCTGTGGTTCCTTGAGAACCAAAAGCCTCACGATATTTGGCACGAAAGCTCTTAATTGTGTTATTATCAAGAGCTACCTCCCCCATTACTTGGAAAGTATAACTTTTCAGCTCACCGGTGGAGCGTTGGGTTAAGGGATCAAAAGTGCGGATTTTTTCCACCTCGTCGCCAAACAAATCAATACGCAACGGCTGGGCGCTTCCGACAGGAAAAATATCTAAGATATCACCACGGACGGCATATTCTCCGGCTTCCATCACTTGTTCAACCCGATTATAGCCATTGACCACCGCATAGTGCACAAAGTCATTAAAATTAAGCGAAGCGCCGGTTTTGACCTCACGCATTGAATTTAAGAATATCTTTTTTAACGGCAAGCGTTGGAGAATCGCACCGCTACTGGTTAAAATAATACGGGGCTTTTTTGGGGTCGGATTTTGTGCCAAAGTGCTCAGAGTTTCTACACGCGAGGCAACCACATTAACATTTGGCGATACACGGTCATAAGGCACCGTATCCCATGCCGGAAACTTTAAGACCTCAATTTGCGGGGCAATCGTATTTAAGATTTGCGCCGTATGTTCCAAAGACACACCATCACTTACGACATATATTATATCGTGTTTGGCGGAGAGCTGTAATTTGGCAAGCAAAAACGCATCATATCCGTCGGGGACTGATGAAATCGTGCAATTTTGCAGAGTTGCGATATCTTCTAACATTTTCTTTAATCTTGTTATTTACTTTATTTTGAAAATATATACAATATCGCCTAGATGCAACTGTTTTCTTTATTTTTAGAGGAAAAATGCGACCACCGATTTTATTTCCGTTGTTTGCGCCGATTAACACGCTTAAAGGTATCGGGCTTAAGACGCAAGAGTTTTTGAATCGCTTGTGCGGTAATCGCGTGGTGGATTTGTTATGGCATTTACCTTCAGGAATTATTGACCGCACCTATTCACCAAAACTCTGTATGGCAAAAGAAAACACTATTTGTACCCTTAAAGTAAAAGTCATAGAGCATATTGCTCCAAAGACAAAAAAGCAACCTTACCGCGTGATTTGCTCAGACGGAACGGGTGATTTGGTATTGAGTTTTTTCAAAGTTTATCCTGAGTCTATTCACAAAAATCTTCCCGTCGGCGAAGTGCGTGTGGTCAGCGGAAAAGTGGAGCGCTTTCAAGGTTTGTTACAAATGAGTCATCCTGACTATATTGTGAAACCCGAAGATATGGGGACTATTTTGGGAATTGAACCCGTCTATCCACTCACAGCCGGTATTACCAATAAACTGCTCAATAAAATTATGAAACAAGCCTTAGGCATTGTGCCGCAATTTAGTGAGTGGCTTGATGAGCCTTATTTGAAAGCAAACAACTGGCCAAGTTTTAACCAAGCTCTAAAATCAGCACATCTGCCAAAGTCTTTGGCGAATCTAGAACCAAATGACATTGCGCGTACCCGTTTGGCTTATGATGAATTATTGGCCAACCAATTAGCGTTAGCAATTGTACGAGAGAGAGTTAAAAAGCAGCAAGGGCGAGAAATTAAAGGTAATGGCTTGTTGAGAAAAAAAATTTTACAAATTTTGCCGTTTAATCTTACTCAAGCTCAAGAAAAAGTATTAAAAGAAATCAGCGCCGACCAAGCATCGCCTTATCGTATGCTTCGGCTCTTGCAAGGTGATGTCGGTAGCGGGAAAACTATTGTTGCTTTTCTAACCATGCTGAATGCCGTGGAGTGCGGGGCACAAGCCGCAATTATGGCTCCAACCGAAATTTTGGCAAAGCAACATTTGGAAACCATTCAACCTTTATGTGAGGAAATCGGACTTCGCGCCGAATTATTAACCGGTCGTGTTAAAGGCAAAACACGTACAAAAATCTTGCAAGATTTGGAAGATGGCAAAATTGATATTCTTATCGGAACGCATGCCTTGTTTGTGGAGGATGTTACGTTCAAGGATTTGGCTTGCGTGGTGATTGATGAGCAACATCGTTTCGGTGTACACCAAAGACTTGCCCTCTCCAATAAGGGTAACAAAGCCGATATTCTGGTTATGACGGCAACCCCAATTCCTCGGTCTTTGGTTTTGACGGCTTATGGGGATATGGAATATTCAAAAATCGACCAAGTGCCTGAGGGGCGAAAACCGGTTGATACACGCGTGATGCCGGTGGCAAAAATAGATGTGGTGGTTGATGCTTTGCGCCGTAAACTTGATGAAGGTTGCAGAGCTTATTGGGTTTGCCCTTTGGTGGAAGAATCCGAAAAGACCGACTTAGCCGCTGCCGAAGAACGCTTTGAAACATTACAAAAAATATTTGGCGATAAGGTCGGCCTTGTACACGGCAAAATGAAAGAAAAAGATAAAGATGCCGTAATGGAAAGATTTAAGAAAGGCGAGCTTTCTCTCTTGGTTGCTACAACCGTGATTGAAGTCGGTGTTAATGTACCCGAGGCAACAGTCATGATTATTGAACATGCCGAAAGATTTGGCTTGGCTCAACTTCACCAACTCAGAGGGCGGATTAAGCGCGGTTTTCAGGCCTCAACTTGCTTATTACTCTATTCTTATCCTTTGAGTGAAACTGCTCACAGTCGCCTTAATATTATGAAAGAGACGGAAGACGGCTTTTTGATTGCCGAAAAAGATTTGGAGCTCAGAGGCGGTGGTGAAATTTTGGGCACGCGTCAATCCGGGTTTAACGAATTTAAGCTCGCTGATATGACGGTTCACAAAAACTTACTGCTCACCGCCAATAAAGATGCGCGTATGATGTTGGAATTGGACCCGCAACTTACCTCCAACAGAGGAATGGCGTTACGCGTTTTGCTTTATCTCTTTGAGCGAGACGACGCCGTCAAAACTTATTTAGCAGGATAAAGAAAAGCCTCAGCATTCGAACTGAGACTTTTGATTTTTAAGCAAAAAGTTTGTCTTTGACCTGTCGGGCGATGGCCTCATAGGCTCTGGCATAAGGGCTGCCCGGCATGGATGCAACAACCGGTGTTCCGGCATCGGAATTTGAGCGAATGGCCATATGCAACGGAATTTCGCCCAAGAAAGGAACGCCTAATTGAGCGGCAGTTTTTTGAGCTCCTTCATGACCGAAAATATCTGCTCTTGCGCCGCAATGCTCACAAATATAATAGCTCATATTTTCCACAATGCCCAAAATCTCAACATTGACTTTTTTGAACATATTCACGCCTTTGACAGCATCTATCAAAGCTATGTCTTGCGGGGTGGAAACAATTACCGCACCGTCTAACTTTAACATTTGCGACAGTGAGATTTGGATATCTCCCGTGCCTGGAGGCATATCTATTACCATGACATCAATCTCGCCCCAGTTGACTTCGGTTAGAAGTTGTTGGATGGCACCACATGCCTTTGCACCACGCCAAATCAAAGGCGTATCTTTATCTATCAGTGTGCCGATTGACATTGATTTTATACCTTGAACAAAGAAAGCCTCCATGGTTTGGCCATCATAAGAAACGGGAGGTTGTCCTTCATAACCCAAAAGGGTCGGAACGGAAGGACCGTAAATGTCAGCATCAAACAAAGCAACCTTTAGCCCCTGCTCTGCCAGAGCCAAGGCCAAATTAACCGCCGTGGTAGATTTGCCGACGCCGCCTTTGCCTGAGGCGACGGCAATGATTTTTTTGACACCTTTCACTGTCCAGCCTTCTTGTTCGGGACGAAGGCCTTGAGGAGCCTTTGGCGCGGTGAAGATAATCGAAACTTTCTTATCTCCCGCAAGCTCTGATATTTTTTGGCGTAAGACCTCAGACTTGCCGGCATCTTCCGCTGAGGCTATTGTAACAATCACTCTCTTATTGGTTATTTGCAGGCTCTCTATTGCTTCTGCGCTAAAATATTCCAAACATAGCGCGCGAATTGCTTCTTCCATCGGATTTTCTCCCCCTGTTGATAGCTTATATCATTAATTGTCATTAGCTGATATTTATATTATATG
Source organism: uncultured Pseudomonadota bacterium (assembly GCA_949286215.1). Taxonomy (GTDB): domain Bacteria; phylum Pseudomonadota; class Alphaproteobacteria; order RF32; family CAG-239; genus Scatocola. The sequence goes on from CASDYX010000016.1 coordinate 29,668, forward strand.
TAAAAAAAAGCAACGAAATAAATTATAAGAGGTGCAAAATAATGGCAAAAAATCAAGGCCCATGGGGCAATAATGATAACTCCAGCCCTTGGGGCGACAGTGAGGAGACGCTTTCTAACCCTAAAGTCGTGGACTTTAGCGTGTTGGAAAGGGTGAAGAATGACGATGGATTTGACTTTAAATTCGGTTGGGCAATTGCAATTATCGTCGCCTTGTGGCTGGCTTCGGGCTTTTATCAAATTCAGCCCAGCGACCAAGGTGTGGTTTTGCGCTTTGGGGCATATGCCTACACAACCGATGCCGGACTGCATTATCATCTGCCCTACCCAATCGAAAAGGTTGAAAAAGTCAATATTACACGTGAACGCAGTATTAATATCGGTGAAGTAGAAACTTATCGCAATGCTGCAAACTCTTTCACCGAAAGCCACATGCTAACGGGGGATGAAAATATTGTTGATATTAACCTCACCGTGGTTTGGAAAATTAAAAATGCTAAAGACTACCTCTTTAACATGCGCAGCCCTGATGTGACCGTTCGCGTGGCCGCTCAATCTGTTTTGAGAGAAATTGTCGGACAATCACAAATGCAACCGATTATTACTGGTGACCGCGGCAAAGTTGAAGACGAAACCAAGGCCGAACTGCAAAAAGTTTTGGATGAGTTCGGTTCCGGTGTGGAAATCGTTCGTGTAAAACTCCAAAAGGCTGACCCTCCGAAGCAAGTGGTTGATGCTTTTAATGAAGTTCAACGCGCAAAAGCCGATATGGAACGTTTCAAAAACGAAGCAGAGGCTTATCGCAACGAGATTTTACCGAAAGCTCAAGGTGAAGCTGCTCAACGTTTGCAAAATGCTCAAGCCTATAAAGAAGCCGTTGTTAACAAAGCAAAAGGTGAAGCTGAGCGCTTTATTTCAGTGTACAATGCCTATAAGCAAGGTAAAGATGTAACCGCAAAACGCTTGTATTTGGAAACTATGGAAGAGGTTTTGAACAAGTCAAACAAAGTGATTTTGGACCAATCCGGCAAAGGTAATGCTATTTTGCCCTTGCTGCCGATTAACCAAAACAGTGTTGCCTCTACAGCCGTAAATAATAAAAATTAGGAGTATGAATGATGTTTGATCGCTATAAATATTATTTTCTGGCTGTCTTGGCCGTCATTGTTTTTGTCGGGTTAAACTCACTTTATGTTGTGGCTCAGCCTGAACAAGCTATTGTTCTGCAATTTGGTGAACCCATCCGTTTGGTGAAAGAACCGGGCTTAAAGGTTAAAATGCCCTTTATTCAAAATGTGGTCATTTATGATACGCGTTTGCTCAACCTTGACCCTCCGGCTCAAGAAGTGGTTTTGAACGATAAAAAACGTTTGGATGTTGACAGTTTTACACGTTACAAAATCGTTGACCCGCTCAAGTTCTATCAAACGGTTCGAACCGAAGAAATTGCTCGTGGCAAGTTGGCTGAAATCGTTAACTCATCAGTTCGTAAAATTTTGGGTCGCATTACCTTGCAAGAGCTATTGTCTCAACAACGTACCCAAATTATGGCCGATATCAGCAGTGCGGTTAAAAAAGATGCCGAACAAATCGGTGTGAGCGTGGCCGACGTGAGAATCAGACGCGCAGACTTGCCGTTGCAAGTTTTGCAAGCCATTAACGCACGCATGAAAACAGAGCGTGAACGTGATGCCAAGGAATTCCGCGCCAAAGGACAACAACAAGCACAGCAAATCAGAGCAAAGGCTGAAAAAGAGCGCACAATCATTATTGCCGAAGCTGAAAAGCAAGCTCAAATTATGCAAGGTCAAGGTGATGAGCAAGCTATTCAAATTTGGAATGATGCCGCTAATATTGACCCAAGCTTTTATGCTTTTTATCGCTCTTTAGAGGCTTACAAAAACTCTTTGGCCGATGGTAACGCCTCTTTGGTGTTGGCGCCTGATTCCGAATTCTTTAAGTATTTCGGTACTTCCGATGTAAGGGCTAGATAAGTACAAATGATAAAACTGAAGTTCTTTTTTATCGGTTTAGTGTTAAGCGTTGTTTGCCTGGCAAGCAACGCTTCGGCACAATATCCCTCTTTTGCCGATTTGGCTGAAAAACTAATGCCTAGCGTGGTGAATATTTCAAGTTTTTCTGCGCTCGAAAATACGGATATGAGCAGTGATAATACAGAGGCATCAGAATCTCTTGGCTCCGGGTTTATCATTGATAAAGATGGATATATCATTACCAATAATCATGTGGTTGACAAAGCTGACAGCATTCAAGTTACACTTTTTGACAACCAAAGGCTAGAGGCAAAACTTATCGGTAAAGACCCAAAGACTGACTTGGCTTTAATCAAAATTGAAGCAAAGGCACAACTACAGCCGGTAACTTTCGGAGATTCCGATAAAATTCGGGTTGGAGATTGGATTTTGGCAATCGGTAATCCTTTCGGTTTGGGCGGAAGTGTCACGGCCGGTATCGTATCTGCCAAATCAAGAGACATCGAATCGGGTCCTTATGACAACTTTATTCAGACAGATGCTTCAATCAACCAAGGAAACTCCGGCGGCCCCATGTTTAACATGAATGGTGAAGTGATTGGTATCAGTAGCGCTATTTTTTCAACCACGGGTGCCAGCCAGGGTATCGGCTTTGCCATTCCGGTTAATTTGGCTGACTGGGTGGTTGGACAATTAAAAAAATTCGGCACGGTTAAACGGGGTTGGATTGGCATTAAAATTCAGCCAAATTCACAAGAAATTGCAGAGAACCTCGGAATTTCTCAAAATCAAGGCGTGGTTGTTTCAGGCTTTACCCCCAATGGGCCGGCTCAAAAAGCTGGTTTTGTGGCTGGAGATATTATCTTGAGTTTTAACGGTGAAACCATTGATAATACCAAGAATTTATCTCGTATGATTGCCGAAACACCAATCGGAACCCTTACCTCATTTGAAGTTTGGCGCAACCAAAAGAAAATTAAATTGAATGTAAAAATTGAACAAATGCCGGAAGAAGAACCGGCTCAAGCTCCCTCTTCAGATGCAATTGAAGAGAATGCTGATTTGCCCCCTGTGGCTAACGATGAACAAATAGCTACTCTGAATATTGCCGGAATAAAGGTCAAAGATTTAACGCCTGAGGTTTTGAGCGCATTAAAAGCCAATATCAACGGTGTGGTAGTTGAAGATGTTTTGCCAAACTCAGATGCTGCTCATAAGGGTGTGAAAATCGGCGACATTATTGTTAAGGTTGACCAACGCAATGTCTTAAACGCACAGATGTTTGATGAATTTGTAAGTGATGCATATCGCGAAAACAAACGCCCGATTTTGCTTGCAATTCAAGGTGTTGATGCATTGCATTTTGTGGCTGTAAAGTTGGTGAAAAATGACTAGAGTAGATTTTTATCATTTGCAAAAACAAACCTTAGAGCAGGTTTTGCCCAAGCTCTTGGAAAAGGCTTATTCTTTGGGAAAAGCCATTAAAGTAAAAGTAGGAAATGAAGAACGTGTGGAATTTATTAATTCCCAGCTCTGGACATTTGATGATACGTCGTTTATTCCTCATGGCTCCAAAAAAGACGGTTTTGCCGAAGAGCAACCAATTTGGCTTAGTGCGGGAGATGATAACCCAAATCATGCAACTTTGCTGTTTTTGGTTGATGGTGCGGATATTTCGCCCGAAGATGCGCAAAATTTTGAGCGCATTTTCAATATTTTTGACGGTAATGATGAAAATGCTTTAGGACTTGCACGAGGACAATGGAAACAATTTAAGTCTAGCG
>CASDYX010000017.1 GCA_949286215.1 uncultured Pseudomonadota bacterium
TTGAGCTTGGCTTCACAAGCTGCTCAGTCAGTATTGTCATTGTTCTAGTAAGATTATATCTAACAAAGGGAAGCCGACTTAACTGTCGGCTTCTTTTTTGTTTTGTGAGGAGGTAATTAACTCCTCAACGTAGGGCGGAAAAGTTTTTCCGGCAGGGCCAAAAACATGGCGGTCGAAATAAAAGTTATTGGCAGTTGGTTCAAGCGTGAATTCAATTGTATCTGCTCCATAATATTTGGCTGTTTGTACAAAGGCTGCGGCCGGAAAGACAACGCCTGAAGTTCCAATTGAGATAAATAAATCACATTTGCGCAATAGGTCTTCAACCTTGTCCATACAGAGCAGATTCTCGCCAAAAAAGACGATGTTGGGTTTCATCATTCCTTGAATGTGGCATTGCGGACAAATGGTTTCTGTATCTACATCTCCAAAAGTTTCTAATATATGGCCACAGTTGAGGCATACGGCTTGGTTAATTTGGCCGTGAATGTGATAGATATTGGAATTGCCCGCCTTTTCATGTAAGGTGTCAACATTTTGGGTAATCACGCTGATTTCTGCCGGATAGTTGTTTTGTAATTTGGTAATGGCTAAGTGTGCAGCGTTAGGCTTGGCTTTTTGAATTTCAATCTTTAACTCGTTGTAAAAATCATGGACGAGGGCAGGGTTGCGCTCAAATCCTTCAATAGAGGCAACGTCTTCAACTTTGTGATTGTTCCATAATCCGTTAGAACTTCTAAATGTGGCTAAACCAGATTCGGCAGAGATGCCGGCTCCGGTTAAGATGACGATATTTTTATATGTGCGTTCGGTCATTTTTTTCTCCTTGTGTAATCAATAGCGGTTTTTTTTGTGTTTGTCTTTATTTTTTTATAGAAATATTTACCTTCCTATGATAAAATATAGACAAAAGAAGGACAAAATGGGAAAGCGTGCTAGAATATCCAAGGCAGATTTGCCTAATGAAAACAAAGCTCAAGCTCTGAAAAATATTCAGGAGCAGTTGGGGTTTTATATGCGTTTGATGGAAAAGAAACGCCGTTGCACTATGGGAACGCAAGATTTCCAGACTTTGACTTCTAAAGTAAATAGTTTACGTTTTGCTTTGCAAACGAGTTTTAAGACTTTACGCGAAATCGACTTTGAGCTTGGGCGAGAAGTGGAACGTGGGTTTGAGCTTTATTCGGATAATGCTAATAGTTATTATGCAAATAGGCTTGCTTCTTCTGTTAATAAAATGATAGGGCAAGAAGAAGTTAAGAAAATTAATCATCTTATTCATACCATTCATAATGACCAAGATAGGCTCAATCTTCAACGCTATGTTGATGCCAAGCCGCAGCAGGAGCTTAATAGCTTAGTGATGATTGCTGTGCAAAAATATCAGGAACGAAGAAGTGATTTTGCACGTGCTCATCTTAATACTTTCTTGGGATATTTTCATAAAAAATTGGCAGTCGGTCCTCATACTCGAGCAACTCATGAAGAGATTAGAGCTACACGAGCGGATTTTAATGGATATTTTAATATTCCAAGTGTGACTGAAATCGAACAAAATCAACCTTATTCTAAGACTTTTTTACAGGCCTCTTTGCAGAAAAATAAAACTGTTTGTGATCCGTTTAGTTACAATTTAGAAAATAATAAGGCTTGGAAAACTTGGCAAAAAACAACCATGCTTGGGGCTTTGGAGATGCCTTTGCGGCAGGCTTTGAGCAATCAAGGTATTAATCCTAAATATGTTGGTTCTTTTTGCGGTGCGGATTTTGAGCGAATTCTGTTTAATGAATATGCTAAGGAAAAATATAATCCTAAATATGGAAATTCTTTGAGCTTGTCGGATATTAATGAAAATTTGGAAAGTCGCCATAAAAAGTTTTTTTGGAAGTATAATGCAATTCCTACTCCCGAAGCACAACAGCAATTTGCGCAAGGACTGCTCAGACATGGGGTGGAGCAAGCTTATATTGATGTTTTAATGAAAAGTATTTTGGAAGAAGGTAATCCAAACCCCAAAGTTGATAGAACTAAGTTTAAGGGGAAAATTCCTTATTTTTCTACACATCATAAAGGACCGATTTATGCCATAGGTGCGTTAGCTAATCGACAAGCTAATTATGTCGGTATTGCAGAGTTTAAAGATGTTCAAAATACGTCAAAAGATACACCCGAGCATGATATTTGGCACTTGGGAGATGGTGTTATCAGAAAATCTTTCGGTACTATGGCTAATGGCGATCAGGCTTATGATATGGTGTTAAGAGGCTCTGAACAAGAAGGCGATTTAATGGAATATTTGGTTGATACTCGCTTTGATACTCAAAATGACGGTAAATCTTGGACAGTTAGTTTAGGTTATAAGGAAGAAGATAATATTAGGGCTGAGATTACAGAATTTTTGCCTCAGAAAACTAAGGTGAAAAATAATGCTAAAAGAGTATCCTCACAAGCTAATGAGGCAACGGGGTGGGCTAGATGATTAAAGATTTGGCGAATAGCTTAAAAAATAATGCAGATGTTTGGTGCGGAGAAGCCGTCGATCCTTTGTTTTTGAAGGATTGTAAAGAGTATATCAAACTTGAGGGAAAATGTGATTTGCCGGCTGATTATGTGACTCTTCTACGCTATGTGAACGGGGCTTTTAGTGATGATGTTTATTTGTTTGGTGTACAGCCTGAAAATTGGCCGGGGTTAGATGATATAATTGAACAGAACGAACAATATAATCCAGAGTTTTCAGACAACGTTATCTTCTTGGGAACTAATGATTTTGACTGGTTGGTGTATGATTCTCAAACGCAAAATTTTCAAATTCGCTCTCGCATTCAAGGAGAAATCGTGCGAATCTTTCCTGATTTTGAGAGTGCTGTACGCCAATGGTTTTCTTTGGTTTAGTTCTTTGGTAAAATATCAAATAGTTTGAAGAGCTTTTCCCAACGTTTTAATGGCGAAGGTTGTCGAAAAGCAAAGTGCTTAAATAAGAGATAGTTGCTTATTAGCAAAAAGCATATTGCGATGCCTTGACCTAAGAATAAGTTGATTTGGTATCGGTTAATCAATAAAGATAATATTCCGGCGTTGATGAAATAACTTAATATCCAGATTGCAATGCTTTTTAAGTATTCTTGCAAATGGTTTCTTTGTGTGCTGAAGACGAATTTTTTGTATGTATAAAATGCAATAAAAGAAGAGATAAGCCACATTAACAGTAGTGTGAATTGATAGTGTAGGGTGGTAAACAATAGGCTGAGTATGATGAAGAGCAAATATCTTAACCCCATGTTTAGCGAGGCCATAATAGAAAAGCGGATGCGTTCGTCGGTTTCAAACCAGTGGTCAAGAAGTGTTTTTTCTTTTATGAAAATGTTTTTTATGATGGTAAGCGTGGTATTGAATTTCATTGCTGAGTTCCTTGTGCGTTTTTTTATATTATATGGTCAGAGAGATTTTGTTTTCAATAGGGAAAAGTTGAACTAGTGAATTAATACCTTTGGTCGCCGCTCAAACAGATAACCCAAAGCCAATAAAAAAAACCTCCCATGAGGGGAGGATAAGTATAGACGGCTGCCAGATTGGGTACTCCCGCAAGCTGGTCCTCCTCGCGCCGTAAGGTTCAGTCAAGCAAGTTGTCTGAACCAACTATCCGCTCCGAACAGGCTCCCTTTGGTCGCCGCTCAAATAGATAACCCAAAGCCAATAAAAAAAACCTCCCATGAGGGGAGGTTTTTTTTATTGGCTCCGGCTGCCTGATTCGAACAGGCGACCAATCGGTTAACAGCCGATTGCTCTACCGCTGAGCTAAGCCGGAATAATATGCGGTACTAAGTGAATTTTTGGAGGCCGGTACCGGAATTGAACCGATGTACAAGGATTTGCAGTCCTCTGCATGAGCCACTCTGCCAACCGGCCAATCGGGATACCTCATCTTGAGTTCCTCATTCACTCAACGTCCTCTATATATACAAACTTTTTGCTTCTCGTCAATATCTTTTTTTCATTATTTTGCACTTTTTTTTATTTTGTTTTAAAAATCATATTGTTATTTATTTTTAACCAAGGTTACTAATTCATCTTGCAAAACACTCTTTATCTTCTATGATAAGGAAAATTTTCGCAGAGGAGGGAAAATATATGAAAATTGCTTTGGCGGCCGATCATGGCGGTTTTGAAATGAAAAATCAAATTGCTCAATATCTTATCTCAAAAAATTTTGATGTTGTTGATTTGGGAACAAATTCGTCCGACTCTGTGGATTATCCCGATTTCGCGCAAAAAGTTGTGCAAAAGCTCTCTACGAAAGAAGCTGATTTGGGAATCCTGGTGTGTGGTACCGGAATCGGTATTTCTATTGCCGCAAATCGCCATAAAGGAATCCGTGCGGCGCTTTTGTATGATGATTATGTGGCTCAAGTTGCAAAAGAACATAATAACGCCAATGTTTTATGCTTTGGCGGAAGAACTATGAAAATTGAAGATGTCTTAAAAAGAATCGATATCTTTTTAGCCGCGAAATATGAAGGCGGACGTCATGACAGACGACTCTGTAAACTCGATATTGATTAGGAGGAAATGATGGATTTTGAAAATAGCTTACAAACAGAAGATAAAGATGTATTTGATGCGATTCAATGTGAGTTGGAACGTGAACAATATCAAATCGAATTAATTGCCTCCGAAAATATTGTCTCTCGTGCCGTGCTCGATGCTCAAGGTTCGGTAATGACCAATAAATATGCCGAAGGTTATCCTGAACACAGATATTATGGCGGATGCGAATGTGTCGATGTGGTGGAAAAATTGGCAATAGAAAGAGCTAAAAAACTTTTTAATGCTGAGTTTGTTAATGTACAGCCGCATTCCGGAAGCCAAGCCAATACTGCCGTATATGTTGCTTTGTTGCAGCCCAAAGACGTAATTATGGGAATGTCTTTAGATGCGGGTGGGCATTTAACCCATGGTTCTAAAGTTTCATTTTCAGGTAAGTGGTTGACTGCCGTTCAATATGGTGTTTGCAAAGATACCGGTTTGATTGATTTTGAACAGGTGGAACGTTTGGCTCTCGAAAATAAACCCAAATTGATTATTGCCGGCGGGTCGGCTTATCCGAGACAGATTGATTTTAAGCGTTTTCGTGAAATAGCCGATAAAGTAGGGGCTTATTTTATGGTGGATATGGCGCACTTTGCCGGACTCGTTGCCGGTGGCGTTCATCCGAATCCTTTGGAATATGCCGATGTGGTGACAACAACGACTCACAAAACTTTGCGTGGTCCAAGAGGCGGTATGATTTTAACCAATAATGCCGAAATTGCTAAAAAAATTAATTCGGCAATTTTCCCCGGTACACAAGGGGGGCCTTTGATGCATGTGATTGCAGCTAAGGCTGTTTGCTTTGGTGAGGATTTAACACCCCAATTTAAGGAATATGCTCAACAGGTGGTTAAAAATGCTCACAAAATGGGCGAGGTTCTCAAAAGCAGAGGGCTTGATTTGGTTTCAGGCGGTACTGATACGCATTTGTTATTAGTGGATTTGAGGCCGAAAAATATGACCGGCGATGTGGTCGAAAAAGCTCTAGAGCGAGCTCATATTACTTGTAATAAAAATGCTATTCCGTTTGATCCGATGCCGCCGAAAGTAACCTCTGGTATCAGAGTTGGAACACCGGCCGGTACGACTCGCGGTTTTAAGGAAGAAGAATTTGCACAAATTGCCAATTGGATATGTGATGTGATTGATGCTTTGGCAAAAGGTGATGCCGAGGAAGTCATTGAGCAAACAGCGCAAAAAGTGATTGCTTTATGCAAGAAATTTCCGATTTATAAGTAATTTTGAGTAAAGTCAAAAAAACACCTCCGGCTTTGAAAAGCGGGAGGTGTTTTTTTTGTTTAAGGGGCAGAGATTTTATTTCTTTGCCTCAAAGATTTTCTTGGCCTGAGCGGTGGTCAGTTTTTTAAGCTGTTTACCATCTTTGTCAAAGGTAAAGGCTTCTGCGCGAGACCAGTTAATTTTTTTGGTCTTTTCATCAAAGTAAGGTCTCTTTGGGTTCTTATCTTTGATGGCATTGTAGTTCTTTCCATCCCAAATTAATTGGTTGTACTCACCGGGGATAATGGTTTCACCTTTGGGATTAAGTACTCCGTAAAGCCCTTTGGCAAAGAACATAAAGTTACCGGCACCATCGGATTCAAGAGCATCATAAACATTGATGATGGTCTTTCCTGTTTTTATAACGTAAATTCCTTTAGCTCCAGAGCCTTTTGATGTTTTGTTACCAACGAATTCAAAGTACCCGTCTTTCGCATTAATCTGGGCTTGTGCCGGAATAACGCATTTGCCCGATTCATCAAAGAGCTGAACACCGGTGTCATCTTGCGCGGTGAAGAAACCTGAATAATAGTAGCCGACAGATTTGTAAATCTGAGGTAAGATTTCTTGTCCGGTTGTCAGGTCTTTGATACCGTACTGGCCGGAGCCTTCAACTGTGACTTTTGCAAAGTTGGTGTTTGCAAAACGTGCTTCTTTAACTTTCGGTCCACAAGAAATCAGACCAAAACAAATCACTGTGGCTACGAGAGCCAAAAAATAAAACTTTTTCATGATTTTTAAGTTTTAATGGATTAAACAATAGGGAAAATAATAGCATTTGTTGAAAGCTATATCACATCTTTGAATAAAATGCAATAGACGAAATTATGTCTAAATCCAGTGATTTTTAATGAAAGCCTAAAATAAGCTATTGCAAAATAAGCGCTTTATCCTTATAAAGAGAGAAGTAAAAATTTTCCGTGAGGTGAGGTATGAAATGTCCTTTTTGCGGATGTGATGATACGCAAGTTAAAGATTCTCGTAATGCTGATGATAATACCGCCATTCGCCGCAGGCGCGAATGTCCTGAGTGTGGTTCCAGATTTACGACCTTTGAGCGGATTCAGTTGCGCGAACTGGTTGTGGTAAAGAAAAACGGCGAGAAAGTTTTGTTTGATAGAGATAAGTTGGAACATTCTATCTTGCTTGCCGTACGCAAACGTCCGGTTGATATTGAAAGAGTGGAAAAAATTGTGAACTCTATCCAACGCCGTTTGGAGAGCTCCGGAGAGACGGAAATTCCATCTGTTTTGATTGGTGAGTATGTGATGGAGGCTCTTTCTAAATTAGACCATATTGCGTATATTCGTTTTGCCTCCGTGTATAAGGACTTTCGCGAGGTGAAGGATTTTGAAGAATTTGTTGAAACTATTGATAAGTTGGCTAAACCAGATACAAAAGTAAATAAGGAAGAATAAAATGGCAAAGAAATTTATATCCGAAAAAATCAGAATGAAAAGCGAATCCAGATTGGCTGCCGTTCAGGCAACTTATGTGATTGCCGTTACCGAAAATCCGGTCGAAGAGGTGATTAAAGACTTTGTGGATGGTAAGGTCGGTCGTTTCGTGATTGCCGAAAAATCAATGGATAAAGAAGAAATGGTGCCGGTTCATGAAATGGATAGCGCTTATTTTGCCGAATTGGTTAAAGGAGTGCATTCTCGCAAGGAAGATATTGAAAAATCACTCAATGCTTATTTGGCAAAAGGTTGGACTTTTGAACGTATGGATGAAACAATGCGTGCTTTGCTTTTGTGCGCAATTTATGAAATTACAACAACTTTGGATGTCGATGTTAAAGTAATAATTAAAGAATATGTCGATTTGGCTTATGCTTTCTTTACTAAACAAGAGCCGAAAATGATTAATGCTTTGCTTGACCAAATTGCTCATGATGTTCGTCCGCAAGATGAGGTTAAGGCTGAGTAATGACTAAGTTAAAGGTTTATGAATATCCACACCCTATCTTAAAACAAAAAGCGCAGAGGGTTGAAAAAATCGATGATGATTTGCGCAAGTTTTTGGATGATATGTTGGAAACCATGTATGAAGAGGTTGGGGTTGGATTGGCAGCGCCACAAGTCGGTGTGTCCAAAAGAATCGTCGTGATTGATGCTGAACAAGAAAAAGATGAACAGGGTAATAAACGCGGTAACCCGATGTATCTGGTTAATCCTGAAATTATTTGGCGTAGTGATGAAATGGTGTGTGGTGAAGAAGGGTGTCTGTCGGTACCTGACCAACGTGCCGAAGTGGAGCGTAATGCGAAAGTTCGTGTTCATTACTGGGATTATGATGGGGTGGAGCGTGAGATTTTGGCCGATGATTTCTTGGCGATTGTGATTCAGCACGAGCTGGACCATTTGGATGGAATTTTGTATATTGACCGTATCAGCCGCTTAAAAAGAAATATGCTCCTGAAAAAACTCAAAAAATATCGTGAAAATTTAGCTCACGAGGAATAGGCCATTTTTGAGCTTTTTCCAATTTTTGGGAATTCATCCGTATTTGAAGAAAGGTGAAAGATGAAAATCGTTTTTATGGGAACACCTGATTTTGCCGTTAAAGCATTAGAAGCACTTTACCAAAAGCACGAAATTGTGTGTGTTTATACGCGTGCGCCGCAAGAAGCCGGAAGAGGGAAGAAGCTCACCAAATCTCCGGTGCATGTGTTTGCCGAAGAGCATGGGATTGAGGTAAGAACACCTAAGTCTTTGCGCAATGCACAAGAACAAGAGATGTTTAGAAATCTTCAAGCGGATATTTCAGTCGTGGCGGCTTATGGCTTGATTTTGCCCAAAGAAGTGATTGAGGCTTTCCCAATGGGATGTGTCAATATTCATGGTTCTTTGTTGCCACGTTGGAGAGGGGCTGCACCGATTCAAAGAGCTATTGAAGCCGGAGACAAAGAGAGCGGCATAACAATTATGAAAATGGTCGAACAACTTGATGCCGGCGATATGTTGCTCAAAGGTGTGGTGCCGATAACTCTTGATACAACAGGAGAAACACTGCATGATGCCATGGCAGAAATGGGCGCAAAACTCATTTTGGAGGCGTTGGATAATTGGCAAAATCTTAAAGCTGTTCCTCAAGACGAATCGCTTGTGACCTATGCTGCCAAAATAGATAAGGCGGAAAGTCATTTGGACTTTTCGGAAAAGGCTGAAGTTTTGGAGCGCAAAATCAGAGCCTTTAATCCTTATCCGGCGGTTTATTTTGAATATGAGGGCGAGAGGTATAAAATCTTGCGTGCCAAAGTGGTTGATGGAAACGGGACTGTCGGAGAGATTTTGCAAGGCTCGGAACGTTTAGTGATTGCTTGTGGCGATAAGGCTTTGGAAGTGGTGGAAATTCAGCGTCAGGGTAAGAAAAAAATGCCGATTGAGGAATGTTTACGCGGTATGCAGTTTGTTGGCAAAGTTGCGTAAGAAGTAATGAAAAACCCCGTAGATGAAAGTTCATCTGCGGGGTTTCTTTTAGGCAAAGACCTGAAGCAAGTTATAGACGTTGAGGATGCTTTTTTCCTCAGTGTACAACCCGCGGGTCAGGGACTTTTCAAACAGCTCGGTAACTAGCCGATGCATATCGGCTTCGTGAGCTTCATACTCCTTGCGGGGAGGAAGTAGGCCTTCCTTACGGCACAGAGTATAGAACATATTCTTTAAAAGATGGGTTGCTCGACCGTTTAATCCAAGCTGGCGAATCAGCTTGCGGTGCTTGGTCAGCAATATCCAGCTTGAGGAGCTGAAATGACCACCCATAAAGATAAACTCAAGAGCCATACCGTTGAAGAAATTTCTTTGTTCAGCTGCCTGGTCTAAGAATTTGTAACCTAAAGCGTGTTGAAAAGCGGCTTCTTCGGCGGTCTTATTCTGCACAAACAGGTTGCAGAGATATTTCATCTGCTTTTCCCATACATCGGTAGTGTAGGGAACTTGCAGTGCTTTTTCCAAAAGTTCCATATCCATGGGGTCCTTTTGTGCCTCCTTGATGGCTTGGAGGATGTTTTCGTCATGCTCCTTGTGTGCTTGTTCATCTAATTCCGCCTGCTTTTTTGCATTTTGAGCCTCATTGAGGCGGTGTTTGAATTCCTCCTCAATATTTTCAAATTTTTCTCCGGCATTGAGGCGCATAATAAATTCTTTGCGCAACAATGGGAAAATAAGAGTTTTTGAAAAGGCTTTTTCGGATGCCGTTAAGCGGCGTGATTTAAACTGTTCCATAATTATAAATATTTAAAATTGTTTTACATAATTCTTATTTCACTCAATTTTGTATTATAGACAAAAATGTGTGTTTTGGCAAGAAGTATTTGCGAAAAAAATGCAAAAAAAAGACCCGAAACTTATCACAAGTTTCAGGTCTTTTGCTTAAGGGGCTTTAGCTCATCGGAACAGAGAACTCTTTGACAAAGTCATAATGAGAGCCTAGTTCTTCATCAAGCTCTTGCCACTTCTTTTGGGTCGTGGCGTCTTGAGCCCAGAATTTGATGTCGTCTTTTAAGACCGCTTTAGCATAGATGGGAATTTGGTCTATGTGGGTGCGCAAGAGTTTCCATGCATATTTGGAAACGTATTGCTTGCCCAAGAGTCTTTTCCACCATCCCATATCTACGAAGCCTGCTCCGATATGCTTGTCGGCATATTCAAAGCAGTAACGTTTGATATCTTTTTGCTGATACTTCAAACCTTCTATCAATACATCACCGATTTGGTTGCGGTAGATGTTCAGAGGGCAATAAGTAAATATCATCAAAAAGGCAATCTGGCGCTCCTCGTTGAGTGCCGTCATTTCATCATTTCCGGCGGCCAGTGCGCCTTTTCTTGCACTCCGGAGTTCAGCGGCAAAATTGCGGATGAACTCTTTCTTTTGTTGATGGGAGCTGAAATGTTCGTCCCACAACTTTTGTGCAATTGTTTTTCTTCTCTCAAAGTCCTCTGCCGACATCTGCGAGAGGATTTCGTTAATTTGTTGAGCCATTGGTAATTAGTTTTAGGTATTATTAAAGTTTAAAGTTTTTTCTCAAATGCCTTGGCTTTTCCGGTGATTTGATTACTAAACATTTCCGGATTTGCCTTTACCGTTTGGCAGAGCAGGCGGTAGTTGCGCTGACATTCTGGTGTGACATATTTTGTCTTTCCTAAAAGCAGGGCAATTTTCTGCTCATCATCATCAGATACCACTTTCGCAGCGACATCTTTGAGGATTGAAGTTATGAGTTCTTTACGGTATTCACTACTACATTCAATCATCTTTTTGATACTAACCAATTTCTTTTGGTCTCTCTGGCTTAATTCTTTTTTTTCTTTCATTTTTTTAAAGATTTTATGGCTCGGATGAACATATTCCACCTTTGCCTCGTTAATAATTATAGTTATAAAAATCGCATTTTGGATTTTATAATAGACAAAAGAGACTTATTTGGCAAGGGGTAATTTGGAATTTTTTAGATTATTTTAAAGAATATACCTTATAATTGCCCATATTTAAATGTTTTACTTGAGAGGTTGAACGGATGAATAAAAATTTAAAGATTGCTTTAGCGGTGATTGTTGGCGGTGTGGCTTTGAGTTTGATGCTTAAAGATGACGTTAAAGTCGGTTCGTATATTACGCATAAATTGGCTAAAGGTGATATCGTTGAAAAAATTACTGCGTCAGGCACGATTAATCCGATTTCGACCATTAATATCGGCACGCAAGTATCGGGAACAATTTCTGAAATCTATGTGGATTATAACTCAAAAGTGACTAAGAATCAGCTTTTGGCGCAGATTGATCCAGCTTTGTTTGAAGCAACCGTCGGGCAAAAGAGAGCAGCTCTCAGTGTGGCTAAAGCCGAAGTTCAAGTGGCCGAAAATGAAGTCGATTATGCTAAGAAAAATTTAGAGCGTATTAAAAAACTTAATGCTTCTAGATATTCGGCGGATAAAGATTTGGATTTAGCTGAAAAAGAGTATAACAATGCAGTGGCTCAATTAGCTCTGAAAAAAGCTCAGGTGGAGCAAAACCAAGCCGCGCTTGATTCGGCTGAAACGGAATTACGCTATACCAAAATTATTTCTCCCGTGGATGGTATCGTCGTATCAAAAGAAGTTGAAGTCGGGCAAACGGTGGCTGCTAGTTTCCAGACGCCGACTTTGTTTAACGTGGCGGAAGATTTAACCAAAATGCAGATTGAAGCATCTGTGGTGGAAGCTGATATCGCAAAAGTACATAATGGGCAAGTAGTGGAATTTAGTGTTGATAGTTTTCCTGATGAAGTATTTATCGGAAAAGTTACACAAGTTCGTAACGAGGCCATTAATACCTCAAATGTGGTAACTTATGAAGTCATTATAGAAGTGGATAACAAAGATCTCAAACTCAAGCCCGGTATGACAGCTAATGTGGAAATTATTACCGCTAATAAAAAAGATGTTTTCTTGGTTCCGAACAAGGCTTTGCGTTTCTACGTTACCGATGAAAATGGTGATACAAAACGATATAAAGATAAAGGTATTTGGGTGTTGGAAGGAAATACTCCGGAAAGAATCGTCATTAAAACCGGTGTGGCTGATGATGATTTTACCGAAATCAGTGCTGATGGCTTGACTGAGGGGATGAAAGTGATTTTGGAAGAAAATTCCGCCGAAGCTGAGGCTAAACGCCAAATGAGAATGAGGATGCCACATTAATGTCATTGATTGAGCTTAAAAATATTACAAAATCTTATCCTTTGGATGGATTAAATCTTAAAATTCTGAAAGGTATTTCTTTGCAAATTAATACCGGAGAATTTGTGGCAATTATGGGACCATCAGGGTCTGGAAAATCAACTTTGATGAATATTTTGGGCTGTTTGGATAAGCCTAGCAGCGGGCATTATATTTTAGATGGAAAAAATGTTGAAAAGCTATCTTCCGATGAATTGGCAGAAATCAGAAATCAAAAAATCGGTTTCGTATTTCAGGGGTTTAATTTGCTCTCTCGTACAAGTGCTTTGGAGAATGTTGAGTTGCCGATGGTCTATGCAAATGTGCCGGCAGAGGAAAGACAAGCACGCGCCATAAAAGCCTTAAAGCAGGTCGGTTTGGAAAAAAGAATGTATCACCAACCAAATCAGCTTTCTGGCGGACAACAACAACGTGTGGCAATTGCCAGAGCTGTGGTAAATGAAGCTCCGATTATTTTTGCCGATGAGCCGACGGGTAATTTGGATACCAAAATGAGTGTTGAAATTATGGAGTTGTTTACCAAGCTCAATAAAGATTTGGGAAGAACCATTATCTTAGTGACACATGAAGAAGATATTGCGCTCTATGCGGATAGAATTATTAAAATTGTTGACGGTGAAATCCATTCCGATGAAAAAGTAAAAAATAAGAAAGTTGTGGCACATGATTGATTTAACAACAGTTTCTAGTATTGCGTTTCGCGCTATTAAAGCTAATAAAATGCGCTCAATCCTGACCAGCTTGGGTATTATTATTGGTGTGGGCGCTGTTATTGTCATGCTTTCTATCGGGAATGGGGCTCAAATTTCTATTCAACAAGAAATGAAAACCATGGGCTCTAATTTGTTGATTGTTCGTTCAGGTGTGGCTACTTCCAGCGGGGCTAGGGGTGGCAGAGGGTCTCAACCTACCATGAAAAAAAGTGATGGTGATGCCATTCAGGCAAAAATTTCAAAAATCAGATTAGCGGCTCCGGTGTTGGAAGAAACAGCACAAATGGTGTATGGTAATGCAAACTGGTCAACACAAGTGACCGGTACGGACAGACGCTATTTCCAGATTAAAGATTGGAACTTGAATTATGGGCGAAATTTTACCAATAGCGATGTGAAAAACGCAAGCAAAGTTACCATTTTGGGACAAACAGTGGTTTATGAATTGTTTGGTGATGTTGACCCTTTGGGAAAAACAATTCGTATTAAAGGAATTCCGTTTGAAGTTATCGGTGTTTTGGAAAAAAGAGGCGAAAACGGTATGGGCTTTGACCAAGATGATGTGGTGTTTATTCCAATTACAACGGCTCAGAAAAAAGTTATGGGTATCCAATTACCCGACCAGGTTAAAATGGTGATGTTGCAGGCAATAGATGCCGAAAGTACTTATTCCGTGCAAGATGAAATTAGGCAACTCTTGCGCCAAAGACATAATTTGGGAAGCAATAAAGATGATGATTTTGTGATTATGAACTTAACACAGATGATGGAAATGATGGAAAACTCAACCCGAATTATGACGATTTTGCTGGGGTCAATCGCTTCCATTTCTCTCTTGGTGGGTGGTATCGGTATTATGAATATTATGTTAGTTTCCGTAACCGAAAGAACGCGTGAAATCGGAATTAGAATGGCAATAGGGGCTAAGTCTTGGGATATTCGTTGGCAATTCTTAATGGAATCTTTGGTCTTGTCTTTAATCGGCGGATTGGTTGGTGTGATGCTTGGTGTTGGAGGGGCTATTGTTGTCGGGTACTTTAGTTCTTTTCCGGCAAAGGTGTCTTTGATGTATATTTTATTGCCGTTTTCTTTTTCGGGTGTGGTTGGTTTGTTCTTTGGCTTTTATCCGGCTTATAAAGCCTCTCTTTTGAACCCTATCAATGCTTTGCGGTATGAATAAGCGTTAAATAAACGACACAAAAAACCCCGCAGAGAGCGGGGCTTTTTGGTATATTATGCGGTTATTGCTTTTTGGGTTCATCAGGGTCGCGTAAGACGTAGCCTCTTCCCCAAACGGTTTCAATATAATTCTTACCGCCCGATGCTTTTTCCAATTTTTTACGAAGTTTGCAGATGAACACATCGATAATTTTTAATTCCGGTTCATCAATTCCGCCATAGAGGTGGTTTAAGAATTGGTCTTTGTTAAGGGTTGAACCTTTGCGTAAAGAAAGCAATTCCATAATGCCGTATTCTTTGCCGGTGAGGTGCAAAGTTTTGGTGCCGACAGTAACGGTTTGGGTGTCCAAATTAACTTCAACTTCGCCGGTGCGAATAATGGAATTTGAGTGGCCTTTGGAGCGACGAACAACAGCTTGAATACGAGCCAATAATTCAGCTTTGTCAAAAGGTTTGGTCAGATAGTCATCGGCGCCGTAGCCCAAGCCTTTAACCTTTTTATCGGGTTCGGTGAGACCAGATAAAATCAATACCGGAGTGTTGACCTTTGAAGCGCGCAAGTTCTTCAAGACTTCATAGCCGTTCATATCCGGTAACATCAAATCCAAAATGATGATGTCATAATCATATAATTTGCCGATTTCCAAACCGTCTTCGCCTAAATCCGTTGTATCAACAATCATGCCTTCTTTTTTGAGCATGGTTTCAATACTTTGGGAGATGGCGTAATCATCTTCAACCAATAAAACCCGCATTTTTTTAGACCTCCAAATAAGTTATTTTTTATTGATGAGCTCATCATAAACTCTTATTTTTTATTTGTTAACTTTTTAATCGGGCTTGTTAATAATTATTAACAAAATATTGTAAGGCTTGAAAACTGTTAAAAACCTTTATTTATCTGCCAAAATATGTATTTTATGTGTTAGCATAAGTCGAATTTGTTTTTTGATGAGGTTGAAATTGTCTGAACTGCTCAAAAATATTGAAGGCGAAATTGAAAAAATTAGTTTTGGAGAATACTTCGGAACCGTTACCGCCGTGCAAGGTTTGTTTATTGAAGTAAGCGGGGTGCGTTCGCCTTTGACAATCGGCGACAGATGTAATGTGCATACGACGCATAATAGTGTTGTGCCTTGTGAGTTGGTCAGCTTTAGGGGGGATAAACTTCTGCTTATGCCTTATGGGTCTTTGCAAGGAATTGGCCCCGGGTGCAGAGTGGATGTGGAAAATGCCGCACCGGTGATTTATCCTCATGCTTCGTGGCTTGGGCGAATCGTTAATGCTTTCGGCGAGCCAATTGATGGAAAAGGTCCATTAATTAAAGGAGCAAAACCTTATTATATTAAATCTTCTCCGCCGCCGGCTGCTTTTCGCGATAGGGTTAAAGGTAAAGTTGATCTCGGCGTTCGTGCCGTAAATACTTTTTTGACCATTTGCAAAGGGCAACGTATGGGTATTTTTGCCGGTTCGGGTGTTGGTAAATCAACCTTGATGTCTATGATGGCAAAGCATACAAACTCAGATATCTCTATTATCGGGCTTATCGGTGAACGTGGGCGTGAGGCTAAAGAATTTGTGGAAGATGTTTTGGGTAAAGAAGGACTTGAAAAATCAGTCCTTGTCTTGGCAACTTCAGATGAAAGTCCGTTGATGCGTCGGCAAGCCGCTTATGTCACCATGGCAATTGCCGAATTTTTCAGAGATGAAAATAAAGATGTTTTGTGCATGATGGATTCCATTACGCGTTTTGCTATGGCTCAACGAGAAATTTCGCTTTCGGTCGGTGAACCTCCGGCATCAAAAGGATATACGCCAAGTGTGTTTGCCGAATTGCCGCGTTTGTTGGAACGAGCCGGTCCCGGAGCCGGTACGGGGACTATTACCGGATTATTTACCGTTTTGGTGGATGGTGATGACCATAATGAACCGGTGGCCGATGCCGTGCGCTCAATTTTGGACGGACATATTGTTTTAGACCGCGCAATCGCCGAGCGAAACCGTTATCCGGCAATCAATATCTTGCGCTCAATCTCTCGTACGATGCCTGATTGTGATACGCCGGAAGAATATGCTCTTGTTGCAAAGGCCAGAAAATATATTGCCTCTTATGAAGATATGGCGGAGCTTATTCGTTTGGGGGCTTATAAGGCCGGTTCAAATAAAGAAGTTGATGAAGCTATCTTCTATTATCCTAAACTCGAGGCTTTCCTTTCGCAAAAGAAAGGTGAAAAAATTTCTTTGGAAGAAGGATATGCTCAACTCAAGGCAATTCTTGATACACCTTATGTGGCAGCACAAAAATAACGGGGTGATGATTTATGGCAGATCCTCTTAAAACGCTTAATCGTATTCAAAAATTTCATATTGATGAGCAACGCAAAATCTTAAATGAGTTGTTCAAACAACAAGATATTTTACAAGAACAGCTCACTCAACTGAATGAGGCTTTTGAAAGAGAAAAAGAATTTGCCAGAACCAATTCGGGGGTGGGCGATTTTGGTGCATATGTTAAACGCTATATGCAACAAAGAGAGAATTTAGAAATGCAACTTTCCGTTCTGCAAGCCAAGATTGAACATGAGCGCGATATTATGGCAGATATGTTCAAAGAACAAAAGACATTTGAAATTGTTGATGACAGGCGCACAAAACGACGCCAAAAAGAGGCCGATGATAAAGAACAAAAAATGCTTGATGAAATCGGTACCAACAGCTTTCTTAAAAACACAAAAAAAACACCGTCTTGATAGGCGGTGTTTTTTCTTGTTTCCTTATATCTTAAAAATATTGGATATAGAGGAAAACGGTTGCTATTGCCACGCTGGTCAGCATGACCGGAATTGACCACAGCAAGAACCGCATAAAGTGAATTGGGTGACCTTCACGTTGCGCCATACCGGCAACAATGACGTTGGCCGATGCACCAATCAAGGTTCCGTTGCCGCCAAAGCAAGCACCTAAGGACAATGCCCACCATACAGGCATCATAGCTTCGCGGCCGCCCATGTCGGCTTCCATTGATTTTATCATCGGAATCATGGTGGCAACAAACGGAATGTTATCAATGGCACTGGAGAGTATTGCTGAAGTCCATATAATCAATATGGTGGCTTTTTCAATACTGCGATCCGTTAATTCAATAAACATTTGTCCGAGCATTTTCAATACTCCGGTTTCTTCCAAACCGTAAACGATTACGAATAAACCAGAGAAGAAGAAAATGGTGGTCCAATCGACTACGCCTAAAATTGATTCTACTTTGTGGTCTCTTTCTGAGTGAGAGTTGCCCAAGGTGTAGAGCAATAATAAAACAGCAGCGCCGAAGATAGCTATCGTACCGTTAGCGATATGCAGGTGTTCAGCAGAAATAAATCCGGCAATTACCATGAACAAAACGAATAATGACTTAATGAGTAAGCCTTTATCGGTAATCGACTCGGCAGCGTTAATCTTCATTACTTCTACTTGACGGCGGAGTGTGGTTTTAATTCTTTTTTTATAAACAATGTCAAATGCCAAAATAATTACAGCCATCGTTACAATTACGATTGGGGTTAACTCTTTGACGAAGTCCATAAATGAGAGTCCTAAAGATGAGCCAAGCAAAATGTTTGGAGGATCACCAATGAGAGTTGCCGTACCGCCAATGTTGGAAGCAAAAATTTCCAACAAAAGGTATGGGTAGGGGTTAATATCTAATTTTTGAGTAATCTTAAAAGTAACCGGAGCAATCAGTAAAACGGTTGTAACGTTATCCAGAAATGCTGAAAACATAGCTGTTACTACGGCTAAAACGACCAATAAACCTCGAGGATTGGCTTTTACTCTTTGTGCTCCCCAGATAGCGACATATTGGAACATACCTGATTTTTCGGATATGCCGACAATTGTCATCATACCGACAAGGAGTGAAATAGTGTTAAAGTCAATACCCTTGAGGGCTTGGGCTTGGGTTAATATTCCACTGAAAATCATGACGCAGGCGCCAAGCAATGCAACGACCGCGCGATTGAGTTTTTCAGAGAATAAGATAAGGTAGCAGACCACAACGATAGAGGTTGCGACTACTTTCGGGTCAAGTCCCCAAATCAGATTGGCGGCTTGAGCAAGATGTTCTGCTTGCATTTGTTTCTTATTCCTCTTTGTAGTTAATTCTAATACAGCTTTTTTATATAACGAAAGCTCCTAATTTTGTGTTAAAATCAGGAGCTTTGTTAGAAGTTTGAGGCTTTATTTTTTACATAAAGTGTCTGATATGTAAATATAAAGCTGCAATGCCGACACTACCCAACATTACGGGCAATGACCACAGCAAGAACCGCATAAAGTGTATCGGTTCACCGTGGCGTTGCGACATACCGGCAACAATGACGTTGGCGGAAGCGGCGATAAGTGAGCCATTGCCACCATAGCAAGCACCAAGTGATAAAGCCCACCAAACCGGCATCATGGCTTCACGTCCGCCCATGTCAGCCTCAATGGTTTTTACCAAAGGAATCATTGTGGCTACGAACGGGATATTGTCAATTGCCGTTGAGACAAGGGCTGATACCCAAATTATCAGCATGGTGGTTTTTTCAATACTGCCTTCGGTGAATTCTGTAAATTTGTGTCCCAGAAGTTCTAACACACCGGCTTCTTCCAAACCGTAAACAATAGCAAAAAGGCCAGCAAAGAAGAAAATGGTTGTCCAATCTACCAAATTGAAGGCGGATTCAACTTTGTGATCACGCTCAGAGTGGGTGTTACCAAGTGTGAAGAGCAACATCATTACCGCAGCACCAAATATGGCAATCGTTCCATTGGCAATATGGAAATGTTCGGCCGAAATAAAGCCCAAAATGACGGCGCCGAGAACAACTAAGGATTTTTTCAGCAATGCCCAATCGGTAATGGTGTCAACGGCTTTAACTTTCATAACCTCTACTTGATTGCGTTTATCGGTTTTGAGCTTGCGACCATAAGCAAAGTCAAATACCAAAATCAATACCAGCATGGTTGCGGCCACAACCGGGGTTAGCTCGTTGACAAAGTCCATAAAGGATAAGTTAAGGGCAGAACCTATTAAAATGTTCGGTGGGTCACCAATGAGCGTTGCCGTACCGCCGATGTTGGAAGCAAAAATTTCCATTATCAGGTAAGGGTAGGGGTTAACCTTGAGTTTATCGGTAATTTGAAATGTTACCGGCACAATTAACAATACCGTGGTCACATTATCCAACAGGGCCGAGAAGACAGCCGTTATCAAACCAAGTGTGAATAGCAGACTTCTGGGGTTGGCACGGGTTTTGTGAACTGCCCAAATGGCCACATATTGGAACATACCTGATTTTTCGGCAATGCCGACGATAATCATCATTCCGGTTAAAAGGGCCAATGTGTTAAAGTCAATACCGGCAATGGCCGCTTCTTGGGTCAAAACACCGGCAAATATCATAATGCAGGCGCCGACAAGAGCCACAACCGCACGATTGAGCTTTTCGGTAAAAAGTATCAGGTAGCTGATTATTAAAATAGTAGAAGCCACTATCTTAGCATCCCAGTTGAAAATAACCGATGATGCGTGGCTTAGTTCTTCAAGAGGCATAACGTATCTCCAAAGAGTTATAGAAAATGTGAAATTTAGTCAGGTTGGTGCCTGTTTAAATAATTTATTATTCCGTAAAGCGTATTCAACTCCTGTAATGTTAATTGATTGCGTGTAAAGATGTTTCTTAAGTTGATAATCATTCTTTCACGCTTTTCACTTTGACGGAAGTTTCCACAGTTATCTAATTTATCCTCAAAGTACTTAAGAAATTGTAAAACCTTTTCTTTATCTGCCAAAGTCGTCTTATTGGTGATGAATTGGAGTTCTGGTGCGTTGATTTGTCTTTTATACCATTCGTAGCCGACTAATAAGACGGCCTGCGACAGGTTGAGGGAACAATGCTCCGGATTTAGCGGAATTTCAATAATGGCGTTGGCTAAGCATACATCTTCATTGTGAAGACCTGTACGCTCGGGACCAAATAAAATGCCGCAACGGATATCGTTTTGCAAAGCTTGTGTCATATTTTCGGCGGCATAAGATGCTGTCTCAACCGGCTTTATCATATCCCGATGGCGGGCTGTGGTTGCATAAATTTGTTCTAAATCGGCAATGGCTTCTTCGGTGGAGTTAAAAATTTGTGCCGATTGCAAAATTTTTTCAGCTCCTGAAGAGGCGGCAATGGCTTTTTCTGATAAGTGGTTTTCTCTTGGATTGACCAGTCTTAACTCATATAGTCCGCAATTCATCATGGCGCGAGCAGTCATGCCTACGTTTTCGGCTAATTGAGGCTCGACCAAAATTATACTTGGTTGTTTGGAAATCATTGAATAGACTCTTTTATTCTGACTTATTTATCGGTTTGGCAACATCTAAGTTGATGTCTTTTTTGAAGTAGTATTTTAAGCCGATTTTATCATTTACGTCAATAGGTTTGGGTTCGACGTATTCCTTATTATTTTGACGTGCGTATCTTTTGTTAGTTTCGTTTTTAAACTTCATAATGGCTTTTAATTTTTGAGGAGAGTAGTGATTTACCTTGTAATAGTTCTTTTTATTGACGCTGTTTAAGATTTTGGCTTGTTGCTCAGGGGAAATGGTATTGATGTTGTCGGCCTGAGCTTCTAACTTGGCAATGGCATCTTCTCTACTCTGTGCCGGAGATGCCATGAGTAAAATTAAAAGCAAAACGGAAAATTTACGCATTAGATATCTCCTTAGTCGGTGCTCAAAATATCCATGGTGTTAAACAAGATGTTTTCCATATCTAATCCTGTTCCTAATTCAACACCGTCCATAATCTTACTAAAGGAGACACTTAACGGATCGCTAGCTGTATATACTTCATCATAACTTTTTTGGAGAATCTTTTTGTAGTTTTGCGGCATATTTTTGATGTTTTGGTCATAGCTTTCCGGTATTTTGTAACCCATTTTGCGTAAGTAGTCGGTTAAAACCAACATGTTGTGGCGGTTAACTTCAGGAGCTAACAGTTCTTGACCGTTGGCATCACCCCAAGAGGTGGCTTCACCAATGTAGTTTAATTTACCGTGTTGAGCAGAGCCTCGCCAGGTTTTTACACCACTGCGGTCACGCGCACGAGCCCATGGGTCAACAGGGAGAACTTCACCATTGGTTTGTCCTTCGGAATATTCTGGAATTGTCGGGGTGCCGGTATCAACAGGTTTGTTGGCGACATTTTCAAAATAACCATCGTTGGGGTTGGGTGCCCACGGGTTTGATGGTAATTGCGCATAGCTGTAAGATGCTGTTGCCATGCATCCTAAAAAGGCTAGTATAGAGAAGTATTTGTTCATGGCCGCCTCCATAATTCTCCTGCTTCATTTTATATAATACTATATTTTTTGCAAAAATGATAGTTACATTTGCGTTACAACTTTACTCTAATCGGCAAAAGTTAGTTTTTACTTAATGAAACGGAAGATTGCTTTAATTCTTCTAATTCTTGTCTTAGTGTCTTGATTTCGTTATATAATTCATCGGTTGAAATGTTTTCTTGTAATTTCTCGTCAAAACCATAAGCGCGAAATTGTTTGCGGCCTTTCCTTAAGTCGTCAACTTTATGAGCGGCCAAGCCCATAACCGTGGTGTTATTGGCTACATCTTTGGTAACAATTGCATTTGAGCCGATTTTGACATTGTTGCCAATGAGAATAGGACCTAAAACTTGTGCGCCGGAGCCAATGATAACATTGTTGCCAATTGTGGGGTGGCGTTTGGTCATGACTTTGCCGTGTTCATCAAAAACGGTTGTGCCTCCTAAAGTAACATCGTGATAAAGTGTTACATTGTCACCAATTTCGGTGGTTTCACCTATGACGACACCCATGCCGTGATCAATGAAAAAGCCTTTGCCTATTTTAGCTCCAGGGTGAATTTCAACTCCTGTAAAAAAACGCCCCAGTTGCGAGATGATACGAGAAGTGAGGCGAAATTTTTTGCCCCATAGGTAGTGTGAAAAGCGATAAATAAGAATCGCGTGAAGTCCTGATGAAAGTAAAAAAGCTTCCGTTCGGTTCTTGGTGGCAGGGTCACGGGCTATTACCGCATCGACGTCTTGCATTAAAAGCTTGAATTTTGATTGCATTTTGTGCTAAAGTCCTCTGAAATTGTGTGAATTTGTTAATAATTTGTACAACATTTGTATAATATACTTAATCGACGTTTAAATTTAAGTAAAAAAGAGAAGTTATATGACTGAAGTTTTATTTAACGGACATGCGGGGCGTTTGGAAGGACGCTATCATCAAAGTGACAAACCCGGTGCTCCGATTGCTTTGATTTTACATCCGCATCCGCAATACGGCGGTACTATGAATAACAAAGTGGTTTATACTTTGTTTAGCTGTTTTCAAAATTTGGGTTTTTCTGTTTTACGTTTTAATTTTCGTAGTGTCGGACGTTCGCAAGGTGAGTTTGAGGATGGTCCAGGAGAACTTTCGGATGCAACAGTTGCTCTTGATTGGTTGCAATCAGTTAATCCCGAAGCCAGACAATGCTGGATTGCCGGATATTCTTTCGGGGCGTGGATTGGTTTGCAACTCTTAATGCGTCGTCCTGATATTAATAACTTTATTGCCGTTTCACCTCCGGCTAATGAAAAAGATTTTACTTTTTTGGCTCCTTGTCCGACTTCTGGACTTGTAGTGCAAGGCGGAATTGATGAAATTGTTAATCCGGCAAGTGTTGCTTCTTTGGCTAAAAAATTAAATCAACAACGAAATGTGGATGTTGATTTTGCATTAATTGAAGAAGGCGACCATATGTATAATAATCACTTGGTGGATTTGTATAAGGTTGCCGGAAACTATATTATCGGCGCAATGCAACGAAAAGCTCCGGCTAAAAAGCGTCGTGGTCGTCGCAAAAAAGTAGAAATGGAGCAAGATCCTTTGCTTATTGGAAATTCTTCAGATGATTTTGAAGATGAGGAAATGGATAATGAAGCTGAATTTGATAATGATGAGGCTTTTGATGATGAAGAATAAACATCTTTAATATTCTTTTATTCAAAAAAAATCCCGAGGTCTAGGCTTCGGGATTTTGATTTTTTAAATATCTCAAAATATAAATTCGGATTGCACTTGAAAGATTTTTGTGTTCACGTTTTGAATCAATTTCGGTGACTAACTGATTGATACTGACTCTTTTTTGTTTTGCAATATTTTCCAGCTCGGTTAGGAATTCATCTTCCAGAGAAATGCTGGTGGAGTGACGTCCGGCGATGACAACAGATTTTTTCTTCATTAATTTTTCTTACGGAAAGCATCAATTGAAACAACGCTGGCAACGCCGCCTGAGGTCTTGCGCGGTGTTTCTTCTTCCTCATCGTCGTCAAACAAGCTACCCGTTGGTTCGGACTCATTTTCGCCGGAGGTAAAACTTAAACCAAACTTGGCGTATGGGTCGCCAAAATAGGTGATGGCATCAAACGGTATGGTTAAAGTTTGAGGTACACCATTGAAGCTTAGGTCTATGGAGAAAGAAGAGTTTGAGACAATTAAATTGGAATATTGGTGTTGGATGACAATGGTCATTTCGTTGGGATATTGTTGTTTGAGCGAATCTGTCATTCCAACTTGCGGATGAGAGGTCTTGAATGTGATGTAAAAATGATTTTCGCCGGGAAGACCTTGTCTTTCGGCAATCTTTAAGGCTTCAATCACAACATGTTTGAGCGATTTTTCGATTAATTTATCATAATTGATTTCTGTTAAATACTCACTCATCCGTTTCCCTTTCTGTTTGATAAGGGCCGTTCTGTTGCTAGGTGGCCCAAACCCCACTTACGACTATCCAAAGTCATAAGAATTTAGATTTGTCGCTTTAGACTAAGCAGCCAAAGCAACTGGAGCTACGTTATTATCGTTAGCATTCATTTTAATTTGAACCGATAACGGTGGTATCTCACCGGACACAGCTCATATCTTTACTGCTCCCAGTCAATCCTGTTTCACCCCCGAAGATTTTTATTTGGTGGAGGTGCCGGGTACTGCCCCCGGGTCCTAAAAGCCTATTTTATACTGCCTCTAGTGTCATAGCTGATTGCTCAGCAAAATGCAGTATAGCTTTAATCTTGTGAGATTTCAAGTGAATTAGTTGAGGCGAACAGATGTTTTATTGACAAAAGGAGAATTGTTGCTAATATTAGACCAATAATTTTATTTTTATGTCAAACTTAAAACTTATCTTATTATGAAAGATTATGAAAAAAGGTTAGATTTTCTAACACCAGAACAGCATGACCAACTTTTATTTAGCCAGTTAAAAGAAGGTAAGATAAAAACTTTTTTGGGAATGGTTGGTAAAGGTTATGGCCTAACGCCTTTTATTTTGAATGCCTTAATTGATTTGGGGTATGAGAATTTGCTTCCGACGGTATTAAAGGCAAGTGTTCAATTATCAAACGGGTGCTATAATTTCTTATGTGTCTATTGGGGAAAGAAAAAAACTGAAGATTTTATGGTAGAGCAAAAGTACTACAGTTATATTAAAGAGACTTTTCCCGTAGATTCTTTGGTCGAGTATCACTTATGGGATATTTTGGCGCAAAGAGAAGAATTTGAAACTTTGGCAAAAAATGGGCAATTTGATCTTTTGGCTAAGCGTGGGCAATATCAACTTTTGGTGAATTATGGTCAATTAGACTATGTGTGCCATAAGGGATTGTATAAATTTCTTATCCTTACCAAAGCAGGAATGGAAAGACTTGTTCAACTTAAAAAGTGGGCAGAATTTTTTGTGGGAATATCTTTAGCTCCGTATAATGGTTTTTCTGTATCTGAAATTTTGGAAGTGCTGTGGACAAATGGTATGCAAAAGTTGTTGTTTGCAAAGTGTTATGATGAGTTCTTACTGAAAGAAAAAAAATACACCAAGCCTTATGTGGCAAACAAAAAGTGGGGAACTTTAGCTGCCTATGGTTTTTATGACGAGATTGATTGGGAAGATTATCTTGGTCAAGTCATTGAGAGCAAAAAAGAAGATGTGTACAAAGAAGCCGTTGAGGCAAAAAATTGGGCTTTTCTGGCAAAGCATCAGCAACACAAGTTGCTTTTTAAGAAAGGACAGCTCAAGTGGTGGTGGAAATCGTTCCGTTAACTTTCTGAATTTAAAATAAAAAAGTCAAAGTCTATCTTTGGCTTTTTTATTGGCTTTTAGAAAAATAGGTTTATACTTAATCTTAATATGACGGAGGATACACTATGACGAAAGTTGCCATTTGGTGTCGAGAAAAAACAGAAAATCTGATTGGAGTTGGAAAAGAAATTCCTTGGAATGTTCCATCTGACAGTCGCTTTTTTGCGGATGTGATTGCAGAACAAAATGTGGTGTTTGGGCGTAAAACATTTGAGACCATTCCGAAACAAGTTTTGGAAAAATGTGAAGTTTGGGTGCTGTCTTCTCTTCAGCAGGAAGATGAGCAAATGCCCAAAAATGAACATTGGCTTTCAGATATTCGACATTTTAAGGAATTTGAAGAAGATTTATATATCGGTGGCGGGGCGCAGGTTTATGATGCTTTTGTGAACGGTGCACCGAAATTAATGCCGGATATTATTGTTGATTGCGTTTATTCGAGCGAGATAAATTCTAAGCTCGAGGGTGAAAAAATTACCATTACACCATGTGTGGAAACCATGCGCAAAAAATATTTTAAGATTACGGATGATTTTGAAAAAGATGGCGTGAGTGCCGCTCTTTGGGTGAAAAAAGGTGATTTTGTTGAGCAATCGGTTTTGAAACGTTTGTTGCTCTTACTCGAAAATAGGTAAATGAAAACCCCGATATTCTGATATATCGGGGTTTTTTTGGTGGAATCTTACTTTCTTGCATATTTCCAGCCTTTTTCTGTGGTTTTTAGCTCCAGCTGAATGCCGTTTAAGCAGATGTTATCTTCCAGAGGTTTGATTGTGGCGTGGCTTGCTTCAATGGTGCAGATGTTGCCAGAGCCCATATCAAAGATGAGATAACTTTTGCCGTCAGTACTTTTGTAACTGGCGCAGCAATAAGTGTGATTGGCACTTAAAAAGTAAGTTTTACGATTGGGGGAGATTTTTAATCTCTCCAGCGGCGTATCGGGAGCAATTGTGATGTTAAAACGCTCTTGAGCCGCTTTGAGTTGAGGGATGATTTTGTCGGCCTCAACATTTTTGCTTTGAAATCCTTTTGGTTTCATACGTCAAAAATTTTTAAGGGTTAATAAATATAGAAAAATAGTGTTATTGACGTTGTTATAATAGAAATTTTTTATTTTTCAAGAAAAAAACGCCCAAACCAAAAATGATTGGGGCGCTGAATGTGTTTTCATAAGGTGTTTTTCAAGTTGCGGGGAGGTATCTCACGATAGCTGCACGCAACAGGTTAATAAGATTGGAGTTATTTTTTTCTTATTTCCGCAAAGCGGTGGACGTTTTCCACTCTTTGGCGGAGGTAATGAATACCGTTGTATTCAAATTCTGTCAGGGGCGTCATAGACACCACATTAGCGGTATCAATGACTTCAACCTTGGATTTTTTGCCGGCTTCCTTGATGAGCGGGCGAACCGCAAATTGGGAGCCTGTTGTTATTTCTGCCCAGACCTTGACGGGGACATTTGGTTGTATCAGGTCTTTGCGGTTTCCTTTTCCTGTTTGCTTGGAAACCACCAAGGTAAAGGCCCCAACTTCTTTAATGTTTCTCCCGGTTGCAGCAATCATTGCTGACTTGCTAGCAGCTGCGTTCAAGTACTCCTGGTTAAGTTGTTTTTTACACATAATTGTAAATTTTTATGCCCCTAGTGGGGCGGTTAAACATATAATTATAAAATCGCTGAAAAGAATAAAAGCACAAATAAAATAAAAAAGCAAGCGAAAAATGACAAAAATTTCAGAAAATATACAAAATGGCTTAAGCCGAAAGACTTAAGCCATTGGAATTGAAGAATTTACTCCTTAGTTACCGGTTCAAATTTTGCAAAACTGTCTTGCTTGTGGAGTTTGAAAGTTTGTCCGGCGATTTTGGCCTCGCATATTTCTGCAAACTTCACATCTTCTGGATTGGTCAAAACCGCATTGTGCAAGGTTTCGCCAACCGCAAGCAACAGATATTTTTGTTGTTCTTGTTCATCTTGACAGCGGATATACCAGACGGCAACCTTTTGTCCTTTACCAAATTGGGAACATTTCTTTTGAAAAGTGGCCAAGCGGGTGTGGACTTGTGATGATTCAACATGAACTTTGAATTTTCCGGCAGCATAGCCCAATGCTGTATAAGCATCATGGCTGTTTAAATTCATTACTTCTTTCATGATAATAAAATTTGGTTAGACATAATGATAACTGCTTGTGCTGGATATAAGCACAAGCAGTTAGTTTTGGCAAGTCTTATTCTATGGTGTTGATAGTTTATTTTAAGGAAGAAGGGTGATGATTGCACCAATGCTTAAAGGAATTGATAAATTATCATCAATTTCGAGTTTGTCTTCATACATCTCGGCCATAGTTGCGGCAAAAGCGGCAATGATGCTAGCATAAGTGACCGGCAAAATCATGTTGCATAAAATCATAATGACTAATGCACTGAGGAAAAAGGCAACAGAGCCTTCTAAGGATTTGTATTTATAGAGTTTCCTTGTGCCATAGGCTTTGCCAAAAATAGCGGCACAAGTATCAGAAACAAGCATTACGCTTAAGGCGACAACTGCAACGTTTGCCGGAAAGAGTAGGGTGCAGGCAATGGCCGCCAACATAACATAAGCTCCGCCGCTTAATTGCAGTTCATTGCGTTTGAGCTCTTTGTTGCGAAGTGCCTTGTAAAAAAGCAGACCAAAGGTTCTTCTTGCCCAACGCCATTTCTTGTAATTGCCATATTCCAAAATTACGTCGCCAATGAAAATAGTGGCAAAAATAGTGATGCAAATTGCCGGTTCTACAAAATAAATTAAAGCCGGAATCCAAAGTGAGCTCAAATGGATTAATTTGCGAAGGCACTCCTTTTTGAAGGATTTGTTGACATCAATGTGCAAATCAGCAGCTAGAACGCTGGGATTAAGTGCAGAATTGCGGAGTCGGTTGCGGTATTTGTCAATATTGGCTTTGTAGGTGTCTATGTTTAGACGCAGTCCGTAGTGTCTGATTTTCATGGTGTTTCTCAGTATTTTTTTCAAATTCTATTGTTTGATATCATTATTTATTTGTAAAGTAAAGTCTCAAGCTGAGAATTTAATAACTCTTTGATAAAAATCAATATCTTTTGAGAGAAATTTTTCTTACCAAATAATTTATTATCATAATGACCATGAAGGCAGATATCATACTAAATACAGAATGAGAAAGAAAATGTTGACCGCGATACATTTGATAGGTGGCTGCAGTCCAACCTAAAATGAGCCCTAAACTCAAGCCTAAAAGACGCTTCTTTCTATCGTTGAAGCAATAGTAGAGCGCCATAAAGGCAAAGCCGGCAGTGGCGTGTCCCGCCGGAAAACAACGTCCCGGTTTGGGTTGAATAAAGTCTGCGGGGTAGTCTTCCAAGATTCTGACAAAAGGATAAAGCCCGTTGTAGATGTTGAGCTGATAGGGGCAATAGACGTTGGTAAAATATTTGGCACTGGCAACAATTAACGGCACAAAAATAATACTCAACAGCATAATCAGGTAAGGCTGATTGTTTGTTCTTAAGTTTTTGCGTTTGATTGACAAGAGCAAGCGAATTAAACAAAAGACCGCCGTGGCAATTAAGACATTCTTTAATCCGGAATAAAAAATAAAACTCAGTTTCTTGTGCAAAGCCGGATAAATTAACCAGCGATTATTGGCTCGGTCAAAAAAATGTTCCTGCAAAATCACATCCCAATCAGTGTAATATTCCAGAGCTAAAACACCTAAAAGTAAGAGTGCGCCTATGCTTAAGCTGATGAGGAGTTTCTTCATTTAGTTAGTCCTTGAGATTTTGTTTCCAATCCGCAGCTGTTTGATAGAAAGCAACAGCTTCATTGAGTAACTCGCTTTGCTCCTGAGAGGATATCTCTTGCGGGTGGAAGGAGTGTTCTTTAATGGGTTTTAAGATGATGTCAATTCCGTCTTTGACATAGCCGATTTTTTGAAAATTGCTAACAAAAAAGCGACTTTCATAGTTAGGTGCAAGTGCATCTTGTCCATAAAAATGGCTTTCATAGTCAAAATTCAGTAAGCCTAAAATGGTCGGTAAAACGTCTAATTGGCTGACAGGTGTGTCTATCCTTTGGGCTTTTACCAGTTTTGGGGCATAGATAATCCAAGGAATATGGTGGTCTTCGAGATTGATTTCCTCATCACCGGCGGCTCCGGCCGTGTGGTCGGCTACAAATACAAACAGAGTATTGTCAAACCAAGGTTTAGTCTTGGCTTGAGAGATAAATTCTCCAATGGCATAGTCTGCATATTTGACCCCGCCTTCGCGTCCGCCTTTGAGGTCTATTTTACCATCAGGGTAGGTGTAAGGACGGTGATTGGAGATTGTGAGTAAAAAGGTTAAAAACGGTTTGCCAGAGGCATAAGATTTATCGGCTTCTTTAATGACTTTGGCAAAAGTGTCTTCGTCAGAGGCACCCCAGGCATTGGCAAAGGTGATTTCATCTTCAGTCCAGGTGCCTCGGTCAATGACTTGAAAACCATTGTTGCCTAAAAAGTAATTCATATTATCAAAATAACCAAAGCCACCGTATATCCACTTATTATCATAACCTTTTTTTGCAAAAATAGAACCTAGACTGTGAAGATTTTCATTCTCAGGACGGCGGACAATTGATTGACCAGGGAGCGGCGGAACACTCAGCGTAACCGCTTCAATCCCTCGAACCGAACGTGTGCCTGAGGCATAAGTATTGCTAAAAAATAAACCTTCTTGGCTGAGGTGGTCTAGGTTTGGTGTTATTTTATAGAGACCTGGGTAACGGTTTTCGGTTAAGAACTTAGAACTCATACTTTCCATTAACACAATGATGACATTGTGTTTTTGCTCCGGACGGGCGGTGCTGATATGACGGGTGATGTCTGTTTTATTCTTAAACGCAACATTGTTACCTTTGAATTTGTTTTGCAAAATCTCAACATTCGTTTTAGGGTCGTGAGTGATGTAAAAATCTGAGTAAGAAATTTCATTCTTAAGGTAAGCGCTAAACAAACTATAACGTCCGTTTTTAGAAAGCTCGTTGTTAAAGCGGTTGGTATTTACTTCTAAGTTGCTCATGTCAATATTATGATAAGCTAAAACGCAGATGAGCGCATAAACAAGCGTATAAAATAAGCGGCGAAAGAATTTTGGGGCTGCAATTTCAACAAATAACCAACGTTTGGTGAAGAAAACCGTTACAAAGGTGAGGGCAAGAAGCGTGCCTATTATGCTCCAGATAGGGTAAGATTCCGTAATATTGGCAATAACCTCATTGGTATAAACCAAATAGTCAACGGCTATAAAATTGAAGGCTGATTGAAATTCATCCCAGAATATCCATGCTGCTGCTAACTCAAAATAGGTGGAGAAGACAAATAAACTGTATGAGAAAATTGTGAAAAATTTATCGAATTTTTGATTGACCCAAGATTGGGGTAAAAATAGTAAATAGAGTACAAAAGGTACCATACTAAACAAAAATGCAACCAGATTAGTTACAAGTAAAACACCTAAGGTTTTGATTATGGCAGTAAGTGAAAAATCCAAAACACTATAATTATTAATGGTTTGGCAGAGTAGATATATGCCGCTAGCGATTAATGTGAAGACTAAAAATGGTAGTAGGCGTCGAACGAGGTACGTGTTCATCTCTTCTCTCCCGTAAATATTCATTAGCGTAATCTATATTAGTCTCAACTAATTGGCAATATTAAAGGAAAGTTATACAGTCCTAAATTTTAGGATGTATGATATTAGCCAAAATATAAAATCTTTCATAAATATATTTGACTAATGGCAAATGATGTGCTAGATTATAACTTGATAAGGTTCAGTTATAATGAGGTATATTATGAGAAAGCTGCTTGTGATAGGATTATCCTTTCTTGCTCTAACCGGATTGGGTGGGGTAAGTGAAAATAATGTTCAAGAACAATCACAATCGGCAAACTCTAATTACATACACTTCGTAAGAACTTGTCAAAACCAAACCTTTGAACCTTTATCTAAGGCAAGTCTAGAAATAGGCTTGCCTTATCGCCATGCTATTCAAACTGCCGGTGTTCATTTTATTACCGATAGTGGCGGTGTTAGTTTTGATATTCCTGAATTTCCTAGTAGTTACAAAGAAAGCTGTCAAAATGCCGGTTATACTTTGACGAATTGTACATCAGGAAATCCAACATCCTTTTGTCCTTATGACAGCACTTATTTTAGAGAATGCTGTGATGCAGCTTATAAATATTCCAAATATGAATGTTCTTATCCTTTAACCATTAGCTCTGCTTCTTGCGGTGGAAAATTTAAGTGCTATTGTGACACAAAACTTTATCCAATTATCCGATAAATGTGTTGATGACACCGGGACGCATTATGCCGAGTGTAAATGCCCTTCTTACTATAGACCTTGTGATAGTGCCGATAATCTTATTGGTATTGGTACAGCTTGCCAAAGTATGGGAGAAACCGTTTATAATGCTTGTGAGTGCAAAACCGGATACAATCAAGTCTGTGAAGAATTCGGACCAACCAATGCTAATGATTACTGCCTCAACGGCATCAAATATTACAAATCTT
>CASDYX010000018.1 GCA_949286215.1 uncultured Pseudomonadota bacterium
ACCGGTAGCTGAGCCTGTTATGGTAGAGGAAGTTGCACCAGCTCCAGAACCGGTAGCTGAGCCTGTTATGGTAGAGGAAGTTGCACCAGCTCCAGAACCTGTAGCTGAGCCTGTGATGGTGGAAGAGGTTGCACCAGCTCCAGAGCCAGTAGTTGAACCTGTGATGGCAGAAGAGGTTGCACCAGCTCCAGAGCCAGT
This sequence comes from uncultured Pseudomonadota bacterium, assembly GCA_949286215.1. Lineage (GTDB taxonomy): Bacteria > Pseudomonadota > Alphaproteobacteria > RF32 > CAG-239 > Scatocola. Next base: position 199 of record CASDYX010000018.1, read on the forward strand.
AGTTGAACCTGTGATGGCGGAAGAGGTTGTTCCAACACCAGAGCCGGTGGTTGAACCTGTTGTGAGAGAGCAGGTTGTTCAAGAACAAAAGGTTCAAATAGCTTCTAATGAAGAACAGCCGTCTGTTCGGGAAGAAATTGTTTCTGTACAGAGTAAGAATGATTTACCTCAAAGTCAGGATTATCAAGCTCCTTCTCAAGAATCCGTTATGAAATCTGACAGCGTTGCAAAAGATGAACAAGTGAGCGTATCTGGTTTGGTGGAAGAAAACGTGCCGGTTATAATCGCGCCAGTGGCACCTGCTCCGGTAACGGAACCAACGCCTGCTCCTGTCTTTCAACAAACAGAGGAAATTCCTGTTGAAATTAAGGTTTATGATATGAGCGATGATGAGTATCAATCATTGTGCAGTGTCGCATTCCCGTTTAATAAGAATTCGGGTTTCAGAGGTTTTCAGGCTGATGAAAAGGTTTATAACCTGGTGGTTGAGGATATTGATTATAATCTACATGAGGAAAATGAGTGGAGCTTGATTATTTTTGATGATTATCGTGTCCGCCTAAATCCCAATGAAAAAGAATTGGTATTGCCCAAAGGTGATAATACCGTACGCTATGCCAAAATTATGAAGTCAGGGAAAACAAAGTTGGAGCTCTTTAATGAAGAAAAATATAATTTTATGGCGCCAACGGAAGACTTTGTAAAAATTCGCGGACATTATATTTATGGAAATATCGCCAATAACTCCAAACTCATTGTCAAAGATTTTGTAAATATTTCTTTGGGCGATAAGTTAGGCAAACAAATTACTTTTAATAAGCCTGTTTCGGGGTTGTTGACCGGACCTAAAGCCTCTAAGCTCTATTTTAGTGATGTTCGTTCGGTGATTGTACCTAGCGCTAAACAAATGCACCAAGATGAAGAAAAAGAGCGCTCAAAGGCTGCCAGATGGTATAGTGGCAGTAGTGACGATAAATGTTTTGAATTTGATGCTAAATCGCAAATTTCAGAATTTGTCGGTAATGATGAGTGCAAGATTATTCATGTGAATGTCGGAATTTCTCATTATGGTTGGAATATCACGTTTAGCAATGGTTTGTTTATGAGCTTTAGAGATTTGTTGGAATACCAAACTCGTTATGGGCAATTACCCGATAACTCAGGAGTTATTACGCACGGACAACAAACCTTAAAATTTGCTAATGTCGAAAAAATTATTATTTATGAGGCAGCGCAATATTTTACTTACGGATAAAAATAAACCCCGCTTGGCGGGGCTTATTTTTTACTTATGTAATGGGAAAATCTGAACACCTTGGGTGGTTGAAACTTCCTCTTCTGCGGTTATGGTGTCTGCAACCGCAGAGCCTTTAAGCAAAGTGCTTACTTGCTTTCCGGCACTTTTAGGTTGGGTTAGCTCAGGAGAAAGAGGGTAGGCATCTTTGGGCAGACGCAGTAACATATAGCCTGAACCGCCACCGTAAGCAGGGCCTGAGAAGCCAATTGAATAGTAACCGCCGATAAAGCCAAAGTCTAAATCAATATAGTCGATTGCAAATAAGGTTTTTATGGAAGTTTGGCCAATGGTGGTCATTTTGCAACTATAGCCCGAATCTTCTAAAATGATGTTATTGACATTTTTTACATACATCAGGCTCTTGGCTGGGGTACAATCGGGCGTTTGACCATTGTAGGTTACGTTGTAGTTTAAGATTAAGCCTAATTGCGTGTTGCCTTTGCCAACCGAAACATCGGTGATTTTAACCGAATCTATGTAAGCATAGGCAGGGGTAATTCCAACCGTAATCGGCATGGTAACAAAAGATTCCGTGCAAGTATGGCTACCGGGGTTGGCTGCGCAAACCAGAGCTGTTTTGTGATTGTTATTGTCAAATAAGTGAAGCAGGCTGTTATAGATGTACTCTCTAGACATGGATAGTTTGGCAGCGGCACATTGTTTGCTGCGGCAGACAACAACTGAATTTGGAACTTGGATTTGACCATTATATGCCGAACCTTGATAGCTCCGCGTCGGATGTGTCATAAAACTAAAAGTATCTTGAAAAGAACATCCGGCTAAGAGGAGTGCCGTAATGCAAGGCAAAACTTTATATCTTAAGTTGAACACGTTATTAAACCTTATTTGACATCTGTTAATTTATTCGTATCATAAGACAAAGTTTAGGAAACAACAAAGTTTTTTTTTAGGTTATTCAGCGGATTTTGCGTTTTAGACTCGGCTTTAGTTTTTTCAGATTGAGGGATATATGAAATTTTGGTTGGTGCTTGGAATAATATTTGTCTCAGCTCATGCATGGGCTGCGGATGTTAAGGTTACTGATGGGGATAGTTTGGTTATGCATGGACGGAGAATTCGCTTGCAAGGTATAGATGCCCCTGAATATAACCAGACTTGCGGTGATAAAGACGGGTTTGATTATCCTTGCGGACAAAGAGCTCTTGAATTTATGCGCCGTTTGGTTAGGGGCAAAAATGTGTCTTGCAACAAAATTGCAACTGATATTTATAAGCGTGATTTGTCGGAATGTTTTGCCAATGGTGAAAATCTTAACCTTAAAATGCTTGCAAACGGATGGGCGGTGGTGTATCGTACCAATAACCCAAAATACATAAAGGCTCAAAATAAAGCTAAAAAGGCAAAAAAAGGCTTGTGGCAGGGAAAATTTATGACCCCAGAGCTCTATAGAATTTTAATGAAACACTAAAATCTGCCAAAAAGTGGATTTTTCAACAGATTCTTGTTGACAGAGCCGAAAAGTTATGTATAGTGCAAAGCAACGTTTTATGTTTAAAATAACGAAATTTTAGGTGAATAAAAATGTACGCAGTAATTAAATCTGGCGGAAAGCAATACAAAGTTTCAACTGGTGATGTTGTTAAACTCGAGAAACTCGCCGCCGAAGAAGGTAAAGAAGTCGTTTTTAACGAAGTTTTGGCTCTTGATGATGTTATCGGTACTCCTTTGGTTGCCGGTGCCAGCGTTAAAGCTCAGGTTTTAAAACAAACCAGAGATGATAAAATCATTGTTTTCAAAAAGAAAAGAAGACAAAATTATCGTCGTAAAAACGGTCACAGACAGAGCATCACTCTGGTTAAAATTACCGATATCCTTGGTAAATAGTTTTAGTTTTAGGAGATTAAGTTATGGCACATAAGAAGTCAGGCGGTAGTTCTAATAACGGACGTGATTCCGAAGGACGCCGTTTAGGTTTGAAAAAAAGCGGTGGTCAAGCCGTTATCCCTGGTAACATTATTGTTCGTCAACGCGGTACAAAATATCATCCGGGTGAAAATGTTGGCTTGGGTAAAGATCATACCATCTTTGCTACTGCTGAAGGCAAAGTTGAATTCAGCAAAAAAGCCGGTGATAAAACAGTTGTTTCTGTTGTTACCGAATAATTGTTGAAGAAATTCAATACGGTGGAGGGGGTGTTTATCATCCCCTTTACTTTTCTTAAAATATTGGTATCTTATATTTCTCGTGAATTGTTGAAGTGAAGCAAAAAATATGAAGTTTTTAGATCAGGCAAAAATTTTTATTCAATCAGGTGACGGCGGCGCAGGTTGCGTCTCCTTCAGACGTGAGAAATATATTGAATTTGGCGGTCCAAACGGTGGTGATGGCGGTAAAGGCGGTAGTGTTTATTTTGAGGCTGTTGAAAACCTCAATACTTTGATTGATTTTCGCTATAAGCAACATTTTAAAGCCCATAAGGGGCAAAATGGTATGGGCTCACAGATGACAGGAGCCAAAGGTGAAGATATTATCATTAAAGTACCGGTCGGAACCGAAATTTTGGCCGATGACCAAAAAACAGTCATTGTTGATATGGTTACTCCGGGGCAAAAGTTTTTGATTGCCAAAGGCGGTGACGGCGGCAGAGGAAATATGCAGTTTAAGACCTCTGTTAACCAAGCTCCGCGTTATGCCGAACCTGGGTGGCCAGGTCAAGAAATGTGGGTATGGTTGCGCTTGAAAGTGATTGCTGATGTCGGCCTTATCGGACAACCTAATGCCGGTAAATCTACATTCTTATCGGTTGTTACCAAAGCTCGTCCGAAAATTGCCGATTATCCGTTCACAACCTTGCATCCAAACCTTGGGGTGGCTTGGGTTGATAATTATGAGATGGTGATTGCCGATATTCCGGGGCTTATTGAAGGAGCGCATGAAGGTACTGGTTTGGGAGATAGGTTCTTAAAACACGTGGAGCGTTGTGCGGCATTTTTACACATTGTTGATGCAACGGTTGAAGATGTGGTGAATGAATATCAGGTTATTCGTAAAGAGCTGGAACTCTATGATGAAAAATTGATGCAAAAGCCCGAAGTCGTTGCTTTGAATAAGTGTGATGCCTTAACGCCGGAGGAAGTTCAGGCTAAAGTGGAGGCTATGGAGAAAGCTCTCGGTCATAAAGTTTATGCAATGTCTGCTATTGCAAGACAAGGAATATTTGACTGTTTGCTTGATTTGAATAAATATATTACTAGAGACAGAGCTCACAAAGATGAACAAGAATCCGTAGAAGATTGTGAGCAAGAAAAAACTTGGTCTCCAATCTAGGAGATAACTATTTTTTTAAGGAGTGAAGACGTGGCAAAAGCAGCTGCAAAACAAACCGAAGTAAAAGACGAAGATAAAGTTTTGGAAATTATTGAAAAAACTTTGGAAGATAACAAAGCTGAAGATGTGGTGGTTATTGACCTAAAGGGCAAAACATCAATCGCTAATCAAATGGTGGTCGCTAGTGGTACTTCCCAAAGACATGTAGCGGCTTTGGCTGAAAAAGTTCAAGAAAATTTGAAAGCTGCCGGCTATACGTCAACTTCAGAAGGTGAGGAAAAAGCTGATTGGGTTTTGATTGATGCTTTTGATGTGATTGTTCATATCTTTAAGCCTGAGGTCAGAGCTTTTTATAGTTTGGAGAAAATGTGGTCGGCGATTAAGCCTCGTTCCGGTGAATAATTAGAAACCCTTGGAAAATGAAATTTCCAAGGGTTTTGTTTTTTTTAGCTTATTCAAAAAATCTTCTATCAACCAGGTAGAGGTGATTTCCTCTAAACTTGATGAAGTAGTAGCCTTCGGAGGCAGGATAAATCCAGCCTAAGATATTGTGTTCAAATTCCGGTAGGCTGAAACGGTCAAATTTTACCATTTTTTTATCGACCTCGTACTCAAAGACTTCGTTTAAGAATTCATAAGCCTGTTTGGGTGAGCAAATGGCATTTTTGCTTTGGGTGACACACAGAGTTTGTTTTTGGGGCGTATCATTTTCGCCCAAAGTTTCAAATTGCAGATCATTTTTAGCCAAGTAAGCTTGAATCTTGTTTTTGATTTCTGATTTTGTTTCCATAATAATTGTTATTTTAGAGGGTTTATTGTTTCTATCCAATTACAGATTTGGCAGAAGGTGTCATGTTTGATGCCGTCAAAAGTGTCGGTGCGGAAATAGTTTAAATTTTCGTGTTCATACCACATAAACTCGTCGTCTAATATCAGGTGATATTGGACGTCGTATTTTTGCAAGATGTTCTTTACATAATCCTGACGATTGAGACGGACGGGAACAATCGGTTCTTGCGGATGAAGCTCCAAATTATAAACGCCATATTCTTGCTCAAACATGGTTTTGAGTTCTGCTTTGCTATAAGAGCCAGGTGTTGATGATATCGGAATAAAATATGCCGGTAAATTTGCCCGCCAAGCAAAGTAGGAAAGTATCCTAATCATGGAGTGGCTAAAAGGGGCAATTTGCCGCCGGTTATAATTTGGCAGCCATTCGGCATAGGTTTTTACGACACCGTCATAGTCAATAAACATATAAATATGAGATGTATCCATAAAAATAGGGTTTTGATGATTAATAATATTTATTTGTGCTTAATGTATCGGCTTACTCTTAAAATGTCAATCTTTTAGAAGAGGCTTGTTTTTGGGAAAATATTTGTTAGAGTATGGGCAAGGAGAAAAACATGAAGGTACATATTATTGCCATTGGGAAATGCAAAAAAAATTCACCTGAAGCGCAAATTATAGATGAATATGTGAAGCGTTCCGGTTGGGATATTGTGATTAAAGAAAAAGATAACGCCACCCAAGAAGAGGAGGCTAAGTTTTTGCAATCTTCCATTCCGCAAGGGGCAAAAGTGGTGGTGTTAGATGAACGGGGCGAAAATATCAAGAGTTTGGAGCTGGCGCACAGAATTGAAAACTGGATGCTGAACGGTTGTTCGGATATTTGTTTTCTTATCGGCGGGGCGGACGGACATTGGCAATCGACTCGTGATAAGGCTGACTTAGTACTCTCTTTTGGTAAACTTACTTTGCCGCATATGCTCATGCGCGCAGTTTTGGCTGAGCAAATTTATCGGATTCAGACAATTATCAATCATCATCCATATCATAGAGAATAAAAAAAGCGGTCTGTTTAGACCGCTTGGGAAGAGAAGGACGATATTTAACGGTATTGTGCCGTAATCTCGCCGTTCTCAATTTTTTTGATCTCAGCCACACCTCGGCGGTAGTGGTTGGTTACTTGATAGACACGGCCATCAAGTAAGAACATTTTGTTTTCAGCAATCGCTAGGACCGTGTTAGGGTCAGCTTCCGTCACATATAGCATGTGCGGCAAGGTGTCTTTTCCGTCTTTAAGGCGGAGTTTGGTTACTGCCAAATTTTCTCTTTCCTGTACTGCTTTGAATATTTCAAAAGCAGTTTCGAGGTTTTGTATCTTCTCAGGAAAGACGTGAATTGGCTGCATTATGATAGCCTTTTTCTGAGCAAGGGCTCTCGTATTGTTTTTTACTTGCTCTTTGATGGCATTAAATAACTCTCCGGCTTCAATTGTAATTTTTCTCAGTTTCATAATAGTACTTTTTAAAACGTTATAAAAATAGAAAATTTAGCTTATTATGTCAAATTTATGTCTAAAGTCAAGAGAGAATAGTAAAAAAATTTTTTTAGAGGTTCTTCATGCCTAAGAGTTCAAGTTCTTTAATTTTATCACGATAAACCATCGCTTCCTCAAATTCAAGATTTTGGGCCGCTTCTTTCATCTTGCGGGTATATTCTTTGAGCTTTTTATCAATATTCTTCAAATCCTCGACTTCTTGTTTGGTTTCTTGTTTGAGGAAGTCAGTTTCGGTCATTTCTTTGAGCGAGGAGGCGATGCTCTTTTTGATGGTTTGTGGGGTGATGTTGTGTTCTTGATTATAGCGAATTTGTTTTTCGCGACGGCGGTTGGTTTCCTCCAGGGCATCTTTTATAGAGCCGGTCATACGGTCAGCATACAAAATAACGCGTCCGTGAGCGTTGCGGGCCGCACGTCCAATGGTTTGGATAAGAGAACGGGTGGAGCGCAAGAAACCTTCTTTATCGGCGTCTAAGATAGCGACAAGAGAGCATTCGGGAATATCAAGTCCTTCGCGCAAGAGGTTAATGCCGACTAAAACATCAAATACACCTAAGCGCAAATCACGAATAATCTCTATGCGCTCGAGTGTATCAATATCGGAGTGCAAATAGCGAACTTTTATACCATTTTCGTTAAGATATTCGGTTAGGTCTTCGGCCATTTTCTTGGTGAGGGTGGTGACTAAAACCCGCTCTTGTTTGGCTATAACTTTACGGCATTCTTCCATAAGGTCATCAACCTGATTTTCAACCGGACGGACAATACATTCCGGATCGGTTAGTCCGGTCGGGCGAATGACTTGTTCGGCAAAGATACCTTGGCTTTGGGCTAATTCCCAATCGCCAGGAGTAGCCGAAACAAAAATAGTTTGTCCGCGCATGGCATTCCATTCCTCAAACTTTAGGGGGCGATTGTCCACGCAAGAGGGAAGTCTGAAACCATAATCAGCTAATGTTTTTTTGCGGTTATAGTCGCCACGGAACATGCCGCCGATTTGAGGAACAGAGATATGGCTTTCATCAATAAATATCAACGCATTGGGCGGAAGATATTCAAATAAGGTCGGAGGTGGTTCGCCCGGTTTGCGGCTGGTGAGGTAGCGCGAATAGTTTTCAATACCTTTGCAATGGCCGGTGGTTTCTAACATCTCTAGGTCAAAGCGAGTGCGTTGCTCTATTCTTTGTGCTTCCAATAACTGATTGTTTTCTTTAAAACGCTCAATTGTATCTGCCAGTTCTTTCTTTATTCCCGTGATGGCTTGTGAAATGGCCGGTCTTGGGGTTACATAGTGGTTGGCCGGATAGACTGTTACCTCTTTTAACGTTGCGGTTCTTTTGCCGGTTAAACTATCAAATTCATAAATTTCATCAATCTCATCACCAAAAAAGGAAATGCGCCAGCCACGGTCTTCATAGTGAGCCGGAAAAATATCTAATACATCACCTTGAACGCGAAAGGTGCTGCGTACAAAGTTGGCTTGATTGCGCTCATATTGTAACTCAGCTAAATGTTTGCAGACATCACTCATACTCAATGTGTCGCCAACTTTTAAGGGGATGGTCATGGCAGAATAAGATTCAACATCGCCCAAGCCATAGATGCAAGATACAGAGGCAACAATTATTACGTCGTTGCATTCCAAAATGTTGCGTGTGGCGGCGTTGCGCATTCTATCGATTTGTTCATTCAAAGCCGAATCTTTTTCAATATAGGTATCGGTTTTGGGAACATAGGCCTCGGGTTGATAATAATCATAGTAAGAGACAAAGTACTCAACATGGTTGTTGGGAAAAAATTCTTTCATCTCACTATATAATTGTGCTGCCAAAATTTTGTTCGGAGCCATTATCAATGCCGGTCTTTGGCAAGTTTCAATGACTTTGGCCATGGTGAAAGTTTTACCACTACCGGTCACACCTAATAAAACCTGATTCTTGGTGCCGGAATTGATGCCGTCGCATAGCTCTTTGATTGCGGTGGGTTGGTCGCCTGAGGGAGAAAACGGACTGTTAATGACAAATTTATTGAGGTGTGTTGCCATCGCTCAGAGAATCCTCTATCAAAGATTTATTATAAATCTTGGCAAAATTACTAAAGGTTTCAATATCGCTGACCGCTTTATCTATGGTGCGAATGTTAATTTGAGAATTATCAAATGTTCCGGTAAGTACACTAAAGGCACTGTAATATTTGGTGTCTTTGAAATAGGGCATAAACTTGTTGCGCAAACGAATAATCACAGTTTCTCGACCGGCTTTTTTAAGTGCGGTTGCCCAATCCAGAATGTAATTTATTTGCTCTTCGCTGAGGGGCTTTCCTGGGGTGGGTTGAGCTATGAGATATTTGAGCGAATCAGCGGCATTGCCCCAGAGACCGCCTTTCCAGAAAATTTCACTTTTTAACAACAAGGCATTTTTACTGTAGTCATCTTTTAGCAATTCAATGGCTTGACTTTCTTGTCCGGTGCCAACCAAAGCTTTAGCTTTGATAATGCGACGTTGAAGGTCTAAAGTTTGCGGAAGGTCTGGGGTTTGTGTGCTATCCAGAAGCTTTAAGGCTTCGTAATTGTTGCCACGGAATAATTCTATCAGAGCTAAGCGAGAGCCATAGGTGGCTTGCTCAATTTTATTTAATTGTCCGCTTTTTAATCTTTCTTCCAATAAATTGTAAGCTCTGTCCAATAAGTCAACAGCAACAAGACGGTCAGCTAATTTTTGAACAATTGCGTTATAATACTTGCTCTTGGGAGCTAAGTATTGGTAGTCAATGTATAAAGCCAGAGCTTTTAGAGCACTCAAGTTATCGGCTTGGTTGTTGAGATAAATATCTTCAAAGAGTTTTACCTGACGACGCTCTACTTTTGGTTTGTCTTCCTGTGAAGAGATTTTTTTTAAATCATCAAGAGTATTTAGCGCTGATTTATAGTCGTAATTTCTGACATATAAATTACTTAAATCACTAAGGAGCTGTTTCTTAAACTCAATTTCACCCCAGGAATAACGTAGGCCTTCTAAAGATTCAATCGCCTTAATCGGTGGAATAACGTTTAGGCGAATTTCCAAATCGGCAATCTTTTTACGGGCCAAAGAGGAATATTTCAAATCATTGCTGTTGGCTGCTTTACGATATTCCTGAATGGCATTGCGCGGATAACCTTGCATAAGCATCTTTTCGGCTGTCAGATAATTAATTTCCGGTTGCAGATAGGGCTTATTCATGGTTTTGAGAATATCAATAAAGCTTTGGGCCGTAATGTCATCTCCGGCGGCAATTGCAGTTCTGGCACCAACACGAGCAATGGCTTTACGAATTTGAAGCGGATAATTGCGAACTAAATTTAAGTAACTTACCAAAACGGCATTGTTTTCGGCGCTTGGGTCTTGTGCCGATAAAGACAAGGTGCGCCAAAAGATGGCTTCGTTGATTTCGGGAAGTTTTCCATAAGAAAATTCTTCGGCGGCTTGAGCGTATCGTCCGGCTAAAAAGTTAGCCGCTCCTAACATTCCATGAAATCTCTCAGTTGTGGTTAACGGGGATTTCTTGGCTGCTAATTTTTGCAATACGCCTAATGCATTAGTACCTAAGCCTTGTGAAATATAATATTTGGCTAATTCAAGAGTGGCTTTGTCTTTTTGGTCGGCATCAACTTGAATAATTTCTTGTTTTAGCTGGTCTTCAGCTTCTAGGAAAGTTTTACCTAAGAGGTCTTTATCGAATTCTGAAGAAAGGTTGGATAAAGTTTCATCTTCTTGAGCTAATTGTTTTTGGTGTTTCAGAAGTTCCAAATTGGGGGAGATGTTTAACCCTCTGCGGACGGCCTGAATGGTATAACCGGTATTACCGCGATTTAAGGCAATATCAGTGGCATCTGCACTGAAAGCCACACCTTGTTTGGTTTGCAGTAATGTTAAATCTGGATAATTATATTCATCTTTGATGCCAAGGCCAACTTCCGTGCTGGTACCGGTGACAATTAAATCTCCGATTTCAGGGTCTATTAATGAAACAACATCTCCGGCTGCGGTAGATGGAATAAACAAATAAGGCTGATTGTTGATGTTGTATTGCGTATAAATCGGTAGAGAAGTTCCTTCCTCAGGTGCATCGCGGGTAAACAAGTCAACAATCCAGAGGAGACCTTCCTTACGGACGAAGGTGTTTACTTTGGTCTTGGGATGAATGCGAATTACCGTGGCATTGGGGTGCGGTAGTTGGATAATCTCATCGGCCAAAGTAGATGCAGAATTTTGCAAGGTCGGAAGATCAACATTTTGCATGTGATCAAAAATTACCCAGATATAGCCGCTTCTTTCAAAAACAGATAAACCTACCGGCATATTCCAAGAAAAACTCAAGCTGGCTACTTGGTTGGGTTGGACAATATCTGCTTGTGCATTGGTGAGAGATGTCGGCTCAACAACTGCCAAAGTTTGTGTTAATTTGTTTATGGGTTGCGATTTTTGCGGCTCAATATTTTCTTGGTTTGCTTGAGCTTTTAATGCAGTCGCTTTGATATCCAAGACAATTTTGTTATTGTGCTCAAAAGATTTAATCAATGCTGCCGGAAAGATAATATCTAATCCGCCATCCTTATTGCCTTGACGCATAATTTGAGCTGCCTGCCCATATTGGGTTACATTTTGGGAAAGAATGTTGGGCGTGGTTTTAAAAGATATAATCGTCTCTTTGGGGGTTGCTTTTACCTTGTAAGATGGTTTTTTATCTATCGCAAATTCAAAGGTAAATCTATCAAAATCATCATGTGCTCCATAGTCAAGTTTAAGAGCTGAATTTTTGGCATCAATACTTTGAGAAGTTAAATTTTGCTCTTTTTTTTGCAGCGTAATTACCAAATTGCCGTTTTCTCTTTTGTTTTGAACGGTAACGGGGCTTGCAAAAGTTAAAATTAACCCCTTGTTGAGGTTGGTAATACTCGCTTTACTTACAGTTTGCGGAAGAGTTTTGATGATTTGGTTTAAGGGTTGAGGTTGGCTAAAAGCCAAGAAAAGCTCTTGCCCCTTGTTTTCTAAGGTATAGTCAACAGTTTCCGATAGCGGAATGGTGATGGTTGAATCGATTGGTGCGGCAACAGTGATATTCGGAGATAAAAATACCGTACTGCAAAGTAGAGTTTGCAGAAAACGAGATATTTTATGTTGCTTGATAATAATCAATTTTATATCCGCTTAAATATTGTTGCCTATAATCTTATCCGTAATTTCTTTGGCTTTTTCTGCTTTCATTTGTGAGAGAATCGCCGAAGAGGTTGAGGGTTTCATTTCTTTTAACAAAGACACGGTTACATCAATATCCAAGGTATTGAAAATTCTGGCGGCGTCTTTAGGTTTCATGGTTGAATATACCTTAACTAAAGCATCTATTTTGGCTTTTTCTTTATCGTTGTATTCTTTAATTAGTTTGCGCAATTTTTGCTCGTAGTCTCGAAGTTGAGTTAGGCGCTTGTCAATTTCTTGTTCGGCAACGCGTAATTGAACGGCTTTCTTGTCTATTTCACGACTCCTGATATCTAAAGCCTCACGGCGTTCGGCCAATTCCTGCAAAATCATAATCTCTGATTGAGAAAAAGCGCTGTTGGTTTGTGTGCCATTGGCAGATGTTTGAGTTGAAGCGTTTGATTCCAAAATCTTGCTTAAATCAGCAGTCTCTTGCGTATCTTTTTCTTCGGCAAAAGCGTTGCTTTGGGAGATGCTGAAATGATTGTTGTAGGGGTTTTTGAGCATATCAAATAAATTGTTGACGCGTATTGATAACGTCAAAACAGCCATAAAGATAACCAAGGGTAATATACGAAAATGTTGTTTTAGTTTTTTGAACATAACATAAACCTTATTTTATCGAGCGAAGAGCTTTTAAGAGTTCCATTTCTGCTAAAGAACGAGAATCGTCTTCTGCAAGCTTATTGTCATCTATTCTTTGAGATTTTTTTCCGGCAGGGGAGATTTCTCGACCGGCATGAATGACATTTTCTAATCGATCAGCCAGATTGTCAGCTCGCTCATTTATGAAAGTTAAATCGTCTTTCAGAGTTTTGGCACTGTCAATAACTTCTTTCAAATCTTCTGATGAGTTTTGAGTAACGGTTTTGAGTTTCGGAATGGAGTTTTCCGCTTTGTAGGTTGCCTCATTGAGAGATGAAATTAACTGCGAAAGGCTTTTTTGATTTTGACGCAATAAGCTTAAGTTCTTATTTAGCTTGTAGGCATAAATAATGGTCGGTATCAAAAGAATGATGATGCTCAAATTGATGATTAATTCAAGACTATCCATTTTTTTCTGCCTTTCCTTTAATCTTGATAACCACGTTTTCTTCTTTGCGCCCCATGGAGCCCGTAAACAAGGGAACATCTCCGCAGATGAGTGTGACATCATCATGCGGGTACATGTCTAATGGTAAAAATGAGCCCTTATCCCATTTGGCAATTTCACCTAAAGTGACGACTTTTTCTTTGAGAATCGCTTGCAATTCAACATCTGTTTCCCAGAGCTGCTCGATGAGGTGGTTTTCCCAAATGGCATCACGTCCGTATCTTTCACCCATGAACATTTGCAGTAAAAGCTCACGAATCGGCTCCAATGTAGCATAAGGTATCATCAAATCCATCTTACCGCCACGGTCTTCCATATCAACTCTTAAACGTGCGACAATTACCGCGTTGGAAAGACGTGAAATGGTTGCAAAACGAGGGTTGGTTTCCAATCGGTCATAGCTGAATGTGACTGAGGTTATGGGGTCGAATGCCGTTGATAAGTCTGATAAAATTAACTCAATCATATCTTTGACGAGGTTGAGCTCAATTGTAGTATAGGGGCGTCCTTCAATACGCATGGCTGCAGTGCCGCGGCGACCTCCTAACAAAACATCAACCATGGAATAAACCAAAGAGGAGTCAACAGACATAAGACCGTAGTTGTCCCATTCCTCAGCTTTGAATACACCAAGTAATGTGGGAAGAGTTAAAGAATCGATATATTCGCCAAAACGCATGGACTCTATGCTGTCTAAAGAAACTTCAACGTTGTCTTGGGTGAAATTTCTTAAAGATGTTGCCATCATGCGAATTAAACGGTCAAAGACAATATCTAACATCGGAAGGCGTTCATAGGACACCATGGATGAATTGAGAATTGCTTGGACACCGGTCTTTAGAGTGTAGCTTTCTTCTTGATCCGGTGTATAACCAAACAGAGTGTCAATCTCTTCTTGGTTGAGAATCTTTGAATCGCCGTCCATCGGTGTACTTGAGCCGGTGCTGCCTTCACGGGCTTCTATTCTGTCGGTCCAATCCTGTGCCTTGCCGTCCGTGTTGTTATTGGTTGCGGATTTTTGCTCTTCAGCCACTGTCTTATCCTCTTTTAACTATTTTTCTGAATGTCAAAAGTTTTGAAATTCAGATTTGAAACTTTAATTGGTGCTGTTAGCAGGTTTATTCTGTATAACAGCTCTCTTTTCAAATTGTAAAGCCCGTTTGACCCACTTAGTTCATCAGGGGTTAGTTCTACAATGTGTGCCAAAAGGGTGTCATTTATTCTTGGTAATAAGGCTTCTATGGTTTTTATATCATCCACCGAGGATAATTCAATACTTAGTTTGAGTTTTACAGTTGTTGCACTGCCGTTAGATGTGCGAAGATTGGCACTTAACTCGGGGAGAGAATAAAAAACCGTTATTTTTGAAGAGGATCCATCTTCATCGCTGCTGGATATTACACTATATTCCCCTCCTAAACCGGAATCTTTTTTGGTGAATACAATGATAAAACTTACAACCAGACCAATAACGACTACTATTGGCAGCACATAAAGTAAAACCTTTTTCTTGTTAAAAGGTTTTATGATTTCTTCTTCTGGTTCTTGATTGTCATCGTCAAAGTTAATCATGCTATTCCCCATTCTTTATTTCTTGCTCATTTTACATTATTAATAAAATTAATAAACATTAAAAAGCAACTTATTAAACGGATTTCCGTCTGAAACGACAATTTTTTTAACTAATAATTATTGAATAGGAGTGTATAATTGCTGCGATTACGGATGTAGATGTATCGTTTGTTACAAATATATTAAATTTTTTTAGCTCTTTTTACTATATCTGGTAATGGAGCTTTCAATATGTTAAAATATCTTATAATATATTGAGTTGAGGGAAAAATGTATACTTGGATGCTGCTTGCTACTTTTATTGCGATTATTTACGCGTTTAATTTATCAACGCGTGAAGATATGGCTGAGCTCTATACTGTGCCGCAAGCAGAATCCGTTGTGGCTAAAGTTGTGGCTCAACACAAAGCAGCTCAAAAGTATATCAGAGATCATCAACCCCCTGAAAACGGTAATACAGTAGTTTCTTATTATCCCGGAAAGATTGATATTGATGATTTGGAATATTATTTGCCTTATGGCTTTGACCGGACTGAAGAATATACAACATTGATTTATTGTTTGGATAGAGATAGTACAAATTTGTCTGCAGCCGTGGCCGGTTGCGGTGGCGGTGGAGTTAGTTGCTGCAGTAATCCTAAAGCTATTACTTATTTGGTAACATTTGGTTGTATCCCTTCTCGTTGGCGGAATTTAATTTCCGGAAAACCAGATGGAAATTTACTAAAGGCTATTGAACATACCGTTGGTGTTGGTACGGATTTTGGTTATGCAACTCAGGCAGATGCTAATTTGTGGAGACCTGAAGAAACCGTAAAGTCAACAATGGCCATCAGAGGACGTGAAGTAACTTATACTTCTATTCCTCAATATATTATTTCTAATGAGCTGAGTGGCGTTGGCAGTAAGTCGTTCAGTAAAGTGTGTGTTAATAATAAAGATTGTCCGTACTGTCTGATTTATATGACACCTTATATGTAGAAGTTGAGGAGAACAGTTATGTTAAAAAGTCAAAAATCAAAGTTAAACGAAATCGGTAGCTTAATGATTGAGGCTATGGCAATGTTGGCCCTCATTTCTATGGTTACACCGATTTTATATAAAAAATCAGCCGAAAGAACAACTGAATTACAAGATATTAATGCTGCCAGTGAAATTCGGTCGTTAATTAAATCTTTGGATGATTATGTTTCAGACCATTATGATGATATTATTCAAGGAAATACAGTAAGCCAAAACTGTAAAACAGGTTCTGTTAATTACGGAGATATGGCTGCGACAGCCACTGAATCTACTCAAAAGAAAACCATTAATATTAATCACTTTTGTGAGTATTTACCTTATGGTTTTTTGGATAAAAATAAAGAAGCTCAACCCTCAAAAACTTTTAGTAAAAACTATCAAGTAGTTTTGAAGAAAATTGATGGCGGTGATGGACGTAAAAGAGTTATTACAGCCTTTTTGATTACAGAGCCGAGTGATGGCGGAACTTTTCCGAAACTTCGTGCTTCACGTATTGCGTCAATGATTGGTAGTAATGGTGGTTATATCAATGTTGCGGGAGGTAAAGCTTCCGCAATGGGTACGCAAGGTATTTGGAGCGTGGACGATTTAAATAATGAATTGGGTGTGGCAGCAACAAAAGTAAAGGATGGGGCTATTATTGCATCTTCGGTTCAAGGTATTTCTTCTCAGGGAGGTACGGATAATGAAAATGTGTTATATCGTAAGTATCGTACCAATCGAGAATTAAATACCATGGAAACAGATTTGTTGATGGGTACCAGTGATGCCATGGGAAACAATATTAAAAGAGTTAACCAAATGATTATTGCAGCGGGGCGTCCGGCCAATTTTGCTGAAAATGCAGGTGATATAGAGTCCGCTCTTTATATTAAAAACGGTGGGGCAACCATTAAAAGCGGTATTAAAGCTGCTGATGCTAAATTTGTGGTCGATAATGCCGGTACTGCGACTGCTGTAAAATTTATTGCAGATAATTTTTTGGCAGAGAGTAATTTATTGAGGTTAGGTGACGGAACAACCGGCTTTAATGCAACTAATTCCGGTTTGACGATTGGTTATAGCGGAGGTACTTGGAATGCTGATACAGGTTTAACAGGTGCTCCGGTGAATATTAATGCCAATACCAAAATTACAGGTAATTTGCATGTGACAGGTAATGAGTATTTAGGGGGAGACTTGAAGGTTGGTGGAACAATAGATGCAAATAAACTCCATGCCAGAACCCAATTGTCAGTGGGCGGAACCCCTGCAGCTCCTACAAATGCTATTGTAACAGAAACAAGCTCCGTTTTTAAACAGCCTGATTTTAGAATAGGAGGAACAGGTTCAACAGATGCTCGTTTGTTTACCAATGCTACTCAAAGTATCTTACGAGGCGGATCAGCCGGTTTGTTATTGGAATCTTCTCAAAATGTATTAATGCAAAGTAATACAGCTAGTGGCAAAGTAGAAGTAAAATCTGGTTCGGGTGGTACGCTGATTGATTCTACTGGTGAAATCAAAATTAGTAGCGGAAGTACTGATTCAACTCCAATTTCGTTAAATGAAACTATGATGAAATTGTATCCGCAAACAGTTCAGATTAAGTCTATCGTCAATTCAATGTTGGTTGGTAATACAGAAGCAAGTTCTAATGAAGCTGCTGCAAATGCTGCTTATGTAAAGTCAGATGTTGCAAATCGACGCTTAAAAACCAAAAAAATGAAATTGGTTGTGGCTGATGGTGCAGGAACAGATAGTTTTGTGGTCGATCCAGGTGGAGTTGGTACTACAGGTGCGGCTGCGGCAAATACTGGTTATGCAACCATGCGGGGAAAATTCTCAGTATTGAATAATGATTCTACGAATGTTTTGCAGGTTAATCCAAGTAACCAAAAAGAAGCTATAACAGATAATCCGGCAACCATTACAGTTAATGATGATTATTTAAAAGTTAATAACATGGTTGATGCTACACGTGTTTTAACCGTCGATGTTAAAGGAGCTCAAGCTGCAAGTACCGCAACAGCTAATAAAGGCGATGTTTATATTCGTAAAGGGGTATTAGAATTAGCGACTAATACCAGTAGCGCAGCAGGAACTCTTGATAAACATAAAGGTTATGTAAAAGCGGACCGTTTTGTTGCAAATCATGCTTTGGATACTGCGGCCTTAAATAAACCGTCGGATTTTACGGGAGCTATTCAGCAGGGTGGTGCCGGTGCTTATGATCACTATCAGGTTAATCCTGCATATACATCCGTTATGCATGATATAAAGCTGACAACTCGCGGTGGGGCTCGTTTAAGCGATATTTTGCCTGATTTTATTAATAGAGGTATTTATATCGTAGATAATACTTATAAAGAAGATACTGTCGGAACCGCATGGTCTAACCGAGATGCTAATGGTTATCACTCGGGAAGTTTTAATCCGACGGGAAGTTTTGCAGATTGCGGAACAACTCACTCTTGTGCCGTAAGTCCTTGGACGGGTTTTGTACCTGCTCCGCAATGTCCTCCGGGGTATTTAAAGGTTATTACTTTAATGCCGGCAACATTTTCTATGGCACAAGCCGGTGTGGCAGGACCTAAAACTTCGACCAAACCAGATTTGATTGTTGATTATAATGTTCGTGATCCGAATGAATATGTAGATGGTTATACAGGTACAAAACATTATAATAAATCTAGTTATGTTACGACTGCACCAATGCCATTGTATTTCCAGAAAAATACTTGGCTGAGGTCTATGGTCATTCCTTATATGCCGGGAGGTTCTTCGGCTAATTTTAAGGGATGGAGCGCGGTTATGGGATTTATTTATCCTTACTCTTATTATAAGAAATATATTGAATTGTTGGGTTTGACTCCGGCAGGCGCTAATTCTAAAACAGTAATTTGGAATCTGTTTCCGGTTTATAACCAGTCTTTGGAAGGTTATGCTACAGTATATTGTTATTTTAATCGTTCAGAGTCTGTTTGGAACGAGACCTTGGTTGATAAAACGTATGACCAATTAAATTCTTTTAGAGGAGTTCATCAGAAAAATAACACCGGTTATGTTAATCGTTTGAATGACCCGACTTTAGGATATAAAGATCCTTGGTAATCTCAAATGTAAAAAACGCCTCGCATATGCGGGGCGTTTTGTTGTGTAAAGAATGGGAATTTTTAAGGCAATGTTTAAAAAACTCCTGTATAATCTTTTTAATAGTTTTGTTGGAGTTGAATAAGATGAATGCAAAATTTTGTACGTTTGGAGCTTTATTGCTGAGTATTGCTTTTGTTGGCGGAGTTCGTGCTCAGGCAATTTATTTTGATGGCGGTGCCGAAGGTGTACAGTCTTTTCAAAAGGATGAAAATTCTTGGCGTAGGCAAGGTGAAAAACGTTTGGAAATTTTGCAAGCAGTAAGAGATTCTATAGGGTCTGCAGCCTTGGCAAATATTACGGGGGCAGAACAGGTTTTTTGTTATCAGGTCGCCAGCAGACCAAATAATTATAGCGGATATACGCTTAACGGTATGGTTATTACCGGTTTTTGCGGAGTGGTATCGCGGCCTTTGCAAGAAACAATCAAAACGGAATTTTTTGCTAATGAGAATAATATTGATTTTGTGAATTCGGAAAAATGTATTATTCGTCCAAAACTTATGATTCGTTGGGTAAGAGGTGTGGATTTTACGGATATGTTGATTTCAGCTCCTTGCTATTCTTATTCAATTTTTTATGGTGGAAAGGTTAAGACTTTTAACTTTAAACCCGGAGCTGAGATTGTTGACACAATGGTTGAGGCTTTTCAAAATTTGAGTGTCGATTTTGTTTCTCCGGCATTGTTAAATCAATTATTGCCGGTTGGAGTGCCTCAAACTAAAGAGCAAAAAGAGGTGGTTAAACAACAAAGTGGTCCTATTCGCAAATGGGAACAACCATCTCAACCAGAGCCACAACAGAAAAAATCGGGTGGCTGGAATAATCTAAAGTTTGGAAAATAGGTTAGTCCGCAATATAAACAATTTGATTAAAGACGTTTTCTAAAAAGAAAAGTGAAATAAAGCAAATTACAGCGGAAATTATAGGGGTGGTTACCCAGCCAAGGGAGACTTTGCCTAATATATCCCAGCGCATATTGTGCCCGCCTTTGGCTAAGCCAATGCCCATTACGGCACCAATTATGGCTTGAGAGCTGGATACCGGAACCAAAGGTAAGGTTGGTAAGCCTTCACTTAATAGAAATTGTTCAAGCCCTTGGGATGCAAACAAGAATAATACTATTGACTGAGCTACAACGACAATCCATGCGGTTATCGGTGTCATTACCATTATTTTTTTGCCTATGGTGCGCATTACTTTATAGGAGCGCGTAAAAATACCTACGCTGATAGCAATACCGCCAATTAAAAACAACAATTGAGTGCTGGAAAGACTAAAATTACGCCAATGTACATCATGTAACGGGTTGGCATCAATAAAGACGCCCATGACGTTACCAATGTTGTTTGAGCCTAAGGCATAAGCTCCGAAAGCACCGGTGGCAATTAGTCCAAAGCGCGTATAGCTATCTAGCCTGAGTAAATGAATTTTGGCATGTTTAAGCCAATATTTTGTTGCGAAATAAAGCAGAATGGCAATAAGTCCGGCTAAGACGGGGCACAAAACCCAAGTGCTAATAATTTGTGAGAGAATTGTGTAGTCGGTTGGGTTGTTGCTATAAATATTCCAACCGATAATTGCCCCAACGATTGCTTGAGAGGTGGAGACTGGAAGGGAGCTTTTTACCATCCAATAAACCGTTACGGCAGCTGCAAAAGCACACATAAAAGCACCGGCCAAAGTATTGACGGCACCTAATTCCATTAAGGTCTTACTGGCACCGCTACCGGAAATAACCGCGCCCAAAATTACAAAAATGGAAGCTATAATTGCAGCAGTTTTAAAGCGCACCATTTTAGTGCCAACAGCCGTACCAAAAATATTGGCGGCATCATTAGCTCCTAATGACCAACCTAAAAATAAGCCACTGCTTAAAAAGATGAAAAACATATAGTCCATGGGTTAAATATCTCTTTTAATCGTGAATATCAGCAACTCATCAATGCAATCTTCGGCAATGTCAGCAATATCGGCGACTTCTGTTACTAAATTACTTAATTGTAATTTATTGGCCAGAGGTAAGTCCGAATCAAAAATGGCTTCTTTCATGTGACCAGAAGAAATATCGGTTTCGTGCTCAATAAAGTAAACTTTTTGAGAATAATCGCGCACCGAACTAATATCGCGGAAGAAAGCTCTTGATGCAATGGCGGTGTTTTCGCAACAATCCGTTACTTGGTCACAAAGTTCTAACATACGCATGTGATATTCTTGCGGAAATTCGGGACGCTCAATATAAAAACGATAAGCAACCTCATCAAACTTGTTGATGATTTTATCTAAATTTTCAACCAGATTCAAAACGTCGGCTCGAAGGTCCGGAATAAGATTGTGTTCATAGAGTCTGCTTTCGATATCGCGACGGATAACATCAGCATCGTGCTCAATTTGTTTGATTTGTTTGTTGAGTTTTTTGTATTCATTGCTTCGCTGCTCATTTAAATAGACTCGTATGGCTTTTTGAAAAGTCATGGCAACATCAATTATCTTATCGTGAAATAAGTCTATTTTGCTTTCTAAGGATTTGGTCTTCGCAAACAGTGAAATCTTAACGTGAAACATTACATCTTCTTTCTTTTTCAAAAGTTACTTTGCTTTTATTATACGCCATAATTTATGAATAAATGATTTAGGTTCGAGTTTTATCTTGCGTAAAAATATAGATATTTTGCTTGTAAATGTTTTGAGAATTGAGTAGATTATATCTGTTTTAATTATAATTCGAAACTTTAAGGATACCAATATTATGAACAAATTGAATTCAATTTATGTATCTCTTCTGGCTTTAGTAGTAGCCATTGCTTCTGCTGTAATGTGCTTCTTGAATTGCCAGAATTCTAAGTCTGTTAATGTTGAGCAAACTTTGCTTGATAATCCGGAAATCATTGTCCAAGCTATGCAAAAGTATGAAGAAAATCTTCGTCAACAGGCTTTGGCTGGTGCTCAAAAATTGATTGATGAAAACATCAATGAAATTAACAATGATGGTAAAGCTCCGTTTGTTGGTGCTGCCGATGCTCAAAAAGTTGTTGTTGAATTTTATGACTATTCTTGCGGATATTGCCATAGACTGTATCCTGAACTTAAAAATGTTATGACAAACAATGCTGATGTTAAGTATGTTTTCAAACCGTTGACTTTCGTTTCTCCGATTTCTGAATATGCTGCTCGCGCTGCTTTTGCTGCTAACAAACAAGGCAAATTTATTGAAATGCACAATGCTATGTTTGAATTTGGCGGTCAATTGACTGAAGAAGCAATTGATGGAATCGCTCAAGCTCAAGGTTTGGATATGGAAAAATTCAAAGCTGATTTGAATTCTCAAGAAGTTAGCGATGAATTGGCTGCTGTCAGCAACTTAGCTAACAAAATCCAAATCAATGGCGTTCCTGCTTTGATTATTAACGGTAAAATGGTTCAAACTTTGGACGGTGCCGTTATTTTGGAAAATTTGAACAAGTAATTGTTTGAAGCTTAAAAAAAGGAGTTCCTAAAGGAACTCCTTTTTTTTTAATGTTAGAATTAATATTTTCGATTGATAATAAAATCGGCCAAATCTTGCAGAGTTTGTGAGGCTGGACCAAATGTAGAGATAATCTGTTTGGCGTCTGCAATTAATTGATTGGCAATTTGTTTGGCATTGTTTAAGCCATAGAGGCTGACAAAGGTAACTTTGCCTTGAGCTGAGTCTTTGTTTAAGGTTTTGCCAACGAGAGCTTGCTCTCCTTCAACATCTAAAATGTCGTCGGCAATTTGGAAAGCTATGCCGATTTTGCGAGAATAGTCAACCAAAGCTTGGCGTTGTGCGGAAGTGGCGTGTCCTAAAACGGCGCCTGCTTCACAAGCATAGCGAATCAGACGTCCGGTTTTCATTTCTTCAATACGTTTGATTAATTGTTCACTGTTCTCATTTTGAGGTAAGTCTTCAGCGATTAAATCCAGCATTTGTCCGGCAACCATGCCATCAAATGCACCGGCACCGGAGGCTAACAAAGATATGAGTTCACAACGTGTTTGGGCATCAGCACAAGTTTCAGGTGCGCTCAAAATTTCAAAAGCATAAGTCAGTAATCCATCACCGGCCAAAATGGCTGTAGCTTCATCGAATTGTTTATGACAGGTCGGTTTGCCACGGCGGAGATCATCATTATCCATGGCGGGCAAATCATCATGTATCAGGGAATAAGAGTGAAGCATTTCAAGAGCGGCGGCTGTGCGAAGTGAGGCGTTAAAGTCAAGTCCGAAAAGGTGCGCCGTTTCATAGACTAAGAAAGGTCTCAGTCTTTTGCCACCGTTCATGACGGAATATTGCATCGCCTCAACAACCCTTTTTTCGGCACCTTGCGGGAGAGGAAAAAAGGAGGGTAAGGCTTGGTTGAATTTTGCTGAATATTCAGAAATAGTTGTTTTGATATCAGTCATTGTTTTAGTCCATAGGCGGAAGAGGGGCGGTGGTCATGGTGCCGTCGGGGGCAATTTCGATTTTTTCGATTTTTAATTGAGCTGCTTTGAGTTTTTGTTCGCAGAATTGTTTGAGCTGAACGGCTTGTTCATAAGCAGCTACGGCATCATCTAATTTGATGCGCCCTCCTTCGAGTTCGCGTACGATATTTTCCAGCTTTTGAAGGGCTTCTTCAAAGCTTAGGTTTTTCAATTCTTCTTCGGTCATATAATATCTCCTTTTTGATTATAGCAATATTATTATATTCCTCTCATAAAGGCAACTTAAACAATAGCAGATGTGATTAACGGCTAAAGTCTATATAGCTCTTAGTTGTTCTATAACTCCCAAAGGAACGAGGTTTATGGTATATTAGTAATAAACCAAGGAGTGAAAGATATGAAAAACTTAGTGATTACAAAGGGGGCCGGTTTGTTGAAGGCTCTTGCTAACCCTAAGCGCTTGGAGGTTTTATGGCATTTGCGTGAGGGGGAACACAGCGTCGGTGCGTTGGAGAAAAAAATTGGGCTTAGTCAATCGGCTCTTTCTCAGCATTTGGCTGTGTTAAGGCAAGAAGGAATCGTTAAAACCAGACGCGAAGCGCAAACGATTTATTATACAATCAAAAGTGAAGCCGCTCTGAAACTGCTTGCTCTGTTGGATAAAATTTATAATAAGCCTTACAAAAGCGAATATGATTTTTAGGCTTGAGGAGAGGTTCCTTCAGGTATTTGTGTTAGCTTAATAGCATGTTTGGCACAATCATAGCTAATACTTAATTGTCCGTTTTTGAGGGCTTGAGCCTGATTCCCAAAGAGTTCCTTACGCCAGCCTTTGAGGATGGGGAGGTTGCGCTCATTGTTATGGGTAGCAAAATATTTTAAATCTTCTTCCGAGGCAATTAATTTGGCGACAACACCGCTTTCTTGACTGACAAGTTTGAGCAAAAGTTTTAAGAGCTCATAAAGTCCGGCACTGCCTTGCGGAATGGGTTTGTCTTTGGGCAATTTTACATAGTTTTCGGGTGAAATTTGCAAAGCTGTTTGGATAATCTCTAGGATTTCTGTGCCTAGTTTGCCCCCTGAAATTTCTTTGCGCATGCCGCGGACTTGTTCCAATTCTTCTTTAGATTTGGGGCAGAGAGCGGCAATGTTTACCAAAAGGTCATCTTTGATGATGTTTTGTCTGGGCACATCTTTTCTTTGGGCGCGTTCTTCACGCCAAGCGGCCAGTTCGCGTAAAACCGTCAGCATCTTAGGACTATGGGAGCGATGTCTGATTTTGAGCCAAGCATCATGTGGAGCGACCACATAGGTTTCGGGTTTGGTTAAAAGTTCAGCTTCTTCATCGAGCCAATGAAGACGCTTGTTTTCTTGAAGCTGTTGCTTTAGCCCAAGGTAAACGTTTACCAAGTGTGTTACATCGCTCAGGGCATAGTGCAGTTGGTTCTCGTCTAACGGGCGTAAGGACCAGTTGGAGAGTCTTGACGTCTTGTCTAATTCTATGTTGCAGATTTTTTTGACCAAAGTTTCATAGCTGACCGAATCGCCGTAGCCACAGACCATGGCGGCAATTTGTGTGTCAAACAAGGGTTCGGGAATAAAACCTGAGAGTTTGTAGAGAATCTCAATATCTTGACGGCAAGAGTGAAAAACTTTGGTGATTTGGGGATTGTGTAATAAGGCAAAAAAGGCTGATAAATCTAGGTCCGGTGCCAAGGGGTCAATGATTGCGGCATCGCCAACGGCGCCTACCTGAATGAGGCATAAGTGGGCGTAATAGCTCTTTTCTCTTAGGAATTCCAAATCAACCGTGATGAAGTCATGGTCTTGAAGAGAGGTGCAAAAATCTTGTAGGGCAGTAGTGGTATTTATCAGTTTCATTTTTTATCCATTATTGATTCGTTTTTGAAAAATAATAGCTGATTGTTGTTAATTTTCGTTTAATGTCAAAAAAAATTTTAAAAAAATTGAAAAAAATACTTGCAATTTTGTCTATATGGGGATATAGAGCAAATCAGAATATATATCATTATGTTGTTGATTAAAGGTGGTGGTTTTAATCAGCATGAGTTTATTCACCAAAATAATTATTAATTTTATTAAATTTACTGCCTTATGGAAACAAGTAAAGTTAAGAGATTTTTGTTTGCACCAAAGAGTGCATCATTGAAAGCAGCTCTTGAGAGCCAGAGTAACAACGTACGCCAGTCAGTGTATTTGTCGCGCTATGTGACAGAGGATTACATGCGTATCCGCATCCGTAATCACTCCAATACCACTCAAGGTATTGCCAGAGCAATGGCACATCGCGTTGCGCCGATAACCTACTATAAGCTCCATGCTTATGGGCAGGGTGATGAATTGTGTACACAGGTGGTTGGTACCATCAGAGTCGAGGGAAAATCCTTTGACGAAGTGGTGGAGGTGGCAAAACGTATTACTGAAGAGGTTGCGGCAGAGAACAAAATTTACCTTAAAATGAAGGTATCTGACATCCTGGCAAGGGACGAGACACCTTGGGTCGAAATCTTTTGTTCGAAGAACCGCCGGTTGTCGGTAGAGCAGTGGAAGCCGCAGCTCGACAGGATTGCGCAGACTCTCGGTTCCGAAGTTGTTCTTTGGGATGCTGAAATTAGGGAGTTCTAAAAATCCTTAAGCCAGAAAAAGGAAATTTGAAGGGGTTGGTCAAATGACCACCCCTTTTTTTGTTTTTTAGCTTGATTTTGTCTAAAATGTTGGCTATAACAGACTTAATTTATCATTTTTATGTCTTACCAATTAATTTTTTATTTTTATGGAAACAAGTAAAGTAAACAAGCAGTTTATTGCCTTAATGGCAGAAATTATGAGTGATGACATTAAGAAGTTCAAATACTCACCGCAAGATTTGATAGAGCTATATTGTCAGGTCAGAGAAAAAGAGGATTTGTTGCAGAAGCGCAAAGGGCAAATATTTGCTGGTAGTGCGGCTTTGTCTTTGCGACTTGGAGCATTGGCGGCAATGAAACATCATTTGGCAGAAATTTATATTTTTGTTACCAAAGATGAGGCTGGTGCGGCTAAGCTGGAACGTTGGTATTATATGTATCAGCAAGACAAAATTAAGCAGACTAAGGTCATTTCTGCAGAAGTGGTTTCTCATCCCAAAAAAGTAGCTACTCAAGTCGGTTCCAAAAATTCATCCCTGCTGATGGGAATGCGAAAAGATGCTTACATGCAGGCTACCCACAAACGCTTGACTGAAGAAGGTGTTTGGAAGGGTGAAAAGAAAAAAACATCCGTTCATAAGACGGATATGAAACGTTTTTTCTTTACGTTATGTTTGGACGAGTATTGGCTCGGATTATTGCAGCATAACGTGTATGTGGCAATTGACCTTAACAAGCGTTTGATTGTTCTGGTGAAAAGTCGGTTGTTTTTGAAAGAATATTTTCAATTCAATTACACCACAGACCCTGAAAGCGAATTTGAAGCTTGGATGAGTGCAATTCGTCAGGTTTGGGGTAAGGACGTTGAACTCTTGGAAAAGGTGGTCAAAAATGCCAAAAATGTGGAGGAATTGTTGTCGGCTCACCGAGATTTCAACAATTTTTGGTCACAATTTTTGCCTTTTGATGATGAGCAAAAAGGATTCAATATGACCTCTATGGTCGGTGTAGGGGTTGAACCAGAGGACAAAATGCTGGTCTTGGAACAACTTGCATGTCTGGAACAAAACAACTGGAAAGCAAAGGATGAATTGTTGGATATAATCCGACAATCCAATGCCGACACAATTGCCATAGAGGCTAAGCATTTTCCTTTGATGATAAAGGATCTTAAAAAAATGAAGCAAGTAAAACGACTCGTCGTTTTGACTAAAGAAAGTTTGAATGAAGGCGTATTTGTTTTATCTTGTGAATAATTTTGGGGCGGGACGCGTGCGTCTCGCCTTTTTTGTGCCTTAATGACGTAAATTTTGTTTAATTGCTTGCAAATGGGAATTTTTGGTTCTACAAATAAAAGGCTTGTTAATTAATATTAATAATGAGGTTTTTATGAATCAATATCGAACACATACCTGCGGAGAATTGCGGGAGACAGATGTGAATAAAACCGTGACTTTAGCCGGTTGGATACATCGCAAGAGAAATTTGGGAAATCTATGTTTTATAGATTTGCGAGATCATTATGGAATTACCCAATGTGTGATTGACAGTTCTTCCGATTTGTTCGATAAAATCAACGATATTCGTGTTGAAAGCGTTATTGGCGTTACGGGTAAGGTATTGCACCGTGAAAGCGTTAATAAAAATATGCCGACAGGTGATATTGAAATTAAGGTTGAGGCTCTTGAGGTGCATTCTCGTGCTGAGGTCTTGCCTTTCCAAGTGGCTCAGGAAGATGATGCCCCTGAAGAATTGCGTTTGAAATATCGTTTCTTGGATTTGCGTAAAGATCGTATTCACCAAAATATTATGTTGCGCTCAAAGGTTATCTCAGCAATGCGTCGTTTGATGGTTGAGCAAGGTTTTACCGAATATCAGACCCCAATTTTGACAGCTTCTTCTCCGGAAGGGGCGCGTGACTTTTTGGTTCCGTCTCGTATTAATCCGGGCAAGTTCTATGCTTTGCCGCAAGCGCCGCAACAATTCAAACAATTGTTGATGGTGGCCGGATTTGATAAATATTTTCAAATTGCTCCTTGTTTTCGCGATGAAGACCCCAGAGCTGACCGTTCTCCGGGCGAGTTTTATCAGCTCGATATGGAAATGTCTTTTGC
The DNA here is from genome assembly GCA_949286215.1 of uncultured Pseudomonadota bacterium. Taxonomy (GTDB): domain Bacteria; phylum Pseudomonadota; class Alphaproteobacteria; order RF32; family CAG-239; genus Scatocola. The sequence goes on from CASDYX010000018.1 coordinate 28,396, forward strand.
TACGCAAGAAGATGTTTTCAAAGTTATTGAACATGCAATGGGTGGTGTATTTAACGAATTTGCTAACGGCAAAAAGGTTGACCAAGCTCCGTTTATGCGTATCCCGTTTAGAGAGGCTATGCTGAAATATGGTTCGGATAAGCCGGATTTGCGTAACCCGTTGATTATTCAATGTGCTACTAAATTGTTCGGTAACTCAGGCTTTGGCGTTTATGATAGCAAAGTGGCCGAAGGAAATGATGTTCGCGCCATCGTGGTTCCCGGAATTGCAGATAAACCGCGTTCTTTCTTTGATAAATTGGATGCTTTTGCCAAAGAAAATGATATGGGCGGTATTGCTTATATTGCCTTTGCCGAAGGTGGTGCCAAAGGTATTGCCAAAATGTTGAGTGCCGAAAAATTGCAAGAAATTAAATCAACTCTCAATGCAAAAGACGGTGATGCTATCTTGTTTATGGTCGGCAGCGGTTTGAAACTTTCTAAATTTGCTGGTAAGGTTCGTCTGAAACTCGGTGAAGATTTAGATATTAACGAAAAGAATGTCTTTAGAATTTGCTGGGTGGTTGACTTCCCATTCTATGAAGAAAATGAAGAAACCGGCGCGGTTGAATTCTCTCATAACCCGTTCTCAATGCCTCAAGGCGGAATGGATGCTTTGTGCAACAAAAAGCCTTTGGATATTTTGGCTTTCCAATATGACTTGGTTTGCAACGGTGTTGAGTTGGCTTCAGGTGGTGTTCGTAACCATGAGCCGGAAATTATGTATAAGGCATTTGAAATTGCCGGTTATAACAAAGAATTCGTAGACAGCAAGTTTGGCGGTATGATTAATGCCTTTAAGTATGGCGCTCCTCCGCACGCCGGTTGTGCTCCAGGAATTGACCGTACGGTTATGTTGTTGTTGGATGAGCCGATTATTCGTGACGTTATCTTGTTCCCGCTTAACGGTAAGGCGCAAGATTTGATGATGCAGGCTCCAAACTTTGTAACCGATAAACAATTGGAAGAATTGCATATTAAAATTGTTCCGGTTGAAGAAAAGAAATAAGTCAAAAAAAGCCTCTCTTCGGAGAGGCTTTTTTATATACTAAAATTTAAGTTAAATGTGATATGAGGAAAAAAAGATTATCAATCACGGAGAGAATAATATGAAAAAACTGTTAATGTTGTGGAGTATGGTGCTGGTTTTAAGTGCTTGTAAATCGGTTAGTTTTAACGATTTGAATTTGAGAGCTCCTAATTCGCAATTGTTGCCTCCTTTGAGAACAGAGGTGGATAAAGACAGTATTAAAGATAGTTTTGATACGACTATTCATGGCTCTTCGGCAGGAAGTGGTTTTGAATCAGAGGATTGGAGCGTTAGTGGTGATACTTATACCTTTGTGAAGAAAAAAGATAGTCGAACCCGTGATATGATTACGCTTTTTGAACGCAATGTTGAAAATATTTCTCAAGTTTATGGAACTCGCAAGGGAAGTATTAAAATGCGTTTTACCAATAGTCGGATTTATTCTTCGGGATATTATTATACTGTTCCTTCATGGATTAGTATTTATAGTTTGAATTTGCTGGGATTCCCATTCGGATATAGAAATACGGATTTGGAAGTTGAGGTTTCTATCTTGAACAATAACGGAGATTTGATTTGGAAATCAACCGAAATGGGAAAAGGTGAGGAAATCGTAGCAATGTATTATGGCTATAGTGAAGAAGAAGCGTTGGTAATGAGCTCCATTAAAGCTCTGAAAGATGCTTTAAGGAAGATTAATCTAAATATTGCCAATGATTTTGAGCGAATTAACGCAGGATTGCAATAATTTTAAGGAGGCTAAAAAAATATTTTGACTTCTTAAAGAAATGAGAGTAAATATCTTAACGAATTGAATGCCTCGTCGTCTAACGGTAGGACACGACACTCTGGATGTTGGTATCTTGGTTCGAATCCAGGCGAGGCAGCCATAAAATAAACCGCCCTTTGGGGCGGTTTATTTTATGGTGTGTCGGAGCCCGATGAGAACCAAGGTTCGGAGCGGATAGTTGGGGAAAGCGAACAAGAGATTAGTGGGAACCTAATCGAAATGTGAGCTTGAGCCTTA
>CASDYX010000019.1 GCA_949286215.1 uncultured Pseudomonadota bacterium
TCTGGCATCGTACACCAATAGGTATAGCCTGCCGCACAACCGTTTGCGCAGTATTTTTGTGAGCAATCTTCATATTCACATGAGGTATTTTCCGGACAGCTTGAATGTGAACATTTATTTTCACAAGTTTTACAATTATTGTAATATTTAATCCCATTCATCAGGCAGTAATCACTTGGGGTTACCGGCCCTAAGTCCGAACATGTCATATTGTAACCACTTTTACATTGGCATGAGGTATAATAGGTTACGCCGTTTTGCGTACAACCCACGCCCACGCCTTCTTGATTTGGGCCATCACATGTCTGATTATAGTTGCTGGGGCAAACACATTTGCTGTAATAAGTTACACCTTCTTCCACACAACCCGTTCCTTCGGGTACTTGTGGTGATGTACACCCCGTAACAGGATACAAACTTCTGTCGCAATAACACATAAATTTACCGCCACAGCTATCACCGCTGACGGTATTAGGATATGAACAAGCACTCTTGTCATACTTATAACGACTATCGCAACATTTATCAAAATAAGCTGAATTGTATGGACATTTTAAGCCCGACAACAATCCGACCCCACAATTTGTCAGGCTGTAGCCTTCTTTTTTGCATTGTTCAATTGTTGGATCGCCAAAATCCATATTTCCGAAGTCTAAACCTTGACCGCCGGTTATAAATTGAACAGATGCTGTCTGAAAACTTTTATGATTGGGCAAGCCTATCTCTAAACTTGCCCAAGATAGCGGTTCAAAGGTTTGGTTTCGACTGGTTCTTACGAAGTGTATGTATGTAGAGGTTGCTGCCTGCGAACGTTCATGAACAATATTTTCACTCACACCTCCCAATCCGGTTAGTGCAAGTATGGATAATCCTATCACAAGCTGCTTTCTCATAATATACCTCTTTATAACTGAACCCTATCTTGTTATAAATTAGCATATTTCAAGGAGCTTGTCAAATATATTTATGAAAGAATTTATATTTTGGCTAAAGAACGTAAAACAAAAGCCTCTCTTGCGAGAGGCTTATTGTTTAGAAGTTAGCAATGCGGGCGAGTGCCTCTTCTATCTTGGCTTTGTTTTCCATTGCCTCAGCTTGACGGCGTTTCTCTTCTTCAACAACCTTAGCCGGTGCTCTTTCGACAAAGCTCGGATTGCTCAATTTGCGGGCATAGCCTTCCAAATATTTGTTCAAATTAGCAAGCTCTTTATTCAAGCGCTCTTTTTCAGCAGCGAAGTCAACAACGCCTTTCAACGGCAATAAGATTACGCCTTCTCTGAAAACGCTTGAAACCATATCTTTGCTGATTTCTTGTCCTTCGGCAAATAATTCCAATTTTTCCAAACGGGCAAGAGAGCAAATGATTTGATTGAAAGTGTGCAAATTACGCTCTGAATGAGTATTCGCATCCTTGAGGTAAACCGTTAACTTCGCTCCGGCCGGAATGTTCATTTCGGCTCTGAGAGAACGAATTGTGCTAATCATCTCAATTGACCAATCAACTTCTTTCATAGCCTCTTGGTCATAGCTTTCAGCTTTCGGCCATGGCTGATTAATCAATTTATGCTGACGATTATCACAGGTATTGTTCCACAATTGGGTTGTAATAAAGGGCATAAACGGATGCAGAATAATCAAAATTCTATCCAATACCCAAGCAAATGTTGCACGCGTTTCAGCTTTGGCGGCTTCATCTTCACCATATAATATCGGCTTAATCATTTCGATATACCAATCGCAGAATGAGCCCCAAGTAAATTGATATACCGCATTGGCTGCATCTGAAAAACGGAAGTCATTCAGATTATTTGTTACTTCTTGGGTAGCTTCTTTTACTTTGGCTATAATCCAACGGTTGGTAGCAAGTTGTGCTTTGCTTTCATCAAAACCATCAGCCAACTTACACTCGTTCATTTCGCCAAAGCGAGCAGCATTCCACAGTTTGGTAGCAAAGTTTCTGTAACCTGCAATGCGAGATTCAGACATGTTAATATCACGTCCTTGGGTTTCCATTGCAGCCATAAAGAAACGCAAGGCATCGGCGCCGTATTGGTCAATCAAAATCATCGGGTCAATGGTGTTCCCTTTAGATTTTGACATTTTTTGACCTTTTTCATCCCTAACTAACCCGTGAATATAGCATTTGCGGAACGGAACACGTTTCATCATATACATGCTCATCATCATCATACGGGCAACCCAGAAGAAGATGATATCAAAACCGGTAACCAATACAGATGTCGGATAGAAGGTATCCAAAAATTCTGTTTTATCCGGCCAACCTAAGGTCGAGAAGGCCCACAAGCCTGATGAGAACCAGGTATCCAAAACATCGGTTTCACGTGTTAATTCAACGTGTTTACCATAATGTTTATCAGCTGCGGCTTGAGCCTCTTCCTCATTTTCTTCACAGAAAATTTCGCCATCAGGGCCATACCATATCGGCATTTGGTGTCCCCACCAGAGTTGACGAGAAATACACCATGGCTGAATGTTGCGCATCCACTCAAAATAGGTCTTTTCATAAGACTTCGGAACGAATTCCATCTCACCGTTTTCAACAACTTCCATCGCTTTAACGGCTAATTTCGGAGCATCAACAAACCATTGATCCGTCATTAAAGGCTCAATAACAACCCCTGACCTATCGCCGTAAGGAATAACCATCGGGTGGTCTTCAATTTTTTCCATCAAGCCAAGTTCTTCCAACTTCTCAATGGTTTTTTGACGGGCGGTTTGCGTATCCATTCCAGGGAAAGGCGTATTCTCGTTTAAGGTAGCATCCTCGTTGAGAATATTAATCATCGGCAAATTATGGCGTTTTCCAACTTCAAAGTCGTTGAAGTCATGTGCCGGGGTGATTTTTACCGCACCGGTTCCTTTTTCCGGATCAGCGTGTTCATCGCCAATAATCGGGATTTCACGATTGACAATCGGCAAAATTGCCTTTTTGCCAATGAGGTGTTTTAACTTCTCATTTTCTTTAGAAACGGCAACTGCGGTATCACCAAACATGGTTTCCGGACGAGTGGTGGCAATATGAATATATTCACCTTCCGAACCGGCAATCGGATATTTGTAGTAGTACATTTTGCCAACGGTTTCTTTTTGGACAACTTCCAAATCTGATACCGCGGTCATAAACTTAGAATCCCAGTTAACCAGTTTTTTGGCTTTATAAATCAAGCCGTCTTTATACATATTTACAAAAATCTTGCGTACGGCGCGGCTCAAGCCCTCATCCATGGTAAAGCGCTCTCTTGACCAATCGCAAGATGCACCTAAGCGACGTAATTGTTTGCAAATTGTGCCGCCGGATTGTTCTCTCCATTTCCAAACGGTTTCAATGAATTTCTCACGGCCTAAATCATGGCGAGAAATTCCTTCTTTAGCCAAATTTCTTTCAACAACCATTTGGGTTGCAATGCCGGCGTGGTCGGTTCCGGGTTGCCACAAAACCTTCTTGCCCAACATTCTATTATAGCGGATTAAAATATCTTGCAAGGTATCATCCAAGGCATGGCCTAAGTGCAAAACACCGGTTACGTTCGGTGGCGGAATAACAATTGAGAAAGCCTCAGATGAGCTTCTCATATCGGGTTTAAAATCGCCGCTTTGTTCCCAATCGGCATAAATTTTCTCTTCAAACTCTTTAGGGTTATAATTTTTCTCTAACATTTTTTATCCTTAAACTCTAAATTGTGATTGTAATTGTTTGTTTATTAACATTTATTTTTGGTTATGTAAACCGCAAAATGCTCTCAAAAATCAATTTGAGAGCATAAATCTGTTGAGACCGGTTCCGGAATCCCGTTATGAACCGACCTTTGCCATCACTCGTTCGATTTCTTTTGCTACAACAGCTTCTACAATTGCAGGCAAATTTGCATCAAGCCATGCTTGAGTTTGGGCTGCGACAGCCTCTTTGGCATAAGTTTCAAAATTAACATCCATTTGCTGGGTAACTTGTTTAACAACAGCCTCTCTGACCAATTCGGCAATAGATTGCGAAGAATTTTTAACCGGCTCTACCGATGGTGTCATAACCTCCGGTTCAGGTTCTGTCATTGTCTCTGTTTGAGCTGCTTTTTTCTCGGCAAATAATTTGGCAAAATTGTTAATGATGTTTGCAGAAACATCTGCCGCATCTTGCGGTTCTTCATTTGTCTTAGTTTGTTGAGAAACATCACTCCAAGCCTGAGGTTCAGCCCCCTCATCTGCTAAAGGTGCAATATTTTCTTCTGGATAAGAGTTTTGTGTATATACCTCTTGCGCATCAGACAGAGGTTCTGCAACTTCATTGGCTGAACTTTCCTCTGTTTGCATATTCTCTTGCTTTGTATGTTCCTCAGTGTTTGTACCTAAAATATCTTGCAATAAAGCATCGTCAATTACTTGAGGTTCTGGTTGCGGTTCAGGTTCTGGTTGCGGTTCCGTTTCCATAACCTGAGGTGCGTCCCCTTCCATATTCCCGGAGATGCTTTCTTTTAACATATTGGCATCTATATCCGTTACTGTTTGGCTTTCGGGCTCAAAAATCGGGTCAGCATCTACATCTACTTTGGGCAAATCAAAATCCAGCGGAGGAAGAGCTGCTTTGATGTCTTCTTTCTTTTTCTCTTCTTCTGCCGCAAGCTCAGAATCTAATGTTTCTTTATCTGCAATTGTAAATTCAGGTACAGCGGCCTCTTCTTCCGGTTCGGGCTGACTTGGCGTTCCAAAATCAGCAGAAGGTAAATCATCGAGATGAATTTCTTCTCCTGTATCTAATTCGTCATCCAAAGAAAATGGAGTGTCTGTCGCCTCATCTTCTTCAACGCCAGATAAAACATCTGCCGCCAAAGGAGCATGTAAATCAGGAACATTTTTCGGAGCCGCAGGTGCTTGCGGTTGCGGTTCATCTTGAACTAAAGATGCCAAATTACTTAAATTCAGAATATCATCTTCGGAAATCTCAGGCTCTGACGAATCTGCGGGATTTTCTAACGTAATTTTATCTTGAGGGTCATCAATAATCATGGACGGGGAAAGATTAAAGACTTCATCTTCTGCGCTTAATTCTTCAACCTCATCCGAATCATTCATACCCGGTAAATCATCAACAGAAATCGGGGCTTCATTCGCATCAGAAATCTTATCCAACTCTGGAAGATTATCAACATTCGGCAAAGCTGAGAGCAAAGAGGCATCATCCTCTGGCTCAGCCTGTGCAACAACCGGTTCGGCGACTTGTTTTTCATCCTCCTGAGGTGGAGTTGGCTGAGCATCTGCCTGTTGCGCGGCATTGTCTTCCATTAATATACTGCGGATGGAAGATAAAATATCATCCATGGACAGTTCTTGATTAGGTTCTTCAGCCATATCCTACCACCGTAATTTTATAATTATTAGTCAACCGACAATGATAACCATTTGCCTCTTGTTTCCTTATAATATTTTTTAGGATTATAGATGTCAACGCCTAGTTTCAAATCTTCGGCAGTTAATTTACCCATAGCCATCAAAACATTCATTCCGGAAACATAGTAATTACGGCGAGCTTTAACCTCTTCCACGTTAGAATTCAGCAGTTCTTGATAAGCATCCAATACATCCAAAATCGTACGGTTTCCAAGAGCTTCTTCTTTTTGAACGCCATCCAAAGCAATTTCATTGGCTTTAACTTGGTCTTTAATAGATTTGATTTTTGCTCTGTTGGCAACCATATATTCCCATGCACTGGTAACATCAGCAACAGCTTTACGTTCGGCTTCCAGAACTTGCTCCTGAGCTTGCCATTTCAAATATTTGCTTTGGCGAATCTTAGCTCTGGTTTCACCAGCTTCATACAAAGGAATCGTCATATTGACCCCGATTTCTGCACTATCAACATCAGGATCTTCATCATACATATCGCCACTGGTTTGAGTATTAGACAGACGGCCGTCCAAACTTACCTGAGGTAAGAGTTCACCGGTTTTGGCCGAAACATCATATACTTTGGCATTTAGAGTTTCTTTTGCGGCCTTCAGCGCATAGTTGTTTGCTTTTGCATAATCCAAAGCCTCTTCAAACGTTTTAGGTAAGAAGTCATTAATTTGCGGGGAGCTTAACTTATCGGGCTTAGAGCCAATGATTTTAGTATAGACTGACTTTGATGCCTCCAAATCACCTTCCGCTGCAATGCGATCCGAACGAGCTTGTGAGTAACGAGCTCTTGCTTGAGAAACGTCGGTTCTGGTAACTTCACCTACGTTAAAGCGTTCAACCGTTTCATCCAGACGTTTTTTCAGCAACTTTTCATTATTCTTTTGCAGGTCAACAATTGCTTGGTTTTGCAATACATCCAAATAAGCCGTTGAGGCCTCCAAGAATACCGTTTGTTCAACATTATACAATGCATTTTGTTGAGCGCGAACAGTACTGTCTGCCGACTTTACACTGTTTACAGTACTAAAGCCGCTAAACAATGGTTGACTGATTGTGGCTGCAATCACGGTTTGGTCATTATCTTGATTTTTAGGTTCAATATTACTATCAACCGAGGAATCTGTGTAACTGCCCGTTAAAGCCAAAGTCGGACGAAAACCGGATTTGGCGATTGCAACGTTTTCATCTACTGAGCGGAGGTATGCTCTTTGAGCTTGCAAAGTCGGATTTGACTCGTAAGCAGAACTCAGAGCCTCAAAAATAGTCTGAGCGTTGGCAGATGTCGAAATTGCCGTCGCTAAAAGAAGCGAGGACCAAAAAGTTTTTTTCATAAATTCACCTCTAAATTTTTTATTGATTTACAGATGATATACATCTTTTTTATGTTATTTTGCAACTTTATTTATTAATAAAGTCATAATCCCTCTAAAGTTTATTTCAAAAATTACAAAGATATTAACCATATTTCAAACAATTTATCTTATATGTTGGGATAAATTAGTATGTTTTGAAACAAAGGGGGAGAAAAAAATTGAATAAGAAAGATTCTGCAATTATCAGCGAAATTGATAAAGCCCGCTTAAAATTATCCATTGAACATTATATCAAATATTTCATCGGCAAGCGTGTTCGTGAAATTAACAAAGACGAAGCTTTAGAAGCTATTGCTTTGGCCGTTCGCGAATTTGCGATGGATAAAATGTATGAAACAATTGCCAGATACAATAAAGTAAACACCAAACGTGTTTATTATCTTTCAATTGAATATTTGATTGGTCGCTCTTTGGAAAACAATTTGCACAATCTCGGATTATTCAATGTTTTGAAAAATATTAAAATTGATGGTTTTCCTGAAGATTTAACCATTGAGAGTATTTTTGATGCCGAGTATGATCCGGCTCTTGGAAACGGCGGTTTGGGAAGATTAGCCGCTTGTTATCTCGACTCGATGGCTTCTCTTGGAATTCCGGGTTTTGGCTATGGCATCAACTATCAATTCGGTTTGTTTAAACAAAAATTTGAAAACGGTTACCAAGTTGAACAAGCCGATACCTGGCAAGGTGAAGACTCTCCTTGGCAATTTGCCAGACTTGATAGAAAAGTTGCCATTCCGATGTATGGCGATGTCGAAACCTTCAAAAATGCAAACGGACAAGAAAGCTATATTTGGATGAACACCAAAACTATGTATGGTGTGCCGTTTGATTTTCCGATTGTCGGCTATGATGGAAAATCCGTTAACTACTTGCGCTTATTCTCAGCTAAAACCGATGATGAGTTAGATATTAACATCTTCAATGAAGGTGGTTATATCGATGCCGTACGTGATAAAATTGAAACCGAAACCGTTTCAAAGGTGCTCTATCCGTCTGATGCTGTCGAATCGGGTAAGGAATTGCGCTTAAAACAACAATATTTCTTTGTGTCTTGCGCAATCCAAGATATTATTCGTCGTTTCTTGGAAAAGAGTAATGACTTTAGCGAAATGCCTAACCAAGTTTGCATTCAACTAAACGATACTCACCCATCTCTCGCTATTCCTGAAATGATGCGTTTGCTCATGGATGTTCATGGTCAAGAATGGGATCAAGCTTGGGATATTACGACTAAAATTTTTGCTTATACCAACCACACCTTATTGCCGGAGGCTTTGGAAACTTGGCCGGCTCGCTTAATGGGTAAATTATTGCCTAGACATTTGCAAATTATTTACGAAATTAACCGTCGTTTTATTAATTTTGCAAAAAGCAAATTTGGTGATGATCCTGCCAAACTCTCAAAAGTTACAATCGTATCAGGTGATGGTGATAATCAAATTATTCGTATGGCCAACTTATCAATCGTCGGTTCTTTCTCGGTTAACGGTGTGGCAAAACTTCACTCTGAACTGATTAAAAACTCTTTGGTTCCTGAGTTTTATGAATTGTGGCCGGAGAAATTTATAAACGTTACCAACGGTATTACCCCAAGACGTTGGCTCTTGCATGCTAATACTGCTTTGTCTGATTTGATTACGTCTAAAATCGGTGAAGACTGGATTACCAATTTGGACTTGTTGGAAGGCTTAAAAGACTACATTGACGACAAGACCTTTGTTAAAAAGTTCAGTGAAGTCAAACGCAGCAATAAAGCAAGACTTGCACAAAAGATTTTTGATGCAACAGGTGTCATTGTTGACCCGAACAGCATGTTTATTGTTCATGCTAAACGTATTCACGAATATAAACGTCAACTCATGACAATTTTGCATGTGATTGGTGAATATTTGGCAATCATTAAAGACGGGGTTAAACCTGTAGCTCCCAGAACTTATATCTTTGCTGGTAAGGCTGCTCCGTCATATAACTTTGCAAAACTCATTATTAAGCTCATCAACAATGTGGCCAGCGTTATTAATGCCGACCCAAGAGCAAACAGTTTGCTCAAGGTTGTCTTTATTCCTGACTATAAAGTTTCTTTGGCTGAGGTGCTTATTCCGGGTGCAGATGTCAGCATTCAATCTTCAACAGCCGGCTTTGAGGCATCAGGAACAGGTAACATGAAATTTGCTTTGAATGGGGCATTGACTGTTGGTACCTATGATGGTGCAAATATCGAAATCAGAGAAGCGGTCGGTGAAGATAACTTCTACCTCTTTGGTTTGCGTGATGAGCAAATTAAGGAAATGAGACGCAATAATTCTTATAATCCAAAACAGTATTATGACAATTCTGACTACATTAAACGTATTATGAATGCCGTTAATTCAAATATGTTTTGTGAAAAAGATTATGTTTTGCTCTTTAAGCTGATATATGAAGAGTTGCTAAACAGAGACTACTTCTTTGTCTTGGCTGATTTGGAAGCCTTTACGCAAACCATTCATGAGGCTGAAAAAGACTATTTGGATAAAGAAAAATGGGCTAAAAAAGCAATTATCAATGTTGCTAATATTGGTTATTTCTCAAGCGACAGAGCGGTATTGGAATACGCCGATCAAATTTGGGATGTTAAACCAGTCTAGTGAAATTGATGTCACACAAAAAAGAGCCTCTCGTTTGAGAGGCTCTTTTTTTATTGAGATCTAAAACATAGCTATAATTATGAGCGACCGCCGCCTTGATTATAATTTGGTCGCGGTTGGCGGGTATTATTTTGTTGTCTGTTTTGGGTTTGCTCATTGCTATAATCATGGCGTGGTCTTCCAAGATAAGGAACACGCAAGCCCGGAACATAGTGATCTTTCTCCAAGTTCTCACTCATTTGACGAAGTTTTGCTGATTCATCATCAATCATATCCTTAGTTACGTCATAACTCTTGGCGTCTTTATCTGCATCTCGACGTCTAGCAAACTCTTCTTCCATATCTTTAACGGCGGCTTTGCTATGTTTGTCAGCTAAGACATCATACATTGTCTTCATATAGTCCTTAGGCATGTCGCGAACACTCATTTCGGCATCAAATGAAACACCGCTTTGTTGTAATTTGCTAACAAAGGCTTGTCTATCTTCTTCTGACATCATCCGTAACATATCGCCCATATTGCCTTGATTGGCTTGTTCATACAGACCATAGATTTCTTGGATAGCACGAGAAGCACCAATGACTTTGTTTGCCTCTTTGCCGGAGATAGCATCTTGCAGGGCTGGTTTAAGAACATCATCAAAATTATCCTTAAACGGCTTGAAGAAATACTCACCCTTCAACTCAGCAATTTTTGTAGCTTGGCGGGCTTTGGGGTCTCCATTGGTGTTTTGCTCCATTTGCAGGGCCAAACGATATTTAAATTCATCTAAATCCTTATCACTTAAGGTTCCTGATGCGGCATCTATCATCTTTTTGGCATGGTGTTCATTAATACTAATTCCTCTTGGAATTACACCAGCTCTGGCACAAGCGGCACGAAAGACACCTGTATCATCATCACTTAAGCCAACCGGAAAACGAATATATTTTTTGCCTTGGCTTTTTTGTAAAGCAACTACTTTATCGGCAACATCATCGGTAACCTTACCGCCTTTAGGCATTGCATAACCAACTTTAATGCCTCCCTTACCATCTGGTTTAACCATAATACGGTAAGAATAGGTTTCATTAATATTACCGTTTTTATCGCGTTTACCATCGAGCTTATAGTTATCTTTATTGCGGTTGGGATAAACACTAAATACTGTCCAGCCTCTGAGGGTTACAAAATCTCTTACTCGACCGCGTTCGGTTACAAAATAGCTCTCATTCTTGATCTTACCCTTAGATTTTGTCAGCCATTTGTGCATCTCTTCTATGGCTTTACCGTAGCCTTCTTTCTTTTTTTCTTTATCTTTGGCTTTTTCAGGCTCCAGCTCATCAGAATCGTTCACCCAATGGTCTTGAGTTGCATCTGCTGCCACATCTGGAACAGCAGCTGCTCCTTCAATCGTGTTTTCGGCCCTTGGCTCTTCTCTTTGCTCTTCGTATGGGCGTTGGTCCGGGTTGGGGTGATTTGCCTCTTCTTCGGCACGAGCAGCTTGAGCTTTTTCAAAAGTATCTTTTAACGCAGGATCAATATTAGGCGGCAACTCAAAATCTTTAATCCCACGCATATTCAGGAAATAGAGCAGCTCCTTCATCTGATCTTCTGAAATTGGTCTGTCTGGAAATGTAATCTTACCATCACGAATGGCAAAAGACACCGGAGAACCATCCATTTGCTTTTTAATTGCCAGGCCTAATTCACCCTTATCGGACTGAATAATCATACTGGTAATACTGTCTTTACCATCCCCGCTGTCTTCTGCGCTTGCATTTTGCTGAATGGTATATAATTTGGCATAAAGCTCAGGATTGCTCTCAAAGTAGTCTTGTTGTTTATTGGCAGCATCTCTACTTTCCGCGAGTTCATCATGAGTTTTTTGGTGTTCTTTTTGATTGCCAATTAACTTAAGTTTAATATCATTTTGCTCTTGTTTGAGCTTGGCCTCGCTTTCTTTGATGAATTCCGCCAAATTTGTATCGAGCAAATCTTTCATTCGCTCAAATTCAGCTTCATCTTGCTTTTTTAAGTCATGAGAAATTGAGGCAAAATATTCTTGAGGATTGCTGGCTAATAATTCCGTTAAATGTTTATTGGCATCAAATCTATCAGATTGAATTTGTTTATTTTCTTCAAACTTTGCTCTGGCTTCATCAATCTTGCGCTGAAACTCTTTAACCTTACGTTCTAAGGCTCTCTCAATTTGTTGCTCACTGTATGAGGCTTCAAAATCGCCCGGATTTTCTGCGTCAGGTGAATTAAAGTTGCTAAAGAGTATGCTTCTGTCTGCCATAGGTTTATTCCTCAAAATATTTCTTTATTCTTATAGTAGCACAATTTCATAAAATAGCAATAAATTTTGACAAAAATTTTGTTAAAAAATTATTAAAATTCCTATTTATTTTTATATTTTTCTGGTTTTATGGACAAATAAAACCCCGCCTTTTCGCTCATCTTTTAGAGTTAGATAAGCAAGACGGGGTTTATTTATGACAAGCCTAAGTGCTTATTTTTTCAATACGACAACGCCTGGGAGTTCTTTGCCTTCCATCCATTCAAGGAAAGCACCGCCGGCTGTTGAAATATATGAAAACTTATTGGCAACACCTGCGTTTTCCAAAGCAGAAACGGTATCACCACCACCGGCAACCGTCATCAAACGACCTTCTGCAGTTAAAGCGGCAGCACGTTGAGCAACCGCATTGGTTGCAGTATCAAACGGAACCAATTCAAATACGCCGAGAGGTCCGTTCCATACCAAAGTTTTGCATTCTTCCAATTTTTGGTTAATGGCGGCAATAGTTTTTTCGCCGACATCCATCAAGCTCCAACCTTCTGCAGGAATGTTTTCCAAATCTACAGTTTTGTGCTCAGCATTGGCTTTGAATTCTTTTGATACAACAACATCTTGCGGCAAAATGATTTCGCAATTGTTGGCTTGAGCTGTTGCCATAATTTCTTTGGCGGTGTCAATCATATCCATTTGTACCAAAGAGTTGGCTTCATTTACTGTGTCAATTCCGCTGGCTTTCATAAAGGTATGAGCCATACCACCGGAAATAACCAATTTATCAACTTTTTTAACCAAATTATTCAACAAATCCAATTTGGTAGAAACTTTAGAACCACCGACAACAGCCATTAACGGACGTTGTGGATTGTTCAAGCCGTTGGTCAGGGCGTTAACTTCTTCTTCCATCAACAAGCCCATTGCAGCCGGACGCAATTTTGCAGCGGCAACCATAGAAGCATGAGCACGGTGTGCGGTTGAGAAAGCATCAGAAACATAAACATCAGCCGGTTTTACCAATTCGGCGGCAAAAGCTTCGTCACCTTTCTTTTCTTCGTTATAGAAACGGAGGTTTTCAAGCAACAAAACTTCATCAGCTTTCATATTTTTGATAGCGGCTTCAACTTTTTCGCCAATGCAGTCATCAACAAAGACAACCTTGTGGCCAAGAGCTTTTTCCAATTCAGGAGCTACATGGCTCAAAGAGTTTTTCATATCGCCTTTGCCTTCCGGACGACCAAAGTGAGAAATAACTACAACTTTGGCACCTTTGTCCATCAAGGTTTTAATGGTTGGAACCGTACGGTCAATACGAGCGGTATTGGTAACATGAAAGTTTTCATCCATCGGAACGTTTAAGTCAGCACGCAACATAACGACTTTACCGTTCAAGTCACCTAAATCTTTAATTGTTTTATATTCCATTGTGTTTTCCTTAACTAAAAAAACAAAACCCCCTTGAGGTGCAAGAGGGTTTGTTATGCTTTAAATTAGCCGTTTACTTTGGCCATATGGGCCACGAGGTCAAGAACCTTGTTTGAATAACCCCATTCGTTATCATACCAGCTAACAACTTTAACGAAAGTCGGAGTCAATTGAATACCGGCTTTAGCATCAAAGATAGAGGTACGAGAATCGCCCAAGAAGTCAGAAGAAACAACTTGGTCTTCGGTGTAACCCAAAATACCTTTCAATTCGCCTTCAGATGCTTTCTTCATAGCGGCGCAAATTTCTTCATAGGTAGCGGCTTTTTTCAAGTTTGCTGTCAAGTCAACAACAGAAACATCCAAAGTCGGAACGCGGAAAGACATACCTGTCAATTTACCGTTCAAAGCAGGGATTACTTTACCAACAGCTTTAGCAGCACCGGTTGAAGACGGAATGATGTTGCCGGAAGCGGCACGACCGCCTCTCCAGTCTTTCATAGACGGACCATCAACGGTTTTTTGAGTAGCAGTGGTAGAGTGAACGGTGGTCATCAAACCATCTTCAATACCGAAAGCATCGTTCAAAACTTTGGCAATCGGAGCCAAGCAGTTGGTGGTGCAAGATGCGTTAGAAACAAATTGTGTTCCTTTTACATAAGAATCGGTGTTAACACCGCAAACAAACATCGGAGTGTCGTCTTTTGACGGAGCAGACATTACAACATATTTAGCACCGGCAGCAATGTGGCCTTGAGCTTTTTCTTTTGTGAGGAACAAACCGGTAGATTCTACAACATATTCAGCGCCGATTTCATCCCATTTGAGGTTTGCCGGGTCTTTTTCAGCGGTTACGCGGATGGCTTTACCGTTTACAACCAATTTGCCGTCTTTTACTTCAATAGAACCTTTGAATTGGCCATGCATGGTGTCATAACGCAGCATATATGCCATATATTCAACATCAATCAAGTCATTGATACCAACGATTTCGATATCATTTCTTTCTTGTGCAGCACGGAAAACCAAACGGCCAATACGACCAAATCCGTTAATACCGACGCGAATTGTCATGTTATTATCCTTCCTTTTTTAAGTTGAGTGCAGAGAGGTCTGCACCTTATTGAGTTATTTAATTCGGGCATAATGTACCACTTAATGGATTTTTTTCAAGATATTTTTCAAATTGTGAATATTAATAAAAAAACATTTTTTAAAAATTTTTAAAAAATTTTAAATTTTGTCTATTGTAGAGCTATCAAAAATGTGCTAGTATAAGAATTGAAAAATTACTATTTTAGGTATTATTAAAAAATTTCGTTGTTTGAAGAGTTTTCTCATCAGACGGTATGCGGAGTATTTTGATGATACCTATTTTTTTAACTTTTTGGCTATTGTGCTTTTAATTTTAACAGCGGTTAAAATTAATAGTCAAAAAGCGTCAATTTATTTTCGTCATACCAGCTCAAAAGCACCTGGTGAGACGACCAACCCATAAAAATTTTTGAATTATGGAAGCAACAAAAAAACAAAATCAAGAGAGAGTTAACCGAGTAAATAACCGCGTGAGCTTTTCAAACGGCGACCTTCGCCGTCCGCAGTACGCGGTATTACTGCCGAACGGGCACAGTGTTCTGTGCCGTGCGGGCGCAAATATGGGCTTAACCGCCCTGATTTCCCGCAAGGAAGCAGACCGCAAGGGCGTAAATTATTTACGCCCGCTGAAATGGGCGTACACCGACCTTTTCGTTTATCCGAACAATGAAGTTCGGGACGAAAAAGGTAAGTTCCTCGGAACTTACCTGGGTCAGGATCAAGACGACTTCTGTCGTCCCTTCATCTCCACCTCCGACTTCGGGGGAACAATGCACGATATCTTCGTCCAGATGGACAAAGGTATATACTGCATCGATTGCTTCGGAGAAAAGAAGCAATTGGATGCAATCTCCTTAGTGATAAGGAGAATGCATTGGGGTTCTTACGAACGCCTTGCCAAACAAGGCGACGGAGACGGAGAAAGTGACGGAGAAAAGGTGGAAAATTTAATCAACTCTTTGGCAGCGTTTTCTCCGGCGGCGCTGCACGCAGCCTTGCAGCTGCAGGAAATTCGCCAGTTCAATCCTCCGACAGCGGAGGAACTCGAGAAAAAAGCTCAAAAAAAGAGATCTCGGAGATGTCAGACGCTTGCGTATGACTATCTTCTCCAGTTATCGGACAATTGTCCGGTGGCTGAGGACTGCGAAAGTCTTTGGTTCCGTCTGTCAGAGATGACAGATGAACAGCTCGATCGCTTCGAAAGAGGCGAAATGAGCAAAGAGGAGCTCAATTGGGCTCCTAAGGAAGGCTGGTCTGCTTTTGTTGACACCCCATTAGTGGGTGTTGGGGAAGGAACATCTTTGTTCCCGAACCCCAAAAAGCGGAAAATCCGCCGTCAAAGAACGGCGGAGGAAGAAGCTGCAATTGCAGCTGCCTTCATGGAGGAAACTCCGGAGGCTCCTGCAGAGGCTTAAAAAAACTCTCTAATAATAAGAGCGAGGTGTCCGTATGGCACCTCGCTTTTTTGTTATTCGGCTTTTTTGAGCATGACCTCGGGGGCTTCGATACCCAGCAAATACAGCAACAAGGTTAAGACATCTCTGACCAATTTGGCTAGTTGCAGACGAGAAGATGCCAACTCCTGACTTTCGGCCGACATAATCGGCGATGTATTATAAAATGAGCTGAAAGTTTGCGCCAAGGTATAAGCATAATCCGAAATGATGCTGGGTTCTTTGGCTTCTTGCGTGCGCATGATGATATTGCTCAGTTGCATGAGTTTTAATGCCAAATCACGCTCCTCGGCATTAGAGATGATTACTTTGCCTGGTTTTATATCTCCGGCTTTGCGCAAAATTGAGTTAATGCGGGCAATGGCATATTGGATATAAGGTCCGGTTTTGCCGTCAAACTTGGCAAAGTCATCAACCTCAAACACATAGCCGGAGGCAATATTATTCTTTAAGTCTTGATATTTAATCGCACCAATGGCAATTTGCGAAACCAGTTTTTCAATCTCTTTTTCGCCATAACCTTCTACCTCTCCGGCTTGAGGCATAGATTCACGAACTTTATCTTTGGAGAGTTTGAGCAAATCTTCCAAATTCATCACACCGCCGTCACGGGTTTTGAATGGTTTGCCATCAGGTCCGTTGACCGTACCAAAGCCAATGTGGCGCAAAGTCACATTCGGTGCAATACCTAATTTTTCGGCAACTTCAAAAACTTGCTCAAAGTGCAAAGACTGACGCTTGTCAACCACATAGATAATTTCTTGAGCTTTTAAGTCATCAACACGCATTTTGATGGTGGCAATATCGGTTACCTGATAAGCATAGCCGCCATCGCTTTTGACCAAGATGACCGGAGGTTTGGGCTTGTTGGTCTCTTCCAAACGGATAATGGTGGCACCGTCATCGACCTCAGACACTCCTTTTTGGGCCGCAAGTTTTACGATTTCGGCACAAGTTTCGTGGGCATCAGACTCACCTAACCACAAATCAAAATGAGCTTGAAGTTCATCATAGTTTTTCTTAACCGCATCAACCGAAACTTTACGTAAGTGTTGCCATGCTTTGCGATATTCGGGATTACCGTTTTGCAAGTCAGCCGTAATGAGGCGAGCGGTTTCTTTGGCCGTCTCATCTTCTTTGCAACGAATGTTGGCTTTTTTATAAAAAGCAGAAATATCGTTAATATCATAGCTTTCGGTTTTGGATAAATCACCGTCTTGTTTGATGATTTCGGCCAAAATCATACCCATCGGGGTGCCCCAATCGCCAAAGTGGACATCCGATATAACCTCGTTGCCGGCAAAAATCTCAATTCGACGGATGGATTCGCCAATCGCCGCCGAACGCAAGTGTCCAACGTGTAGAGCTTTGGCAACGTTCGGACCGCCTGAATCCAAAACAATTTTATGAGGATTTGAAACCTTTTCGCAGCCAAACCGCTCATCTTCACTCATTGCATCCAATACTTTGGCGATTAAAGTATTGTTGATACTCAGGTTCAAAAAACCAGGGCCATCAACCGAAATTTTGCTAAAGTCAGGGTCTTCTTGCAGTTTAGCGGCAATTTGGGTGGCAATTTCACGCGGGTTCTTCTTCTCGGACTTTGCCAGTGCCAATGCCCCGTTGCATTGAAAGTCACTTAAATCAGGGCGGTCTGATACCTTAACAACCGCATATTGCGGATTGAGTTGCAAAGAATTAAAAACTTCGGCTAATTTGGCGTTGATTATCTTTTCTAGCGATAGGCTCATTTTCTCTTCCATTCATTAACTATTTTACACACTTAAAATAAATATGGGTCGGCAAAAACAAACGACAGGTAAATTGCGTTTGCTTAACCGGAACGGCATGGGTACCGGTCTTGTGTTTGATACATTCCTCATCTGCCATCTTTTTAACCTCTTCATAATTTGTGGTCAAGATGTTATAGCAAATTGCCGGATTTTCAGGCGTTGACGCCCCAACATAGAGTTTTGCCATATTTTTTTCGCCGGCGTTGCGGCGTCTGTCCACAAACGGGTCAAGCAAGGTACAACTGCTCAACAGCCCTGCTAATATTAAAAGATTCAGAATTTTTACCCTAGACAATTTTTAAAACTCCATTACATTTATGCTAACTGGTTTATACTTATATATGAAGAAGATTAAAATGGAAAGTCAAAATAAATATCTTGGTGATGATAAATTCAAAAAATTTTTAGAGCACTATAACTGCCCTACTCCTCTTGAAATCGTTAAACTACGTTTTATCGGTTCTATTTGCTCCCCAAATCTGGAGCTCAGACCAACAGATGTTATCTCATCTTTTTGGGAACAAGGCAAAGCCCCTCGCTTGGAGACAAAAGATGAGGCTGATTTGTTTTTCAAATTCTTTATGGGATTGTGGGATGAAATGTTCCAACTCATTACCAAAAATAAAGTAAAACTCTCACCTGTGGGAAGCAAGCTTACCACCAAAGAAGGAATTAAAACCCTTTGTGCCATGCGCTATTCGGAAATTGAGGCAGGCTTTGTGGAAGGTTTTTGGGGCGGAAAAGAAGATTTGAAACTCCAAGCCTACTTGGCTGAAATTATTGACTCTCTTTCAGAAATGGCAAGTGTTTACAATACGTTAGCTAAAAAGCTTGACAAATCCGAAAATATCGCCGAAATTTCTAAGCATCTGGTCTATACCGATACAATGGTTGAAAAAGCTATTGCCTTTATTATCGAAAATTCGGTTCTACCCAGAATTGAAACTCTGAAAAGAGTTGTACATTAACAACATAAGGACGATATCATGGACTTTATGGAAGGGTTACTGACCCGCCGCTCGGTTCGTCAATATGATACGAGCAAAAAAATATCAAAAGAAACTATTCGCGAAATCATTAAAGCGGCACAATACTCTCCCACCGCACATAACAAACAACCGTGGGAATTTTTGGTTATTGAAGATAAAGAGTTTTTGGCTAACCTTCGCCATATTCAACGCTGGACATCTTTTGCTAAAGACGCCTCTTGCGTGGTGATTGTTTGCGGCGATGTTGATAAATCTTTCAGCCGCCACAAAGAAGACGAAACTTGGACTTTTATTGATGTGGACTGCGCTATTGCAACCCAAAGTCTGCTTTTGGCTGCTTGGGCAAAAGGAATCGGAACTTGTTATTGCGGCGCCGCTCCTATGCAAAAAGTGGTTGATGCCTTGAAAGAACATTTGCATTTGCCAGATAATATCAGACCTTTTGCAATTGTTCCGATGGGATATCCTTTGGAAGCCCCCAAACAACCCGATGATCGCTATAAGCCTGAAAAAATTCACTGGGGAACTTGGGAAAATACGGATAGCGCGACAGAAACTGCCGCAGAATAAATACTAAAAAAGCCTCTTTTCAGAGGCTTTTCTTTTAGTCTTTTTTGGCACTAAAGGTGAGCAAAACATATTTAGCCAAAGCAGAAGGCTGGGTAACGACAATGCGAAACATTTGTTTCTCGCCGGCACTTAGTTCTGCAATCGGAGCTTCATCATCAACTGATTGAAGCAAGTTTGTATCTTTATCCAAAATTTCAACATGAATGAGAGGCATTTCTATTTTTTGTTGCGTCGTGTTGACAATGTAGCCCTTAATCTCAAGCTTACGAACATAATCTTCTTCATACTCGTTACGGATGATATTTTGAAATTCCAGCCCCTCACCCACAACTCGAGACTCGACACCTAATGCTGAATAAAATTTTTCAGCTAAAGGCAATACCCTGACAACCTCATAACGAACGGCAAACAAAACCAAAGCTACCATTGCCATGATAAGTAGAAGGTAATATTTTAATGTTCCAGGTCTATCCAAACCTAAAGCGTGCTTGCCTTTGGATAATAACTTTTCATGGAACGGGCGAGCCTGCTCTTGCTGAAATAAATCTTTGGTTTGAGAAGATAGGCGCGCAAAAATATCTTGCATTTCGGTATTAGCAGGTGCCTGCTCAACCGACTCGCTCTCGGGCGTGGGATTATCTTCAGTTTTTTGAGTTTCTTCTTCCGGTTGAGGAGCTGATTTTTCTTCAGGTTCAACATTTGGCTGAGCCGGTTCGGCTTGCAAGTCTTCCCTCGTGCAATGCCAAATTTTTCCACATTTGGCGCAGCGCATTTTTTTTCCTTTTTCGGGAATTAAGTCAGGCTCTATCTCATAGCCGGTATTGCATTGCGGACAATATAAAAGCATTTTTTACCTCTTAAAAAATACTATAACTGAAAAACCGTTTAATCAAAGTAAAAAAATCGTTTTATTAAATAGAATATTGCTGTATCTTAGGGGAAATTGTCAAAGGAGCATTTGAAGTGAAAAATTCCAACTACCCAGACAGCATTATCGAAATGCAAAATGTCGGTATCAGATATGGCCAAGGAGCTGAGGTTTTGAGCGATATTAAACTCTCGCTTAAAAGAGGCTCTTTCCACTTTTTGACCGGGAAAAGCGGTGCCGGAAAAACATCCTTACTCAGTATGATGTATTTGGCTCAAAAACCAAGCAGAGGAATCGTCAGCGTGTTTGGTAAAAACGTTAACTTTACAAATCGTGACGCTCTCGCTATGCTGAGACGCAAAATCGGTGTCGTGTTTCAAGACTTCAGATTGCTTGACCATTTGTCCGCCTTTGATAATGTCGCGCTTCCTTTGCGCGTGTGCGGAATGGATGAAAAAGAAGTAAAAAAACGGGTGACAGAACTTTTGCAATGGGTAGAACTTGAAAAACATATTAATGCTCCGACCTCTACCTTATCGGGTGGTGAAAAACAACGTGTTGCCATTGCCAGAGCTGTGATTAATCGTCCAGAATTACTCCTTGCCGATGAACCGACCGGAAACGTTGACAATGACATTGCTGCCAAGCTCATGAAGCTCTTTGTTGAACTTAACAAGCTCGGCACAACCGTCGTCATCGCTACGCACAGTGACAAACTCATTACTGATTTTGCTTATCCTCGCTTGCACTTACAAAACAAAACTTTGAGAATCTATCGTCCGATTGATATGCTTAACAGCGGAGGGGCTCATGGTATATAAATCAATGACAACCAGAAAAAAAGAACTCCCTTTGCAAGATGACAGTTCAAATTTGTTTTTGCAGGTGATGATTTCTATTGCCGTCTTTTTATTTGGGGTTACTTTGGCCGGCGTTTTATCTATCAACTCCATGTTGGCCACTTGGAATAATAGTATTTTGGGCTCTTTGACCGTGCAAGTTATGCCGATTAACGATGTCAATGAAGAACAGGCAAAAGCTCAAACTCTGGCTCAACAAGAAAAGGCAGTGGAACTTTTGCGCGCTAAAAATGAAGTTGAAAAAGTCACTCCTTTGAACAACGAACAACTTCAAAAGCTCATTCAACCTTGGCTCGGAGACGGGATAGATGTCAAAGATTTACCAATGCCTCGCTTGATTGATGTCAAACTCAAAAAAGGCGTTGAGGTGGACTTTATGCAATGGGCTGAAGAACTGGCTCAAGCTGCTCCGCAAGCATCCTTAGATAATCACAAACTCTGGCTTAACAAGCTCATTAAATTTGCCGATGGCTTAAAATTATTGGCTTTGACCGTGTTGGTGTTGGTGGTTCTCATTACCTCAGGGGCAATATTTTACTGCACGCAGACCAGTTTAGGCCTCCATAAATATATTATTGAGATTTTACACCTGATGGGTGCTAAAGACACATATGTTGCTCAGCAATACGCCAAAAGAACAGCTTGGTTAGGTTTGGTCGGCGGAATTTATGGACTAATTCTGGCAATTCCTACCATCTTTATTATTGCCAATTTGGCTAAGCAAATTGAAGGGGGAATTATCAGTGAAGCAAGGCTTTCTTTCCTTGATTGGAGCGTGATTTTCAGTTTGCCCATTCTCTCTATGGTGATTGCCATGATTACCGCTTATTACACCGTTAAGAAAACTTTAGAAAAATTTATGTAGATTGTGGTGATGATGAAAAAAAGATTTATATTCATAGCGCTTGTAATCTTCGCTTTGGTTTGGAGTATCGGCTTTGTCTGGTTTAGCTATGCTATTTATCATTTCAAAACCGATAATGCCAGCAAAACTGACGCAATTGTCGTTTTAACCGGCGGGAAAAATCGTATCAGCGAGGCTGTTAAACTTCTAAACCAAGGGTTGGGAGATAAACTCTTGATTTCCGGCGTGGCTGAAAAAACATCGCTGCAAGATTTGAAAAAAAGAGGCGATATTGCTCTGAACAACGAAAGCGACGTTACCCTTGATAAGCGCTCTTCAAATACCGTGGAAAATGCCATTGAGGCAATCGAGTGGGTCAAAAAAAATCATATTTCCTCCATTCGATTGGTGACTTCTAATTACCACATTTTACGTAGTCGTCAGGAATTCAGAGCTTTGGATAAAGATTTGAAGATTATTCTGCATCCGGTGTACTCTGAAAATGTTTCCAGCAAATGGTGGAAAAATGAGGGTAGTTTTTTCTTAATCGCTTCAGAATATAATAAGTTTTTGGTTGTTTGGCTCAGAAGTCATATCTTGGGCTCTTATGATTTTTAATGAGGTTGGTCATGCTTTATATTCGCTCTTTGATTTTTAACATTATTTGCTATTCCACTTTGGCTGTGGGCTGTTTAATTTCTTCCATCATCGGTATTTTTAACCGCAAAATCACCATTGTTATGTGGAATTATCTTATTCTTCCGTTCTTGTTGGTTATGCTCAAATATATTGCAGGAATCGAAATTGAAATAAGAGGCAAACAATTTATTCGCCAAGATGGGGTTCTCTATGCCGGAAAGCACGAATCGGCTTTGGAGACTTATTTTCTGTCAGCTTACGTCAAAAAATTAGTCTTTGTTTTGAAGAAAGAGCTCACTTATGTTCCTTTGTTTGGTTGGGCGCAATATTTTTACGGTATGATTCCCGTTGACCGCTCTGCCGGCGGTGCCGCAATGAAAAACCTTTTAAAACAAGCAAAAGACAGAATATCTAAAGGGCGTCCGATTATTATTTTTCCTGAAGGAACAAGAGTTCAACCAGGAACAGTAAAGGGGTATAAACCAGGCTTGTTGTTTATTGCCCAAAACCTTAATGTTCCGGTTATTCCGGTGGCACTGAATACCGGCTTGTTTTGGCAGAAAAATTCATTCCTTCGTCATAAGGGAAAAGTAATTATCGAATTTATGGAGCCAATGCCACAAATTGCCGATAAAAAAGAATTTATGGCAGAACTGCAAAATCGTATTGAAAAAAAATGCCATGAACTTAATATGGAAACCATCAAAAACTATCCGGCTATTGAGCACTTGTTGGTAAAGGAACCATAATGATTAAAAATTTGGCAAAATCTTATGAAAACTTTTTGCAAGGTTTTCTGTTAATCATCGGATCCGGTGTTCTGGCTTTTGCTTTGTGTCTGACTTCTGTTTGGTTGGTGTTAGAGAGAAATCAGGCCATCTCCGTAATCAAGGAAGAAATTATTAAATTTGAAAATTCGCTTCTGGCGATGGGATATGATATTGCTTATGATAATTTAAGTTTTAGCCATCTCTCGCCTTGGCAGATGCTCCGAATCGAAAATTTGCGCATTTATTCTTTGGATGCTAGCAATTATGCTCAATGGGAATGTGAGGAATTTGCCGTTAGTTCCGATATTTTTAATACCAGAAAAATTCGTTTTCATTTAAGCCAAAAGCAAAATTTGCAAATCAGAACAAAAAAATGGGAAGTAAGCGTTCCTAACAGTTTGGTCGAGCTGAATATATCAAAACAAAATCAAATTCAAGAAGCAACTCTGCAAGCTGCAGATGTTGTGATTGAAAATTTAGCGGATATCGGCAGTGTGAAATTTGCGTTGCGAAGAGGTAACGGACATCAGATTAATGAAAAATCTCCTTTTATGGAAACTCTGTTTGAGCTCAAGGATATTCACATTGACGACTACACAGCTTGGCCGATGAATAAACATATTGACCACGTTTACCTTAACGCTAATGTTATCGGGGCTATTGAAGAACAAAATATTTTTAGCGAAGCTTTATATAGCTGGATTGAAAAAGAAGGATTTATTGATATCCAAAAGCTCATCATCAACTGGAAACCGTTGGTTATGGTGGCTAAAGGTGATTTATTCTTTAATGAAAACTTGGTTCCCGATGTAACGCTTAATACCTCTTCTATGGCTCTGACCGACACCTTGGAAAAGATGAACCAAAACGGTTGGTTAGAAGATAAAGGCGTATTTGTGGTTAAAATTTTGCTTAACAACAAGTCCTTTAAGAAAAATAGTACCGACCAATATTTTACGGTGACAACACCGATTAAACTCAATAACAAGCAAATTTTGATTGAAAATATTCCGGTTTGGGAAAGTACAAAGGAAGCCTCAAAGCCAGCAAAGGAATAAGGTAAAGTAGGTTTTATTGTCCTTGATAGATTAGGAAAAACACTTTAGCTAATCCGTAGATGCGTTCTTCCAAAAATTGATACTGTGGCGGAATATCCAAAGTTTCAGACTTTTCAACTTCGACCAAACATAATGTTTGCGGGGCTAGCCAATTTTGCTTAGCTAAACTCACGAGAGCCGGCGCACTCAAGTTTTTGTTATATGGGGCATCCATAAAGAGCAAATTATATTGTCTGGGGGCTTGAGGCAAGGATAATGCATTTTGACGATAGATTTTGATTTTGTCTTGTTCTTTAGCAAACAAAGCAACATTTTTTTCCAGACTTTTGGTATCTATATCCACCAAGCCGATTGAGGAACAACCTCTTGAAAGAGCCTCTAAAGCAAAAGCACCGGTGCCAGCAAAAACATCCAGTAAGCAATACTCATTCCACGGCAATGAGAGTTTGGAATTGAGGATATTAAACAAGGCTTCTCTGGCCCTATCTGATGTGGGACGAACAGCGTCGCTTTGCGGTGAAAAAAGTTTTTTCCCGCGGTAAGAACCGGCTATAATTCTCATAATTGAAATTTGCTCCCAAGTTGCTCTTTTAGGACTTTGCCCGAAACTTCTCTGACTTCGCCTTTTTTCAAGTTGCCTAACTGAAAAGGTCCGTAAGATAAGCGAATAAGGCGCGCAACTTCCAAGTTAATGGATTTCATTAATTTACGAATTTCGCGATTTTTGCCTTCATTTAAGGTAACGCTCAGCCAAGCATTGCTCCCCTGCTCGCTTTCCAAAACAATTTTGACCGGTCCGTAATTTATGCCGTCAATGGTTACGCCTTCTTCTAACTTTGCCAGTTTTTTAACATCAACTTTTCCATGAACCTTTACTTTATAGCGGCGGCTCCAGCCATTTTGCGGCAGTTCTAATTTGCGGGATAATTCGCCATTATTGGTCAGAAGCAGCAAGCCTTCCGAATTCAAATCCAATCTTCCGACCGAAATAACACGCGGTAAGCCTGCCGGAAGATTATCAAACACAGTCGGGCGATTTGAGGTATCTTTATGCGTGGTCAGCAAGCCCACAGGTTTATAATAGAGCCACAGACGTGTTCCCTCAACGGCCGGCAATTTTTCACCATCAAGCAAGATTTTTTCCGTACCCTCTACATTAAATGCCGGAGAGGAAACGACTTCTCCATTAACGGTTACGCGTTGCTGGCGAATAAATTCCTCCGCCTCTCGTCTAGAGCAAACTCCCGAACGCGCCATAAATTTTGCAATTCTTTCACTCATGTTAACTTTTCCTTTTTTCTTTTTTGTTAGCATACTCTCAAATATTAATCAACAAAAGGATGTAACTTGGATATTAAATTTATGCAAAGAGCCTTATCTTTGGCCGCCCGAGCCGCTGAACAAGATGAAGTTCCGGTTGGGGCAGTGGTTGTTAATCCTGAAAGCGGTGAAATTATCAGTGAGGCTCATAATTTAAGCGAACATGGTAGTGATGCCCTAGCCCATGCCGAAATAATTGCCATCCGTAAGGCTTGCGAAAAGCTCAAAATTAATCGTCTGAGAGATATGGATTTATATGTCACTCTTGAACCTTGCACAATGTGTGCGGCTGCTATTTCTTTTTCTCGCATAAAAAATCTGTACTTCGGAGCTTTTGATGAAAAAGGTGGTGCTGTCGTCAACGGGGTTAAATTCTTTGATGCGGCGACTTGTCATCACAAACCAAATGTTGAAGGTGGAATTTTAGAAGAGGACTGCTCGCGGATTCTCAAAGATTTTTTTAAGAAAAAAAGAGAAAAAGTAAAACTTTTAGACAAAAAGTGTTGAATTTTAGGCAAAATTGAGTTATAGTTATGATAATAAAGGATTAAAAGTAGGATAAAAGCTATGGAAAATACTGAATATATGAAAGATCCGGAATTCTTAAACTGGTTGGATTCTATCGGCTTTGATAAAAAAGCCTTACAGGACCAAATCAATAACGATGATTACGCTCGTTTGGATGATTTGATTCTTCGCTTTAATGACCACAATTCGCAAGAAGAAAACAACTTTATGTCTTTCTCGCAAGGAAAGCCGGGAGACGGGAATGAGCCCACCAATGATCTTGATGCCTACTATAAAAATTGGTGCGAAAAAGAACATAATCCGCCTTATGTTTATGAAAATACCAATGAAGCCTCTCCGGCTTATGGTATGAAATATTACAAAACTCAAGAAGATAAGAATGCCGATAAACCTGCCGCACGAGCCCTTTACAGCGATGCCAAACATGTTGATGTGGAGTGCAGTGATGACAAAGGACCCGACTATGAATTCTTAGATGCCTTGGTTCGCAAAGCTGCCTTGGATGGACAACCCGGCATTAACTTTGAAGACGATATGACCCCTGAATTTGCCAATAAATTGGCAGCCGCTTGTATCAAATACGGTCTCAAGATGAAAGGTCAACCGACTAATATTGATATTCATGAATTTGAAGACCAATTAACAGCCGAACAAAAAGCTAATATTGAAAAATACAACAAAGGCGAAAAAGTTTATCTCAACAGCTATGAGAAAAAGTCTGCCATTGCTAAAGACTTTGCTGCTCATGGCACAACCGAAGCCGATATTGCAAAATTCAAAGATGACAATGTTGCTCAAGCAGAATGGTTTGCCGCTTATAGGGAAGCCGGTATCAAACCGCAAGGCGCAAACGGCTTCTATTCTTTGAACAATGCACAACTCAGAGCTCTGCCAACGAGTGCTAAGCAACATTTGAAAGACCATAATGCAGCGACAATTGAAAAACTTTATAATGTTGCAAAATCACATGCTGATGCTTATAAACAAGCCAACCCTGGAAAAGACTTTGACTTGCGCACAAGCAAAGCCAAAGACCCAAAATCAGCTGCGTTGCTCTATGCCGCTTATAAAGCTGCCGGTGTCAATGTTATCGGTATGGATGAAGTTAATAAAGACTCTCAGGGAATGTTCCAAACCGAAACTCTTGGCTTTATGCCTAAAGAAGCTCAAGATATCGTAACGAATTATAACTATGGAATTCGTACACAACAATGGGCTCAAATCACTCGTGAAAAGGATGACAAATATCAACAAGCTATCATGTCTCCTAACCCGACGGTCGAGCAACAAGAAATTATTGCCAGATACGAAGAGAGAAGAGAAACTCAAGCAGCCAGAGGACGTATCGGTTTGGCTAGACGAAATGGTCAAGCACCTAAAGATGACGATAAAGCTCGCGTAACCGGTGCCGGACGACAAAATGCTTTGAATAGAATTCGTCAAGCTCAAGGACGATAAAAAAACAACCCCTATAAAAAGCCTCTCGAATGAGAGGCTTTTGTTTTATAAATATCTTCCTACTTTTTTCATGAGGGTGGAAAAGGGATAGTTGGCTAAATTTTCTATTGCTACCCATTGTCCCGACGCATCTATTTGTTCGGTTTGGATTTTATAGATATGCAACACCAGCTTAAAATGGGTAAAGATATGTGTGACTTCTTTTTGCGTATCTTGCTGAGGAAGTTCTGTAAACAACTTTTCCTCACTCCAAGGAAATTCATAGAGCCCTGAGAGCAACCCCTTTTGTGTTCGTTTTTGGATAAAAACTTGGTGGTGTGAATTTTGTATGATATAGACGTTACCTTTTTTGAGCGGTTTAGCAAGTTGCTTTTTGTAAGGAATAGCCTCTAAATCTGCCTCTCCTCGTGAGCGACATTCCGCTTGCCATGGGCAGAGCAGGCACTGCGGATTTTTAGGGGTACAGATGAGTGCGCCTAAGTCCATAATGGCTGAAGCATAATCCGCCGGAGAAGTTTTATCGGTCAAAAGTTCCGCCTTCTCCCTTATCTGAGACATTATCTCTTTTGCGGGCTTGGTTAGATGATACATTCGGCAAATGACGCGAATGACATTACCATCAACCACGGTTTGTGCTTGATTATAGGCTAAGGCCAAAAAACTTGCCGCAGTATAAGCCCCTATGCCTTTGAGCTTTAACACCTCTTCTTTGCTGGTGGGGAAGGCTCCCTTATACTCAGTGACAATTTGTTTAGCCGTCTGGTGCAGTGAACGAGCGCGGGAATAATAGCCCAATCCTTGCCAATATAAATAGACTTCGTTAATATCCGCTTCCGCCAAACTCTCAACCGTCGGAAAACGTGCCATAAAACGCTCAAAATATGGAATTACCGTTTTAACCGTTGTTTGCTGCAACATTACTTCCGATACCAAAATGACATAAGGATTGGGGTGGGCTCCGCCTTTAACCCGCCAAGGCAAATCTCGTCCCTGTCCCTCATACCAATTCAAAAGTTTTTGTGCTAATGTTTCTTCCATCTTATCCTTATACCAAAAAACACCCCGAAGGGTGCTTTGAAAATGGTGCCGGTTAGTAGACTTGAACTACCGACCCACGCATTACGAATGCGTTGCTCTACCAACTGAGCTAAACCGGCATTGCTGTTAAATTACATAGTTGCTCGCTTAATTGCAAGTATTATTTATCTTTTTCAGCAATCTTTTTTTCTTTGGCCTTTTGGTTGGCTTGCCCTTGTTTCATCTCTTCACGCTTTTTGGCGTAGAACTGATTTTCTTGTGCAACCTTTTCACCTGAGTGTACAACAACTTGTTGGAACGGAATTTCTATTCCCTCTTCAATAAATCTTTCATTTATTTCATAGCGGATATCACTCGGAATTTTCCAACCTTGCCAAATGTTATTCGTATAGCATCTTAACTCAAAATCCAAACTGCTGGCCCCAAAATCCTTAAACAATACATAAGGTGCCGGATTTTTCAAAACATATTTATGTTTTGAGGCAATTTCGAGCAAAATCTCGGTTACTCTTTTGACATCTGAACCATAAGCAACACCAATACTAATAGATTGGCGCGACCAGTTGTTGGCGTGTGTGAGGTTGGTCACAGAACTTGAGAGCAATGTCGCGTTTGGAATAATGATGCTTGATTTCTTAAAGGTTTCAATCTCGGTGGAACGAATGTTAATTTGCTTAACCTGACCTTCTTCTCCGGAGACCATAACCCAGTCTCCGACTTTTATCGGGCGTTCAAACAAAATGATGATACCTGATACAAAGTTATTTATCACATTTTGCAAACCAAAACCGATACCAACTGATAAGGCTGATGCAATCAAGGCTAAGTTTGATAAGTTACCACCCATAACTATTATGGCTATTATGGCGGCAATTATAAACCCTACAAAACCAAAACCTGAGGCTAAAGAGTGGCGGATACCATCATCTATATCCATCTTGGCCAAGACATTGTTGACCAATCTGATACGCATTGCCTTAACAACCGCTAGTGCAATGAAAAAGGCTACAAAACCCATAATGATGGCCAGAGGTGAAATTTCAACCTCTCCTACCTTAAAGCCAACCAAAATCTTTTTTGTGCTTTGTAATAAAATATCGGTAGATACGCCCCAAATGCTTAGTACCATAAATATACCAAACAAAATAAACAGCGGGTCTATTATCAAATTTGACCAGAAGTCTATTTTGGAGACTATTTTGCGGCGAAGTTTAAAGGTTTTAACCCAAAAACGCAGGAGTAAAATTCTANNNAAAACTTTGCGCAAGACCAATAAAGCTCCGATACCAATAATAGTGAGCAAAAATCTATCAAAAATAAATGCAGACAGACGCGCATAGCCAAATAGCGATAAGCCGAATGTCACAATCACAAACAAAACAGTTGAAAACGTTATCTTAAAGGCTATATTGACTTGAGCATCATCATCGGTGCTATCGGTAGAACTTGATGATGGCTCTTCATCGTCGTCTTCATCTTTATCTTCTAACTCATCCCAAAGATAACGTTTGACCAATAAAATTATGCAAATTCCTTTAACTGCATTGGCGCAAGCTCTGATGTAATTGTTTAAATCAACAGAATAGTTGGAAATGGTGGCGACATGGAGCAAAAAGCCGCATAAGCCAAACATAAATACCGTAAAATAAAGCGCAGAAGTCATTCTCTTGGCTTTATCTGTATCAACGTTGATTAAACGCCATTTTTCGTTATACGGAGCAAAAAATACTCGAGATACGGCACGAGCCAAAATAACCAGCAAAGTATAGAACAAGAAACTATTCAAGACTATTCCGAAAAAGCCCGTGGTCATTACTTGGGTTGAATACATCCATAACATAAAGCCGGCAATAATCGTTGCAGGGATAACGCCGTAAGCTATGGCTACAAATATAGCGGCCACTACTTTTCGACCATAGCGCGGATGTTCAATATCCTTGCGATAGCCAAAGTGCTTCATTATAAACAAGCGCAAATAAATACCAAGCCACAAGGACAACAGAGCTACCAATAAAACCGGTATGATATTGGAATGTACAAAGCTTTTTTGATCTTCGTTGAGACCTTGATACCAATTAATCGGTGACTTAATGATGTCAACCATATACTCAACAAACAATGTGGTGGAGTGCAAAAAATTGCTCGGATAAATAAGCGGTTGTTGATAATTTAACAAATTGCCCAACAACTCCGTATTGCGCACGTTAATGATTACTGTATCCAACTCATCAATTTTTGCTAACAAAACATCAACTTCGGCTATTTGCCCTTTTTGATAAGAGGCTTCTTCATTAAACTCTTTGCGCTTTTGAGCTATAATGTCTATCTCTTGACTGCCATCAGTTGGTTCGGGACCCAAGGCATCTATTCTGCGCTGAACAAATTCTAACTCTTTTTCATTGCGTTTTTTGGCTTCCATCAATTTGGTACGCGTACTGCTTAGAAACTTCACATCATCTGACAGCGTCTCAGACATGGATTGACCGTTTTTGAGCATTCCTTCCATGCGCCCCAGTTGACGGCTCATTTCCACATAGTTTATCTCATTGGCCTGAATGCTATCGACGACTTTGGTTTCGGCATCAATTTCAAGTTTTTGGGTTTCGGCATGGCTCACCGAAGCACTTAGCCCCAGAAAAAGTGATGCTACACCCAAAATCCGTACCAATTTATTCATAAAAGCCCCCGCTTAGTGTGTGGTTGAGGTTGTGAGTTCTTTCAAAACGGCAAAAGCATTTTTGGCAACACCTGCACGCAAATCATCGGCTATGCACCAAAAACTAAAGCCGCTTTCGACTGATACATCTTGACGCAGACGGCTTACATAAATGTTGTCTTCCCCTTGAATATCTGCCAAGGTAACATAACCACCGTCTAAATTCTTATCAAATACAACAACGCCAGATGTCTGTTTCATGAGCTTGCGGACTTCATCGACATCAGCATCATGTTCACATTCAACATTGACAAACTGCCCATTGCCTATGAATGCAGGAATTACGGCGCAGTTTGCATGAACTTTTACATCACCACCCAAAATCCGCTTTACTTCGGCATTCATTGACCACTCGTTTTGGGTCTCCTCCCCTATAAAGTCTCCGACCTGAGGAATGACATTAAACGCGATTTGTTTATTGAAAACTTTTTGGTCGTCAACCAACGTATCGTTCATATAAATCTTGCGGGTTTGCGTAAACAACTCATCCATGGCTTCTTTACCATAAACTGAAGTGGAGGTATAAGTCGAAACAATTATTCTTTTGATGCCATACTCTTTTTGAACTTTTTGGAGCGGCAACAAAATTTGCGCCACCGCTGCAGACGGAACGGCAATCAAACCTTTTGAGGCTTGATGAACAAGTTCCAGATTATAGCCAGACATAACCAAAGGAACATCCGAATCGCCGACATAAGCCTGAGAACAGTCAATTACTTTACATCCTTTGGCCAAAGCTTTAGGTGCAAACTGCTTGGCAATAGTTTCGGTTGTTGCAAAAAGCACAATATCAGCTTTTGAGAAATCAAAATCATTCAGATTCAAAACATCTAAATCTTCTTCCTCACCATAAGAAACCATATTGCCTAAAACAGAACCTGGCTCCAAGGCTATGATATCTTTGGCTTTATATCCGTTCTCTTCCAAAAAACTTAAAATCTCGCGTCCGATACTACTTTGAACGCCGGCAACTGCTATTTTATTCATGTGAATTCGTCCTAAAAATTTATTATTTTTTATTTATACATAACAATTATTTACAATATGATAATTTTTATGTTTTTTTGCAATTGATTTTCAGCGATTAAAACGGTTTTTCAACCACTTTTTACGCTCTTGACATTTTTTTATGCCAACTTTTGCTCCCAGATTTACCAAAAATTTATGCAAGTGAAACTTTAAGGTCGTAAATTTGTGATGCAAAATTACGCCATATTTTAATTTATGGTCGCTCAACAGCTTTCTAAAGACTTGCGGGTCTCCTTCCCATTCATATTTGATATCCGAATAGGTTTCTATTCTTGTCAGACCTTCTCGAACCTCTCGATGGCTATACTCATGCGGCTCATTAAACAAAGAAACCTCCAACAAGGAAATATTTTTTGAAGGGAACAAGCTTCTGATATCTTCCAGCCAACGAATGAGTTTTTCATCTGTTTCTGTGGTTTTGGAGTAAATTACCTCCTCTATGGAATATCCACTTTGAGGACGAATGGTGCAAACTCTGAAAAACAATATATCTTGCGCTTTTTCTATTTCTTGATACAGACGGGCTATGCGACGATTGTATTTGTTCTTTATAGCATCAAAACTTTCACTTAGAGCCACATTATGCGGAAAATCATGCCAAAAACCGATTTTTGTCTTGGTATCTATATAGACATCGGTTTGCTCAGATTCTTTGCCTTTATACTCCATATTTTCTTTTTCCAAGAAACCTGTGAAGTGACTTTCCAGCATTTCTTTAATTTGGTTAATATCTAAGGTTAACACCCAATCGAACGGCAAAGACTCGTTTTGCAATTTTAAATTACGTAAATTTTGAGAGGTTTTGCACACGCTCCCTATCGGAATAATTATGTCGTATCTTTTCATGAGCTGCTCCATTAAGGAAATTTTTTGTGAATTTAACAAAAGCAATTGCTCCTGTCCAGATTTATTATTACGGCTGCTCTTTCTTTATATCGCCTATAAATTTTAGGAAAAAATTCCTTGACATTTGATTTTTTTTATGCTAGTTCTAATTTTGCCACTTGGGATATTTGTGCCCAAATCACAATTGAGTTTTGCCTCCGATGTTTCGGAGGCTTTTTTGTTTTTAAATTACGAGGAGAAACACATGTCAACCGAAACACTGATTGAAGCCGGTAATATTAAGCCGAGAATCCAATTTACCGCTGACGGAGTACAAAGAGAATTTCAATTCTTTTTTAAAATATATGAACCTGAAAATGTTAAAGTTTATATTGAAGATGTTGAACAAGATTCCGGATATAGCTTATCTACCAAGGAAGATGTTCAAGGTGGAATTATTACTTTTGATACGGCACCTGAAAGCGGAAAACTCGTTACCATTTACCGTGAGCTAGAGCTTAAAAGAACAACCAATTTTAAGGAAGGCGGACCTTTTAGAAGCTCGAATGTTAACTCTGAATTTGACTACCAACTTTCTTGTTTGGAGCAACTCGAAGATTCTATCGGGAGAACAGTTACTTTCCCGCAATATGCTCCAACAAACCTCAATATTAACCTTCCAATGCCTGATGCCGGCAAATCTATTATCTGGAGCGAAGATGAAGGGCGTTTGGTTAACTCAAAATACCAATTTGATAATATTGTTAACCTCAGTTCTCAATATTGCGACCAGACACAACAATACTTAAATCAAGCTCAAGAAATTAATTCTCAAATCAATGAAAAACATTCTCTTGTTCAACAACTGGCAAATAGCGTAACTGAGCTGCAGGAACAGGCAGAGACTAATGCCGCCACCGCTCAAGAGGCTGCCAAAGAGGCGGCCGCAAATGCCGTCAACAGCTTGTATAACCAAAGCGAAACGGCGGAAGCTTTCACTATCACTCTTAAAGACGGTGTCAGCATATACAGAACCCCTCTTGTATCTCAAAATACGGACGTTATTTTTGACTTTAGTCAATTAACAAAGCCTGCAAACACCATCACGTTTGAATTGTATATCTCTTACAGCTCCTTTGTAACCGTTACATTTTCAAATATTACGGTTCATTGGTTTAATGGGAAAGTACCAAACGCCGCTCAAAACGGAACTAAAACTAAAATATTTACCTTTAGAAATATTACTCCGTCAAATTATACGGATTGGATTGTATCAATGGAGGGCGGATACTAATGACAATCAGATGTAAATTTTCACCTTTAGGAAAGCCGGAGGTAGATTCTTACGAACCCGGAACCGTACTTTTTGAAAATTCGCCTGCAAATGATAAGACAACTAACGTAAATCTCCCCATTAAACAAGGGGTCTTTGAACTTATGTGTTGCTCGGGAGGCGGCGGACACTGGTGTTATATCGGATGTAACTCGGGGTCGTCAGGGTCTTTTTTCAAAGGTGTTGTCTATTTTGATGAAGACCAAACATTAGAAATTCAGGTAGGCGGCGGTACCACGACCTACGCACACAATGGCTATCCTACTTATATAACCAACTGTATTCACTGCCCTGAGGGAAAATCTGCAAATACAACCTGCTCAAGCAAGCCTGCTGCTCCAACCTTAATGTCCGGAATGCAGGTTTTGAGCACAGAAATACATGCCGGCGGGACTTGCGGCGGTGATTCTCTTTTTGCGGGAACCGAATATGGCGCCGATTTAAAACCCGGTTATATGAAACTTACTTACCTTAGGCTTGAACCTTAATTTATTGGAGAAAATAAATGACTAGTTTTGCTAAACTCAACGACGGAATTCTTAGTTATGCTCCGGCAACAAAAGATAATGTGCTCGGATACAACCTTGCAAGTAATCAAGCGCAATTGCTGAAAGATGGCTATAAGCCGGTAATTAAGCTTGAAAACAGAGAAAAATACACTGACTGTGAGGGAACGTACCTTTTCCATTTTGAAGAATTAGAAGACAAAATTATTGAAGTTGCCACTTATCAGCCATATAGCTATGCTTTTTTAAGAAGAAATGCCTACCCTGATATGGCTGACTTGTGTGATGCTTTTGTTAAAATTAATTCTAATAATGATGCTCTTAAAGCAGAAGGTGAAAAACAACTCAGCGCATACGTACAAACTTGTTTAGATATAAAAAATAAATATCCAAAAGCTTAAACCTTTAGCAGAAAGCCTTGTAGAGATACAAGGCTTTCCCTTTTAAGGAGAAGAAAATGGCTAAATTCATGACATTCATTATTCTAATTTGCTTGTGCGGCCTGCTTATTTATCACTTAGGAAAAAAACAATGCCAGACACAAATATTAACCACTCAAAAGGAAAAGATACAAAATGTTACTCTTCAAAAAGCTAAAATTTATGCTCAACCTAATGCCAGCCGCGATGCTTTGCTTGAACTCATGCAAAGCAACATCCTCTGAGACTGGTTTAACTTGCCCCATTTATCCAATTGCCGGCGAAAAAGTAGCGCAAGAGCTAAAAAAAGCCGATTATGCCTCTTTTCCTTATACATGGGAGTGGATTGGACGCATTAATAAACTCAGACAAGAACTTGAATTATGTCAGGGGTCGAAATTCTAAAAAACAGAATTATATATGTTTATTATTGTTTATGGAGAAAAATAATGAAACGTTCTTATCTTAAAATTGTTGGTACTTTAAGTGTTATTCTATTTCTTACGGCTTGCGCCTCCACACAAAAATATGACCAAATGCTCAACGGGTGGGTTGGCAAACCCGAATCTGCTTTGCTTAAGACTTGGGGTGCGCCCAGCGCCAGAAAAATTAATGCTGATGGTTCACAAGTGATTACCTTCACTCAAATTCAGACAATTACAGTTCCTTCCGAATATTATCTCTACAATCCTTACCCCCTAGAAGGAGATGACTCGGTTTATGCGCCGTTTGACGGTGATTATGCCTTTACACCGTATGCGCAAAATCTGGGGGGCAATCAAGAATATATTTGCCAAACCTCGTTTTATATTCAAAACAATGTAGTAACCGGTTGGAAATGGAAAGGAA
The DNA here is from genome assembly GCA_949286215.1 of uncultured Pseudomonadota bacterium. Lineage (GTDB taxonomy): Bacteria > Pseudomonadota > Alphaproteobacteria > RF32 > CAG-239 > Scatocola. The sequence goes on from CASDYX010000019.1 coordinate 36,077, forward strand.
ATAACTGTCTGGCCAATTAATTTTAATTTTTGTTGCAGAGGTAACCAATTCTTAACTTAAATATGGTGCAATCTTCTTAAATAATTTTTGTTCTTATATTTTTGTTATGGGACTGATGAAATGGGGTTATTTTTAGATTTACAAGCCAAGTTAAAAGATTCTCTTTGGCTGATTGTGGTTTTTCTTATCTTCATTTACTTCAGTTTCTATACAATCAACGGGGAACGCGGATTATTGCGCTATATGTATTTAAGCAAAGAGATTAAATATGCTCAAGAAATAGCCGATAAATACAGCGCAGAGAAAAAACTTTTGGAACAAAAGGTTCGTTTGCTCTCTTCCAATAGTTTAGATTTGGATATGTTAGAAGAAAGAACGCGCGTCGTACTTAACTATGCGGCTGATGATGAATTTGTTCTTCTGGATGAAGCCTCAGAGTAAAATCAAACAAAATCAAGCAATTAGCTCATTTTCTGGATAAGTCTGCAAAAAATGCTGTATTTTTTGCCAGAATTTGGTATATTTAAATGTAGTTATGTGTTAATTGAGAGTTATGCAATTTTAATTGTGTAATATTGCCGTATGAATAACGACCCGTTTAGTTCTTGCGATTTTTACACCGAAAAACAACCTTTATTCTCTACTAAAGAGATTATTTTTCGCTCGCAGGGACGTGCAAAAGTTTTACGAATTTCTTCTCGCGTACAGGTAATTTTCCTGACGTTTATACTTTGTATTGCCTGCTGGAGTTTTTATTCTTATCACATGTATCATAAGTCCGGACGTATCTTGAAAGACAAAGATATCGAGCTGGTGGAAACTCGTGATGCTTATGTGGATTTAATGACTGATTTTATGGCTTTGCACAAAAATATCGGCGCAATGCTTAATTCTCTCGACTCCAAGAAAAACAAAGATATTGAAAAATACCGCAAACAAGCCCTGCTTGTGGAAGATAAAATCAAACAAATTACATCTAAGAAAGATTGGGTTAACGCTGAAGCTGTTGGCGAAAAAGCATCCCTTACAGAAGCGTTATTGCAACGAGATTTGGCAGCAGCGGAGCGTGATGAGTTACGCGATCAAATTGATGATTTAGAAGAAAAAATTGATGAATTAAAAGCCGCTGAATTGGAAGTTATGGAGAAAATAAAATCCCTTTCTTCTAAAGAACTCAATAAAATAAAAGGCGTCTTTTCTGATATTAACAAACCCCTCAAACGTCAAGGTCTTTACTTTAATCCTTTAGCTAACTCTAAGAAGAAAAATGCTAAAGGGGGACCGTATATCCCACAAAAAAGCAAAGTAAAAGATAAAAAACTCAATGACAAGGTTTCAGCAATTTTTCAAAACGTAGATGATACCTTATATTATAAAGAAGTTGCCAAATCTGTTCCTATCGGTAAACCGGTATGGAGTTATTGGGTTACATCACAATATGGGAAACGTACCGACCCGTTTAAGAAAACCAAAGCAACTCATAAAGGGGTGGATTTGGCCAGTCGAACTGGAAATAAAATTTCTATTCGAGCAAAGGGTAAAGTTACACGAGCCGAATATGCCGGAGGCTATGGCAATTTGGTTGTGGTGGACCACGGTAACGGATTTCAAACAAAATATGCCCATTTACATAAAATTTATGTAAAAAAAGGTGCATATTTGGAAATTGGTGATACAATAGGAGAAGTGGGTACTACCGGACGCTCAACCGGTCCGCATCTGCATTATGAAATTTTATTTCAAGGAAAAGATGTTGATCCATTGCCTTTTATAAAGGCTAAAATTTAGGAGATTAACAAATGAAAAAATTAAGAAAAATGTTATATCTGAAATTTGCTCGTAAATTTAACAGAAATGCTGAAGCTTTGCCGGTACCGTCAATTATTAGTCAAAATACAAAAGTGACGGGAGATATTATTAGTGACGGTATCATTCATGTTGACGGACATGTCGAAGGCGATATAAGTTGCGAAGAATTGGTTATCGGCATTAAAGGTTCTGTTTTTGGTAAGGTTACAACAAACCATCTCCATCTATATGGTGTTTTACAAGGTCAAGCCGTAGTTGATCAATTATTTATTGCTAAAACCGCTAAACTTATTGGTGATGCAGCACATAATTCCATTGCTATTGAACCCGGAGCTTATATTGACGGACATTGCATTCGTACCGGAGCTCCAATTCCGGCAGAGCAAAGTAAGCCTGATTTATTAATTACCGACCGGTCATCAAAAAAAGACGATAAAAAAGAAGAGAAAAATAAAGGATAAGTGCTGATTATGGCAAAAAAGGCTATAAAGTCTGATTTTATTAGTACAGGAAGCGTGGCTCAAAATAGACGCGCTTTCTTTGACTATGACATCAGTGAAAAATTTGTGGCGGGACTTGAGTTAACCGGAACAGAAGTGAAATCGCTCAGACTCGGACATGCCAATATTAATGACGCTTTCGGTATAGAAAAAGACGGAGAGCTCTACATTTCCAATATGTTTATTGCCGAATATGCCAACAAAGGCTACCAAAGTCATGCCGAAAAGAGAGATCGCAAACTTTTGCTCACCAAAAAAGAAATCAACAATATCATCGGTGAATTATCTCGCAAAGGGGCGACGTTGGTGGCAATTAATCTCTTTTTTAACAATAAAGGACGAGCCAAACTTGAAATCGGCTTAGGACGCGGCAAAAAGCTCTTTGACAAGCGCGAGACCCAAAAAGAAAGAGATTGGAATCGCGATAAGCAACGTATTCTGGCCAGCAATCGATAATTTTAGAAATAAGGGCGGAGGAATCTCCGCCCCTTTTATTATTTGCTCGGTTGCATATTCAGATTTACTTCTTCATCCAAATAATACATATCTCCCGTCAAAGGATCTACTATCAGATAACCGATTAGCCCGCCAATCACAAAATTTCCGGCATAATACCAACCGCTCACATGCCAATCGATTACAGAGCTCTGCGTTTTAAAGCCATCTTTAGAGGCTATAATCTCGTATTTTTGTGGGTCAAAGTATCCACCTGCAGATGTTTTGAGATTAATGGTTGTCGGGGTTGTGCCCTCAAAAACAACATTTCCTTTTTTATCTGTTATCTTGATTTGCACATCTTCAACATTGGCTTTTATCGGAATAGATTGGTTGTTTTCTCTCATGACGGTGGCACAAGAGCTTAAAACGCCTACAAAGATTCCCAAAGTTAAAATTAAAAACAGTTTTTTCATTTGAACATCCTTATGTAAAAGTTAAAACAAAACCCGCACTTTCTTAAGTAAAAGGCGGGCGGATGTTCGAAAACCGTATTACACAAAACGGCTCGGCTTATTTGGCCAAGACCTTATTCGCCGACATCCGTCCATGACAGAAATCGGCATTATTTTTCAGTCGTATGCTAGCGACTTGTGTAATTTAGGGTTTTCGACGCCCCAGATATATGCTTTATATATCTGGAGTTAGGTTATAAGTTTCTCTGAATTTTGTAAAGTCCTATTAATGCGTGATGTAAAATTTTATTTTCTTTCCCTCATTTTATGCTACCTTTGGCTTAAGTTTTAGAAAGGACTTTAATATGTCAAAGACGATGAATATTAATCAATATACTTTTGAAGTGATAGAGGCGGAAGCATTGCGTTTGGCTTTGTTGCCTGAGATGGCGCAAAAATATCGCACCAGCTCTTGTGGGAAATCGTTTGTAGAAATTATGAGCGGTTATGCGCGTGAGGTTACCGTCCTACCCTTAAATTTTAAGAAAAAACCCGTGTTTGGGTTTGTGGTCTTACCGCAAGGAGAAATTTTTCAAAAGTTATCAAACTGCCCTTTTCCTAAAGGAATGTGCGGGATTTTCGTACCTATTGATGAAGTTTATACGGAAGCCTTAGCTGTTGATGAAGTGTGGTTTGAAAAAGGATTTTCAAAAACTCCAGATGAGGAGCAAAAAATCAGCCTAATCCATGAGCTTTCGCATACCGTGCACGGAGCTTATTTTCAAAAAATGGGGCGTTTAAGTGAGGGCTTTGCCGAATTGGTGCCACATTATTTAATGAACATCCCAAACCCCAAACATGATGAGATAATAAAGAGCCTTGATGTTAACTCTTTACCCGTCTTAGGCTTTTTGAACAAGAACGGAATGTTTGCCGACCCTGAAGATAAAAAGCTCAGAGCTCAATATCGCTCTTCTTACATTTCGGCCTATTTATGGATGTTGGCTTATGTGAAACGCTTGGAAAGCCAACGTGGCTTAAACAAATTTGAAGCGGTTAACTTGTTGCTCTCGGAATTTGAAAAATTAGAGAAACTCCCATGGAGCGAAAGAATGCAAGGAGCCGCTCAGCTCATCGGTTTATCCGAAGAAGTATGTTTTGGCTCTTTAGACCTACAAAAGGAAGCCTTAAATTTTATTTAAGCCACAAAGCAACCTTCATAATCTGTTGTTTTTTCAGCTCTGATTTTGGTTCTAACGAGACATGCCTAAAGTAGGGCAATCTGTGAATTGAGTATTATCTCTTAGTTATTTTATAATTCTTGTTCTAAGATATGCTATACCAAGAGAAATGGGTACCCCCCATGTACAGATAGCATTAAAAATGTTTGCTACTTTTTCGATGGTATCTTCATCCCAAGCAAAAGCTGCAGCTATGCCAATAAAACAGACAATTCCAATAATAACAAAATATGGTATCCAGCCAATAGATATCAGATAATAAGAAATATTAGGAAATTTGGTGATTTGATTTTCAATATATAAAGAAAATTTCGACCAATATAGCAGAAACATACATATAATAAATATCGAAAATAAAATTAGGCCAATGTCTTCAGTTATAGGGGTCTGTAAAAACAAAAAAGGAGTATCTAAAACACAATATATTCCGCCTAGAGATAAAGCTTCTTTTGACCATAATTTCATTGTTGATACTCCTTTTGTCGTTATAAATCTAAGTATAAGTTTTTATTTATCATAATCAACTATTTTTTCTTACAAGCTTCTTTATATGCTACTTTTGCTCTGGCAATATTTGCACCACCTTTTTCAATATACGGGTATGCTTTTTCACTCTTTTTTACTGCTAATTTAGCTATGGGATTTTTTACCACAACTCTGGAAACTTTTGCTCCATATTTGGCAATGGCTTTATCAACAACTTTATTTCCTGTTGATATTGTATGAGAAATATCTGTCATATATTTAAGTTCATTAAACTTTTTAATAACACTTTTTGCAGAGCAGTTATTATTTCTTCTTTTAGGCATTTTATCTCCTTTCTTTTCTGACAAATTTACAACAAAAAAATCCGAAGAGTTTAATCTTCGGATTTTAGGCACACTTTACCCAAGTGGCTTTTACATTATGGCAAAACACAATACAATTTTCAAGATGTAAATAAATATATCAACAACTATTGATATTCTCTTAAGGAATCTTCAAAATCTACTCCACTATTTTACTTTCACCCACAAAAAAAGCCGCCCCGAAGGACGGCTTTTTGATTATCTTGTGCAACCTTAGTTGGAAGAAGAATCTTCACGTGCTTTTGCAGCTGCAGCCAAGTCGTCGGCAATACGAGCTGAACGACCACGCAATGCGCGCAAGAAATACATTTTAGCACGACGTACTTTACCGATACGTGCAACTTCGATTTTTGCTACATTCGGAGAATACAGTGGGAATACACGCTCTACACCTTCACCGAAAGAAATTTTACGTACGGTGAAAGATGAATTTAAGCCATCATTTTTACGAGCAATGCAAACACCTTCATAAACTTGAATACGTTCACGATCGCCTTCTTTTACTTTGGTGTGAACTTTTAAGGTGTCACCCGGTTTGAAGTTCGGCAGATTTTTGCCGGCAGTGAGCTTTTCAATCTGCTCTTTTTCAATGTTTTCGATAATGTTCATAATCTTATCCTTTTTCGATTTTTTTTCGTTTATATACCTAAACCTTCTGAGAATCAAGATATTTCTGCAAAAGATCCGGCCGTTGTTGTTTGGTTATTTCAAGCGAGCGTTCTTTGCGCCATTTGGCGATGTTTTGATGATGTCCGCTAAGAAGTATATCTGGAACAGATCGGCCCTCCCATTCAATGGGTCTGGTATATTGGGGATGTTCCAGCAACCCGTTTTCAAAGCTTTCATCTACCACGGAATCCGCATTGCCCAATACTCCGGGTAATAAGCGAATAACCGCGTCTAACATAATCTGTGCGGCTTGTTCACCGCCGGTCAAGATATAGTCGCCTATACTGACTTCCTCAACATTAAAGGCATCAAGAACTCGTTGGTCTATGCCTTCAAACCGGCCACAGATAATGGATAAATTATCCTCTCTTGCCAGCTCATGAACCAATGACTGAGTTAAAGGCTTGCCTCGCGGGCTCATATAAATAAGCCGTCCGCCATTGTAATTGGCGTGCAACGCACTCCCTAAAATGTCCGGACGCATTACCATGCCGGCGCCGCCTCCGCAAGGTGTGTCATCTACCGAACCGTGCTTGTCCGTCGCATAGTCCCGAATGTTTACGGTTTCAAGCGACCATTTGCCCTCATCAAGAGCTTTGCCGGTCAGAGAATATCCCAAAAAACCTGGGAATATCTCCGGAAATATGGTAAAGACTTTAACCTTCATCACTTTCCTCGTCATCCTCATCTTCCATGAAGTTGAGCATCACAGATTCAACAATAATATAACCTTGTTCGACATTGATTTCCGGAACATATGCTTTGTTGAAAGGTATCATCTCCAACTTGTGGCTGGAATTTAGCCTTATCTCCAAAATTTCTCCGGCTCCGAAATTGTATAATCCGGCAACACGACCAACATCTTCTCCGGACTTGGTCTTAACCTTGAGGTCAATCAAATCCGCTTCGTAGAATTCATCCTTGTCGGATATTTCGGGCAAGACATCGCGATTGATATAAAAACTTGTACCAATCAGGGTTTCGGCCGTGGTACGGTCATCTACCCCTTTGATTTTTACCCGAAGCAATTCCTTGGAATGCCCAACCACTTTAAGCTCAAATTTGCGGTCACCCGCCTCATTTTCAACAGCGCCGTATTTATCCAGATTGGAATCTTTGGAGGTAAAACTCTTAACCTTCACCTCGCCCTTGATTCCGTGAACACCAACGATTGCTCCCAGACAAATTCGACGATTTTTTTTCATGCTTAAAGCGTCCTCATAATTATATTAATAAAACGTCACTTGTTGGTAATTGCTTATTCAGCAGAAGATTCAGCGGCAGCAGCTTCAGCAGCAGCTTTGGCTTTTTCTTCTTTTTCTTTCATGCGTTCCTGAGCTTTAGCTTTAGGAGCAGATTTTTTCGGTTGTTCACGCATAGCAGGAGCTGCGCAAAGACCCAAGTTAGCAAACAATTTTTGCAATCTTTCGGTCGGTTGTGCACCTTTGACTAACCATTCTTTTACTTTGTCTTGGTTCAATACCAAACGCTCTGCATGATCTTTCGGCAAAAGCGGATTGTAAGAACCTAATCTTTCGATGAATCTACCATCGCGAGGAGCTCTTTGATCTGCCACTACAATTTTGTAGAAAGGACGTTTCTTAGAACCGCCGCGTGATAGTCTGATACGTACTGCCATTTATATTCTCCTTAAATTAAAATTAAAACTCCCGTTATGGCTTAAAACGGAAATTTGTTACCCATTCCGCCTAACATCTTATTGAGCGGATTGTTTTGCAAATTGGGCATGCCTTTTCCCATTAATGAGCCAAGACCTCCCATTTTGCCCATTCTTTTCATCATGGTGGACATTTGCTCGTATGATTTGAGCAACTTGTTCACCTCATGAACTTCAACCCCTGCCCCTAAGGCTATTCTCTTTTTGCGAGAGGCCTTTATCAGGTCGGGATTTCTTCTCTCCGACTTGGTCATGGAAAGAATGATTGCTTCTTGTCTTTTTATCAGATTGTCACCGATACCGGCTTGTTCAATCTGAGTTTTGAACTTGGAAAGACCGGGGATTAACCCTAACAAACTTCCCATGCTGCCAAGTTTTTGAACTTGTCTGAGTTGAGAGAGCATATCTTCTAAATCAAATTTGCCCTTCATCATCTTATGGGCCATTTTTTCGGCTTCGTCTCTATCAACATTTTCAATGGCTTTTTCAACCAAAGAAACAACGTCGCCTTGCCCTAAAATTCTGCCTGCCAAGCGGTCGGGATGGAACTCCTCAAATTCGGCAATCTTTTCGCCCGTTCCCAAAAACTTAATCGGAACATCGGCAACCATTTTCATGGACAATGCCGCACCGGCGCGTGCCGAACCATCTATTCTGGTCAGGACAATTCCGGTAATACCGACCTTTTCATTAAACTCTTTGGCGACTGTACAAGAATCTTGACCAATCATGGCATCTGCCACCAAAAGTGTTTCCGTCGGAGAGGCGATTTTTTTGACCTCAATGACCTCTTGCATTAAGTCATCATCAATATGCAAACGACCGGCAGAGTCCAAAACAATGACATCATAACCGCCCTTCTTGCCCTCAGAGATAGCGCGCTTTGTCGTCTCGGATGGTTTTTCGCCCTTGATGATGGGCAAAGCATCAACCCCAATCTGGCTTGCTAACTGCGCTAATTGCTCTTGAGCGGCCGGACGGTAAATATCTAATGATACGAGTAAGACTTTCTTTTTGTTTTTCAGACGATTGGCAATTTTGGCCGAAGTTGTGGTTTTACCGGAACCTTGCAGACCAACCATTAAAATACAAACCGGCGGAACCGCATTAAAATTCAGCTCCGAAGAGGTTGATCCCAAAAGTTTAACCAATTCATCATGGACAATTTTGATAACCATTTGCCCAGGTTGAATAGACTTAACAACCTTTTCGCCTAAAGCCTGCTCTTTTACCTGAGCAATAAAGGTTTTGACAACGGGAAGTGAAACGTCAGCCTCCAACAAAGCAATGCGAATTTCGCGCATTGCCTCGTCTATGTCTTTTTCATTCAAAACACCGCGAGAGGTGATTTTTGAAAAAGCGGCACTTAATTTTTCACTCAGTGCATCAAACATCTTTTTTAGCCCTGATTTCTAGTAAATCATTACTTTTGACCAGAGCTTTTTGCTCCTTTCTTATCACCAAGGGTATATACATAAAGTGTTGCACGCCAGTGTGCGAACCCTCGCTGACTGGCGGCACGCCTTGGCGTGTTATTATCAATACTCGTTTCAATATGAAAAAAAAATCATATAAATTTGTTTGTTTTATATAAGATATATTTATAAGAGTCAAGGACTTTAAGCAAATATTTATCTTTTTTCATCATTGTATTCTCATGATGAGTATTTTTGAAAAATATTGGTTTATTTCCGCTTTGATTGTTTTGGCTTTTGCCTTATTGACAATTGTTTCGTTGCGGCAATTTTTGGCTTACCTCAGAGATCGTCACCTTAAGGAATTACAACAAATTGCTGCACAAAAGCGTGCTTTTGAAGACAGCGTTTTAGATGATTTTGATGAAGAAGAAAAAGATGCCTTCAAAAAAGACATTATGTTGCAACTCAATTACAATCTGCAACAAAACCGAGACAAACTCAAAAAAGAAATGATGAGAGAAGTTTTATATGCACAAAGCCGACAATATGAAAAACTCAAGCGGGCCGCTTTGATTAAAATCATTCGCAAAGTGCTGCACGAATTTCGGTCTCGTTTTTTCAAAAATTTGCGTCAAGCTCTAATTGCAAAAGCGCAGAAGAAAAAAGGCCCCAAAGCCAAACTCAGCAGGATGCAGGAATCGGCCATTCAAGAAGTTGAAGAAGAAATTCAGACCAATGAAGACCGTAAAGAACAACGCGAAAAACAAAGAGAAGCAGAGCGTAAACGTGAAGAAAAAGAGCGTTCGCAAAAAGAAAAGGAAAAACAGCTCGAACAGGAAAAAGAAATTGTTCGCCTGAGGGAAGAAGAGGAACGCGCCAGAAGTGAGCAAGAAAAAGAACGCCTCAGACAAGAGCGGTTGAAAAAAGAAAAAGAACTCAAAGAGCAACAAGAAAGACAAGCACAACAACCACTTGACGAGACAGGGCAAAAGTGCTATTTTTTAGGTCTGAAATTTATTATTTTAACTTAAAAAATTTAGCGATATGAAAGACATTATTTTGTATTTGTGCGCTACCCCATTTTTCATTGGTTTTATTTTGATGATTGGGGTGGGAATTGCTTCTTGTTTTTCATCATTAAAAAAACAGGAACTTTTATGACACCCTGGGTGATTAGCGCTGTAATAGTAGGAGGATATACGCTCGCCCTCCTATGTTGGTTTCTTATTCTCAAGTTGTTTGACTGTTTCTGTTCACAACTTGATGCTTAGTGAAAAGCCTTTCTTTTTCAAAACCTCTTCTTTTGAAGATTTGTTTTGAGCAAGAAAGGCTTTTTTTAAAAAGTAAGCGCAATTTATTTTGACAAAAATACAATTTTGTCATATACTCATATTAATTCGTTTACTTAATCAGGAGATATCCCAATGGATCCTAAAGAATTACTTTTAAGACGCAAACGTGATGAATTTCGCAATCGTTTAGCTACAGCCCAAACCTTTGCTGAAGCCAATCGCCTGGGTCAAGCTTTAGCGTATTTGGACAGAGACATTCAAGCAATTGATAATAAGAAAAAATTTTCTCGAGCCAGCAAAATTGGTTCTTTCATAAAAAATTTTGGATTATTTAAAATTAAAAAAGACGAAAAGAAAACAAACCCCCTTAAATTTGCCGCTAAATGGGCTTGGAATTGCTCTATGCAAGTTGCAAAAGCATGTGCTTTTGCTGTTGCTTATCCTCCGGTTACATTGCCAGTATTGGGAGCTTATATCCTCAAACCAAGCATACAAAACAAACTGAATATGATAAAAAATATTAAATCATATTACCCTGAAAGTAAAGGTTCTTGGTTAAGAGCAACTGCTCTGGTGAATATGCCACCCCCTACACCTATCCCTTCTCTTTTTTCCAATGATTTTAGACCTGATAACTTCTCTACTATTAAAAATCGTGTACAAGTAAAAAAAGCAGTTCGTCAAAATTCTGAAATAACGCATCATACTATTGCACAACCGCAACAAAATCATTCTCAAGAAATTAATAGAAGCAACTCCGTTTTTACACCACAGTTGATTTCAAAATATATAAACGAAAAATATAAACAGTAATTTTTGAAACATCTTTACCTTAACAAGCCTTTCTTTTTCAAAACCTCTTCTTTTGAAGATTTGTTTTGAGCAAGAAAGGCTTTTTTGTTTGAATCCCTAAGTTAAAAAAACCTCTGTCCGCGGTTAAGCGGAACAGAGGTTTTTGTGGAAAGATATGATTAAAGAGAGTTAAATATCTCTTCCATCTTCTTTCCGAGCTGTTTCATATCGGTCAGCTCATCAAATCCAATTGCGTAGATTTGATAGCCGGCATTACGGTATGCCTCAGCAATTTTTTCCCAGTTTTCCACGCCATTCCTGTTATGCAGGATTATCTGCGGGGTACTGGGGAAGCAGGTCAAGAGATACCATGTGTGGGTGCCTGCGATACCCATACACAGGTCGGTTTTAGCGTACAGATTATAGTAGTTTCTGTGCGCCACACCGCGGATACCAAAGACCTCACGGTCTTCTGAATATCCGGGAACATAGCAGTTGAACTCCTTGATTAACGCCTCGATTTTGTCGAGGTCATTAACCTTGTGGAAATGCTGCCCCAAAATCAGGGTAACATTTGACAAGGATTTCAAGAAATTAAATGCTTCCGGTTGCACGCTCTGCTGAGCAGCAGTAACGCCGCACTGCCCATCAGAAACGAGTTTCTGTGGAACGAACATAATGTTCGTGCGGTAGCGCGGAACACTGAGGAACCGTGGAAGAGGCTCCTTTATTTCCGGCTGCAGCGCAGGATATTCAGCGAAGAGCTTCCACTCGGCCTCGGTGATTTCACCGTCGAGCAGAGATTTTCTGACATTCCAACCGCGACGGAGGAGGGTTTCGCGTTCTTCCCAAGAAGCTGGTCGCATCGTTGGTGCGATAAAAGAAAGATTGGTCATAATTTGGGCAACTTGTGCCTCAAATTCTTCCTTTGTCTCCTTTTCGCTGAATGCTACCAACTCAAGACCGAGAGATAACGCCATTCTTACTGCATAGAAGCCGTGTCCAAAACCCTCAGTGATGAGGGCGATTTTCTTTGTTTCCATAATTAAAAAGTATTGTGCCACCACCGCTGTATTATTTTATTAACGATGATGACGGGTTAGACAATTGGCTATGCCAAGCAACCGCTGTTGATTGATAATAGCCATAATAATTATTTTATGGACTAAATATAGCATAAATTACAACCAATGTCAAAACTATTTGACAAAAAAAATATAAAATTTCTTAAATTAACACAATTGTTGTGTTTTGAGGGGTTGTGTGGCGTTTTGGGCGTGGAATTTGATGAGATTTTGAAGAAGATTGAGGTGATTTGGAGAGGAATTGGGTGAGATTTTGAGGATTCGTTGGGATTAGGGTAAAACTTTAGGGGTTGCGAAGGATGAGGAGAGTTTTATAGAAATATTTTGAAGCGATTTATTTAAAGCAAAGCCCCGTTAACAGCTCTGCTGTTACGGGGCTTATGATTAGTCGGCAAGAATTTTTATGCAAATCTTGACGACGTGTTTCTTTCCATTTTCAAGGAAGTAGTTTTTCGGATCGTCTTCATACCCGCCATAAAGCGGACCATGATAGACACCTGCCGGAATAAACTTCCATGAATTCTTTTCAATTTTTGTAGCAAAGGACGTTTCTGGCTTTTCATAGAAACCGATATCCTTTGTTTCATCGAACGGAACATGCACCGGCAAATCTTCTGATGCGGCTGATATATACATCCCTTCCGTAAAGGTCGGAATGTGAACATCATGAAACTTTGCATGAACTTCCGGGAAGACCTCTGCTTCCTCTTTCAGAACTGTCCAGTCAATATTGACTTTCAGCCCCGGAGCCAACTCGGTTGAGCCAATTTTGTGGTTCGCCGGGTTGGTCAGATGCCTCCATATTTTTTCCGCATTTTCTACCGTGAATCGTGAATTGGCAGAAACCGAGATAAAATAGTTAATAAACTCTTTTTTCTTTGTATTGAGAGCTGCTGCTAAGCAAGCCAAACTCTCTTGAATGAATTCGTTCATAATAATAATTAAAATATTAAACATTTAAGACTGAGGCCTTAGAGACCCTGTCTGATAATTTTTTGTGCAGCGGCTTTGACAGCCTCATCTGTCTTATTTCCGTCCTTGCTCAGGTTTTCAAGCTCAGCAAGTTTGTCCAGAAACTCCGGCAAATATTCCAACGCCCATGAGCTATCTTCTTTTTGCGAAATTTTGGCTCCGATGTAGGAGAGAAACTCCAAGCTTTCTTGCTTTTCTTTAGCCTTGAACGCGCTTTCAGGATAGCCCTCCAACACATTTAGTTTTTGAATGTGTTTTTGAGGCTGCATCAAAGCTGTTCTACGCCAGAGGATTGGGTCTTGCTCGTACCTTGTGCCCATTTTTGTGGGAAAAGGTATGAAGTCGGCAAAGCCAACTTGAGCAATCAGAGCCCTCTTTTCGGCCTGATATTTTGCCGAAGGAGCAAAATTCATCGCCGAAACGGCTGTATAATCCTGCGCCGGCAAGAGTGTCCACTGAGAACCCAATATCTCTTGCCATCTGCTTTGTGGCAAAACGCTTACATGGAGCGAGAAGATATAAGCCCCTGAAACGTCCTTGGTCAGAACAATTCCGGACGGCTTCTCAACTTTTTGTGCATTTTCCCAAAGCATGGCTTCAGGGATTGCCATATAGTTGACGGCGTCTCGCAAGGAAATTGATGCAAAGACATACTTACCAGCTTCTTCCAATCCTGTCAGAAAATCAGGCAATTCATGTTCCGGGATATGCTCCAGAACGTCATTGCAGAACACGACGTCGGCCTTGTTTACCGGCTTAATGGAATATTCCGGAATACCTATATCATATCTCTGTACGATAATATGGCGGTATTTGGTTACGCGAGGTATCATTTCCGTAACCTCAGCGCTATCGGCATTTTTGATTTCCTGCGAAAGGTCTTGCAGAATTTCATTAATACCGACACCTTTTTCCGTTAGCTCTGCAATTTTCTCGGCATTGTTGGCTAACACCTCAGCCAAGACATTTGAAGCCTTGCTTTGGCCACAGCCATAGTCGGTTATCAGTAACGTTTTTGTCAGCTCAATCTTCTTTTGGAATGCTAATTCCAAAAGATTTGCGAACATTTCATTCACCAATTGATTGGCTGACGAGCCATAGTTTTTGGCTCCCGCGTGAACTGATGTGTACACGCTTTTCAAGTCAATGATACTATCGTACCACTGATTAGCAAGCTGAAAGCTTACTTTTTGCAAGTTTTTTTCCATTACATATAGTTTTGTGCCATCGCTGTTGTGTTGTGGGTTTTATGTAAGCAGGGATGGCGGATTAGACAATATAGGCTATGCCAAGCAACCGCTGTTGCAATAATAGCCAAAATAATTTATTTACATAGTTGAATATATCACAAAATTTATTCCCAGTCAAATTATTTTTTTTGACAAAAAAAGTACAAAACCTATATTTGTTTGGCGATTATAAACAAATGGCGTTAACTCTCTTTATTTTTTTATCAAAATAGAATATACTTTTTTCCATTCAATAACAGACAACTTGAAAGGATTGATATGTCTAAAGTTATTACCATGATTCCGGTGCGTATGGCATCTACTCGTTTGCCGAACAAGCCATTACTCGATATTAATGGGAAATCCGTATTACAACGCGTGTATGAAAATGTTAAAGCTGATGTGCCCGGAGATATTGTTATTGCCGCAGGAGACCAAATTTTGGTTGACGAGGCGCAAAAATTCGGGGCCAAAGCAATTTTAACCGACCCGTCTTTGCCCAGCGGTACGGACCGAATTGCCGCCGCCCTCAAGCAAATTGACCCTGAGGGGACAAAATATGATATCGTGGTTAACTTCCAAGGTGATGGCTTGAATGTTGACCCTAAAGTCAACCTTGACCTGATTGAAATGATTGAACGTACCGACTGCGATATTGCTACTTGCGGTATGATTTTTAAGAACGAAAAAGATATTGAAGACCCGACCCAAGTTAAAATCGTTATGGGATTGGCTAAAGGCGAGAATGAAGCGAATTGCTTATATTTCACCAGAGCCGCCGCTCCTTTTATTCGCGACCCGCAAAAATGCGATAATCATGATTTTTATCACCACATCGGTATTTATGTTTATAAGGCTTCTTCTTTACAAAAATTTGTTAGCCTGCCAGTGGGGATTTTGGAAAAAAGAGAATCTCTTGAGCAACTGCGCGCTCTCGAAAACGGTATGAAAATCAGAGCTAAAATCGTGGATAACATCAAATTGATTGACCAAGCTCCGGCTGATGTTAATACTCCTGAAGAATATGAAGCCGCTTTGAAATGGATTAAATAATCTTTAAGTAGATAAAAAAATTAAGGCACCGAAAACGGTGCCTTTCTTTTATCCAAAAATTAGCGGCAAAACAAATAATAATGCTAATCCGCCAAAGGTTAGCTGATTTTTTATACTTTGTTCACGATACATAACCGCCGAAATCAGCATAACTATCGGCGCCGCCATTCGCATAAATACCGCAACAAAAGATACCGGCAATAAATTTATAGATACATAAATTATCAAAAATTCTGATATGGTGTAAACAATTCCGGCTATGACTACCTGATAATTACAAAAAATGTTGCGATAATCTTGCTTGGATATTCCTTTGACAACACAAGCCAAATACATAAATACCGAAGAAAAAAAGACATGCGCATACCAGCCAACTTGCGGAATGGCAAGATGATCAAAAACACTAAAAGACGCACCTAGCAAAATAATTAATATAAAATCTATTTTACCGGTCAAGGACAGTCTTTCGGCATCACCGCGCAGAATAAAGATTATTCCTAACAGCCCTAAAGCACAAATGCAAAGAATTTGCAATAAAGCCAATCCTTCTTTGAAAAATAAATTATTAACCAATGAGCCTAACGCCATTGCCACAAAACCAAAGAAAACCGATGAGGATGTGCTTTCCTTGTTTACCACTTGTTGAAATTTTATCATTGCCCAAAGCAAGACACCTTTCAGAATACTTAACCAAATATATGGCGAGGTCGTGATTTGGGTGAAATTATCTGTCAATAAATGTCCCAACAATGGCCAACTTACGGCTAGGCCTACAAGCAACCAGACCGAAGTAAATGCCGCGGATAATTCGGCCGGAAAATATTTTACGCAAGGCTTGTATAAAAACGGGCGCACAACCATCGTCAGCAATATCAACAATCCTATTGATATTTGAAATAATGTCATTGCATTTTCCTTTCGTCGCTTTTTATAGAAGATTTGATTTAATTTATTATTAACATTACATCTGACGTAACGACACAAGGTTCCAAAGTTCACCGTTCTCTCTTATTATTACACTTGTTATTACACTTGACAAGATTTTTAAAATTGCTATAGAAAAAATGATACATTTTATTATTCACCTCATACTATTTTGTTATGGAAAAGGATATTTCTCAAAAATCCAGACAAGAAATTATATCCTATCTGGAAGATAAATTAGTGGGCAAAGCCGTTTTGGTTTCGGATAAACTCATTCACATTAAGGCTTCGCACAATGAAGATCGCTCAGGTTTCATCTCTTTTGTTAAAAGACGCAACCCAAATTTTGAAAATACGAATGTGCTTTATGAGCTTGAAACACACGAATATGCTCTAAAGTTTGTGTTTGTCGGCGATGTTTTTTTGATGAATTTACTCTTGGACGCTTTCGGCGGTGCATTGCTCGGATTAAAATTTTGGGTTTTATATAATGCCCCTAAAAAATCTAATTCTTTTGGCTATAACGGAAAAGAAGCTCCGACGGCAGATGAATTAAAGTCTATTATTAATCATTTTGACCATGAATGATGTTCCCTTTCAAAAAAAGAGCTCCGTAAAAATACAGAGCTCTTTTTTTTATAAAGATTTTCAGGTATATTCCTAAATTCTTTGATAAAGCCAGCACCCTTTAAATTCTTTGCGATAATTCTTATATGCTTTCAACGTTTGAAGAGAACATAATCTTTCTCTACTCAACAAAAAGTATAAAAAATCTTTTTTGAGAAATTTTCTTTTCAAGCGGGTGTTTCTTGAACTTTCAAGAGGTATCCAGCCTTGCTTGGCTTTACTTAATATATCATGCCGCAAGATTGAACCTATACCCCACCAGTAACTCGTATTTTGTAGGTAGAAAGCTACATATTTCACGAAAATTCGCTTAACCGTTTTGTAGTGCCATTTATTCTTAAAAAATTTCCGATATTCTTGCCCTAATGAAATTAAATCATTATGCAAGCAGGAAATTTCTTCAAAACTTCTTTCCTTTTGGAACCATTTTTCAATATTCACAAAATCTTGCGCAAATGATTCAATAATCTTGTCATTCATAATCCTTAAGTTTTAAAAGTAAGACATAATTATTTGTTTTAATATGTAATTATTAGATTAATTTTATCCCTTAGTCAATCTAAAAAAGGGCTCCTTTACAGAGCCCTTTTTGTGTTCATTAACCTAAGAAATATTCTCTTAAATAGGTTGGTAAATCCGCAATATTTACACGATGTTGTTCCATCGTATCACGATCACGAATGGTGACTGATTCCGGTTGATTTTCAATCGTCTCAAAGTCAACCGTAATACACAGAGGCGTACCAACCTCATCATGGCGACGATAAGCCTTACCAATATTACCGGTATTTTCCAAAGCCACACGACCAATGCCTAGTTTGAGCAAGTTTTGCTTAATCTCATGGCATTTGTTCATAATGGCTTCGTTATTCTTCTTTAACGGAATAATCGCAACTTTTATCGGAGCTAAGTGTTTTTTGAGTTTCAGAACAATACGGCTATTGCCCTCGCCTAAATCCTCTTCCTCATAAGCCTCAGTCAAGACGGCCAAGACACCACGGTCAACCCCCATAGACGGTTCAATTACAAAAGGAACAACCCATGAATTGCTCTCATCATCACGAATGCACAACTTGGTGGTGGAATCACTATTGGGGTGGCAATGAGATGTCAAATTCAACTCATCTTGACCTTTGGTGTGATTACCCAAGTCATAATCTGTACGGTTGGCAATACCTTCCAGCTCTTCCATACCATGCGGGAATTGATACTCAATATCGTAGCAAGCCTTGGCATAGTGCGCCAAATCTTCTTTCGGTGTGGTGTAAATATTAATATGTTCACGCGGAAGACCTTGCTCCTCCCACCATTTGATGCGGGCTTCTTTCCACATCTCGTGCCATTTTTCATCTTCTCCCGGCATAACAAAATATTCAAGCTCGGCTTGCTCAAATTCACGTACGCGGAAAATAAAGTTACGCGGCGTAATCTCGTTTCGGAAAGATTTACCGATTTGGGCAATACCAAACGGCAATTTGCGCGAGGTCGAATCTACAACATTTTTGAACTGCGTAAAAATGGCTTGAGCCGTTTCAGGACGCAAGTAAGCCAGATTTTCAGCATTATCGACCGGTCCGACCGTGGTCTTAAACATGAGGTTAAACGGACGGGGCTCAGTCAAATCGGTTGAACCACAGTTAGGGCATTTGCCGTCCTTAATATGGTCAGCACGGAAACGCCCTTTGCATTTGCGACAATCCGTCATCGGGTCAGAAAAAGTATCTTCATGACCGGAATAGTGCAAAACTTTACGGTTGGTCAAAATAGCAGCATCCAAACCTTCAATATCATCACGCTCATAGACCATCGAGCGCCACCATGCCGCTTTCAAATTGTTTTTTAACTCAACACCTAACGGACCATAATCATACACCCCTTGCATACCGCCATAAATATCGGCGTTTTGAAAAATAAAACCGCGGCGTTTGCATAAAGAAACCAACTGGTCCATCGTTTTTGCTACCATTGTGATTTTCCTCTTCTAAAAAAATAGTAAAAAATTAACTTATTTCCTTGTATAATAATTAATTCCAAAAAGCAAGCGGAGATAATAAAAAAATGCAAGATACAAAAACTAAAGTCGCTCTGATTTATGACTTCGATGAAACACTTAGTACTCAATATATGCAAGATTTTGCTCTTATTCCGCAATTTGGGATGGAGCCTGATGAGTTTTGGAAAAAAGCCAACAAATGGTCGCGCGAGAATGATGCCGACCAAGTAACCGGAAGTATGTATTACTTTATGAAAACAGCTAAAGAGCTTGGTATTCCTCTTACGAAAGAAAATTTTGCAAAATGCGGCAAAAGTGTTAAATATTTTCCGGGGGTCTTGGATTGGTTTGAACGCATCAACCGTTTTGGTGCGAGCCTCGAACTGGAAATTGAGCATTATATCATATCTTCCGGCTATGAGGAAATTATGGCAGGAACAAAAATCCGCAAATACTTCAAAGACGTGTTTGCCTGCTCTTATGCCTTTGGCAAAGATGGGACTCCCGTTTGGCCTGCACGCGTAATTAATTACAGCATCAAAACCCAATATCTTTCTAAAATCAATAAAGGCTTGGGTAAAAACGACGATGTGGCCGTTAATGAATTTACTCCCGATGAAGACCGCCCTATTCCTTTTAAGAGAATGATTTACTTTGGCGACGGATTAACCGACATCCCCTCCATGAAACTCACCAAAGAAAGAGGCGGTAATGCCATTGCGGTTTATAACCATAGTGAAGCCAGCAAACAAAAGGCTCTGCGCTTATTGGTCGATAACCGTGTGAACTTTGCTTTGCACGCCGATTACCGCGAAAATAAAGAAATCGACCGCGTGGTCAAAACCATTTTGGATAGAATTGCGACCGAAAGAGATTTGGACGTCTTAAAGGCCAGAGAGGAGAAAAAGAAACAACTTTTGAAGTAATTTGATTACAGAAAAAAACAGTCTTGAACCAAGTCAAGACTGTTTTTTGCATTAACAACCACCTCGCAGATAATTGCGTTGCGCTATATTGATAAGGATTGGGAGCACTATTGATAGTGATCTTTTCAAGGCTAGGCAATCTCCACATCTGATATTGAAACAACCTTTTTCTTCTCTTACTTTTTTACTCAGTTCACAACTATACATCTCCATCTGCTTAATCTCTTCTTTTTGGAATATGTTCCATTTGTTAAGAAGAGTAAAATATGTAGGCAAGTTTGCAAAATTTGATGGCTTCAGCAATTGTTGCTCAGTCTCCGTTGCGCCGTATTGAGCTGCATTTTGGACCAAATTTCGCAAATTCACTCCATACAACTCAATGTATTTGTCTCGGCATTTTTCATCTGCCTTAAAAAATAATTCCACTTCCAATTGAGGGGAAACTCTACCATGTTCTACAATAAACTGTGCAAGCGGCAGTGGATTATCCAGAGACAAGTGAATAAGCATCGGCAAATCTTCTTCCGAACAAGGAATGTGCTTTTTCCTTTTCTCTGGCAAGACATAATCCCGATACAGCGCCGGACTTTGCACTTTGATGTGTTCTATCAAGTTTGGGTGGTGTTGTAAGAACTTAAATTGCTCCGCCTCCGAGAAATCGATATTCTTACCATATTGGGCAAGATATTGCTCAACTTCCTTGGGGAAATCCCCATAAAGCTTGATGAAGCGAATTTTATTCTCTTGGTTGAAAATACAATTTCTTGAGGCTAAACTCAACAATAAGTCTTTATCTTCAAAAATTCCGGCTTCAGCACTTGCTGTAACACAAAAACCTTGCATTTGACCTCCTGCATGACAAAAAGCACAATAGTCAATGGGATTTGAAAACACAAAGTCTTGGTGAGTAGCAATATAAACCTCTATTAACGACCAAAGTTGTTTCCTTTGCAGGACTTTCTGAAAATCTTGAGGTAAGTTATACATACTCAAGTAACTTCTCAAAACTTCTGACTGGTTTTGATAGTAGTCAAGAAAAGCTTCAAAAAGTGAAACTTCAGTTATTTCTATCGGTATAAGCCCCAAAAACGCACAGAAGAGTTTTTCATCTTGCTTCAACTGATTGATAAATTCTGTTTTATCTCCTTCAGAAAGTTTTTGAAATTTTTGTTTGAAACATTCTCCTGCTTGAGGATAGTCCTTGAAGAGTTGAAGCATTTCCATCATATAGTCAAAATTTGGCTCTACGACCTGCAAGAAAAGCAACAATAATTCTTTGTTTGTTCGATAATGTTTGAAAAACAAATCATTATTCTCTTCCTGAAACGCTCCATAGTTTTTCAAAGTATATTCCAAAATACTTTCCAGACCTTCAGAATGTTCTATCAAACAAGTTTCAGCTGATTTATCTAATCTCTCTTTTTTACAAAAAATTTGAAGTTTCTTCAAATTTTTTGCCTGAACCAGCCCAATTTGTTGGGCTGGTTGCAGACTTCCTATTAAAAAATTTCCCAGAAACATAATTTTTGTTTTTTTAATTAAAATCCGGTGTACAGAGAGCTTCTGGTAGGACCAGAAAGATCTCTTGATGCAAAAAACACTTCTTGGCGACGGAGTTTTTCTTCTCGCTGACGTTCTTCTTCAGCTCTTTGAGCTTGCTCCGCAAGAGCTTGTTCTTCACTGGCAATCTCATTCATCTGATGAGTGATTATCTCTTGCAAAGGTTCAACCTCAATAATCTTTTGTTCCGGTTTAGCCTCGGCAAAAATATTAATTTCACGTTGGCTAAAACGTAATCGGTTGATTTTGCTATAATAATCATTTTCTGCTTGCGCATCAAAATCAAAGTTACGCAAACGATTGATTATCTCAAGCTCGGATGGACTAAATGGTCTCCCCCAACGTTTATAAACCGATGGGGAAACACAAAGCTTGATGTCTGCTCCATCTTTGACTACCAGTTTATTGAAATCGTCATCTTCTTTTAGATAGCTTCCATCAATTAAAATGCGGAAGATATCCTTGCCTTTAATGCCTTCTTGCAGATAACTAGATTGCATTTGCCGATAAGAAGATTCTGAAACCAAATTTTGCGCCAAGCTGTAGGGATATTGTCCACCGCACATCAAGCAGATTTTGCTTTTAAGATAATCCAAATCGTTCATTTGGCGAGGATTGCAAAATGCCTGACCTCTTCCTTGCTCAATTTCTTGCGCAATGTAACGGAAAGATGGACGCAAATGTCCCAAATAGAACGCAATATTTTGAATAGAGACATCAACTAAACTAAAACTAAAACCAATTTCTTTATGGCCTTGATTGACAATACGAAGTTTGTCAACCTCAGGCGAACACAAGAATTTTGTTTCCTTGGGTAGCTTATCAAAAATTTTCGCATACTGCGGAAACAAAGTTTTGGCTTGTTTCAGGTTAATCAACGACCAGCACCCAAACTTGGCGTCGGTGTTGTAAACCGCTACATCTTGCGAAATAACCTTACGGCTTCCATCCGAAAAATATTGGACTTTTGCCGGAGAGTATATCTCACACATGTCATCTGTTTTGGCAATTTCCAATACCTCTGAAAAAGAACAGCGTTCTACGTCCATATACTGCATTACGCCATAGCGGATACCCCAAAGGTATTCCTCTATCAGTAATTCAGGCTTAGATTGAGGCATATCCCAATCAGAAAAATTAATTTCTAATTTATTCTCCGGTTGCTCTGCTGCCGGAAGAGCTTTGGGTTGAGCCACAAGCGCACCAAATTGTGCTTGATGCATTTTTTCGAACCAGATTTTAAGTAAAACTGCAGGAAGAAATAGATAATTCTGCTCCTGATTTGGTCTTGTTAATGCTTTCATAATTGTAGAAATTTAATTAGTTTGACATAATAGTTAATTTTGGACTTTGTTTTACTACAATTTGGAAATTTTGTCAATCTGATATTTTTGTCATTTTTTGCGAAATAAGGTTTTATTATTGAATAACCATCAGATTTTTATATAAAATTAATGCCTTATAAAAAAAATTCATAAAAAACAAAAAAAGTTCTTGCATTAATAAAAAAATTGGCATAAATATATGCCTGCAAGTTGATATTAATCGGTTGCTTACCGGCCGATGAAATATTGATTGGGGTGTCGCCAAGTGGTAAGGCATCGGCTTTTGGTGCCGACATTCGTTGGTTCGAATCCAGCCACCCCAGCCAGACTGGAGAAGAGTTGCGTTTTTTGACGCAACTCTTTGATTTTTAAAAGCAATTTTCGGCCCGAACGATTTTGCGTTTTCATCTGTTTTATTATCCTCAAGGCCTTGATTTTCCTCGTGTTGCGAGCCTTGTAAAAATTTGCTTCTTTTTTCGTAAAAATACGCTTTTTCAAACTCGTTGAACGGAAAATTCAGCTCATACGTCAATTCTCCTTCCGTTAATATCATTTCCTTAAAAACAAATTTTAACAACAGATGCTTCAGCTCAAGATTATCGGATTTGGCAAACACTTTTCCGGCCTGCGACGCAAGATTTATGAGATCTAATATCGTTGAAGTGAAGGCATTTCCCGTCTTTTCATAGGTTTTAATCTTTCTTCCCATACGGTCAATTTTGAGTTGGATTTCATTGCGCTTGGTTTCAAACGTTTCTCGGTCAAGCTCTCCGTCCAAACGCAAATCAAACAAATTATCCAATTTTGCCTTCATTTTTTCCTGTTCTTGTCTCAGTTTTCCGATTTCCTGCTGACAGTATTGTTTTTCTGAAATTTCAGCATTTTTAATCTCTTCATACAGCGGATTTATTAGGGAATCTGGTATTTTGATACGGTTTAGGACGGTTTCTATCATGCTTAAAACATCTTGTTCCGGGATGTATCGCCTCTGCCCGGTTTTGGTGTAACAAACCACCCACGAATAATATTTTCTTTTCAGCTGATCTTCGCAGGGACAAACCCTTCCCGTTCTTCCGCAGGTGATTAAACCTCTCAGTACAAAAGGCTTTTGACTATATTTCAGCCCCGCGCCGTTGTGATTATTCAGGGCTTTTTGCTTTTGGCATTGCTCCCAAAGCTCTTGCGAAATCAGCGGCGGATAAACATGTTTAATAATTCCTCTTTTGGTTTTCATCTCGCCGTAATAAAAGGGATTGTCCAATATATAATAGATACTGGAATTGACCAGTTTTTTGCCGGCTCTGGTTCTAAGTCCCATTAAATCGGCAAAATGCACAGCTTCCAATATGCTCATCTTGCCGAGAGAATAAAGTTCAAATATTTGTTTGATGATACCGGCTTCCGGTTCTTTGAGACGAATATTGTGTTTGCCCAGCTCATCGACATAATTTTCATACCCGAGCGGCGCTACGCCGCACCTTTCCCCGTTTTTGGTTTTCAACTCCGTAGAACGGCGGACATTCTCGGAAAGCTGCAAAACATAGGCTTTGGCTCCCATGACCGAGAAGTCCCAACGCATGATATCGGCAGAGGTGGATTTGCTGTTTAATATCATCCCTTCGCGATAAAAATGCAGCTCAATCTTGTCTTGGCGCATCAGTTCATCAAGAAGCACGCTTTCTTTGAAGCTTCTTTGCACCCTGTCAACCGTATCGGCCACAATCGCTATGGTTTCCCTTTGTTTCTTGCAAAAATTTATCATCTCCATAAAACGCTTACGCTCGCCGCGGGTGGAACTTTCGATAATTTCAAAGCGCTTGATAACATCAAGTTCCCTTCTTTCGGCATATTCTTCCAAACGCTTACTTTGAGCGCGCAGGCTCAATCTCTCTTCCTGCATTTTGGTTGACACACGTGTCAGTATGACGGCTTTCATTTTCTTTAATCTCCTGTTTGATTGATAACATACACCTTGCAAAACCTGTCAGGTTGCGAACACCTTGTTTCAGTTCTTCCTCGGTTTTGGAGACGGACGCAATGTTTCTCAATGCTTCGGTTAAACTTATTGTCATTTTATCTTTCCCTTAATCGAACTCAATCTAATATATTGTTTTGTCCTGGTTTTATTGCAAAGGGGCTTATTTTTGATAAGCCCCGGATACTTTTAATTAAACCCGTTCAGAAATATATTGATTCTGTGCGTTTTGGCGGGCGGCTTCAGATTGTATATACATTTCATGAAGCATCGGCTCAGCGGCGGCAAGCGTTCTCTGCCTTGTTTCCTCTACTTTTCGGGCATATTCTTCCTGTCTTTCCCTGGCTTTTTGCTCACGTTCGGCTTTTTTCTTATTCTTCCGGCGCTCATTGGCTTCTTTTTTGCGCACCGCTGCATTATCAATCTCTTTGGCCAGAAAGTCGGTAATGTCTTCATTAAACTCGCCGGCCTCAACACTGTTGTAGAAATCAAACAAGAAGCTTATTTTCTGCTGAGTATCCAGTAAATCCAACGAATAGCGGACAATGCGTTTGCCGCCCAGACGAAGCGTAAAGATTGAGTTCTTTTCCGTATCAATAATCAGCTTGTTCATGCGGTTTTGCAAATTCCAGCTGTCTTCCTTGAAGTTTCTGATATTATCAGTCAACAGTTTCAAAATCCGTTCTTTGGCCGTTTCCAAGGTCAGCTTGCCTTCGTCTTTTGAGGTTTCAATCTTAAAAGCGTTATATTTTTCCAAAAAGTTTTTCATTTTAATTTTCCTTTCAAAAGTAGGGTTTTCGTTAAAAAAGAGCATAATAATTCTGTATGGCGCTTTGGGACTTCCTCCGAGCCATTGTGGTTAAATGTTTAATTTTATTAGAAAATCAGTTAATTATGGCAGTCTGTCACATAAACCACGTCATCGGCGGCAAACGGACAGCGCTTTTCAGTTACGTAATAAAAATCTCCGGCCGCAGAGATAAAGGCATAAACGCCGCGCGGATCGGCAATGACATCTTTATAGCGTCTGATGCCTTTGATGACAAAGCTGTCAAAATGGGTTGATACTTTTTCATAGATTTTGCGGTCATCTCCAAAAGCAAACCCGTGTTGACGTAAAATGCCGTCCTGCTCATCAATGGTTCGGGCTTCGTCGGTATCAATGCCTTCCTCTGCGGCAAATGCTACAAAATCGGCATAACGCGCATGTTTCCAACATCCGTATTGATGAACCGCCTCGTCCGCCACCGGCATAAATCCCTGCAATTTATTGAGCAATTCTTCCGGTGTAAAATCAGCGGTTTTGGCAACCAGTCGGTAATGCATGACTTTTCTCCTAGCAGGCAAACCGGGCGGCGTTGAGAAGATTTTTCAGGTTTTCTACCTCTTTTTTGAAACGATATTTTTTCAGCAAAGAAGCGATAATGTAAGTTAATATGGTCATTTTGTTTTCCTTTCGGTTTAATGGTTAAATTATGGCATTGCTGCCTGACATGGTTAGTATGAGAGAAAAACAAAACGCAAGTCAACAGATTGTTTTTCAAGGCTTTTCTCGAAACTCGGTTTTAAATGTATTTAAATGGATATGTGTGGATATAGCGGGGTAAAAAGTTTTGCAGGATTTTACTTAAAACCGGATAATTTTGTTTCAATCAGCAAAAGAATCGCAGAATCGGATAAAAAAGTAGACATTGAATGTATCCGTAAAAATAAAGTCCCTGGTATTACTGCAAAATCTATTCAACATGTCATTAAAATGTATGACAAATATACGACGGTCGGATGTTTTGGGCGCTCAGACATTATCGCGCTCTTAAACTTAAGCCCTGCCATGACATCAAGGCTGCCTAAACCCTTGTTGGATAATCATATCATTGAGCCGGTTAAAGGTTTAGGCAAAGGAAAATATCGGTTTTCAGCCAAGCATAACGATTAATATGTCCGCAAATATCTTTTTATCGCTTTACCCGCACAAATCATAAGAAATGGAAAGGTATTACGATAAAGAATTTATCAATATTAATGAATTAATAGACAATATCATTAACTTGCAAAGACACGCTAAATGTATATAAAATACGCTATGCTTAATGTGAAAGAAGAACTGCTTATAGCCGAGTAAAAAGTTTTAAAACTTTTATTGTAAAATAGATATTTTGATAGATTTTGATCACGAATCGGAAAATTTTTGATGTTAAAAGAAATTAAACCTATATACGATATTGATTATTATAGGTTGATTTTGAGGTAGAAAAAATGTCGTGGATTAATATTAAAGATTACCAATTTGAAAAAGATACTTATATGAATGAGGCAAAAGTTGACGAAGAAATTCCACCGTTAAACCGACATAATATTGAAAAATCTAGTTTTGAATTCCAAAATACTGTTGTTGATGATGTTTTGTTAAGAGAATACGCCAAAAGTCTTGCTGAACCAATACAACGAGGCGAATTTGTATATTGTGATAGCATTGAGCAACTTAAAGAATTTTGCCAACTGTTTATGATGAGACTATCAGATGTTTTTTTAAGATTAAGAAATCCTGATATTGAAAAAGTAGGTAGTTCTATCAAAAACTTAATAGCTCATTATGATGAATATGTAAAAGAAACAGGGAATGATTATGAAACTTTCCGATCAGTAAAGGAATTTCTTTTTAGTCTTCCTTCTAAAGAAGAAGACCCTATAAGGGTTAGAAATGAATATTTAGATCAATATTACCCTTATTATGCTGATGCTCTCAAGGCATTCTTGTCCATTTTAGCGACAATATTCAACTATAATCTAAAACAGCCAAATTTACCTCCAGAGAGATTAAAGTTATACAAAAAAAGAGGATATAGTCGCAATTTTATAGCCAATGATGAAAGCAAATTAAAAACGTTCTTAGCTGATTTTGAGAAAGAATATTGTTTTGCAAAACAAGAGCCTTATTTAACTTTTGAAAATCCTTGTGCAGATATAGAGTTAAAATCTCTGGGATTTAACAATTTATGCTTACATCTAAAAGATATGAAAATTACTTCTGGGGATGAGCATATTAGCTTATTTGCGTTTATTGATTATGTAGATATCAGGACTGTAATTTTTGAAAATTGTTCCTTCAACGGAGCAGAATGCCTGTTCCTAGAAAGTAAATCATTTATGTTCAAAAATTGTACTTTCAATTGCAGACTTAATTATTGGGAAAAAGAGAACGCCAGAAACTTTCAAACAATAATAAGTTTATTAAAATTTGAAAACTGTACATTCAATGATAACTTTGAGATTAATAAAATACAAAAGGGATGCTATTCAGCTATTATTTTAAGAAATTGTACGTTTTCAGAACGGGCAAATTTTTCGTTATCCAATATATCCAAATTGAAAATTATTTTCAGCAATACTATTTTCGGCGGTAAGGTATCTTTTTCGGACATACACTTTCATTATGGACAGTTTTGTAATATTATATTCTTAAATGAATTTAGAGTTAAAAACATTACGTTTACTACTCATGTTGATTTTAAGCAGATTGTATTTTCAGCAAACGTTGTAAAAACTATGAGTAATTCTATCCGCTCATTTGTAAAAGCATTAGAGGATAATGGGTTTAATGATTATGCCGCAGAATTGGCTGAATTTTATTTAAACGATTTAAATAGTGCTAAAAAACAAGAAGAATTTGACATTGCCATAAAATCTGACTGGGTTAATATTAAGCAAGCCGCAAGTATTTTAGGCTTTTCGTACAATACATTACTTACAATGCGAAAAGAAGACAAAGCTGCCGGCATCACTAGAATCCCCTATATTGGAGAAGGAAAAAATAGTCGCTACTACTTTCCTCTTCTCATCGCCTATAAAAGCCACAATTGGGACTTGGTAAATAAATTGGCTAAAGAGATGGAGAGAAAGTAAGTAATTTGCCCCAGATAGCACGTAATAAAGTAACCTTTTTTCATTGATTCTTAGGAATTTGTTCGTTAACATACTTCTCATAATAAAATTATGCGGAAGTTTAAGATGGGGCAATATTCTGAAGAAGATATAAAATTAAAATTTATTACGCCAGCAATAATCTGTAAGTGGGACAAGATGAAACAGGTTACAATGGAGTATTCATTTACAGATGGCCGAGTAATTGTTCGCGGCAATTTAACCACGAGAGGCAAAGCTAAAAGAGCTGATTACTTATTATCTATTAAACCAAACATTCCCTTAGCTATTGTTGAGGCAAAAGACGATTCCCATTCTCTTGGAGCGGGAATGCAACAAGGAATTGAATATGCAGAAGTGCTTGACGTTCCTTTTGTTTATAGCTCTAACGGCAGTGGTTTTTTGGAACATGATAGACTAACAGGAAAAGAAAGAGAAATAAGCTTAGCTGATTTTCCTACTCCAGAAGAATTATGGCAAAGGTATAAAATAGGTAAAAATCTTTCCGAAGAGGAAGAAAAAGTAGTTTGTGAACCTTACTACTATGCAATTGGAGATAAAAAGCCTAGATATTATCAACGAATTGCAATTAACAGAGCGGTTGATGCTGTTGCAAAAGGGGAAAATCGTATTTTGATTACTATGGCAACAGGAACGGGTAAAACTTTTACTGCTTTTCAAATTGTTTGGAGATTATGGAAATCAGGAACAAAGAAAAAGATTTTATATTTAGCTGACCGTAATATCTTGGTTGACCAAACAATGGCTAATGATTTTAAACCTTTTGAAAAATATATGACGAAGGTTACAGATAAAAAACTAGATAGTTCGTACGAGATATATTTTGCTCTTTACCAACAGTTGGTTAGTAATGATAAAGATGATATTCTCAAAATATTAAAACAATTCAAAAGAGATTTCTTTGATTTAGTTATAGTTGATGAATGTCATAGAGGTAGTGCCAGAGAAGATTCGCAATGGCGTAAAGTACTAGAATATTTTGATAAAGCAACTCATATAGGTATGACAGCTACTCCGAAGGAAACTAAAGATGTAACAAATATTGGTTATTTTGGAGAGCCAATTTATACATATAGCTTAAAACAAGGTATTGATGATGGCTTCCTTGCTCCATACAAAGTAATAAGGGTCGGTTTGAACACAGATTTGCAAGGTTACAGGCCAGAGGCTGGCAAACTTGATGTAAATGGGCAAGAAATTGAAGACAGAGAATACAATGTTAAAGATTTTGATAAAAAGCTTATTATCGATGAACGGACGCAAGAAGTTGCTCGCCGAATCACCAAGTTTTTAAAAGAAAATGACCGTTTTGCAAAAACAATAGTTTTTTGTGTTGATATTGAGCATGCGGAAAGAATGCGACAGGCATTAGTGAACGAAAACAGTGATATCATCAAGGATAATCCAAGATATATTATGCGAATTACAGGGGATAATGCAGAGGGTAAAGCGCAATTAGATAATTTTATTGCCGTTGATGAAAAATATCCTACTATTGTAACAACTTCAAAACTGATGACAACAGGTGTGGATTGTAAGACTTGCAAACTAATTGTTCTTGAAAACAATATTTCATCTATGACTGAATTTAAGCAGATTATCGGTCGAGGCACAAGATTGAACCCTAAATATGGAAAAGAATATTTTACAATTATGGATTTTAGAGAAGCTTCAAGATTATTTGCTGATCCAGAATTTGATGGGGAGCCTGTAAGTATCTATGAAGGAGAAGGAAATGGTTCACACGGGTCTCCTCAACCACCTCAGGGAGATGATGAGCCTCCTATAATAACTGTTCCACCAATAGAGAGAGGTTATAAAGTTCGTGTTCGTGGAGTCGAGGTAAAAATAATCTCCGAGAGAGTTCAATATTATGATAAGAATGGTAAATTGATTGTCGAAAGCTTAAAGGACTATACAAAGCGTAATATTTTGGAAAAATATGCAACTTTAGACGTCTTTTTGAGAAAATGGAACGAAACATCAAAGAAAAAGGCCATTGTTGACGAACTAAAAGAAGATGGGATTTTATTAGAAGCTCTGCGCAATGAAGCAAGTTCAAAAAATCCAGAAGTTGATAAAATGGATGATTTTGATTTAGTTTGCCACCTTGCTTATGATAAAAAGCCTTTAACTAAAGCAGAAAGAGCCAAGAATGTGAAGAAAAGGGACTACTTGAATAAGTATTCTGAATTAGCTCAAAAAGTTCTTAATGCTTTATTAGACCATTATATGAATGAAGGTATAGAAGATTTTGGTGGCACAGAGATTTTAGACCTTGAAGAATTTAAGAAAATTGCCTCCAAACCTAAAATTGTTAAAGAATTTGGTGGCAAACAAGCATATCTCAAAGCTATTAAAGAGCTTGAAGACGAACTGTACAAAGTAGCATTATAAGATATTATAGGGAATTAGTAATGAGTTTGAATAATATAGTTAAAAGATTGCAAGATATTATGAGAAATGACGCCGGCATAAACGGTGATGCTCAAAGAATAGAGCAAATGACGTGGCTGTTATTCCTAAAGGTTTATGATGCCAAAGAAGAACTTTGGGAAATTGATGATGACAATTATAAATCAATTATTCCAGAAAAGTTTAGATGGAGAAATTGGGCAGTTGATAATAAAGATGGCACGGCCTTAACAGGAGATTCATTACTCTCCTTTGTTAACACAGAGTTGTTTCCACAATTGAAGAACATTGAAATTGATGAAACAACACCAATGAGTAAAGTAATTGTTAAGGCTACTTTTGAAGATAGCTATAACTATATGAAAGATGGCGTTCTTTTAAGACAAGTAATTAATGTTATTGACGAGATAGATTTTACCGAATATGATGAAAGACATGCGTTCAATGAGATATATGAACAAATTTTAAAGGACTTACAATCCGCTGGTAATGCCGGTGAATTTTATACACCTCGTGCTGTTACTGATTTTATGGTTAAAATGGTTAATCCCCAATTGGGTGAGCAGATTGCTGACTTTGCCTGCGGAACAGGTGGCTTTTTGACTTCAGCCTTAAAACATCTGGCTCCGCAAATCAAAACAGTTGCAGATAAAGTAACCTACTGTAATTGCGTATATGGTATTGAAAAGAAAGCATTACCATACTTATTATGTGCAACAAACCTTTTGCTTCATGATATAGACCAACCTAATGTAATTCACGGAAATTCTTTAGAGAAAAACGTTCGTGATTATACAGAAGATGATAAATTTAATATAATTTTGATGAATCCTCCATATGGTGGCAATGAGAAAGATATTGTAAAACAAAACTTTCCATCAGCATTAAGAAGTAGCGAAACAGCAGATTTATTTATGTCTGTCATTATGTATAGATTAAAACAAGATGGCCGTGTCGCTATTGTTTTACCTGACGGTTTCTTGTTTGGAACTGATAATGCTAAAATAGCTATCAAAGAAAAACTATTAACTGAATTTAATTTGCATACGATTATTCGCTTGCCACATAGTGTTTTTGCACCATATACAAGTATTACAACTAATTTATTGTTCTTTGACAAAACCAAACCAACCGATAAAGTATGGTTCTATCGTCTGGATATGCCATCAGACCGTAAAAATTTCTCTAAAACAAAACCAATTGAACTTAAACATTTTGACCCAGTTATTGAATGGTGGAACAATCGTCAACCAATATCAGAAGATGGTTTTGATAAAGCAAGATGTTATACAATAGATGAAATTAAAGAAAAAAACTATAATCTTGATTTGTGTGGTTACCCTCATGTTGAAGAAGAAATCCTAGAACCGGATGTTCTTATTGCTCAATATCAGGAGAAAAGAGCAAGTTTAAACGCCAATATTGATAGTATTTTGGCTCAAATTACAACAATTTTGGAGAATAAATAATGAAAGCGCAAGACCTAAAGAATTCCATTCTCCAATTAGCTATACAAGGAAAACTTGTTCCCCAAGACCCAAATGATGAACCTGCCTCGATATTACTTGAAAAAATAAAAGCCGAGAAAGCAAAACTTGTAAAACAAGGAAAAATAAAAAAAGACAAGCAAGAGGGTTACATTTTTCGTGGCGATGATAACAAATATTATGAGAAGAAGGGTAATGAAGTTGTAGATATTACAGATGAGATCCCATTTGAGATACCAGAAAATTGGGAATGGGTGCGTATCAGCATCCTATGTGATACCTATACAGGAAATAGTATTTCTGCACACACAAAGAAATCAAAGTACACTAATCTAAATACTGGATATAATTATATTGGCACGAAAGATGTAGGGTTTGATAACACGATAGACTATGAAAATGGTGTTAAAATACCATTTAATGAAGAAAAATTCCGTTATGCTTATCCCGAAGATATTTTATTATGTATTGAAGGTGGTTCTGCAGGTAGGAAAATTGCTATATTATCTCAAAAAGTTTGTTTTGGAAATAAATTATGTAATTTTCATCAATATGTTAATCAAGCGAGATATCTATATTACCTACTACAATCTCCTTACTTCTTTGGAATATTCAAAGAAAATATATCGGGTATTATTGGTGGTGTTAGTATTAATAAAATTAAAGAATTGATTATACCACTTCCACCGATACAAGAGCAGAAGCGGATTGTATCTAAGATAGAAGCATTAGAGCCATTTATAGAGGAATATGGCAAGGCAGAAACCGAACT
>CASDYX010000020.1 GCA_949286215.1 uncultured Pseudomonadota bacterium
ATTGATATTTCCGGCACCAATGTTGATGCCAATGAGGGTGTTGGCACGATTTTCCGCACGATTACCTCTGACAAGGGTGTGTTAAACATTAACAAAAACGCCAAGGCGGAAGACAGTATCATCAACCAAGGGGGTACGATGAATGTGGCTGATAGCGCAAAAGCATATCGTACAGAGGTTAATGCGGGTGGTGTGTTAAACGTCGCCAATGGTGGTTTTGCTCAAGATACGACGGTTAATACGGGTGGTAAACTTACGGCGGCCGCGCAAGCCACGATTAACAATATGTTGGCAAACGATGGTGCGATTTTGGAGATTGACAGAGACGCTTACCTGACGGGTAATATCATTATTCATGCGGCGGCGACTATGGGTGGTTCTTATGACTACAGCAAAATTTTCAAAGATGAGATTACCGACAAAGGTTCCCTGACTTTGGTGGGCGGCCTCAACGCAACCTTACAAGAAAACTCACTTGTCAACACCACGGAAGCCAAAAAACTCAACCTGACAGCGGGTGATTATGCCATCGGTGACGGAACGCAAGCGGTTGAGGGTTGGGATGTGCTGACGGTTAAGAATAACGCAACCGTTAAGCTCGAAGGCGATATTGCCATGAGCGATGCCAAGAAAAAACTCTATATTGAGAACGGGTCAACGCTTGATTTGGCCGGACATTCACCGTCTAGCTACACCATTACCGGCTCGCTCGTTAATGACGGGTTGGTCACTTTCTCCCATGTGGATGATGAGGCAGATGATACTACCACGGTTTATGGTAACTATATTGCCTATAAAAATGCGCAGATGACCATAGATGTCAACCCCTTAACCAATAAGTCTGACGTGATGGTCGTTGATGGAGACGTACAAGGAACAACTTTGGTTAACCTCAATGTCTTAAACGAGGCCAAGCCCAGCGAAAAAATCTTGTTTGTTGAGGCTTTGAACGATAATCCCGCAACGGGAGCCGCCTTCTATACACAAGATGGGCATATCTTCGGTAGCCCATATAAATGGAATGTTTTGTATGAAAATAATCGCTGGTATGTGGGCACGGATGACGTTATTCCCGATGGGTCAACCAATGGTTATGGCGACAGCGATTTGGGAGAAATCACCGATGATACGGTTTTGGAAGAAGATGCCGTCTTGCCGCCAAGTTTTCCGGATGTACCAAGCTCTTCAACCGGTGATGCCGGAAACGGCAATACCAGCGTTGTCTTCCGCAAACCGAGTGTGGTTGGCGAAGTTATTGCCTATATGGGCTTACCAAGTGCCGGTATTGAACAAACTCGCGATATGACCCGAAATGTCAGCTCAAAAGTTGCCTCTTCAAAAATCTATAGCCAACAATGCCACGGCTATTATGATTGCGAATATAATGGTCAAGGTTTGCGCAATGCTTGGGCAAGTCCGGTTTATAGCTACAGCGAGGTTGATGCTCCTTATAAATATGAGGCGGAAATCGCCGGACTTGATGCCGGATTAGACCTGCAAGCCGATGAGCATAACCGCTTGGGTGTGTTTGTCTCGTCTCGATATGGTAATTATGATTTTGACGGTAAAGGCGATGACTACAACTCCAAGACCGGTTCAGAAATCGATATAGATAGCTATATCTTGGGGCTTTATTACCGTTATGATGGCGGAAAGTATTGGACTATGAGCCAAGTCTTTGGTGGATATCAAGATGTTGATATTGCCTCGGATGACGGGTTTGGCAGCTCCACCGATGGAATTGTCTTTGGGGGAAGTATTGAGAGCGGTCTGACCTTTACCCCGCGCAAAGATGTTGTGATTGAGCCGACTATGCGCGTTGGTTATACGCAAATTAATTATGATAAGCTCAAAGATAATTACGGCAAAACCGCTGACTTTGATGATGTACGGAATATCGAACTCGAAGCCGGTGTTAAAATCGAAAAAGCGTTTGCGAGAGACAGAGGTTTTGGTAAAGTTTATATTAAACCAAGCGTTATTCAAAATATTGGCAGCGGTGATGTAAAAGTTACCGGATTGCAGACTGTTGAGGGGCTTGAAGAACCCTTGGACGTGTTGAAATCGGAGGCAGTATGAGCTTTAATGAAAGCTGGAGTGCTTCTCTCTTTGCTGCTTACACCTTCGGCAGTGACTACAAAAATGCGTCGATTAATGCCGGTTTGAATTACGCCTTCTAGCAAACGCAGCGCGTTTGATCGCAAGAATTGACTACACGGGTGGTTGTGCCTCATTATAAGAGCGGTAATCTGTCGAGAGAAAAAAAGTGTCCTTATGTACTTCTTTGTACATAAGGATACTTTTTTCTTTGGCTCCTACTAATCGCCATAAGGATACTTTTTTCTTTGGCTCCTACTAATCGCCTCATTCTACGTCCTTTTCAAACACAGCGTGTTTGACGGCATAAACGTGGGACGTTTAATCCCTAAACTTGACTACACGAGCTTTGTGCCCAGACACCGCGATGCTTTCAGCATTATTTGTCGTAAGCATGGTTTACTCACTAGCTCTTTCGTGAAGTGTGTTTTTATGGTTTACAAATTGAAGTTTTTATAATACTTATGCATCATAATTTTATTATTAACCCTTTAATTATTAGGTTATGAAAGAAGAAAAATTTAAACAAGTATTGCATTATGCCCAAAGTTTGGGTTTGACACCTCAAGAACTTTTTAACTACATGGTTGCTGAAAAACAGGCTAATTGTTTGACAGAACCGGTCGTTGTACAGCAATCTAAAATTACTCACCCTTGCTCGGGGATGTTTTGTTATGAAGATAACTCTTTTTCTTTTGAGCTTAAGGAGAATACGACAGTTAAAGGTGTTATTGTGTATGTAGAGAGGACACGCTTTTTGGCTGTTTGTTTGGAGGAAAAAAGGTTACCTTGGTCAACGGCAGCTTTGAAAGTTGAACTCAATCACAAGGAATTAGACGGTGCTGCGGCTACTCAGAATATTTTAACGGTAGCTAAAGATTCTCGTGTAAAAGCAGAAGCTGCTGAATGGTGTCACACTTTTGCTCAAAATGGTGTGAAATCCGGTGAGGCTTTTTTGCCTTCTATTTATGAGCTGATTAAAATGTCTGATAATAAAGAACGGATTAATAAGGCTTTGAAAAGACTTAATTTAGTCGGTCTGTCCGGTTGGTATTGGTCTGCAAACGAAAAAGATGATGATACCGCCATTTTAGTGCGTTTGAGTGATGCTCGAGAAAATGCATTTTCTAAACGTCATATCGGAGGTTTCGTTCGCCCTGCTTTTTGGGTAAATTTATAATCTTTTATTTGAAAAAGGGTCTGAATGTTTTCAGGCTCTTTTTTGTTGCATATTTTAAGAAAAGTGATATAGAAAAGCTAAATTTTTATTATTGGTTCTTAATTTTATTTATTATGTTTAGAAAAAAAGAAAGTAAGGCTGAGGTTATGCCATTGCGTAATCAGTCGGTAGAAGAATGGCAGAAGTGGGCAGAAAAAGCTAACTGGAAAAATGTGTATGAAGCTTGGCAAAATTTTTTGCCAAGAGGATATGATCCTTATAAAGAACATGATAGAAAGGTCTTGGAAATTTTAAGGAAACGTTTGTTTTGTATTGAATATCCTATTTGTCATGTTTCTGAAAAGATTAATCATTTGGAAGTGCCAAACGGAATAGGTTCTGCAAGTCTTAAGGCTTTGGTGAAGGATACGGAAAGAGACTATCCTTATCTGATAGTTGAAAAATCCGGTCGATATAGAGGAATTGCTCTGTCGCCAGACCTGATTTTTGTAGGGATGTGCTGGATATCAGTGTCAATTTCGGAGGCGGTTCAAAAGGCAAGAGAACTAAAACTTGAATTTTTGACACGCGAAGATTCTAAAGTGATTGAAAAATATTTTAAGGAAACAAATGATTTGTTAGATTGCATCGGTGCTCCAACCTTTAGAGAGGTGTTTTGGTGGTGCGTTGCTCCTCTGGCTTCTCATGCGCCTTATGAAATTTGGAAACTTGCAGCAGCTAATCGCAAAGGAATGATAGGTGATGATGTTCCTATACGGTTGTTTGTGAAACTTTAAGTTTTTGAGAGAAGGTTGGAAGACCTTCTCTTTTTTTTGTTAAATTTTGCTTGCTTTTCAAAATATTGTATGTTAAAAGACTCCTCGAATTAAGGTGTTTCCGTGCATGTGCGCAAGGCGTATCCGTGGCGGAGACTTGTGTTTTATACGCTTTGCCTTGCAAAGCACAGAGAAAAGAAAGGAAATTGTCATGAGACATGGAATGAAACAAAAAAAATTAAATATGACCAGAAGTCAAAGAAGAGCTTTGTTCTCTAACTTAACCAATGCTTTGTTGACCCATGAGCAAATCAATATTACTTTGCCGCGCGCTAAAGCTTTGAGAACTTTTGCTGATAACATGATTACCTATGCTAAAAAAGGTGATTTGAATTCTCGTCGTTTGGCTTTGGCTTTCTTGCGTGACGAAACTGTTGTTTCTAAGCTTTTCTCTACTTTGGCTGAACGCTATAAATCTCGTAACGGTGGTTATACCCGCGTTTTGAAAGCTGGTATTCGTTATGGCGACGCTGCTCCGATGGCTATCATTGAATTGGTTGATCGTGATGTTAATGCTAAAGGTGCTGCTGATAAAGCTCGCGTTGCTGCTGAAAAAGCTGCTATTGAAGCCGCTGAAAAAGCTGAAAGCGAAGCCAAATAGTTTTTGAGCTTGAAGTATCAAAAAAGGAGCCAATCGGCTCCTTTTTTTGTGTGATTAAAGAGAGTGAAGATTTTACTCGCATCTCTTTGATTACTTAAAAATTAATAATCTTATCTCCGGCTTGGGTGAGCATATTTGTCTCAGTTGCGGGAACAAGGTAAAGCTCATCTGCCGGGGTTATCAGAAAACGCCCCAGAGATTTTTGGCCGTTGGAAAATGTGGTCGGAAATGGGTGTCCGATGTATTTTACCTCGTAATATTCCGGAAGCGCATCACCAAGAAAACGAAATTGAGGAATGCGCGCATTCTTGATACTTTTATCACTGATATCAACCCAATCTCCGTCTTCCAAAAACATAGATTCCGGTGTTGCGGGAAGAATCTTAAATTTTAAATCCTTCATCAAAACCAATGTTTTTAGCCCCATAATTCCTTGCGCGTTCGGCCACATCATTGGGTGTGAAACGCGGAGAATTTGACCTTTGAGGCGAGATGTTTGTGATGATGCGGCACTAAATTTAAAATTCAAAGTCTTGTTTTGGAATTTGAGAATTTCATAATTCTCTAATTCTATGGCGATTTCATCGCCTTCCCTCAGCAGTAACGTGTTCCAATTGGCTTTAACCAGAAAAATTTGTTCTTGTGCCGTAATTGAAACATAGAGACTGTTAAATCCGGTATCTGGATTTTTTTGCCAGATTGGGTGAGATATGCGCTCAATAACGCCATCAAATTCATTGAGTTTTATTAAACCGTCTATTGACAAGTTGTTTACTCTTTTGAGCTCTCCAGAAGCAGATACGGTTATTGTATCGCCCTTTTGTATGAGAGCACTTAAAGGAGAAGACGGAAAACTAAAGTAGTTGTTTTTGGTAAATACGGATACCTGAGACGAACTACTTCCTTGCAAAAACGGGTGTCCTACATGAGTGACAGTGACCGTAAGGTTTTTTCGTTTCATAATATATAAAATTAAAAATAAAGTTATTGCAGTTTTTGTAACATACTATTTTGAGAGAATCAATAGACAAAATAGAGAAAATGTTTGACATGATACATAAAAGACTTTATTTTGTGAGTGATTAATTCTTATTGTGTAACTTAAATTTTTTGAGAGATGAAATTATTAGAAAATTTGAAGCAAGAAGTATGCTTTTGGCGGTGTCTATACAAACACCAAATTGGTACGCAAATGTGTGCTGACCTGATTAAAAAACGTCAATTCTTTAAGCTTAGGCAAGTCTTTAGCGTGAGATGGTTACCCGATGACTTATGGCGAAAGTTACTTGAGAGTGGAAATGCAAAAACAATTAAGCGTTATTTGCTTTATTATGATTATGCTTCTCAAGTGAAAGACGTGTTAAAACTTTCTGATGATGAGCTTAAAAAACTTAAACTGAAAAGTTGGCTTGGTGAAAAATTAAATGTTTCGGGATTAGATAAGAGGGATTATTTTTTTTTGCTCGAAAATACCTCATTAAAATTGCAAGCGGCAATGCTGTTTTTAAGAAAGTCAGCCTTGCAACTTAATCAGTATTTAGAGATTTCATTTTATCCACCATTGATACATTGTCCGACAGATGTCTGGTTGGATATGTTGGGAAATTTCAGAATGATGATATGGGAGAAAAATGTTTTTCTCTTAGGAACAAACGAAGTCATTTTGTTGCTTAATAAAATGGTTTTGGATGAAGATGAAGCTCTGGAGTTAATTGACCGTGGCTCAACAGGTTTGATTGAGGCCTGGTTGGGTGCAAATCTCTTACGGGAAAAGGTTATTCAGCGCCTTGATAAGCAAGGTTTTGCTTTTGAAGTAAGACCTTATTTATCAGAAAGTAATAAGCAACTTCTTTTGCAAAAAGGATGGAATTTAAAAGATTATCATCTTGAGTAAAAAAAGGCGGAACTTTGGTTCCGCCTTTTGCTTGACAAAATGGACAATGTGACTTATTGATAAAAGCATAATTTTATTATTTTATTCACTTTTAAATTATTCTAATATGAAAAAGAAAT
Organism: uncultured Pseudomonadota bacterium; assembly: GCA_949286215.1. Taxonomy (GTDB): domain Bacteria; phylum Pseudomonadota; class Alphaproteobacteria; order RF32; family CAG-239; genus Scatocola. The sequence goes on from CASDYX010000020.1 coordinate 6,707, forward strand.
CTGCATTAAGCGTTTTTAATGACGCAATGAGTTTGGCAAAAAAGCTTAATTGCCGTTATTCTCAACGAGAAGAACTGGAAGAAAAAGCTTTTGTTTTTATGATTCACCACCTTCTTAAAGGAGAAAAATTTCCGGTAGATGATTGGTTTCCTTCATGGGCTTGTCATTTGTTTGAGGCGTTTTTGACTTATTATTCCAAACATGATTGTTGGGAAGGCTTTAAGAAAAACATTCTCAATTGTACGGGTAAAATGTATGGCTTGTTTGTTGCTGCAGTTTACTGCCAGGAACAGGCAAATGAAGAACGTAAAAATGCTTGTATTCAGTCTTTGCTGCGCAATACATCAATTAATGATAAATTCTTGAATTTCTTGAGCGAATATGCTTATCAATATCCGGTTTTGTTGGATGTGTTAGAAGAGCTTTTGAAAAAACAAACAAATCTGGGAGATGCTTCGGGTAAGGAGCTTTGGGATATTTATCAAGAGTATCGCGCAGATGAGTATCGGATAGCTTTGAAATCTATGGATGTTCTTTATTTGTGGCTGACACGGTTGCAACGGCCAGTCGATATTTGTGCAGATTATGTTAATTTTCTTTATCATTTTCGGCAACAACCGATGCAATTAACCTCTGAAGAACAACAATATCATTTGCAAGGGGTGCAAAAAATATTACGAATATTGTCTCTGAAAAAGTCATCGCGAGCTATTTGCAAAGTGGTGTTGGAGGTTTTGAATACGCCTTCTTTCAAAATTAGTGATAGGCTTGCTTTGGTTGAGATGTATTTGGATGATTTTGTAGATGCCGCCAGAGAAAGTGATTTGATAGCGGGATTATCAAGTCGAATCGCTAACGAAGAAACTTGTGCTCACATGTTGTCCTTGCTTGCTGAAATACAACAAAAAGTCAGTGATAATCGAAGATTAGTTCTGGATTTGTTAGAGTTGATTGTAGAGGCTTGGCGAGAGGAAACTTGCGAGCGTTTGCATATCATTGCCCGTGAATCATTGAGATTGGAAAAGTGGGAACATATTGATGCCTATCTGAAACGAGGTGTCTTTTCACCACGCGAAGAAAAATGGCTTGAGCTTTGTTGTAAGGCAGCAAACTTTGCGGCAGGAGATGTCAGCTATTTTCAGGCGATGCCTTTGTGGTTTGCATTAAAACTCAAAAAATTGATAGCAACTTATCCGGTACTTGAAAAATTCAAAGATTATGCTGAGCAAATTTTTGATGAGCAAATGGAAGTGCTGGAGAGTTTCTTGGAAGAAGATTGCAACTATATTTCTTGGAAAGAATGGGAAAGAGTTTTGGATGAATTTTGGTGTGAGGCGACAGCTTCGGAAATTGCCAAATTGATTCATCTGTTGGCGGGTTATGAATCGGTAGATTCTCCGATGAAAGTTTGGGCTAAAGGTAAAAATTTTGGCTTTACAAACTGGGGAGAAAAACAATCCTATACTTCTCAAGTTGCGGAAATGTTAAATGCTCTTAATGTGGACTAAAGTATGAAAAAAACGGGATGATTTTATGTCATCCCGTTTTGTTTTATTTGTTTTTCAAATCTTCACCTTGAGCGGTGTAGTTCTTGATTTGAACAGTGGCTTTGTTTGCCATGGCAATACAGCCAGGTCCTGCGATGCAACCACCCGGGCAACACATTACCTCGAGCATATTGTTTTCGCAGCCTTTGGTGGCGTAACGTTTTAAGAGCTTGATGTTTTCTGGGCTCAAGCCATTAATCTTTTCAGGACGGATTTCTGTCTTGCCTTCAACCAATGAGGCAACAGCTCCGGCAACGCCTCCGGTTAACGGGAAGCCACGACCTTGGGCGCAGGAGAGTTTGCTGAATTCGGCTGCAGGTGCGGTGGCAACATCAATTCCTGCTCCAATGAACATAGCATTTAATTCTTCAAATGTCAGAACATAGTCAACATTGGGGTCGGTTTCAGCCTCAACTCTTTTGGCAAAGCATGGACCTACAAAAACAGCTGCACAATCAGGGTGTTCTTGTTTGACGAGTTCGGCTGTGTAGTACATCGGAGTTTTGGTTGAAGATACAAAATCTTTAATCTCAGGAATGTGAATTTGAGCTGCACGGAAATATGCCGGACAACAAGAAGTGGTCATAAAGCTTTTACCTTCTTCCATGCGCTCAACGAATTCTGCAGCTTCTTTTTGGGTGGTGATATCGGCACCGACAGCAACTTCGATAACATCATCAAAACCAAGAGCTTTGAGGGCTCCAACCAAATTATTTACTGTTCCGCCAAATTGGCCGACAATTGCAGGAGCTATCATGGCGATGACTTTTTTATCTGTATCGAGCATGGTTTTTAGAACATCAACCATTTGTGAACGTTCGACAATTGCTCCGAAAGGACAAGATTTTAAGCACTTACCGCAAGAGATACATTTTTCTGTATCAATGTGTTCTTTGCCTTGAGCGTCTTTGGTAATGGCGCCAACCGGGCAAGAATCTTCACAAGGAATAACATTCTTAATGATGGCTGAATATGGGCAAACATCGTGGCAACGTCCACATTTGATGCAAGCATCTTGGTCGATGAATGCTTTGCCATTAACAAAGCTGATGGCTTTTTTGGGGCAGTTTACTTGGCAGGGACGAGCAATGCAAGAACGGCACAAGTCGCTCACAATATAACGTTCTTTGCGGCAAGCCATACAAGCTGAGCTGATTACAGAAATTTTGCTTGGTTCTAATTTTTCTCTTTTTAAGGCTTTTTGCGCATATTCAGACAGAGAAATATTTTTGCCTTTTTCATCTTCAGGGCAAAAACCTAAAATAGCCATGCAGATTTGACGAACAATGTTACGGTCATTGGTAATATCATGATGATAGCATTGTGAACCGTCAGGGAAAACTTCGCTTGGAACAGAATCAATTTCTGCAAAACGATTGTTGAAAAAACTTTTGGCAACGCGTGCTAAAATGTCGTTGCGGATAGGGAAAAGGTTGTTTTTAGGGGTTAACATTCTCTACTTCCTTATGGTTAAAAAATTTTTTGGGTTAAGCGGATTATACCGACTGCTTATAAAATTGCAATTATTTTTTAGCTTTCTCAAAAGTAATTTAACGGCTCTTTAACTTGAATTGTGCCACAATTAAATCTGAATTGCAGGGGATGTTCGAATGCTTGATGTTTTTTTAATCAGTATAATCATCGTTGAATTGATAACAATAGTTTTCTTACATAATAAAAAACGATTGGTTGAAGTGAAATTACATGATTTGAAAAATACACTGACCATCCTTCAGTCTTTAATTGTTTTACGACATAAAGATGATTTGGTAATTGATGTTTTGCAAAGAGCTTGTTTGCAAGTTAAAGATATTCTTGTGCCTAAAAAAACACAAAGTGCTCATATTTGTATTCGTGACATGGTGTTATCGGCTATTGATGAATGGCAAGCAATTGCTACAGAAAATATAGAATTGGAAGTTGAAGTACCTGAAAAACAAATGCTGATTTGTGGTGATAAATCAGAACTGAAAAGGCTCTTGGATAACTTATTGCAAAATGCTTGTCGAGCGATGCCTGATGGTGGAAAAATTAAACTTCAACTCAAAGAAACAGAGCTAACGCAAAAGCAATTATCTCATTGTATGGTCAAGGGGAAAAAGGGAAAATGTGTGGCTTTGAGCATCCAAGATGAGGGGAGAGGAATAACTCCGAAGTTATTCAAAAAAATTTTTAGACCTTTTGTGAGCGCGTTTACTCAGGGGATTGGATTGGGTTTAACTTCGGTTTGTAAAATCGTGAAAAAAAATCATGCCTCTTTGGCTCTTACAAGTGTTGAAGGGCAGGGAAGTTGTTTTTCTATATATTTCCCGATGATGGATTGTTTTGAAAATAAAGCCAAAATTTTAGTTGTCGATGACGATGCCTTACAGAGAGCTTTATTAGAAGAATTGCTTAAGCAAGATGAAATTAAATGTTTGGCTGCGGAAACTCCTTATGAGGCGCTTAATCTGATGAAGGAAAATCCGGATATCGACTTGTTGATTACAGATATGTTGATGCCTAATATGAAAGGTGATGTTCTGTATCAAGAATTATTGTCGATTAATCCTGATTTGAAAGCAATTATGATGAGTGGAAAAAAATGTGTGAATCTGCCCGAAAATGTGACTTTTTTAGAAAAACCTTATAAAATTTCCGAGTTGAAAGATTTAATATCTCAGCTGTTAGCAAAACAGTATGACTCTTGATAAAATATTATTCAGAGTTTATAACTGAAAGTAGTTTGTAGGAAAAAAATAAAATGAGCAGGCAACAAAGTAGTAAAGCTGAAAAATATTTGTTAGATGCTTTGGATCGAATTTCTAAAAATTCGTATGGATATGCTGTGCTCTATGTTAGTATTTCTAAGTTAAAACCCAAACACAGACATCCCGAATTTGTAAAAATTCTGGGTAAACTTTTTGACAGCGTGGTGGGTAATGCTCGTGGCTATTTCTATATTATGTCTAACGGCGATTTTGTTATTTTGGGTAAAAATATTACTCAAGAAACTGTCGATGAAGCCGTTACAAAGCTGCGGCAAGGTTTGTCGGCAGATCCGGTCTTGCATGGACAGGATTGCAGTCAATTTGCAACGGTTTTTGAGTTCCCTGCCAATTTTGTGACTTTCTATAAATATGTTGAAGAAATGCTCGAAAGCGATGTGCAAAATGAAGCATTGCTTTTGCCTCAAAAACGACCAATTGAAGCTAATGAAATTGACGGGGTTATTGCTGAATTAGATGAAATTGATATTGCTGAATTGGTTAAACGACAGAGCGTTATTAAAATTAAAGGTGCAAATCAATTTGAAGTTTTGTTCCAAGAATTCTTTGTTGCTGTTAAAGATTTGAGTTTGCAATTCGATAAAAATTTGGATTTGGTGGCAAATCACTGGTTGTTTTTGTATATGACTCAGGCTTTGGATAAGAAAACTTTGGCATCGTTCTTTTCGGCTGCCCTGAAAAATTGGCCTAAACAAATCAGCCTTAATCTTAATTTATCTTCAGTATTTTCTCGTGAGTTTATTGACTTTGCCAGAAACTTTTTGAAGCCAGAACAAAAAGTGCTGGTCGAAGTTCAGTTGATGGACGTATTTAATAATTTGCCGTTGTATTTTGAGGCAAAAGAAATCCTTAACCAAGGCGGGCACAAAATTGTGTTGGATGAAGTGCAACCGGCGGCGCTCAAAATGCTCAATTTGAAAAATCTGAAACCAGATATGGTTAAACTTTTTTGGGAACCTTTGCTCGAATTTGAACCTTTTAATCCTAAATATAAGGAAATTATCGACACTCTCGGAAAAGAGAATTTTATTTTGGCAAAATGTGATTCTCAAGCGGCTTTGAAATGGGGAATTTCTTACGGAATTACTACTTTTCAAGGTCCGTTTATGGATAATATCGAAACCGCTGTTATTCGCGGAAAATGTCCTGATGCCGCTAAGTGTTCGGCTCAGCAATGTTTGAAAAGAAGAAAATCTTTGTCAGCTTTGATGAAGGCCGCTTGCTCTCAGCCTGAGATTTTGGAAGATATGTTGTAGGGGTGAAACATGTTTTTATTTAATAAAAATACGCCGAGCTTACCGGAAAAAGTCAAGACCCCTCCTGTGGAGCAAGCTAACCTAAAAAAAGATACTCTTATTCTGGATTATCTTTCTAAAATTGATACAGAACGTAATCATTTTGGGGCTTTATATATCTATATCAGCAAGCTGAAAAGCGCTAAGCTCAAATCTTTGCAACGTCAAAATCTGATAGAAACTTTTGAAAACGTTACCCAGAAAAACGGAGGCGAAATATTTGGTTTGCCGAATGAAGATATGGTCATTTTCTTCAATAAAAAAGCAAGTGAGGAAATGCAGGCTTGTCTTATCAAGGTACGTTTTATTTTTCATGATGATCCTTTTTTGGCCAATGCTTTTGATTTGGAACAGGTCGGTTTTGTAAAGTTTTTTGATTTAGGTTCTGAAGTGGGTGAGTTTAAGACAACCATTAGAAATGTGATGGATAGTCTTTCTCAGAATCAAAATCTTTCATCTCAGGGGGGGAGTGGACTTGCTCGAAATGTTCCATCGGCGATGACAACCTCTCGTAAACTTAGACGAGAGCTTACGCCGGGGATGTTGTCTAAAGTGCAGAAAGCTCTTTCTATGGCAGATTTTTCCAGCCTAATTCGCCGACAGTCAGTATGTGCCGTTATTGGAAAATCGCCTCCGCAAATGATTTTTGATGAGGTGTTTGTATCTATTGCCGATTTGAGAGATACATTGCTTCCCGATGTCGATTTAACGGCTAATCCATGGTTGTTTTTGCACCTTACAGAGACTTTGGATAAACGTGTTTTGGCCAGTGTCGGGCAGCATGATGATGGGTCGCTAAACAGTAATTTTAGTTTGAATTTGAATGTGTCAACCATTCTTTCAGATGACTTTTTGGCATTTGATGACAATATTAACCCGTCTATGCGCTCTAGTATTGTCTTGGAATTGCAATTGGTGGATATTTTTAATGATATTAAGGCATTTATTCTGGCAAAAACTTTTGCGCAATATCGGGGATATAAAATCTGTATCGATGGTATTACGGTTGATAAATTGAAGTATATTGATCGTGAACAATTAGATAGTGATTTGCTTAAGATTATTTGGCATCCGTCGTTTATGGATATGGTGAGAGAAGATGCTCACTTTACGGACTATGTAAATAGAGCAGAAAGAGCTAAAATGATTTTGTGCCGTGTGGATGATCCTCATGCGGTGGAAATCGGAAATTCGCTCGGAATTAACCTGTATCAGGGGCGCTATATTCAGAGACTTTTGGCGGCTCAGCCCAAGAAAACAATTTTTAAGATTAAATAGTAAAAAAAAGAGTTCCGAAGTGGAACTCTTTTTTGGTAAGTAAATGTTATTAATCACGAATTTCGGCTTCATAAGCGTGTGTGATTTCTTCCTCTTCCTCATTTTCGGTTCGAGAGAGTTCACAGACTAAAAGTTTGTCAGCATCTTGCAGACTGTCTAATACATCGTCGCTAATGTCGCTTAATTCAATGATGTCGTTGTCATTGCGGTATAATAAGGCGGCTTTTTCTTCAAAGTCAATTTCAATATGCGGATTTTCCGGTTCTCCTTCTCTTTGATACAAAAGGAGCATGACTTCATCTTCATCATTAATTAAAAAGTCAAAGGTTTCAAAGTCTTTATTATCCATTGCGGTTTCCTTTAAATTTAATTGCTTATTTTTATATTACCTAAAAATAAGTGATTTACAAGACTTATATTCTGAGGTGTGTTCAACTTGATATTCGTGCTTGCATAATTTTGTGTTATAGATTTTACTGTGTAAAAGGAGTGAAAATGCAAAAGCTGATTAATCAAATTATAGAACTCTTAAAATGGCCAGCCGCTTTGTTTATGCTGGTATCAATACCGGCATTGTTTCAGTCTTTGTCTTGGTTTAAATTTATGCAGCTGAAATATTTTGCCATGTTTGGTGGTTTCTTTGCTTATTTTATTTCAAAAAGTATGTCTGATGCTTCTTTGAAAGCTAATATGCAGATTTTAGCGCATGAGTTGACGCATGCTTTTTTTGCTTTGCTTACTTTTCATAAGGTCAAAAGTATTAAATTGGCAGAAGACCAATCCGGTGGGGCAATGTGTTTTGAAGGGGAAGGTAATTGGTTAATTGTGGTGGCTCCTTATTTCTTTCCTTTGTTTGCCTTCTTCGCAATGCTATTTATTCCTTTTTTGGAACCCTATGTGCCGGCATTGTTGATTAATGCCGTTATTGGCTATTTGGTGGCTTATCATTTGGATACGGTTGCTTCACAAATTAATGAAAAGCAAACCGATTTCGCTAAAGTGTCGGCTAAGTTTTGTTGGATGTTTTTGCCTGGGGCTAATTTGTGGATTGTGGGCTGTTTGCTTGCTTTTAACAGCAAACAATGGGAAGGCGTTGCTCAGTACAAAAAATTGGTGTTCTGGCTGATGGATAAAAACTGGCAATATTTGAATAATTGGCTTTTTTAGAAGCTCAAAGTGCAAGTATCGGCGTTAAGACAGCCTAGAATTCCTAGCGGAACTATTCTTCTTTCCTCAAAGTGACCCCAAGGGAAATGTTTGATAACGGGCATTTCTAAATCTTCACAGAAATAGTCAATGATTTGGTCAATGGTATTATCTTCCTCGTAGCGAATAATACATTCATTAAAGCCACCGAAAATAATTCCTTTTAAGCGTTCAAAATTGGGTTGTTGGCGAATTTGGCGGAGCATGGAATCTATGCGGTAAGTGCGTTCGCCGATGTCTTCAATTAAAAGAATTTTATCGGTTAAGTCCGGAAAATACGGTGTGCCGGCAAGGTTGCGAAGCATGCTCAAACAGCCTCCGACCAATATACCTTCGGCAATTCCCGAATGAACGGTTTCGCCCCCTTGAATGGAGTGGTAATTGCCCGATATGATGGCTGGCATATCAATCGCTGCTTGAGGCCGGATTTTGCCATATCGGAAATCGTAAGCCAAAGAAAAACCATTGAAGCCAGGGTTGTTGCTTTGGCTTTGCATGGCAATTTGCAAAGTAGAAGCATCGCTGATTCCAAAAATCGGTTTGGGATTTTGGCGAAGTGTTTCATAGTCAATATATGGCAACATATATTGTGCGCCGGCGCCGCCCGTGGAGCAAAAAATGGCTTTGATTTCTTTATCTCGGATAAAGTTGTTTAAATCTTCAGCTCGGTTTTGCGGTGTTCCGCCCATGTGGCGAAATTTGTCATAGACATGGGCGCCGATAATCGGTTGCAAGCCTAAACTCTTGAGATATTCAATGGCTAATTGTGCCGCATCTTTGGGGTTTATACCGCGATTTTTTGCAAGAGATTTTTTGAGCTCCGGATCAAGCGGAGTTTGAAAGTCTAAAAAGTTAGACGGCGTGATGATACCTATCTTGTCTCCCGGATTGAGCTTAAACATTATTTCAGTTCCTCTAAAATCGTCTTGCAAAAGTCAGGTAGTGAGTTGTCTCTTGCGCCCATGATAACAATGCGGTCATGCGGACGGGCGTGGGAGAGAATAAATTGTTTAGCCTCATCACGGGTGGCAAAATAGTGTGCTTGTTTGCCCTGATTTTGAGCGTGTTTGATTAAATCAAGCGAAGAGATATCGCGAGTGACGGTGCCTCCGGCAAAATAAATCTCGGGCATAAGCAGAATATCCTCATCGCTCATTTGGGCGCAAAATTCATCAATGATTTGTTTACCCATCATGCGCATGGGAGAAAAGCCGTGTGGTTGGAACATGAAAATCAGGCGCCCCGGATAATTCTTAAGGGCAGAGACAGAGGCTTTGACTTTATCGGGATTGTGAGCAAAGTCATCAATCACCATAATGTCATTATGTGTGCCGATGACCTCTAAGCGGCGGTGAGTGCCTAAAAATTCTTCTAAGGCTTTGGCGGCTTGCAATTTATCAACGCCTAAAAATGAACAAGCGGCAATGGCCGAGAGGGCGTTGGCGACATTGAAGTTACCAATTAATTTTAGGGTAAAGATTTGGTCACAAAAACGATATTGCGTGCCATGTGGAAGAGCTTTGATGTCAGAGGCATAAAAGTCAGCACTCTTATCGAGGATGGAAAATTTGACCGTGCGAACATTGGTGCTTTTTATATCTGCACAAGCCGGACAATCAGCATTGACTACAACACCGCCACGGGCACGATTGGCAAAGTCGGAAAAGAGTTTTTGCAATTCGGGAATCGGTTTATGGTCGATGGAAATATTGTTAATGACGGCGACAAGCGGATGGTATTTTTCAATCGAACCATCGCTTTCATCGGCCTCAATAACGCAAGTTTCTCCCGGATTATAGATAATATTAGGAATTCCCGGATGGTCGGCATAGTTGAGCATTAGACCACCATCAATAACGCAGGGATTTAAGCCTAATTTATCTAATATAAAGCCTATCATGGCGGTGACGGTAGTTTTGCCGCTAGTGCCGCCGACGGCTATGTTCTTGGGATAGCGGTGAAAAATTTCGGCCAGCAAATCAGAGCGCTTTTGGATGGGAATATTTTTTTCCAGAGCAGCTTTGACATCGGGAATCGTGTCTTCAACCGCGGTGGAAACATATAAGGTTTCAACATCTGACGTGATGGCGGAACCATCTTGCGGGTAAATTTTGATGCCTAAGTCTTCAAGGGCTTTCTTGTTTTCTTGGTCTTTGCCTTGGTCAAAACTGCGATCAGAACCTTGAACCTCATAGCCTAGGTGTAACAATACTTGAGCTAAAGCGCTCATACCGCTGCCTGAAATTCCGCAGAAACTTTTTTTAGTCATGTGTTTATCCTTATTGTTTTAGAGAACATCCAGAGCTTGTTGCTCTCTGGCTTTCATTATGGTTAGATTTTTGTATTCAATTGTAATGTAGCTTTTTCCTTGGCCGTCAACGTTGACGCTTAATGCCGCACCAACTTGACCGTTCTCAAAAGTGGCATATAAAAAGGCTTGTCCGCTTTGGAGCTCTTTTAAGAAATTCGGATTACCAATGGCTTGTTCTTGTTGAACGGTTTCGGTTTTTCCGTTGCCTAGAGGTTTGTCCACGTTAATTACATTGGGGGTGTAAAATTGCTGAGCATTGCCATACTTTTCTTCGAGCAATTTGTAATATTGATTGTAAAGAGAAACTACTTTTTCGGCAGAAGGGGTGTCCTCTAAAAAATTGCCGTATGCAATCATGCGCCACAGCTCATTTTCTATGCCGAAAGTTAAAATAACTTCTCGGAATACACGGATGTTTTTGGGTAAGTGTGTGGCTGAAAAATTGTTCACATAGTCTTTTTGATCGACGGAAGTCAGAATAACGCCTTCGCCCTTTACTTCGTCATAACTTGCTCCCCATGATAGGCCAAAAGGTGCGGGATTTTTACCTTTAAGAGTTTTATTGGAGGTGGTGTTTTGGCTTTGTCTGATTTTTCGTTGGTGAGAACGTAACAGAGGGGATTCAACCTTGATTTCTTGAGGTTTAGAATTGAGCAACTGACTGGCGGAATCTTTGGCAGATTCAGCGTTTTCTTCAGTCTTAATTTCATCAGATATCAGCATCGTGTTATAAAAATTTTCAGCCGTGCTTTGTGCTGAGAGTTTGTGGATGCCGATAACTAAGAGAATGGCCGCTAATCCGATTACGCAAAATTTATTGTTCATGATTTTATCCTTGTTGATTTTTAAGAAAAAAATTGAACAGTGTTCATTTTTGTTCTAGTATAATGTTAATTTACAAATTTTAGGTTAATATAAAATATAAGATGACATTTATAAAAGACAATATTCGCAAAACTCTTATCGCTAAAGGGCGAGAGTTGGTTAAACTTAAAGGTGCTGACTATTTAACCGCCAGAAAGCTGGCTGAAGCCTCAGAATATTCGGTCGGAACGATTTATAATCAATTCGGTACGATGGATAATTTTGTGTTGGAGCAAAACAAGCAAACCTTGGATGAATTGTTGCGCTTTATGCTCAAAACGCCTAAAGGAGAAAGCTCATATCAAATGCTTAACCGCTATTTGGATGCGTTTGTGAATTTTGTTTCGGCTAACAGAAATTTGTGGTTTTTGCTTTATAATTTTCACCTCCATGCCGAATATGGAAAGCTGCCGAAACTTTATTTAAGAAAATTGGTTATGGTCACAAAAGTTTGGGAAGATGCGTTTGATGATGTGTATGGAAATTTGAAAGTCAAAGAACGCCAATTGGCAAGGCAGGTTTTGTGGCTGACTTTGTTTTCGCTCAGCTCTTTTTTAACTACCAATGCTTTGGATAATTTTAGCCGCATTAATAAGAAGAGTTTGTGTAAACTGCTTTTGAATACGTATTTGGCGGGTTTGACCGTGTTGAGGGCCTAGAAAATGAACGTTTTGTGGCAAGCGCTTTATAATGTTTATGCTTTTTTCAATAGTCCGGAATTTTTGCGGAGTTTTTTTGATAATCGCTTTTATCTGATTTTGTTGGTGATTATTTTAATGCGGGTGAAATATGCGACTTATTCCAGTATGTGGATGAGCGCATTGGTTAATATTCCGGGGACTTTTTTGCATGAGCTGATGCATTATTTGGTTGGTTCCATTCTTAATGCCAGACCGGTGAATTTTACTATTTTCCCCAAACGAAATATAGACGGTGCTTATGTGATGGGAAGTGTCGGTTTCAGCAATATTACGTTTTATAACGCAGTTCCTTCGGCGATGGCGCCTTTGCTCTTGTTGCCGATTGCGTTTTATATTAATCGCTATGCGTTGCCAATGATGACGCCGACATTTTTTAACTATGTGTTATATGTTTTGCTGCAAACAATCATTATTGAAAATGCCATACCGTCGGGTGCCGATTTTAGAGTGGCTGGAATGTATTGGAGAGGTTTGTTGCTCTATGCTGTCTTGGCAATAGCGTTATTGTTAATGTTGTAAAAAAATAAGGAGCTCTACGCTCCTTATTTTTTGCTTAATTTTTCTCCAACGAACGGACGATTTCTTCGGTGACTTTTTTGGCATCGCCATAGAGCATGACCGTGTTGGGCGCGTAAAACAGCGGGTTGTCAACGCCGGAATAGCCAGTGGCAAGAGAGCGTTTGACAAAGAATACGGTTTTGGCTTTTTCAACGTCTAATATCGGCATACCAAAAATCGGCGAATCGGGGTTGGTTTTGGCTTGCGGATTGGTGACGTCATTGGCACCAATAACATAAGCAACGTCGGCGGTGGCAAATTCACGGTTGATATCATCTAGTTCAAAAACATCATCATAAGGAACATTGGCCTCGGCTAACAAAACGTTCATGTGTCCGGGCATGCGTCCGGCAACGGGGTGAATGGCAAATTTTACTTCAACGTCGTATTTTTCTTTGAGGTCAACCGCCATTTCTTTTAAGATATGTTGAGCCTGAGCAACCGCCATACCATAGCCCGGAACAATAATGACTTTATTGGCGTTTTCCATGATGAAGGCGGCGTCTTCGGGGGTGCCGCTGTGGGCTACTTTTTCTTCCTCATCTGCTTGAGCGGTTTTGTTTTTGGCTACGCCAAATCCGCCGAGCATCACATTTTTAAGCGAGCGGTTCATAGCTTTGACCATAATGTAAGACAAAATCGCACCGCTGGCGCCGACGATTGAACCGATGATTATTAACAAAACATTATGCAAAGCAAAACCGATACCAACGGCGGCCCAACCGGAATAAGCATTGAGAATCGAGATAACAACCGGCATATCGGCTCCGCCAATCGGCAATACCAACAATAATCCTAAGATGATGCTTAAGCCAGCTAAAAGATAGAAAATATCAGGATTGCCGTTGAGGATAAATAAGGTGGCTGAGCCAAGGACGCCTAAGGCTAACAAAAGATTTAGGAATTGTTGTCCGGGGAATGTGATGGCTTTGGCTGGCATGAGCCCTTGGAGTTTGGCAAAGGCAATGAGTGAGCCAGAAAATGCAACCGCGCCGATTAGCATACCAAGCGATGTTTCAAGATAAGTTTGGGCGCCGGAGATGATTTCGGCTGCGGCAATAAAGACTGAGGAAAGACCGCCTAGGCCGTTAAATGCGGCAATCATTTGCGGGAGAGCCGTCATCTTAACCTTGAGGGCGGAGATGGTGCCGATGATACCACCTAGTAAAATCATCAATAACACCCATTTATATTCGCTTACTAAAGGCGAGTAAAGCGTGGTGAGAATGGCTAAGATCATACCGATGATGCCCAAGATGTTGCCTTTACGGGCGGTTTCGGGAGAAGACAGACCACGAATAGATAAAATCAGTAAGATGGAGGCTAGTAAATAAGAAAAGGATAGGTAAGAAATGCTCATTATTTTTTCTCCGCTTTTTTCTTTTTAAACATGAGTAACATACGGTGCGAAACGGCGAATCCGCCAAAAATATTGATTGCGGCTAAAAAGACAGCAATTAAGCCTAAAATTTTGGGCGTGTTCATTTCGGAAATGCCGGCCGTGATGAGGGCTCCGACAATTACAATGCCGGAAATGGCATTGGAGACACTCATGAGCGGAGAGTGGAGAGCAGGGGTTACACCCCAAACTACAAAGTAGCCCACAAAACAGGCAAGGGTGAAAATGGTGAGTAGAGTCCAAATATCCATGATTTTATGCTCCGATAAATGCAGGGTGGATGACTTTTTTGTCATGACAAAGGCAGGTGGATTGTATCAGCTGGTCATTAAAATCAGGTTTTAAGATTTTTTCGGCTTTGTCATAAAAAGTTTCAACAAAATTAAAAATGTTTTTGGCAAATAAGGGGCTGGCTGAAGCCGGTAATTTGGCTGCCAAATTGGAGTTGCCGATAACGGTGACGTCGTTAATTATTTTGACGGCGTTGTCTTGAGAGCCTTCGACATTACCACCATGAGAGGTTGCCATATCAACAATAACGGAACCTGCCGGCATGTTTTTTAACATCTCTTTGGTGATTAGCAGGGGTGCCGGACGGCCGGGGATAAGCGCGGTGGTGATGGCAAAGTTGGTTTTGGTTAATTGTTCGGCAACAGCAAGGTGTTGTTTTGCTTGGTAGTCTTTAGAGGTTTCTTTGGCATAGCCACCAGAGGTTTCAAAATTTTCATCGGTTTTGACTTCTACAAACTTGGCGCCCAAAGATTCCACTTGCTCTTTGACTTGCGGGCGGACATCAGAGGCATAGACAACCGCGCCTAAGCGTTTGGCGGTGGCAATGGCTTGAAGTCCGGCAACGCCCGCACCCAAGATTAGAGCTTTTGCCGGGGCAATGGTGCCGGCGGCGGTCATCATCATCGGGGCGGCTGAAGGGAGATAATTAAGAGCCTCAAGTACGGCTTTGTAGCCGGCTAAATTGCTTTGGGAAGAGAGAATATCCATGCTCTGAGCGCGTGAAATTCGAGGCATTAAATCCAGCGCAAAGCAGGTTAAGCCTTTGCTTGCAAAAGTAGAAATTTCTGCTTTGCGATCATAGGCTTGGAAGTTGGCAAAGATAAAACTCTTTTCTTCTATTGATGAGAGTTCTTTGAGGTCAGGCGCCCAGATTTTGAGGATGATTTGCGCTCCTTTATAGGTAGAGGCAATATCGGGTGTGATTTTGGCACCGGCGTCTTGGTAGGCTTTATCGCTAAAGCCGGAGGCAAGACCTGCCTTAATTTGGACTTGGACATCAAAGCCAAGTTGAATATATTTTTTGATGATGTCAGGAGTAGCGGCAACGCGGGTTTCGCCTTCGCGGGTTTCTTTGGGAATAGCTATCAGCATGGGTTATCCTCTATCGGTATTTTTTAGCTTTTGTTACTTCCAATAATATAGTAACTTTAGCTCGTTTTAACAACGGAAATTTTTGAAATATGAAAATACTCTTTGAGCTCTTTGTGACGTTTTTTAAAATCGGTTTATTTACCTTTGGTGGTGGATATGCAATGATTCCTTTATTGCAGGCCGAATTGGTTACAAAAAAACATTGGACCGATGACAAAGAATTAATGGATTATTATTGTATCGGACAATCGACACCGGGGATTATCTCAGTGAATGTGGCGACTTTTATCGGTTATAAAATGAAACGAGTTCGAGGGGCGATTGTGGCAACACTTGGCATTATTATGCCGTCGCTTATCATTATTATGGCATTGGCGCATATTTTGAGCTTGTATATGGCTAATGAATATGTAGCATCGGCTTTTGCCGGTGTGCGAATCGTCGTCGTGGCCTTGATTGCCGAAGCGGTGTTTAAGCTCTGGAAAACCGCAATTATCGGTAAGTTTGGTTTATGTGTTTTTGGTCTTGCATTGGCGAGTTTGCTCGCTTTTAATCTTTCCCCGATTTTATTGGTCTTGGCGGCAGGGGTGCTCGGTTTGGCGTTATATTGGCGGAGCAGAAAAAAATGATTTATATTTTGTTGTTTTATGAGTTTTTTAAAATCGGTTTGTTTGCCATCGGCGGTGGTTTGGTAACTGTTCCGTTTTTGTTTGATTTGACGACGCGTTATGATTGGTTCACAACGCAAAATTTGGCCGATATGATTGCGGTGTCTGAATCTACTCCCGGACCTTTGGGAGTGAATATGGCGACTTATGTCGGCTATACCACAGCCGGATTTTGGGGCTCAATCGCGGCTACTTTGGGC
The DNA here is from genome assembly GCA_949286215.1 of uncultured Pseudomonadota bacterium. Lineage (GTDB taxonomy): Bacteria > Pseudomonadota > Alphaproteobacteria > RF32 > CAG-239 > Scatocola. The sequence continues at coordinate 22,885 of CASDYX010000020.1, forward strand.
TTGGTTTCGCCTTCGGTTATTATCATTGTAATCATTGCCAAGTTGCTTAGAAAATTTGGGCAAGCTCAAAGTGTGCAAAGTGTGTTGAGTGGTGTGCGCCCTGCGGTGTTGGCTTTGATTTTGTGTGCGGGAATCGCAATTGGAAAAATGGCGGTGACAAATTGGACTTGCGCGATAATCGGTCTTATTTTTATGGCAATGGTGCATTATGTGAAAATACACCCAATAGCCTATATTTGTCTTGGCGCCGTTGTGGGAATTGTTTTGAAACTCTAACATAAGTGTTTATACACAGTTGTTAAAGAGAATTATGATTGATGATGCTTGCTTTAGATGTAAAATTTTATTCGAAGCTACAAATCCGTGTGTCTTGTGATTGCAAATTAGGAGAGGTTATGAAATAATGTAGCATCACTAACAAAAGGTGCATCTCGATGTTTTATAAAATTTTATTATTGGTGGCTTGGTGTTTATGGTGGCAACCGGCAAAAGCTGTGGTTAAGCCGAGTTTTGACTGCAATAAAGCACAGACAGAAGCGGAAAAATTGGTTTGTTCAGATGATGATTTGGCTAAATTGGATAATGAACTTGCTGAGTGGTATGAATTGGTCATTAAATGCGGTAGTGAGCGTCTTCATCATTATAATGCAGATGATAGTGCTTATTGGATAAAAAAGCGAGATAATTTTAGCTGTAATCCTAAAATAACTGATAAAAAAGCTTGTTTGCTTTCTTTGTATAATTATCAGATTCAGATGTTAAAGAATCGTATGTTAAGGTTTGAATTAAATCTTGCTGAGACGGGGTGTAGGTATAGTCATTGGAAACCGTCGGCTTATTGTACTTTTGAAAAGGTTGAGGCCTTACTTGCGGAAGGAGCTGATATCAACGGTATTTCTTCAGATAGTTGTTTTAACGGAAGAGTATTTTATGAGGCTTTATCTTCTCCGGAAATGTTAGATTATGTCTTAAAACACGGAGCTAAAATCGGACTGAAAAATCCGGAACCTTGTCCGCAAGGAGAATTAAGCTGGTCGATGGCAAATATGGTCAAATTGGTAAAATTGGGTGCGAATGTGAATGTTCAGGTTGGATTAGAGGGATCCCCAATACAAGTGTTAGTTAAGAATAGTAGATTTTTAGATGAAAAGGTACGTATAAAGGTTAAATTTTTACTGGATAACGGGGGAGACCCGAACTTTTCTGATAAAGAGGGAAATACGCCTTTGATAGCTTTGTTTATGTATACCATTAAGCAAAAAACATTTCCTCATGATTATGAAGGAACGGTGCAGGTTATTGAATTGTTAAAACAATATGGGGCTGATGTTCGCCATAAAAACAACGAGGGTTATGATGCGCTATATTATCTGGAAAACAGCCCTTATGAAATTGATAAAAATTATTATGAAATCTTTAAACAACTCCTAACTGAGAAAGGAAAATGATATGACGACTTATGATTATAAAAATCCTTCGGCGGAAACAGTGCGCAAATTTGTAGCCGGAGCAGAAGGTAATCCTGAGAGTGGTATATATCACGATAATTCGGAGCAACGTTATCCAACGCATGGGTTGGGCATAAATCTGCAAGGGAAATCAGCCGCATTTGTTCGTGATTATATTAGTGTTTTAAATGACACATCAGAACAAATAGGTAAGCTTGATCCAGATAAGGTTGTCAAACATTATGTTTATAATGAAACAGAGTCCCGATGGGTGGTAGATGAAACAACGAAAGATAAGACCTTATTAGCTGAAATTAACTGGTTGACGGATAATGATTCCCAAAGTTGGAATCCCAATACACCTAAATTACCGTTTGTGTATGAAACAAATATGGGAATTGATCATGATGATGAAGTGGTTCGGCTTGTCAGCACAAAAAATCAAAATGAGCAGGCTTTTGACAGGGTTGTTTATCCGGCTTATTTAACAGGTAAGTCAACAGATGATTATAAAATCAAAGGTGTTGTTGAAGTTGTGGGCGAAAGTATTTGGAATGGGTTGAATGAAGCTGAACGATTGGCTTTATATTCACTGAATTATAATGCAAGTTCTTTAATTGGTGGTAAATTAAAAAATGCCTTGAATTTATATGTCAATGGTACTGATGAAGATGCTAAATTAATAGGAAAATTGGAAGCTTGGTATCAAATTTTGTATGCTTCTAATCCTTCAAATAGCAAAGGTGTTCAGAATAGGCGTTTTATGGAAGCTTGTGCTTTTATGGGAGAGGTTCTAGAGGAATTGCCAACGCCTGAGACTGCTTATTGTGCATTGCCTGTTATAGATGATTTTGACAAAGTTAATTTGTTGGTAGCTTTTATGAATGCTCGTTGGCAGGGAATGAAAGCTAAGCTTTTGAGTGTTCCTGATTATGATGTTCAATGTTATCGGTGCATGCAATCTCATTTTAATGAAGTCGTTCGGAAGTTTTTAACTTATAAGGGTAATACAAAAGAGAGAAATTATTCTAATCTTTTTTCAACGTGGAATTTGTATACTGAATTGGGGATTGTTGAGAGTAGCGGAATGCCGACAGGTATGATAGGTCGAAAAGTTATAGAAGGCACAGAACTTGATGATGTAATATATGTTAGTGGCTCTTATGACTTGGGAATTGCTATTAATGTTTATGCGGTTGGTGGTAACAATGAGATTCATTGTGGCCCGACTGAAACATGTGTCGAAGGTGGTAGTGGTAATGATGAAATTTACTCTTATCAAGGAAATGATACGATTTCACCAAATGTTGGAAATAATATTGTGACAATGGTGGGGCATTTCCCTATATGGAAGAGTGTTATTATTAATAACGCTCACGGATATACGGATAGGATAAAAGAATTTGATAATGGTCATTATACAATACAGTTTGCAGATGGTTATGTTGATTACGAGATAACAAATTACGGAGTCGTTTATACTTGTCCTTCAGGCAATAAAGTGATTGTTGAACAAGTCCAAAATTGATAAAATAAAGCCCCTCGGGAGAGGGGCTTTATTCTTTTTACATATCTAAGGCTTTGCGGTAGGTGTCGAGCAAAATTTCTTGTTCGTCACGGTCGGCGGCATTCATCTTGCGCAATTTGATGATGGTGCGCATAATCTTTACATCGAATCCTGCTCCTTTGGCTTCGGCATAAATATCTCTGATATCTGAGGCAATGCCGGCTTTCTCTTCTTCAAGGCGTTCAATTCTTTCAATTAATGAGCGCAGTCTGTCAACAGCAATTCCGCCAACTTCAGTCATTTTCTTTCTCCTTAAATTGTAGATTAAAATTTAGCGTATTGGTGCTGACTTTAACAAAGACTACCGATTTTGACAAGAAATAAATTTGTTTGACAACTTTGTGAAATAAATAGCTTGTTAATATATTTTTTGCTATATTACCCCAAAATTATGGTTTAACAATAAGGACACAAAATATGCCACAAAAAACTCGTACTAAAATTTTAGCTACTATCGGGCCGTCTTCCGCATCAAAAGAAAGAATCGAACAACTTATAGATGCCGGTGCCGATGCTTTCCGTTTTAATTTTAGTCATGGTACTCATGATGAACATAAAGAACGCTATAATATCGTTCGTAAACTGGCTAAAGAGAAAAATCTTCATATTACGATTGTGGCAGATATGCAGGGACCAAAACTGCGTGTCGGCGAATTTAAGGATGGTAAAATCGAACTCAAGGCCGGACAAAAATTTACACTTGATTTGGACAAGACCTTGGGCGATGAAACAAGAGTAAATCTGCCGCATAAGGAAATTTTTCAAGCACTGCGTCCGGGTGAAGATTTGTTGCTCAATGATGGTAATATTCGTCTGCATGTGGATGAATGCGATGCCAAACATGCCGTTACGACCGTTATGGTCGGCGGACCGCTTTCAAGCCACAAAGGTGTCAATTTGCCAAATGTGAAATTGCCGATTTCCGCCATTACCAAAAAAGACCGTGAGGATATGGAATTTGCTTTGAAACTCGGGGTCGATTGGATTAGCTTGTCATTTGTTCAACAAGCCGAGGATGTGCGCGAAGCACGCAAAATTATCGGCGATAGAGCTTGGATTATCTCCAAACTTGAAAAACCAAGCGCTATTGATGAATTAGATGAAATTATTAAGCTCTCTGATGCAATTATGGTTGCTCGCGGTGATTTGGGTGTGGAATGCCCGGTACAAACCGTTCCGGTTTTGCAAAAGAGAATCGTGGCCGCTTGTCGCAAATATGGTCGTCCGGTGATTATTGCAACGCAAATGTTGGAATCGATGATTAAAGCTCCGACTCCTACGCGTGCTGAGGTTTCGGATGTGGCTACCGCTGTTTATGACGGGGCTGATACCGTTATGTTATCTGCTGAAACTGCCGCCGGTGATTATCCGGTTGAGGCTGTTTCTATGATGAAAAATATCATCTCTCAAGTGGAAAATGATCCGTTGTTCTATTCTTTGATGCAATCTTCTCGCAAAGCTCCTTGTTGCGTGGGTGAAGCAGATTCAATTACATATGCCGCAAGCGATATTGCAGCATCTTTGAAAGATGTGGCTGCCATTGTGACTTATACATCTTCCGGTTTGACAACTTTCTTGACCGCAAGAGAAAGACCAAATTTACCGATTTTGGCAATTACTCCGGATTTGGAGGTTGCTCGCAGAATGGGTATCGTTTGGGGTGCAAAAAGTTTTGTGAATAAAGACAGCTTTAAGAGCTTTGATAAAATTGAAGATATTGCCGTTAAAATTGCAGTAGAAAACGGTTTTGCAAAGCCCGGACAACATATCATTATTACAGCCGGTTTCCCCTTGGGCAAAAAGGGACGTACCAATATGTTGCATACGGTCTATATTCCCGAAAAATAGTATAAATGCAAAAATTAAAGCCTCTCAAAAGAGAGGCTTTTTTTTGTGAAAAGAAATTTGCTTAAATGAAATAACAAAAAACCCGCTTGAAGACTGCGGGTTTTTTAATAACTATTTATCAAATATGTCAAATTAACCTTGGCGAGCTTTGAGCTTCGGGTTCTTTTTGTTGATGACATATACGCGGCCTTTGCGGCGAACGATTTTGCAATCCTTATCGCGTACTTTCTTTGATTTTAAAGAACTGTAAACTTTCATTTTTCTTTCCTTATGCGATATGTTTGCCCGCAACATATTCTAAAACTTAAACTTTGTCAACTCTAATTTTAGAAACTTGGTAAAAAAGTGAGTCTTTATTTGCTTTTTGAGGAATCTTTTCTATAATCGGGATAGTATTTTAAGGTGAAAGATGAAAAAGTTTATTTTTAACATTGTTTGTTGGTTGGGGAGTGTGTCCGTGGCCTTTGCCCAAGCTCAAGTTCCTTATTTGGAAGAAGTTCGTGCTTTGGGGCTGGTGTCCGGACAAGGTATGGCTTGTGGCGCCTCAAAATTTGATACGTTTGAGATGTTGGCTCGGGCAATTTTAATTACCAAAGCATCATCAGATAGGCAACAGGCGGAAGGAATGAAAGTGTATAATGAGGCTAAGGCCGATGCCTATATTTCCAAACAAATGGATGGTTTTTATGAATGTGATAAAATCAATCGTCGTTTTGATGGACAGCCTATTTTTCAGGCGACTCTTTATGCAGACGGAACTATCAAAATGCCTGATGGGCAAATCTTTACTCCCAGAAATCCGTATGATGCTACCTTAGTTTATAATAAAGCTGATGATGGGCGTGACGTGGCACAAGAAATTTATCAGAAGCAAGCTCATAAAAAAATTCCGGCTCAGGCCGTTCAGTTTAGAACGGATAGCGCACCGGTGGCTAATCCCGGTTATGTTTCAGGACAATCTGCGCCAGCAATTTTGGAGCCTGCTGGCTTTGGCGGTGTGGAATTGCAGGAAGTTGGAACTTATACTTCGGAAAATGAGCCGTCTTCTAGCGCGTCATCCTATAGAGGTGAAAGTTCCATCGGGCATATTACGCGCTCTTATTAAAAAGATTGCAACTTCTACTTTTTTGTTTATACTCGCACATAACTTAAATCATAAAATAATGGAGCATATCAAATGGCCGCATATCAATATGTTTTTGTCATGCAGAATTTAACCAAAGTTTTTCCCGGCGGAAAAGAGCTGTTTAAGGGAATTACGCTTTCTTTCCTGCCCGGTGCCAAAATCGGTGTCTTGGGTGTGAACGGTGCCGGTAAATCTACATTGCTGAAAATTATGGCCGGAAAAGATAAAGAGTTTAACGGTGAAGCTTGGGCGGCTGAAGGAGTTAAAGTCGGTTATTTGGAGCAAGAACCGCAACTCGACCCTAAAAAAACGGTGATGGAAAATATTATGGACGGGCTTGGCGAAACGAGAGATTTGCTCAAGCGCTTTGAAGAAGTGTCGGCTAAATTTGCCGAACCGATGAGTGATGAGGAAATGAACAACCTCATTAATGAACAAGCCGAACTTCAAGAAAAAATTGATGCTTGTAATGGTTGGGATTTTGAAAGAACTATTGAAATTGCGATGGATGCCTTGCGTTGTCCGCCGGCTGATGCCGATGTGACCAAACTCTCAGGTGGTGAGAAAAGACGTGTGGCTCTGTGCCGCTTGCTTTTGCAAAAGCCGGATATGTTGCTTTTGGACGAGCCGACAAACCATTTGGATGCCGAATCGGTGGCTTGGTTGGAACAACATTTGAAAGAATATCCGGGAACTGTGGTTATGGTTACGCACGACCGTTATTTCTTGGATAATGTTACTGGCTGGATTTTGGAATTAGACCGTGGACAAGGTATTCCTTATGAAGGAAATTATAGTTCTTGGTTGGAGCAAAAACAAAAACGCTTGGAGCAAGAATCTCGTGAGGAAACCAGTCGCCAGAGAACTTTAGCTAATGAGTTGGAGTGGATTCGCAAAAATCCTAAAGCCAGACAAGCTAAATCTAAGGCGCGTATTAATGCTTATGAAGAGCTGTTGGCAGAATCCGGAAAAGAAAAAATTACTCAGGCTCATATCTCAATTCCAATGACGGATAGATTGGGTGATTTGGTGATTGAGGCCAATGGTATTTCTAAAGGTTATGGCGACAGATTGTTGATTGATAATTTGTCGTTCAAGATTCCGAAGGGGGCAATTGTCGGTATTATTGGACCTAATGGTGCCGGTAAAACGACCCTGTTTCGTATGATTACCGGTCAGGAAAAACCTGACAGCGGTGAAATCAGAATTGGTGAAACCGTGGATTTGGGCTATGTTGACCAATCTCGTGAAGAGTTGAACCCAAATAAAACCGTTTGGGAGGAAATTTCCGATGGTTTGGATATTATAGAACTTGGTAAAAAACAAATGCCGTCACGGGCTTATGTCGGTCAATTCAATTTTAAGGGAAGTGACCAACAAAAGAAAGTCGGACAACTCTCAGGTGGTGAACGCAACCGTGTGCACTTGGCAAAAATGTTGCGCAAAGGTGCAAATGTGATTTTGCTTGACGAGCCGACTAATGATTTGGATGTTGATACCTTGCGTTCATTGGAAGAAGGTATTATGGAATATCCGGGGTGCGTTTTGGTTACCTCACACGACCGTTGGTTTTTGGATCGTTTGGCAACACATATTTTGGCATACGAAGGAGACAGCCAAGTCGTTTGGTTTGAGGGTAACTTTGAAGAGTATGAGAAAGATAAGCGTCGCCGCCTTGGTGATGAGGCTTGCAATCCGCATCGTGTTCGCTACAAAAAGTTAGCTTAAGTAGAAAATAAAAGCCCCTCATTAGAGAGGCTTTTGTTTTAATGTCTTTAGCCAAAATAAAATTTCTCTTTTAAAATTGTTTGACACTATCAAAAGAGTATGCTAAATTATAACATGATAAGGTTCAGTTATAATGAGGTATATTAT
>CASDYX010000021.1 GCA_949286215.1 uncultured Pseudomonadota bacterium
TATCCTCTTCTTACTTATTCACTCTGTTCTATAACTCGCTAGGTCTTTGTCCGCTCAGCTTTTCTCAAGCACCGCTCCCCAGCGACAAGGGCGTTTATATGTCATCAAAACTCAGATGTCAATAACTTTTTTCAAAAAAATTTATGAAAGTTGTTAAAAAAATTTTGATAGTGCATAACCGCTTGATATGACGAGATATTATCAGCAAAAAATTTTGCTGTCAAGAACTATATAATAACAAAAAATTAAGATTTTTTCCTCATAATGTTAAAAATTGTGGATTCTTCAAGAAAAGAACCCTTGGGATTCTCAAACATTTGGCTTGAAAGATTCGCTATAAATATACTATATTAGTATAGGTTAATAACATTTATTAGGAGGCTACTATAGCTAAAGAAATGACAAATGCGCCAGTACGAGAAGATGACGGACCACGCATTAATGAAGACATTAAAGTAAAAGAGGTACGTTTAATTGATGAAAACGGTGAGAACCGCGGTATTGTTTCCATAAAAGAAGCATTGGAGCTTGCATCTGAAGCCGGACTTGATTTGATAGAGATTTCGCCGCAAGCTGTCCCACCGGTATGTAAGATATTAGACTACGGCAAATATAAATATGAGACTCAAAAGCGCAAAAACGAAGCCAGAAAGAATCAAAAAGTCATTGAAATCAAAGAATTAAAACTTCGTCCGATGATTGATACCCATGACTATGAAGTCAAAATCAAGCAAGCCAAAAAGTTTTTATCTCAAGGCAACAAGGTTAAGTTCACCATGCGTTTCAAAGGACGCGAGATGAGCAATGACATGGGCAAAAATGTTCTAAACAACATTTTGGAAGACTTAGAAGGTTTGATAAAAATCGATTCGGAGCCAAAAATGGAAGGCCGTCAAATGATGATGATGGTTTCTCCGGCATAAAAGTTTCGCTCTACAAATCCTATAAAAATGAGAAAAGGAATCCTCACAATAAGGATTCCTTTTTTTTGTAAACGCAAAGAGAAGAAATTATTTATGAATAATCTCAGATCCCCAAATATTACGAGTCTTCCAGTCCTCAACCGAAAGGCCGCGTTCTCTTTCTTCTTTTTGCCATACACGCTCTTCATAATACCCCGGTTTCTTTTCGAAATCAGCACCGGTATATTCTTTTTTCTCTTCTGAATTGCTACGGCTTGAGCCATAGTCTTTTTCATTTGTTGCCATAATGATAAATTTTTAAAGGTTAGACATACAATAATAAATTTCTGCATAATGGTATAGACGAAAATACGTTTTTTGTCAACATAAAATATTCATCTTTTTTATTTTTCATCAAAATCTGGCTTTCTGACGATTCTTTTGAGAATATCCTGCATATTTTTAATGCTTTTAGCCAAACAAACTTCTATGATAAGCGCAAAACAAATCAAACCTAAGGAACCAAGATGCAACCTGTAAAAGACCTAACCAAACATGAGGCTGAAATTGAGCTCAAGCGCATTGCCGAGGAAATGGCAAAATCAGACATTGCCTACTATCAAAACGACAATCCTTATTTAACTGATGCCGAGTACGATTCGCTCAAGAAAAGAAACGAGGAAATAGAAGCGCGTTTTCCTGAGCTCATTCGAGCTGACAGTCCCTCAAAAAAGGTTGGCGCCGCCATCAAAAGCGGATTCGGCAAAGTACCGCACCGTTTTCCGATGCTCTCTTTAGGTGATGTTTTCAGCATTGAAGAAGTGGATGATTTTATTTTAGGCGTCAAACGATTCTTAAACACCTCCAATGACATTATCTTTATGGCCGAGCCCAAAATTGATGGACTGTCTTTCTCCGCACGTTATGAGAATGGTCGATTCGTTTTGGGTGCAACACGTGGCGACGGCACCACCGGCGAAGACATTACCAACAATTTGCGCACAATTGCCCAACTACCACAAACCCTCCCCGCCGGAGTCCCTGATGTGTTAGAAGTAAGGGGTGAGGTCTATATGGCAAAAGAAGACTTTTTTGCCATCAATGAAAAATACCTTGCCGAGGGCAAAAAAACTTTTGCCAACCCGCGCAATGCCGCAGCCGGTTCTTTGCGCCAACTTGATGCCAACATCACCAAAGAAAGAAAGCTCAGCATTTTTGCTTATACTTGGGGCGAAGTCTCTCAAAGATGTTGGGATTCGCAAGCCGAATTTTTTGAGCGCTTGCAGGAATGGGGTTTTCCGACTAATCCCTTAAATAAATTATGCCATTCAATAAAAGACGTTGAAGAAAACTTTAATCACCTTATGGAGATTCGCGCCCAACTGTCTTATGATATTGACGGTATTGTCTATAAGGTAAACGACATTGCTTTACAAGAACGCCTTGGCTTTTTGACCCGCACACCACGCTGGGCGATTGCACATAAATTTCCGGCAGAACAAGCTCTCACTCGCATCAAAGACATCCGCATTCAAGTCGGACGCACCGGGGCACTCACTCCGGTTGCTGACCTTGAGCCTATTAACGTCGGTGGAGTTATTGTCTCACATGCCACCTTGCATAACGAAGATGAAATCAAGCGCAAAGACATCCGCGTCAACGATATGGTGGTAGTACAGCGTGCCGGTGATGTAATTCCGCAAATTGTCAAAGTCATTCTTGATAAAAGACCAGCGGATTCGCAAGAATTTATTTTTCCGCATACTTGTCCTGAATGTGGAGCTCATGCGATTCGCGAAGAAGATGAAGCTGTCCGCCGTTGCACAGGCGGTCTCACCTGCCCTGCTCAAGCAATTGAAAGACTGATTCACTTTGTCTCTCGCGAAGGATTTAATATTGAAGGGCTAGGCGATAAAATTATCGAAGATTTTTACCATGAGGGAATTTTACATTCTCCGGCGGATATTTTCACACTTGAGCAACGCAACGATGACGGCGATTTGTTCTCTCATCAAAAAAACTCTGCCCTACATTTGGAGTCGCGTTCCGGCTGGGGCAAAAAATCGGTTGAAAATTTATTTCAAGCCATCAACCAACGACGCCTTATTTCCTTGCCGCGCTTCATCTATGCTTTGGGGATTCGCCAAGTCGGAACGGCCACAGCCAGATTAATTGCCCAACATTATGGAAATTTTGCAAACTTTATGCACGACATGCAAAATAAAGAAACCGCCAAACTGGTACAAATAGACGGTATTGGAGGCGCTATGGCCAAAGACATTGTCGAATTTTTTCAAGAAGAACATAATTTGCAGACCATACACGACCTTTTGCAACAAGTCCGCGTTGAAGATTTTGAAGACCAAACAGATTACAACTCGCCCATTGCCGGAAAGACGATTGTCTTTACCGGAACATTAGAGCGCATGGCCAGAGCCGAAGCTAAAGCTCAAGCCTTGAGCTTAGGGGCAAAAGTAGCAGGTTCGGTTTCTAAAAATACCGATTTTGTTGTAATGGGAGCTGACGCCGGCTCCAAAGCCACCAAGGCCAAAGAACTAGGCATCACCATTTTGAGTGAAGAAGAATATCTCAAACTGATAAAAGCATAAAATAAAAACCCCTGAAATCCTTTCAGGGGTTTTTATTCGTCAGATTTATGGTTAACTATTACTTAAGTTATATCACAAAAAGCTCTACTCGACAACTTTTTTTTAGCCAAATTTGACAAAGTTCACAAAACTGCAACAATTATTCAGTATCAACTTCCAAAAAGAAGAAGTCAAAAGACTTTGCCATATAGACATTACCAAACATAATCAAAATAGCACCTAAGCCAAGTTCCAGCCAACCACTATTTCCTAATAACAAATCAAGACCGCTAACCACCACGGCAACCACATTACAAACCAAAGCCACCAGCCAAAAGCGCCAATAATTTCCTTTAGTCTTACGCCAAGCATTACGCAAAGAGCCGCTACGACCTATCACCGAAGAAATCCACGCAAACATCGGCCGATAAAAAATCAAAGGAGTCATAAAAAGTAAAACGACTTGTATTCCAAGATCATAGACATTATTCTCATCAACATATTGTTGAATAAAACTAAATGTATATTCATCCAAAACATCAACCGGCAACCCCAAGAACAATGGCAAAAAAGGCAAATACGCCAATAATGTGGCCAAAGCCAAAGTCAAAAACAAAATCTTGGTTGAAGGAACAAGACTGTCAAACACTTTACCCGAAAAGAAAAAAGGTTTTCTGCCGAAATAAAAACGAAAAAAAGAGCAAGTAAACCAATAATAAACCACGCACCAAAACACAAACCAAATACTGCCCATTCCGCCCAAGAGCTTAAAACCACTCATAAGCAATAAAAAGTTAACCAAAGAGAAAATCCCGAAAACCTTTTTGTTTTCGTTCACATAATTCCAAGTTTGGCTTAAACAATCTCTTACCGGAAAAATCTTAATGGTATTACTAGTGCTCATAAATTCTTACAACCTCATATTTTTTTGAGGAAACTAAACAGAAAACATCTTATTGTCAATAATCTAAACCACAAATAGCAAATAAAGCGTAAATTATTACGAAATAACACAAAAGAATCGTCCCCACTCGCGCAGGGACGAAAATAGGTAAATTGGTAAAAATTAAAAAGCTAGAACCGGACGAACGTAGAGATTGGCGTTCTTACTGCCGTAGCTCGCATTACCAGAACTCAATAGCCACGCACGGTTATTACTGCTCTCGGTAGAGGACCAATAATTGTTTGAAAACAATATTACGGCATTCACCTTCTGCAAAGATGCATTTACAACTGCCTTATTGTTATACAAAGTTTGAAGTTCCTTCATACTTGGCAAAAACCACTGTCCCTCAGCATACCAAACCTCATCCTGATAAACTGTACTTGGCTTATAACTGGTACAATATTCTGCCGCTGGATATTTTCCTGTTTTTCCAGATGATGTAGCATAAGCAATAATTGTTGCTGTATTTTGCTTACCATTTGTTGAACACGAAGACGGTTCACCACAATTCTCTAGAGTTGGGATATCTACCCTCTCCGTTGACCAATATAAACTCGTTTGGTCTAACGCTACAGCCAAATGGTTTGCATCATCAAAAACCACACCGATTGGCGTTTTGCCTTTAATCAATTCTGTTGAAAAGGTTTTATCCGAATACATAATATCCCCGACATGCGCCACCGTATCACCCTCAATTTCTTCTTGGCTCAAGCAAAACATCTTGCTTTGGTCATGCGGACATTTCAAGAATTTAACAGCATTGCCACAATCTGCCTCTGTCATCGTATAACCCAAGTCATCACATGACGGCGGCATAACACAAGTTTGCGCTTGTACTTTGTTTACGGAGAAAGCGGTCATAATCAACAGCATTGCTCCTGCAATTAATAAATTTTTCTTCATCATGGTCTTTCTCCTTTTGCTTACTTAAACCAGCAACGCATAACGCCGTTGCACCAATAATTATCCAAATCCTTGTAACCCACTGCACAACCCGTTACGCAGTACTTTTGTGAGCAATCCTCATATTCGCACACATTTCCTGCAGGACAGCTCGAAAGTGAACATTTATTCTCACAAGTTTTGCAGTTGTTGTAATATTTAATCCCGTTCATCAGGCAGTAATCACTGGGAGTAGTTGGCCCTAAATCCGAACAAGTCATATTGTAGCCGCTCTTACATTGGCATGAGGTATAATAGGTTACGCCGTTTTGCGTACAACCCTCACCCACGCCTTCTTGATTTGGACCATCACATTTTTGATTATAATTGCTGGGGCAAACACATTTACTGTAATAAGTTACACCTTCTTCCACGCAACCCGTTCCTTCGGGTACTTGTGGAGATGTACACCCCGTGACAGAATACAAACTTCTGTCGCAATAACACATAAATTTACCGCCGCAACTATCTCCGCTAACGGTATTAGGATATGAGCAAGCGCTCTTATCGTATTTATAACGACTATCGCAACATTTATCAAAATAAGCTGAATTGTATGGACATTTGAAACCGGGCAACAAACCTGCACCACAATTCGTCAAGTTGTAGCCTTCTTTTTTGCACTGTTCAACCGTCGGGTCTGCAAAATCTACATTTCCAAAATCAAGATTTCCACCACCGGTAATGAATTGAACACTTGCTTGAAGCTCTAAAGGAAGTAAAGATAAAAAAATACCTAGACACAAAAAACGCTGAATTTCTTTCATCTCTAATCTCCTCACAAAAATAGCAAGGAAAGATGGAAAACAAGGTGTATTATGTAGGTTTGGTTCAGTATAACGTTTCCATCTTTCCATAACTTGAGTTGTAATTAGTTTAAATTCACAATTTAATATTAATATTACTAATTACCCTCTTCTAAATTCATAATATATTAGTAATTTAAATGAGTCAAGACACAAAATTACAAATTTATGATGTATTAAGATTCATAATAAAATAGGAATATGCGGATATGACAAATGACAATTTTGCAATTTTGCTTGGAAAACGTATCCGAGAACTCCGAAAAGCCAAAGGCATCAGTCAGCTCGATCTTGCCTTTGATATGGATATGTCTATGAACACCATTTCTTACATTGAATTGGGCAAGATTTCACCCAAAATTGATACCTTACAAAAAATCGCTGAAAAACTTGATATTTCCATGGTCGAATTATTTGAATTTTCCGAAATTCAAGCTCAAGATAAAATCACCCGTAAAAAAATTGAAGATATCAGTAATAAACTCAAACCCTATAATAAAGAATTTTTAGATTTGGTTGACAAAGCAATTGACTTGTTGATTAAAGCCCAACAAGTCAAATAGTCTTCATTCTTTTTGATTTTCCAATTTTTCCTAATTAATTGATGCATCCAAAGGATTAAAGCGGAGCAACATGGTGTTCCATTTATCATAATCATTTGCATATTTCTCAGCAAAGATTGAGTAAGGAGCGCAAATATAAACGGCTCTGCGCGCACTATCTGCAACGGAACGGAAATGCGTATCCGAATTATAGCGGCTGCTGTCCAAAATATCCACCTTGCGCACACTTCCGTCCTTGTTCAAGAAGGCGCGAATTTCAACCACCATATCTTTCACACCCATTGCCCCAGGGTCAAGGTTCCAACAAGCACGCAGACGACCGGCAATGGCATCAATTTCTGAAATTGTCAATTCGCTGAAATAAGAACCACCGATTCCACCTTCAATACCCATATTATTGACTTCGGTTCCTTCTTTGATGGTTGCAGTCTGCGAGGTATTGCCGACTTCTTTTTCCAAGGCATCAACCGACGCCAACAAACTCTTTAACGGGTTAGCCAGTTTTGGTTTGCCTTTTTCTGGTTGTTTTTCTTCTTTTTTCGGTTTGGGCTTAACTTTGAGTTTTGGCTTAGTCTGTGGAACGGGCACAGCTTTTTTCTTAACCTTCTTCACCGGTTTTTTAGGCTGTGGTGCTACCAAATAATCTTGCTTTGGCTCTTCAGCCTTAACCTCTTTGGGAGCTGGAGTCTCATCTTGCTCTTCAGCCACCTCGCGCTTATCGTCTTTCTTTGGTTCTTCTTTGGTATAATTATTTTCAATTTTGCGCTTAACCCGACTGGCGGCTTTATCTTCTTTACCCATTTTGGCCTTAGGCGGAAGATTGGTCATTTCCGAGATTTTCACATTATTCAAATCCACAATAATCGGCACTTGATTAAGCGTCGTTTTATTATGCCAAAACAGTGGTAAGTCAACCACCATCAGCAAAAACGCCACCAAGTGCAGGGCAATAGATTTGTATAATGACTGTTTCATGAGTTTATTTTTTCTTCTTTCTGCTATAAGGTTGCGGTTCGGTTTTCAATCCGACCTTATCAAAACCGGCTTCTTTCAGCAAAGCCATCAAACCGATAACACGACCATATTCCGCACCGGTATCACCCGAAATTGTGACGGTAAGCTCGGCATTTTCTCCGCGAATAGCTTGCAATTTAGCCACAATCTCATCAGCAGGAACTTCAGTTTTACCGATATAGTAATATCCTTCTTTATCCACACTGATGTTTACTGATGTATCTTCACCGTTTAAGGCTTTACCTCCGACTTTTGGCAAGTCCAAAGCAATACCGGATGTCATCAACGGAGCGGCCACCATAAACACAACCAACAACACCATCATCACATCCATCAGGTTGGTCATATTAATATCAGCATTTCTGCGGCTGACATAGCGCGATGCTCTGCGACTTCCTTGTTGTTGAACAATATATCCCATATTTATTCTCCGGCCATATCGGCTTTAATAGCCGTATCATCAATTTCACGAGACAAAATACTTGAAAATTCAGCCATGAAATTTTCCAATTTTTTAGCAAAACGATCAATGTCCGAAGAAATTTTGTTATAAGCCACTACGGCAGGAATGGCGGCAATCAAACCGAAAGCAGTCGTAAACAAAGCTTCGGCAATACCCGGAGCCATAGCCGACAAGGAGTTGCTTTGAGTTGCAGCAATTGCGTTAAAGCTGTTAATAATACCCCAAACCGTACCAAACAAACCAACTAGCGGAGCAACTGAACCGGTTGAGGCCAAAAAGCCCATGCGAGTATCAAGCTCATCTAACTCTTTATCCATAGACACCATCATGGCTTTTTCAATACGTTGTTGCAAAGACACACCACGAATTCCACGATCGGTTTTGGATTTAAGAATATTGGTTCTCTTCCACTCTTTCATAGCAGCCACAAACATTGCCGACATAGGATCTCTCGGACGATTGCCGATAGATTCATACAATCTGTCCAACGATCCGCCAGACCAAAATTTCTCTTCAAAACTCTTGGTAAATTGTTTGACCTGGCGCAAAGTACCCATTTTTTCAATAATAATTGCCCAAGACCAAACCGAAGCGGCAATCAAACCAATCATCACCACTTTGGTCACCATATCGGAGGCCCAAACCAAATCCCACATAGACATTTGCTCGGCAGCGGTAGTTGCCACATTTGTTAAAGTTTCTGTATCCATAGTATCTCTCTTATCAGCAATAAATAAAGGTTGCGCATAAAATTTAAGCGCAAGGTATCATAAATTATTAAAGATTCAATTAATTAATCACCAGATTTTCACAAAAAAGTAAAGTTTTGTTCAAAACAAAATAAGCAAAAATTTTACAAGCTTTGGGAGTTTGCCGCCACTTTTCAGAGCTGATGGACAACTCTGCTGCGCCGAAAATTTTGAGCGCCGTGTACATCAAGCGTACATAAGCGAAAAAATTTACAAGCTTGAGAGTTTGTCCAACAGCTCTGAAGGAATGCGAACCGGGCGCTTGCGCACAAAATTCACATACGCCAATTTGACTTCAACCGTGGCCAATAATTCATCTTTGCGCCAAACTTCCTGAACCATAACCGCCGAGGCACCTTTAGCCTCAGTTACTTCGCAGGTCACGGTCAAAACATCATCTAAAATAGCCGGAAGTTTATAGTCAATTGCGCAACTTCTCACCGTAAATCCACATTTTTCTTCAGCTTCCAAACCTTCGTTATGACAAAAGCCTAAAACACGAATAAGCTCGGTTCTGGCTCTTTCGGCAAAGCGCAGATAATTTGCGTAATACACAATTCCGCCGGCATCGGTATCTTCATAATAAACTCTTACCGGAAAAGCAAAAACCTTTCCGAAAAATTGTCCCTGAGGTGCAGTTACTTCATACATTAGGCTTCTTCCTCTTCAATAATTTTGAGTAAATCAAATTGTTGCGGTGTATTGCGATTACGCCCAATTTTCGGCAAGCCGAGATATTCTCGCCCCGTATCAGAAATCACACGTCCGCGCGGTGTTCTCTGTAAGAAACCGAGCTTAAGCAAAAACGGCTCAATCACTTCTTCAATGGTGTCTCTTTCTTCCGACAAAGCGGCCGCCAAAGTATCCGCACCCACCGGACCACCGCCATAGTTCACGGCAATGCATTGCAGGTAGCGCCTGTCAAATGCATCCAGACCGTATTTATCAACATCTAAGCGACGCAAAGCTAAATCGGCAATTTTATTATCAACTTCGCTTGCATCAGCCATTGCTCCGAAATCACGTACCCGGCGCAGCAAACGTCCTGCCACACGAGGTGTTCCGCGCGAACGTTTAGCTATCTCCATTGCTCCGTTATCCGAAATCGGCATACCAAGCAAATGCGCACCACGCATCACAATTTTTTTCAGTTCTTCGGGACTATAAAAATCCAACCGCAAAGGAATGCCGAAACGTTCTCTTAATGGGGTTGAGAGTAAACCGGAACGAGTTGTTGCACCCACCAAAGTAAATGGCTGTAAATCGATTCGCACTGAGCGAGCCGACGGCCCTTCGCCGATAATCAAATCGAGCTGAAAATCTTCCATTGCCGAATAGAGCACTTCTTCAATAGCCGGATTCAAACGATGAATTTCATCAATAAACAAGACATCATTTTTTTCCAAATTAGTCAGGATTGCGGCTAAATCGCCCGACTTTGAAATCATCGGAGCTGAGGTTGCACGAAAACCTACCCCCAACTCTTTGGCAATAATGGAGGCCAAAGTTGTCTTACCCAATCCCGGAGGACCAAAGAGCAACACATGGTCCAAGGCATCACCTCTTTTTTTGGCCGCTTCAATGAACACTTTCAAATTTTCACATACCAAAGGCTGACCGACAAAGTCTTTGAGACTGGTCGGACGCAAGCTCACCGGCATACCGGAAGTATTTTCATCTTCTTGAAGTTTTTCGGGACTGACTAGTCGCTCATTTTCCATAATTCACATTAGTCCTTATTTGCAAATTCTTTTAACGCCAAACGAATCAAATCCGACACATCCGCCTCCGGATTCGACGCACTGACTTTATTCACGGCCTGATAAGCCTCTAAACGTTGATACCCCAAATTAACCAATGCCGAAATAGCATCTTCCATTTTGCTGGGATCATCAACACGCGCTACAATTTCATCTTCATAATTTTGCGTAATTTCGTTTGCTTGTTGTTCATCCATATCACCCTCTTGGCTCAAGTCGCCGTTAGACGTTACTTCCCAAGGCACGGTTACAATCTTGTCTTTCAACTCCGTTACAAGACGAGCCGCCAATTTCGGACCGACACCGCTGGCCCTGGTGAAAGAGTTTTTATCCTGAGCGGCCACAGCTTGCGCCAACTGAGCCGGAGACAAGACCGATAAAATACTCAAGCAAACTTTTGCTCCCACTCCTTGCACTTTGGTAAGGGTTAAAAACCACTCTTTTTCCCATGCATCATAGAAACCAAACAAAGAAATACTGTCTTCTCTGACCACGGTTTCAATCAACAGACAATAAGGTTTTCCTTTAACAAGTTTCCCCAAAGTTTTGGAGGATGCAAACACCAGATATCCAACCCCGTTCACATCAATGATACAGTAGTCTTCACCGATAGTGTCAATCACACCGCGCAATTTAGCAATCATCAATTTATCCTTATATCATACATAACACCTCGTATCGTAAACAAAAACCCCATTAGATACAAGATTTTTTTATATCTTCCTTAGTATAATCGCGCAGATAAGCCAACCACTGTGCATTATTCGATTCTCTAAACATCTCTTCCCAAAATCGATACATAAACTCATGTCTGATTTCGGCTTCTTTGGCGCCACTTGGCGTCATCATCAAATCTTTAAGTCGAAATAGTTTTTCAAAAAAGTGATTCACAAAATTATCCGACTTGCGGTTAGGACGACGATATTGTTCAGCGGTTAGATTAAGCTCCGGCCATACATCTTCATCAAAAATTTTATCCGCACATCCGTGACACCTCTCCAACGCATAAGCCAAGGTGCGAATAACACCCCATGCCCCGATAGCATCCAACATATCAGCATCAGACACACATTTCCCCTCGAGCGAGCTTGGGCGAATTCCTTTTAAGGACTTGCTATACCCCATATGTGAGATAATATCACACACTTGGTTTGCTTTTTCTTCCCCTACTTTGCATTTTGCCATAATAGCTTTGGCATTAAGCAATTTATCGGCTGCCTCAGCGCCAACGAGTTTATAATCATCCACATCATGCAGCAAAGCCGCCAAGCCGACAATTTCTTGGTCAGCACCTTCCGTTTTGGCAAATTTCAGAGCTTGGCGAAACACTCTCTCGACATGATCAAACCCATGCCCGTCATTATTGCCCATCATCAAAAACTTAACTTCTTCTTGAACTTGCTCTAACATTTTCTTTTTCCATTACTTAAAATGCACCACACCGCGTGTATTAAAATGGCAAATTGCCATAGCCAAAGCATCGGAACTATCATTATTTTTGGGCTTACATCCGGGCAGTAAAACCTTCACCATGGTTTCAACTTGCGATTTTTCGGCTCGCCCCACGCCCACCAAGGCTTTTTTTACTTTGGTCGGTTCGTATTCGCACACCGGAATTCCAAACAAAGCCGGTGCCAAAATCACCACCCCGCGTGCCATACCAAGTTTAATGGTTGAAGTTGGGTTATCATTTAAGAACACTTGCTCAATAGCCGCTTCTTGCGGGTGATAGGTTTCAATCACTTCGTTCAAGGTTCGATGAATAACCGCCAAGCGTTCCGGCAAAGCCATCTTAGGGTCAGTTTTAATAAAACCGTCTGCCACATACTTCAAACGATTATTCTCCACCTCTATAACCCCCCAACCGGTAGAAGATAAGCTTGGGTCCAACCCTAAAATACGCATTTTTTGTTCCTTATATAAAAAACGGGCAAAACAACTTTGCCCGTATTCACTGTTTTCATCAGAAAAATTATTCAGCTTCCAAAGCAGCCATAACTTCGTCAGAGAAATCGGCATTGTGGTAAACACGTTGAACATCATCATCATCTTCCAACGCATCAATAAATTCCAACAATTTTTGAGCTGTTTCTTTATCGGTAATTTCTGTTTTAACGGTAGCTTTCCAATCCAAACGAGAGGCTGAAGGCGTACCGAATTCTTTTTCCAAAGTCTCGGTAACGGCGTTCAAATCATCTGGCAAAGTTTCAATTTCATGATGTTCTTCATCAGAAACCACATCATTAGCACCGGCTTCCAAAGCAGCCTCAAAAATCTTATCACTATCAGCAACGCTTGCCGGATATTGAATAAAGCCAATGCGTTCAAAGTTAAAAGCAACAGAACCGGCATCACCCATCATACCGCCGCGTTTACCAAAAATAGTACGAACATTACCAACCGTACGATTTTTGTTATCGGTCATAGCTTCGACAATAACGGCAACTTTACCCGGACCAAAACCTTCATAGCGAACGGAAACATAATCACTTCCGCCGGCTGTTTGGCTAGCCTTGGCAATAGCGCGTTCAATATTGTCTTTTGGCATACTTTCAGCACGAGCAGCTTGAATAGCCAAACGTAAACGAGGGTTTTTATCAGGTTCAGGCAAACCGCTTTTAGCGGCAATGGTAATATCTCTTGCCAATTTAGCAAAAACCTTTGCTTTTTTGGCATCTTGAGCACCTTTACGGTACATAATATTCTTAAACTGGGAGTGTCCAGACATCAGTGTTTCTCCTAAAAAAACTTTAATTCGGATAGCTTTTAGCGCAATTTCCGCTTAAAATCAACCCCTAGAGATAAAAAAATACATTTTACCCTGCTATTCAGGCATTAAAATATAATCTAACTTTTGATTTCCGGCATGCAAAACTTTAATTCCAACGCCATAAATATCAATCATCTTTTGATTTTTTGGAAAACTGATATTTTCAAAACGTCCGTCAGTGCCGTTAGAATTACTATAATCATAATAAGTAAACAGCATTCTATCAAGTTTGATACCGCCATATTTAATATCATAACCTTTTACAGGCTTGGTTTGCTCTGTTTTAGATGTTACAACCGGCTCAAAATAAAGATTATCCGGATATGGAACATAATGAGGCAACATCAAAATCAAACGATCATTTTTAACATACCCCACCTGATCATAAGGAACACCATCACCATTAATCAAAAGCACCACATTTTCTTCTTTTGCCGGAACCAATAAGAACCGCTCTCCGTCAATTGTCGATTCGCCCAAGACCTGATACTTATCCTTTTTAGAAAACATCATTGGTACAGATGCACTATTCATCACGCCATCCATGGCCGGACGAACATATTCCGACTTATAAAAATTTTTCTGATATGTTTTAACATCGGCAACCGAATAGCCCACATAAGCCGTTAAAATTTTATTTGGCTCAAAACTACTTTCGGTAATATACTCGGTTTTCACTAATTTTAACTCATTATCATAATAATCTATTCCATAAGAATCCCAATAAGAAAAGATATTATTTCTTTGCGGTAAAATCGAATAACTGTCAGCAGACAAGCATGAAGACAGCATCAAACAACACATTCCGAGTACTAAATTTTTCATATTATAATCTCATTTTAATGTTTTAATTACCAATAATTATACTATAATCACTCAATAGTAAATAATTGATTATGAGTTATAGGAAGAATAATGACCCAAACCGGAAGCTGTTGGCTGGTAAAATTTAAGCCATGTGAATCACTAGATGAAGAACTATCATTTTTTATGGATGAATATTTTGACGTTATCGCCGTCAACTACACCGACGATGGTCTGGAAGAATATGTCGGCTATGCCAACAACTCCTTCTCTGCCGCAGACCTTGAACAACAAGCCCAATCAAAAGGCTTAACGCTTCCGCCCTACACTACCGAATTTTTGGAAAGCAAAAATTGGCTCAAAGAAAATGTCATCAAGTTCGCACCGGTTGAGGTGGAAGATTTCATCATCTATGGCATACACGAAAAAAACATTCCCGCAAGCGACAAAGTAACACTTCGAATTTATGCCGCCACCGCATTTGGCTCCGAACACCAAACCACCAAATCTTGCCTCAAGGCATTAAGCCGCCTTAATCATGAAAACGCCAAACATACCAAAATTTTGGATATGGGCACAGGCTCGGGCATTTTAGCTTTAGCGGCCGCCAAACTCTGGCAAAATCAAACCCACATTACCGCGGTTGATATTGACCCTGAGGCGATTGCCGTGACCAATCAAAATGCCATAGACAACCATTTGGAAACCTACCTCAGCACAGCTGTCAGTGATGGCTATAACTCTGACTTGGTACAAAATAATGCCCCTTATGATATCATATTCGCCAATATTTTAGCGCGTCCTCTGATTTCAATGGCACCACAGCTCTATTCCGCACTAGCACCTAAAGGCTACTGTATTTTATCCGGCTTTGTTGATGAACAAGAAGATTGGGTAATAGGCGAGCACCAAAAATTAGGTCTCAAATTAGTAGAGCTATACAAATTGGATAACTGGCGTGCGGCCTTAATGGAGAAAGCATAAATGACACTTTTCGATTTACAAAAAAAATTAAAAACCGAAAAACTAGACGGCTACCTAGTACCGCGTAACAACATGTTTTTGAGCCAAGACTTACGTGAAGATGAAAATCTCATCTTGCGTCTTACCGGTTTTAGCGGTTCAGACGGAACCTTGCTGATTACCCGCGACAAAAACATCTTATTTGTTGATGGACGCTACGAGCTCCAAGCCCCGCAAGAAACCAACCCCAAAGAAGTCGAAGTTTTCTGCACCAAAGAGATTTCAATTTATCAATGGCTCAAAAACAACACTCAAGACCTCAAACGCTTTCGTTTAGGCATTAATCCTTGGTGCTTCACCTCAGCACAAAAAGATGCCCTTGAGGTAAACTGTATTAAAGTGGTATCTGCACCTGACTTTTTACCACCAATGCTATCATCAACTCCGGCAAACATTTTTGAGCATGAGCTTCAATATGCCGGACAAAGCCGCCACGAAAAGATTCAAACAATAATCAAACACCTCAAAGACAGCCATGCCGACATTGCCTTTTTCTCTTTGGCTGACAGTGTCTCTTGGCTGTTTAATTTGCGTTCAAATGCTCTTTTGGATACTCCGATTCTCAGAGCTTTTGCTCTTGTGAGCCAAGATGGCAAATGTTGGCTCTTTGGCGATAATCTTAACAGTTCTCACATCAAGTTAGATTATCCGCTATTGGCGCTCAAAGAAGTTCCCGCCATTCTCAAAAAATTCAAACACAAAAAAATCGCTTTCGATTCTGCGGCTAATTCTTTTGCCTTATGTGAACTTTTGCAAAATAACGAAATTGAGATAATTCCTCAAATTGACTACTGCCAAGAACTCAAAGCAATCAAAAACCAAACTGAGCTTACAGGTATCAGACAAGCCCATTTGCGCGATGGCGTTGCGGTTACCAAATTTCTCTGCTGGTTAGACAAGAATTGGCAAGGCAAAACCGAACTTGATATTGCCGAACGCCTTCACCAATTCCGCGCCAAAGAAGAGCTCTTTTTCTCTGAAAGTTTCACCACCATTGCCGCCAGCGGAGCAAACGGTGCGATTGTCCACTACCACCCGACCGCCAAAACCAATGCGCCTTTAAGCAAAGACAGCCTACTGCTTTTAGATAGCGGCGCCCAATATTTTGATGGCACCACAGATGTCACACGCACCATAGCTTTAGGTAATCCCAACCAACAAATGGCTGAGGATTTCACCCTTGTTCTCAAATCACATATTGCCCTCAACACGGCCCATTTTCCGCTTGGCACCACTGGCCATGAGCTGGATGCCATCGCCCGCGCCCCGCTTTGGGCAAGTGGACAAGATTATAATCATGGCACGGGACATGGGGTCGGCTGTTTTCTAAACGTCCATGAAGGACCGCAAAGAATCTCGCACAAAGGCAGTTCTCACCCGCTTCATGCGCAAATGATAACTTCAATTGAACCGGGAATTTACAAAGAAGGCCAATATGGGATTAGAATAGAAAACTTGGTTGAAATTGTCCCAAGCAAAACTGAAGGCTATCTGCAATTTGCAAATTTAACTCTTATCCCTATTGATAAACGGCTCATCAATAAATATCTCTTAAACGAAGATGAAATCAACTGGCTGAACAACTATCATCAAACGGTTGAGCAAGCCTTGAGCCCATATTTAAGCCCGTTGGAAAAACAGTGGTTACAAGAGGCTTGTTCTCCGCTTTAGCCCTTAAACCGCAAGGAGGAAAGATGCACAAATTCATATTTGCCGGATTACTCACATTAGGAATAATCTCACCCGCGCAAGCCGAATTATATTACGAGGGAGGCTACAATCCCAACCTAACCTTGCAACAACAACTTGCCGCCGATAATCCCTACTATCCTCGCCCGATAATATTTGTATTTTATAATAACAATCAATGCTATGAATGCCCTCAAACCATTAATTTGATAGAAAGCGTTTATAAGGAAAATTACCAAGGCACATATGATTTCTATGTCATCAATTATCAAGAAGACTTAAATTATAATTTTACTCAAAACTATAATTTAAGCCAACCTTTAGAAGTTGTCTTACAGCAGGTTGAGGATGGTCAAATGACCAATTTTAGAAAATTGGAGTACTTGCAAAATCAAATCTCAGACCCCACAAGTTTTTCAGATAACCTCACCTACCAAATCAACAGTTTTTTAGGCGAAGAAGAATAAGTTCAAAAAAAATCCCCTCCTTTTCAGAGGGGATTTTTTTAAGCATTTTTCTTCATTTTATGAAGTAAAGCCAAACGCAAATTTCTGGCATGACGCAGCATTAATTCATAACTTATCAAAATTATTCCCGAAAAGACCAACGGCAATAAATAATAGATAATTCGATAGGCAATCAAAGCCCCAAACAACATAGCCTGATTATGCTCGCCGGGAATAATAAACATAAACAATCCCTCAAACACACCCAAGCCACCGGGCACTTGACTAAACACACCCAAAACTTGCGCAATCAAAAATACCCCGATAAAGACATCAAAGGGAATATCCACAAAAGGAATCAACGAAAAATACAACACCAAAGAGGCCATCAAAATATCAGCGCCACCGATAAAGACTTGAGCCAAAGCCATTTTAGGGGTTGGAATATCAAACTCAATTTCTTTAATAACGATAGGTTTCTTATAAAAGAATGATGCCCAAAAATAAATTCCTAACCCAATCAAAGAGCACAGAGCGGTAATTGAAGTCGTCATTTTAGAGACAGAACCATCACCAAATGCATGATCGGGAGTAAGGATATATCCCATAATCACCAAAAAGAAGCAAGCAACCAAATAAGTAAATCCGGAAAAGGTCACCATTTTGACAATTTCTTCACCATGGAAACGCCATCTGGTATATAAACGATATCTGATAGCCCCACCCGAAACGATAGCATGACCGGCATTATTACTAACCGAAAAACCGATAAAGCCGACAAAAATCCATTTCCAAGCGGCTAACTTACGCCCAATATATTTCAACGCCAAAAAGTCATAAGACGATAAAGCCACATACCCCACAAAAGAAGCAACGCAAGCATAGATTAAGTTTTGTTTAGGGATACTGAACAATGCATCTTTAATATCTTGCAAATGATATTTGGAGAGCTGCAAATACAGCATATAGGCCGCCAAGCCAAAGAAAAACAAGCCTGACCAAGAAATAATTTTTTTCAACAAACGTTTTGCTTTAAATGACATTCTTCTTCACTCTAAAAAAAATCACAAATTACCGTTACTATATAATCACTTACAACCAAGTTATAACCCGCTTTCAATAAATTATCAAATCAAATAGCGAAATTATTAGATAAGGATAAATAAAAAAGAATAATTAAAGATTAAAACCCCATAAAAAAGTGAGGAGATAAACTCTCTCAGTAAGTTAATCTCCTCTGCTCATAAATGTAACAAACTCTACTCAAAATTAAAACTAAAAGTTTTAATAAAAGCGAGATGAAAATCTAAAATGAGCAAAAAGCAAGCAAAACTAGAGTTTAGAGAATAAAATCGCCTGTGAATAACTATTCTTTATTTTTTTGTTTTTGCGCTTTTTTAGCTTGATTAGTTTTAACTTCAGCCAATTTTTGCAAATTTTTATTAACTATCTCATCATCAGGTCTAAGCTGATGAGCCGTTTTCAGATAAGACTCAGCCTCTTGCCAATTACCCTCTTTCAAATAGCTGATTGCCAAAGTATTCAAACTTTCAACATTATCAGGAAAATAATTGAGTACAGCTTCGGCAATTTCGCGCATTTCTGCCAAATTTCCTGCTTCCCAAAGATTTTTTTGATAATTTTGCAAAATTCCCAGCATAAATTCGTTATCTTTAGGTTCTTCATTGAGCCACAACCATTGATTATTATTCGTTGCCGAGAAGTGTAAAATTTTCAACAGCTCATCTTTAATGCACTTAGCATCGCCCAACATCTGACACATATAAGTCTTACCAAAACGCAAATCCAAATGTTGCGGAAAGAGGAATATTCCTTCATTTACAAAATTAAAGGCTTCTTGAGGCTGATTATTACGTAAAGCCAAATTAACCTGTTCAGCATAAAAAGCCGCATCATAACGATTCTTCTGCCAAATTTGCAAACCGACATATCCACCAACCCCAATCAAAATCACAATTAAAGCCGCCAAAATCTTTTTCATCTTGCCTCTCCTCAAAACAGATAATAAATGAGCTTATAGAGATTTAGTTAAAAATCAGTTTCCTTTGCCAAGAAAGATGCAAACTCGATTTTGTCTATTTTATTGACATTTGAATAAAACAACTTATATTGAACCTCAATAAATCAATTATTTTAAAACCTTCAGTTATTATGAAAGAAAAAGAAAACGCCTTACAGGCTGTTCGGTTGCTAATGACCAAACTTGGCCTAACTTCAAAAGAAGTAATAGATTATTTAAGTTCGACATCATCTGCCCAAACGGCAAAAGTTGGCATGTATTACTACGCTAAGGAAAACATCTATTCCCCAAAACCCATTCCAGGAAAAACAATTTCTGGAATCATTGCTTATGTTGACCCAAACGGACACCATGGGCTGGTAATTGGTCTAAGAGAAGAAAGATTACCTTGGTCGAAAGAGCAATTATGGTGCGACCACCTCTTGCCAGATGATGGTCTCAAAAACACTCAGCTGATTATGTTGTACGCTCAAAAATACAAGCACAATGCACAAGCCGCTGAATGGTGCCATTCGTACGACTATGATGGGATTTCCGCCGGCAACGCATTTTTGCCAAGCTCAGAACAATGGTTAAAAATTATCTCTAACATTGCAGATATTAACCTTGCCCTTGGAAAAATTCACAAACCATTATTGGATAAATTTTTCTATTGGACTTCATCTGTAGCAGAAATAACGGATTACTCAAATTCCCGCGGCCACAAAGAGCAAAGAGCCGAAACAATAGGCACCACCACTCTAGACACAGGCTTAACAGAGAAAAACGTAAAAGAATATACACGCTGCGTTATATCTTTCTAAGTTTTTTATTAAGCCTTTTCTCCCATATCTTTTCTGATATGGGAGTTTTTTTATCTTAAAGAATTTATAAAATCTTGCAGTTTCTGAACCAAACGACAGACATGAAAACCATCACATACCGCATTTGGCAACATCTCATCAAAATAGCCCAAACGCCCTTGATTATCAAAACTAAAACGAAATTCACGGTGCTGATTAATAATTTGCGTTAAAAAAAAGAGCAAAGTAGAATAAAGATGCTTTCCTTGTTGTTTTAGCGACGTAATATCCAGTTTCACACTCATACTATACGTGCATGGAATATTTTGATAATAATGCTCAAAATATTCTTTTCTATCCCAATTGTTCATATCAATTAAAGTAAATTTCATCACACACCTTCATAAATTTTCAAAACCTAAAAACAAGAGAGACCCTTATCGGATCTCTCTTTTAGGAGTGCTATTATTTTGCTGTACTTATTTTTTGAGACTTTCTTCAATAGCAACGGCCACAGCAACCGTAGCACCGACCATCGGATTGTTACCCATTCCGATTAAGCCCATCATCTCAACGTGAGCCGGAACAGATGAAGAACCGGCAAATTGAGCATCACTATGCATTCTTCCCATAGTATCGGTCATACCATAAGAAGCCGGACCGGCAGCTACGTTATCTGGGTGCAAAGTACGACCTGTACCACCACCGGAAGCAACAGAGAAATATTTCTTGTCATGTTCGACGGCCCATTTCTTATAGGTACCGGCAACCGGGTGTTGGAAACGAGTTGGGTTGGTTGAGTTTCCGGTAATAGAAACGTCAACACCTTCTTTAATCATAATTGCAACGCCTTCAGAAACATCATCGGCACCATAGCATTTTACTTTAGCTTTATCACCGTTTGAAAAAGCTTTTTCTTCTACGATTTTCAAATTACCGGTAGAATAATCGTATTCGGTTTCAACATAAGTAAAGCCATTGATACGAGAGATGATATAAGCAGCATCTTTACCCAAACCGTTCAAAATAACTCTTAACGGTTCTTTTCTTACTTTGTTGGCAGAGCGAGCGATACCGATAGCACCTTCTGCAGCGGCAAAAGATTCATGACCGGCCAAGAAGCAGAAACATTTTGTTTCTTCTCTGAGCAACATTGCAGCCAAGTTTCCGTGTCCCAAACCAACAGCTCTTTGGTCAGCCACAGAACCCGGAACGCAGAAAGCTTGCAAACCGATACCAATTTTTTCAGCAGCTTCGGAAGCGTTCTTTACATTTTCTTTCAATGCAATAGCGCAACCCAAGGTATAAGCCCAAACAGCGTTTTCAAATGCAATTGGTTGAATACCTTTAACCAACTTTTCAACATCGATACCTTTGCTCAAGCAAAAATCTCTTGTTTCCTCAATTTTTGAGAATCCGTATTTTGCCAAAACCGGAGTAATTTTTTCAATTCTTCTATCATAACCTTCAAATAACATGAACTTACTCCTTTCTCGGATCAATTACTTTTACGGCTTCATCAAAACGACCATAGGTTTTGATATTGTTTTCAAAAGCCGTTTTCGGGTCAGTACCGTTTTTAATAGCTTCCATCATTTTGCCTAAGTGAACAAACTTATAACCAATGATTTCATTATTAGCATCAACGCCGACATTCAAAACATAGCCTTCAGCCATTTCCAAATATCTCGGACCTTTAACTTTGGTAGAATACATGGTACCGACTTGAGAACGCAAACCTTTACCCAAATCTTCCAATCCGGCACCGATCGGCAAACCATTTTCAGAGAATGCTGTTTGAGTACGACCATAAACAATTTGCAAGAACAATTCACGCATAGCAACGTTAATTGCATCGCAAACCAAGTCTGTATTCAAAGCTTCCAAAATTGTTTTACCCGGCAAAATTTCAGCAGCCATAGCAGCTGAGTGTGTCATACCTGAGCAGCCGATTGTTTCAACCAAAGCTTCTTCAATCACACCTTCTTTAACATTCAAGGTCAATTTACATGTACCTTGTTGCGGAGCGCAGCAACCGCAACCATGTGTCAAACCGGAAATATCGGTAATTTGTTTAGCCTTCACCCATTTTCCTTCTTCAGGAATTGGTGCAGGATCGTGTCTTGCCCCTTTATACAGCGGGCACATCTGTTCAACTTCGTGTGAGCATTGATGTTTGCAAGTCATAAAAAACTCCTTATTTAAAAAATAAAAAACTTCTCCCTTAAAACGAAAGATGGTAGAAGTCATCAGCCTTTCGGCGGTTTGGTTAATATTAACCTGGGAGAACATCATTCCCTTGCTTTTTGTATAAAAGATAAATCCCCTCATTGCAAGTTTTTTATAAAACTGTGAATTTATTTTTTTTATAAAAACAACACAAAACGATTAAACAAAAAAAGATTTTTTGAACTTGAAAAATTGCATATTTTTGCTTGGTAACAAACTCTCACCGCTCACAACGAAAACACCGGAGCAACGGTGTTTTCTATCGGTTCGCGCCCACTTGGGTTCAAGTCCCAAATATTAATACCATAAAAAAAGCCTCCACTTTGGGAGGCTTTTTTTATGGTGCCGACTGAGGGACTTGAACCCCCGACCCACTGATTACAAATCAGTAGCTCTACCAACTGAGCTAAGTCGGCATCGACTTAACGACCTAACTTATATAATCACAAAACGTCCTTGTCAACAAAAATTTACATTTATTCTGCAGACAAAGTTTGAGGAGAATCTTGCTCGTTTTCCACCCGCAAAGAAGCAAATTTCACATTAACAGTTCCTAACTTTCTCTTTAATCCGCGAATGGTAAACCAATACCCAATAGCCACCACAGCCGCAGCGCCCACCCAAGCAATCGGGCTGGCATAAAAGATACCTCTATATCCCATCAAATGGGCCAAAACCACCGCTGCATAAGAGCGCATTAACAATTCAACAACGCTGGCCAACATTGGAATAAAGGCTTGTCCCATACCTTGCAAAGCATTTCTAAAAATAAAAATCTGCCCCAAAAAGAAATAAAACATCGTTGAAATATTCAAATAACCACGAGCAATTTCAATAATATGGTCATTACCGCCTTCAATAAAAATTCCGACCATTTCTTCACCGCCAAAGCGCACACTAACTGCAATTACCATACTGATACACAAAGAGATGAGTGAGCAATTAAACACCCCTTTACGAATTCTGGAAACTTTTCCGGCACCATAATTTTGTGCGGTATAAGTTGCCAAGGCCAAGCCCAAAGCCACCAAGAATTGTGTTGCCAATTGTTCGATTCTCAAAGCCGAAGTCAGGGCGGCAATCACATCTGAGCCAAAAGAATTACAAACACTTTGAATAATCATCAACCCCAAAGCAATAACCGAAAACTGCAAAGCCATCGGAATAGCAACATGCAAATGCTCTCTCATAAAATTCCAATCAAATTTCCAATCCTCGCGACGCAGGCGCAATAAAGGGAATTTCCGTTCCATATAAATCAAGCACAAAATCACAGAAATTGCCATGGCAATCACCGTTCCAAGCGCCGAACCGACAACCCCGAGTTGACCATAATAAATCAATACCAAATTCAGTAAAATGTTGAGGACAGAAGAAAAAATCAAAAAATACAAAGGTGTTTTACTATCTCCCAACGCCCGAATAAATCCAGACAGCAGATTATAACTGACAATCAAAACCAATCCCGAGCCCAAAACAAACATAAAACGATAAGCATCATTCATAATATTTTCAGGCACATTCATCAAACCCAAGAGCTGACGCAAATAAACCAGAGTGATACAAGTAATCAACAAACTCAAGATTACACTGGCAATCAAACTATGGACAACCGAACTTTTAACCCCCTTTTCATCCTGAGCACCGAAACGTTGCGCCGTAATAACGGTCAAACCACCTGTAAATCCAAAAGCAATCATCAACAGCGTCACAAACAAAGGAGAAGATGCTCCCACCGCAGCCAAGGCCTCTACACCAATAAGCCGACCAACGATTAAAATATCTGAAATATTATATAATTGCTGAAATAAATTTCCGATAAGCAACGGAATACCAAAGCCGATAATCATTTTTGTCGGCGCCCCGACGGTCATATCTTTAATCATCTCATTTCCCCTTTTCGGGCGCTAATGTATGACCGAAAACTAAAATTGTAAAGACGCTTTTTTTAATAAATAATTGCGATTTTCAATACACTGTGTTACAATATAAAAAGAAAAAGAACATAAAGGCTGATATAGAAATGTCACTCAAAGAAAAAATAAAACAAATAAAAAAAGAATTATATCTAAAAAAAATGAGCAAAGAAAAACTTGCAACCGTTTTGTTGGCCGCAAGTTCTCTCTCGGTACCATCAATGGCCTCAGAAAATCAGCCTCAAGATAACATTACGCATCATCAAACCAGCCTCCAGAACCAAGATGAAAATATTGAGTTTTATACAAAGACCATAGCTTTAGCAGATGAAGATATCGCTAAATATCTGGTTATGGGACAAAATTCTCACACAAACAAAAAAGCCTTTTTTCACCCCTCAATAAATCAGGGTAAAGGAGGTTTCATTATATATCAATATTCCATCACCGATAAACAAGCATTCAATTATGCAAGAACAAACAATCCGCATAATACAGACAATCAAATTTCTTATGAAGATGCACTCAAACAATTAAACTTAGCTCTAAACAATTACAACCTAGAGCACAATGAAATAAAAAACCTAACCGATGTTAAAACTTTGTTTTCAAGCCTCAACGAAGGCAGCCGAAAAGATAAAAAACTATTATCCCAGATGCTAAACAACCCCAGTATTTTAACATTACAACAAGCTTCTCAGACCCAAGAAGCATTAAAACAGCGAAACCAAGAATTATTATCACCATCGACTATTTTTCATGAGTTTGGACACCAACAAAGACATGACATCATAGCATCTGTACTTAACGGAGAAAACATTGTCCAACCACAAAATATGTTCAAATTGCAAATGATAGACGAGTTAATTGCTTGGGTAGATGAAAAATCCCCCAAAGAAGGTCTATCCTCAGCTTTGGAACAATTCGATGCCGTTTCCGCAGATTACACGAATGAATATAACAGTAAAGGTCTGCACCAAACCATTCATAATCAAGCCTATAAAACCCTTTTTGCCCAATCGCTCACCAGCACATACGACGCAAACAAACCCGTATATGACGAAATAAACGATTCTTACATTGAATATACGCAGCAAGATGAACGCATTATGAGAAACTTTTGCGGCAACCAAAAATACTATGTATTTTCGCCACTCCGCAAAACTGATAAACAAACACAATTTACCGCTTCTGATGGCAAGCAATACTTTTATAATGTTTTATATTCTGCTCAAACCAACCAACCTATCTTAAATGAAGCGAAACAATATATTCATACACAATATATTGCATCTGCCGACAATTATGGTTTCATCAAAAGAGCAGCCTTGACCAAGGAAGAACAACAAACTTATTCAACACAAACAATGGATGAAAATTTTCAAAAATTGGAAAATAAATTATTATCCAAATATGATGAAAACACCCAACAAATTCTAAAAAACTACATCAACAATCTGCAAATTCCTGATGAGTTAAAGAACTATCAAATTTCCGCAGAAGAGATAAAACAATACAGAAACGAACAAAACATCAGTTCTGAATATTTTCAAAACCTATTAAAAAAGCAATATGAGATGCGTCCAGGCATTGTTGATAATAGCCTACAAAAATATACATATTCTCCCCAGCACGGCATCCAAAAAAGTAAAACTCTTGATTGGGCGCAAATTATGAACCAAGGAGCTCAAAGCAAACGAGCAATTAAATAGGTTTTCAACAATCATATCTTTAATCATCTCATTTCCCCTTTTCGGGCGCTAACGTAAAGCTGAAAAATAAAATTGTAAAAACGCTTTTTTCTTATAAGATTATGAAAAATAAGATAAATAATACGGACAAAATCATGACATTCTCCTTCACCCATCTACACTTTTCCATCACTTTTATACTTTTTTTACTCTTCTGCGGCAGCTGTAGTCCAACTCAATCTTATGATATTTATCAAATTGACAACGGCAATGACTATGTCCAAGAAGGACTTGTCCGCATTATAGATAAAACAACTCACAAAATGGGCTACGCCACTCCGCAAGGAAAAGTTATGATACAACCGCAATTTGCCTTTGGCTTCCCGTTTAAAAATGGCCGAGCCAAGGTTACCACAGAAGGCGAACTCAAAGAAGTATCAGACTCACAAGGAGAATACCACTATTGGGAAAGCTCATCTTGGTTTTACATTGATAAACAAGGCAATAAAATTTCAAAAAAATAATATCCCCCAAATTTGACAAATGACTATTTACATGCTATAGCCGAACCAACACAATTAATTTTTTTGTTTAACAATTTAATCTTTATTTTTATGAATAAAAAAATCAAACAAGAGGCAACCGATTTATTTATTGCCACAATCGGCAAAAAGCCTCAAGAATGTGGTTACAATGCGATTGACATTGACGAAAAGAAACGTGCATATCTTTATGCCAAGGATGAAAAAACACTAAAAGCATTTAAGAGTCAGCAAAACATCATCCGCTGGATAATGTTATGGGGTTTCTGGCCGATTGTTTTATGCTTATGCCTTATCTTCTTTTATGGGATTCCTCGAGTGGAAACAATTGAAGATTTGCAAAAACCATTAATAATGGCATCTATAGTATTTTTCGCGGCTTGGACTATTTTGTTGCTTAGTCTTTGTATCCGAGCATACATCCTCGAAAAACAAGCAAAATCCGCTTATTGGATTAATTATTAAAGCTATCTAAGTAACAGGCATTATGAAATTAAATTTAGATGACAAGGACGTAAAAGAAGCATTAGGTACAAACTTTTGGAACTATGCTGCATTGGCAAAAATCTCCATCACGCCGGAAGATATTGCATACATAAACAACATCATCAAACAAGACCGATGTTACAAAATCATAGAAGAGCCTCCGCTTATTAAAGTTTCTTTTGATAGAACAGAGAGCGGTGAAAGAGAACTTAAAATAAAAGCAAGCTATTCTCTAATGAATAAGGTAGTGTTTTATGAAAAGTTTTATTATGATGCAAACTGCCCGTTTGGAATAAAAAACATTTTATTTATCTATATCGGCACACTACGCAATTTTTTATCTCAATTTGCGCCGCATATATTGGAGCATAGATACCATTACATTGAACAATGGTTAAACACTAACAGCTATTAAAAAAAACCGCCCCAAAGGGCGGTTTATTTTATGGCTGCCTCGCCTGGATTGTAAATTCCCATTGCACAGCAATGGGCCCCTTTCGCGCCGTAAGGCTCAAGCTCACATTTCGATTAGGTTCCCAC
>CASDYX010000022.1 GCA_949286215.1 uncultured Pseudomonadota bacterium
ACGACTTTCTCATAGCACACCTCTTCTCATTCTGAGAATAAGTTATAGACAATAATTATTAATATATTATCACTTTTTTGTACAAATGACAATATTTTTAAACTAAAACGAGTCTCTCATAAAGCGAGCGCAACATTTTCCCAAAATTTTATCTTTTTTCTCACTATCTCTTTATCCCCCACTTTTTCTTTTATTTCCTCACCCTATCTTAAGGAGTCACACCCCACATCTCTTCTGACCTTCAATAGCGCACAACTTTCCAGCATTTTTCACGCCCTCCGTCCCTCTAACCTACCATCCAGCACCTCTTACGCTCTCCCCTCCACCTCTTTTCTCCCCCACACCATTCATACCATCTAGTTCTCAGTCTTCCACTGTACCCTCATCCACATATATCTCTCAATCACCCGCCAACACTTCTCTTTTTTTTTCTGCATTCTCACACGCTCTCTTGCTTTTCTCTCTTTCTGCACCCCTTATCCGCTTTCCTCTTCCTTTCTCTTCCAGCTCTCCTCCTTCTCCTCTGCCTCCATTCCGTCATCTTGCTCCTTTTGAGACACAAAAAAGCCTTTAAGTTTTAACTTAAAGGCTTTTGTAATTTTCAAACTTTCAATTAGAAGTGCTCATCACAACGTTTGATAAGTTCTTCAATGTTTTCAGGCGGCCAACCCGGAGTATCCATACCCAAATGAATACCCATCTTAGCCAAAACTTCCTTAATTTCATTCAAAGACTTACGACCGAAGTTCGGAGTACGCAACATTTCAGCTTCAGTTTTTTGAACCAAATCACCGATATAGATGATATTATCGTTCTTCAAGCAGTTAGCAGAACGAACTGACAATTCAAGCTCTTCAACCTTCTTCAAGAGATTACGATTGAACGGTAATTCTTCTTTTTCAGCTTCAACTTCAGCTTCCGGTTCATCAAAGTTAATGAACGGTTTGAGTTGGTCTTGCAAAATGCGAGCTGCAAAAGCAACAGCATCTTCAGGAGAAACAACACCGTTAGTATCAACAATCATTGTCAACTTATCATAGTCAGTAACTTGACCGACACGAGTATTTTCAACTTTGTAAGATACTTTTTTAACCGGAGAATAAATTGCATCAACAGCAATAACACCGATAGGAGCATCGGCAGACTTATTCATGCTGGCCGGAACATAACCTTTACCGGTATTAACTGTTAATTCCATATTGATTTTTGCACCGGCATCCAGATTGCAAATAACCAAGTCAGGATTTTTAATTTCAACATCATGACCGGCATCAATCATAGCTGCGGTAACCTGACAAGGTCCTTCAGCTTTCAACGTCATGGTTTTAGGACCTTCGCTGTGAACAGCAACGGCCAAACATTTAACGTTGAGAACGATATCAGTAACATCTTCTCTGACACCCGGAATAACCGAAAATTCATGCAAAACACCGTTAATTTTGATAGCGGTGACTGCGCCGCCTTGCAAAGAAGAAAGCAAAACTCTTCTCAAAGCGTTACCTAAAGTTAAACCAAAACCTCTTTCCAAAGGTTCGACCACGATTTTGGC
The DNA here is from genome assembly GCA_949286215.1 of uncultured Pseudomonadota bacterium. Taxonomy (GTDB): domain Bacteria; phylum Pseudomonadota; class Alphaproteobacteria; order RF32; family CAG-239; genus Scatocola. Next base: position 1,550 of record CASDYX010000022.1, read on the forward strand.
TCTGTTTCCGCCTTCGCTGGGCACAACTTCCAAATTCGTTGGTTTAATAAGTTCTTGCCAATTTTTTTGAATCACTGGTATGTCCTCTTTATTTAGTGCATATGCAAATTTACAAAAATCAAAAGAGGGCGAGGCTGTCTAAAAAGCAGCCTCTCCATCTCTAACCTAAAACTAAACGCGACGTCTCTTTCTCAAACGGCATCCGTTGTGAGGAATCGGAGTAACATCACGAATTGTAGTGATAGTAAAACCGATAACCTGCAAAGCTCTGATAGCGGATTCACGACCAGAACCAGGACCTTTAACTTCAACTTCCAAGGTTTTCATACCATGTTCTTGAGCTTTTTTACCAGCTTCTTCAGCGGCAACTTGAGCGGCATAAGGAGTCGATTTACGAGAACCTTTGAAGCCTTGAGCGCCAGAAGTTGACCAAGCTACGGTATTACCTTGAGCGTCTGTAATTGTTACTCTAGTATTGTTGAAAGTAGAATTCACATGGGCTACGCCGGCAGTGATATTCTTCTTTTCTTTTTTCTTAACACGTTGTGTTACTGCTTTTGCCATGGGAACCTACCTATTTCTTCTTATTCGCAATAGTTTTACGTTTACCTTTACGGGTACGAGCATTTTGTTTTGTGCTCTGACCACGAACCGGCAAACCTTTACGATGTCTCAAACCTCTGTAGCAACCGAGGTCCATCAATCTTTTAATGTTAACACCGACATCACGGCGTAATTCGCCTTCAACGACATAAGAACTGTCAATAACTTCACGAACCTTAGCAATTTCTTCCTCGCTCAACTCTTGAACGCGGCGATTGCAGTCGACACCTGATTTTGCACAAATATCTTGAGCAGTTTTTCTTCCGATACCAAAAATATAAGTTAAAGCTACTTCAATTTTCTTGGCAGTTGGAATGTTTACACCAGCTATACGAGCCAAATTAACTCTCCATATATTTAATTATTACCACATTTAAAAAGTTGATCACCACTTTTCAAAATTAAGCCGGATTATAGGCTATAATTCGATTGTGTCAACCACCCTTTTACAAAAAAATGCATTTTTTTGCAAAAAATACAAAACTTTATTATGCAACAGCCAATAAATCGTCCACCTTTTTGGAAGTTGCCTCGATTGTACCCGTCCCATCCACACAGCGGAGCAACCCTTTTTTCTCAAAATAAGGAATTGTCGGATAAGTCAAAGCACGATAATTGACGAGTCGATTCTGTACGGTTGAACGATTATCATCAACTCTGCGATAAAAATCCGTTCCGCCGCAAACATCACAAACCCCGTAAACCTTTGGTTTTTGGAATTTATCATGATATCCGGCACCGCAAGTCATACAAGAATAACGACCTAAAATTCGTTCCATAATAATTTCATCAGGAACTTGAATCTCAATTACGGCATCCAGCTTAATCCCTTTCTTAGAAAGCATATCCTCCAAAACTTCAGCTTGAGGCAAAGTTCTTGGAAAACCGTCCAAAATAAAACCGTTTTTGCAATCATCTTGGTCGATTCGCTCAGAGAGCATCTTGATAATCATCTCGTCTGGGACCAGATTTCCGCCATCAATCAACTCTTTGATTTCTAGCCCCAAAGGTGTACCTTTAGCAGCCTCTGCACGGAGCATCTCACCGGTTGAAAGGTGAGCTATAGCGATTTTTTCTTTCAGGATTCTCGCTTGTGTACCTTTACCGCAGCCGGGAGCGCCGGTAAAAACAATATGCAAACCCAAACCGTTAGCGTTCATTATCTTCTCTTTCCTCTGTTAGCAAGAGCGGCTTTTTTGATTAAACCTTCATATTGATAAGCAATCAAATGAGATTGAAGCTGACCAACAAAATCCATGGTAACTTGAACCACGATGAGCAAAGTTGTACCGCCCAAAACGAATGGAACAGATAATTTACTGATGAGGATTTCCGGCAAAATACACAAAGCCGTCAGATAAGCAGCACCCAAAACAGTCAAACGAGTGATAACATAATCCAAATAGTCAGCAGTATTTTTACCCGGGCGAATACCGGCAATAAAGCCACCATGTTTCTTCAAGTTTTCTGCTGTTTCTTCAGGATTAAACACAACTGCTGTATAGAAGAAAGCAAAGAAAATAATCAAAGCGGCATACAAGCTCAAATACAAAGGTTGACCATGTCCCAACAACTGGCTGAGTGTTTGTACCCAAGACGGACCATTTTCAGCTGAGAAATTAGCGATGGTAATCGGCAACAACAACAATGAGCTGGCAAAAATCGGCGGAATAACACCTGTCGGGTTAATTTTGAGCGGCAAGTGAGAATTTTCGCTAGCCATCATTCTGGCACCCATTTGGCGTTTTGGATATTGGATGGTGATTTTGCGTTGAGCTCTTTCAACCAAAACAATCACATAAATCAAAGCCAAAACCATAACCATCAACATTGCAATGACGCCCAAAGACATAGAGCCGACACGACCCAATTCAAAAGTTTGCGCCAAAGCACTCGGAATATTAGCGATAATACCGACAGTAATGATTAAAGACGAACCGTTTCCGACACCTCTAGAGGTAATTTGATCGCCGAGCCAAACAATAAACATTGTTCCGCCCACGAGAGAAACCACGGTTGTAAACTTGAAAACAAAACCAGGGTTAACCACGGCCGAAACACCGGCACTACCGGTCATTCCTTCCAAGCCGACAGCAATACCGTAACCTTGAATAATAGTAATCAACACGGTCAACATTTTGGTATAATGGGTCATTCTGCGATGACCGGCTTCACCATCTTTTTTCAAAGCAGCCAAAGACGGTATAACAGATTGTCCCAATTGCAAAATGATTGATGCCGAGATATAAGGCATAATGTTCAAAGCAAAGATGGTCATACGTTCCAAAGCACCACCGGCAAACATATTAAACATACCCAAGATGCCGTTGGAGTTACGTGCAAAAATATCCGACAAGATATGAGGATCAATTCCCGGCAACGGAATAAACGTTCCCAAACGGAACACCACCAAAGCCAACACCGTGAACCAAAGTCTTTTTTTCAATTCGGTAGCTTTGCTAAAAGCCGACACATCCATATTTGCGGCCATTTTTTCTGCCAATGATACCATTTTTACTTCCTTATTATTTAATAAACTGAGATGATGAGGAATACACTTCCTCCATTATGCTAAGATATTAATACACTAAAAAATTTTTAATTCAACTAAATTATCCAGCAGTTGCACAGTTTCCCTCAAAAAAAGCACCTTTATCTTTAATTTTGGAAAAGATACAATTTTTACCCCCATACATACGCCTAAATAACTCTTTACATCTCAAACAAATTACCCTATAAGCATTACACAACTTTTTATTATTAATGTTAAATAATTTGACTTTATGGAAAAAAGAACAAAAAAATTAAATTATCAGCTTCTTCATGTGTATCAGACCAATAGTCCGATACTTTGCACTGAAGTAAACTTCAAACGCTTGTTTAAAGAGGCTTACGCACGGGCAATCATTCACTTTTCGATTGACTTGCAAGAAATGTTTGCATTAGATCCTCTGTTTAATCAAACAGAACGGCACGACGAGCAAAAAGCCAAAATCAAGGCTCAGTTCAACACTTGCTTTAAGGAATTTCTGGATGAACCAAACCTTTTCCGCGAAACTTTGAAATATCTCATCTCCGGAACTGTAATGGCTTATAATTTTGCTTACGGCTTGAAGCTCTACCATCTATTTAAACAAGATGAATATCTGAAGCTTGATTGCAAAAGGCTCTTTTTATCCCGCATAGAGGCCAACCTTCTCTCCAAATATTTTGAGAAAAATCCCACCCAAAAGACTTTGGATGACAAAGGAACACAAAACCTTGAACAAGCTCTGCAAACAAAGCTGTCACGCTACAAAATCTTTGCTTAAACAAAAAAAGAGTGGTTTGTTTTTTTCAAACCACTCTTTTACATTTTGGGGTATCTGCATTAGTAGCCTCGGCTACGCCTCCTTAAGGCATGTAAGCCCAAACATCCCAGAGCCAGCGTCGCAAACACTCCCGCTATAAAGAAGAGATTTGCAGCCAACTCCATATTATTTTTCACACCCGCCCAAATAAAGGCGACAATCCCTACTTCTGCAAGGGTTACAAGCCCCCAGAAGATTTTTTCAATTTTTTCCATTTTCTTTTAGTTTTGTGAGGCTCTACCATATTTTTTGACGGCATTACCTCGATTAATAATTTAACAATTCTTATCTCGCTAAATTAGAATATATCGCACTTTTAACCCTCGTACAAGCGTTTTTTGTCCAAATTTCAAAAAAAAGAGTCTGGACGTTTCAATCCAAACTCTTTCCATTCAAACTAAAACTCGTCCTCCAAAACAGGACGAACGTGAAGAGATTTGGGCTCTGAAGACCAAAAACGTCTTCTAGCTTTTTCTCTTTCAACCTCCTCGGCGGCAAGAATTTGCTCCCTTGTAATGGGGGTATACAAACCGTGTCCATCAGGGAAAACTTGTGCAATTACTCCCTTCAACTCCTTGCCATTTTCTAATTCTTTTGAGAACGTTCCATCTTGATAAAGATACATTCCTACTTCCGGCTGATTTTTTTTTGTTTCCATAATTTTTAATTTTATGAGGCATCTATCCTAACTTGTATAGAACGAAACCTCGGTTAATAAATTCATAATTCTTATCTCACTAAATCGGAATATATCACACTTTCACCCCTCACACAAGCATTTTTTGTCTAAATTTCAAAAAAAGAGCCTGGACGTTTCAATCCAAACTCTTTTGTTCCAACTAAAAAGCGACCCAGAAAACCGGTCTAACATGGCGTAAAGCTGTTTTATCCTCATGCCAAGCATGCCCATTATACATTCGTACCTTCCACACTTGCCCCAAAGTACATTCTCGAGATGACCAATGCCACCCATCCATCTCTGGCATTTTCAAACGCTTCAAGGAGCGATTAATAGTAAAATAATGCTCACTTAATTTTTGTAATTCATCATCAAAAGGTAAAAAAGCCTCTCCTTTATTAACCCCATCTTGCTGATACTCTACACACCATAAAGCCGCTTCAGATAGAATCTCTGAACCTTGCATAGCTTTCAAAATTTTCTCGGTAGCTGCTTTCCCATTCCGAACCAATCGAATATCAAAAACCATCAAGCCACAACTGGACCATGGCAATTTTTTCTCATGCAAACAAACCACCAGAGCCCGATGTACTTCAACATACCCTACAATACCGCTGACAGTTTTTCCTGTCACTAATTCTTCAGAAAATGTTCGGTCCTCATAACAAAACATCCCCGGTTTCACTCTAAAGTTCTTTTCCATAATCAATAATTTTAGAATAATAAATATTTTAAGATTTCTATATCATATTTTGTCACCATTGCAACAAAAAAACCTCTCCCATAAGGAGAGGTTTTTATTTCTAAGCTCTTGTCGATTAAGCTTCGATAAGGGTAACTTTACCACCTGCTTTTTCAACAGCGGCAATAGCAGCCTTAGAAGCAGAATTAACAGAAACGTTAACTTTGCTGGTAATAGCACCGCGAGCCAACAAACGAACACCGTCCAAGCTCTTGGTAACGATACCGGCACTCATCAAAGAAGCCAAATCGATAGCATCGGCAGACAATTTTCCGGCATCAACAGCTTTTTGAATAGTATCCAAGTTAACAACTGCGAATTCTTTAGCAAACGTATTTTTGAAACCACGTTTCGGCAAACGACGATAAATCGGCATTTGACCACCTTCAAAACCGTGTACGGCAACACCTGAACGAGACTTTTGACCTTTTTGGCCGCGTCCGCAGGTTTTACCTTTGCCGCTTCCGATACCGCGACCAACGCGAATACGGCGGGAGGTAGCACCTTCGTTGTCTTTTAATTCATTAAGTTTCATTTTTTTCACCTTAATCTACATCTGTGGTTTTGATAAGGAGGTGTGCTGCGCCGTTAATTTTTTTCGCCGTGTACAAATAGCTACACAAGAACAAAAATTAACCAGCATGACACCCCCTTTGCAAAACCCTTATTCCTCAACTTTTACCAAGTGGGGAATCTTATTAATCATTCCACGGATAGAAGGAGTATCTTCTAACTCAACGGTTTTACCCATTTTGTTCAAGCCCAAACCTTTTAAGGTAGCGCCTTGAGCTTTAGGACGTCCGATAGGACTTCCGATTTGAGTAACTTTAATAGTTTTCTTAGCCATTGATTATGCCTCCTCTTTTTCCAATTTAGCATTAGCTGTATTTTCGCGGCGGCTAACGATATCTCCGACTTTCTTACCGCGTTTAGCAGCAACCATGCGAGGAGAATTGATAGCTTCCAAAGCGTTGAAAGTAGCTTTAATCATATTGTAAGGGTTGTTAGAGCCCAATGATTTAGCAACAACGTCTTGAACACCTAATACTTCAAAGATAGCACGCATCGGGCCACCGGCAATAACACCGGTACCGGCAGGAGCAGTTCTCAAAACAACCTTACCGGCGCCGAAACGACCGGCAACGTCATGGTGCAGAGTTCTGCCTTCTCTTAACGGGATGCGAACCATATTCTTTTTGGCTTCATTGGTAGCTTTGGTAATAGCGTCAGGAACTTCAGTAGCTTTACCGGAACCATAACCAACACGACCTTTTTGGTCACCAACGACAACGACAGCGGCGAAAGACATATTACGTCCGCCTTTAACGGTCTTGGCAACGCGGTTGATATGAACTAATTTTTCAACTAATTCATCTTTCTTTTCGACTTTATTGCGACGATCTGCAGTTTGTGCCATTTCCTAAACTCCTAGAATTTCAAACCAGCGGCGCGAGCAGCGTCTGCCAGAGCTTTAACACGACCATGATAGATGTAGCCGCCTCTATCGAATACGACTTCACTAACACCGGATTTAGCAGCTCTTTCAGCAATAACTTTGCCGATATAGCTGGCTGCTTCAACTGTAGATGATTTTTTAACGTTCTCACGAATTTCTTTATCCAAGGTGGAAGCAGAAACGACAGTAGAACCTTTTACGTCATCAATGATTTGCGCATAGATATGCTTACCACTGCGGAAAACAGACAATCTTAATTTGCCGTTAGCAGCGTTTTTCAAAGCTGTTCTGATGCGAGCTTTTCTTTTTTGAAATAATTCTCTTGGCGTATTCATCTAATTAATCCTTATTTCTTCTTACCTTCTTTACGACGGACATATTCGCCAGTGTATTTAACGCCTTTACCTTTGTAAGGTTCAGGTTTTCTATATTTGCGAATTTCCGCGGCAATTTGACCAACTAGCTGTTTATCAGCACCAGAGACAGTAATTTGGGTTGGGCTCGGGCAAGCCAAAGTAATTTCTTTCGGAGCCTCAAAATTAACATCATGAGAGAATCCCAAAGACAAAACAACCTTGTGGCTGCCTTCAACGCGTGCTTTATAACCAACACCGATGAGTTCCAACTCTTTTTTAAAGCCTTCGCTTACACCTTTAACCATGGTGTTAATTTGGGCTCTGGTTGTTCCCCACAAAGTTCTGGCTTGTTTGCTGTCAGACAAGGGAGAAACTACAACTTTGTTGTCTTCCAATTTAGCTACAACGTGACCATCGTCATAAGTGTAGCTGAGTTCACCTAATTTACCTTTAGCAGTAACAACATTGTTGTTAATGGTAACGGTAACACCATTAGGGACGATAACAGGATATTTTCCTACTCTAGACATCCATTTTCTCCCCTAGAATACTTGACAAAGAATTTCACCGCCAACGTTGGCTTTTCTGGCTTCATGATCACTCATAACACCGCTTGGGGTAGAGATGATAGAAATACCAAGCCCGTTGTAAACTCTCGGCAAATCTTTAACGCTAGAATAAACGCGACGACCCGGAGTAGAAACACGGTAAATTTCAGTTATTACTGAAGTACCTTCATGATACTTCAATTTAATACGAAGTTCATCGATACCCGGTTTAACATTGACTCTTTCAAAACCTTCAATGTAACCTTCTCTTTTCAGAACTTCCAAAACATTTTCACGCAAGCGAGAGGCCGGTGATACAACTTCACTCTTCTTCGCTCTTTGTGCGTTTCTAATGCGTGTGAGCATATCGCCCAAAGTATCAGACATAGACATGACTGTAACCTCCTACCAGCTTGATTTTACTAAACCAGGAATCTCACCGAAGCTAGCCATATCTCTTAATTCGACACGGCTTACACCGAACTTCCTGTAATAACTACGAGAACGACCCGTCAGCTTGCAACGGTTTCTGATTCTGTTTTTAGCTGAGTTGCGAGGCAGTTCTGCCAATTTTAAAGTCGCTTGGAATCTTTCTTCCGGAGAAGCATTTTTATCCATAACGATATCTTTGAGTTTTTGACGGCGGTTATTAAACTTTTGAGCCATCTTAACTCTTTTCAAGTTTCTGTAAACTGAACTTGTTTTTGCCATAGTAAAATCTCCGCTTATTTCTTGATAGGCATGTTAAAACCATCGAGAAGCATTTTAGCTTCTTCGTCGGTTCTAGCCGATGTACAAATCACGATATCCATACCGCGAACATTTTCAACTTTTTCATAGTTGATTTCCGGGAAGATGATTTGTTCTTTGATACCGAAAGCGAAGTTGCCTCGACCATCAAAGTTTTTGCCGGAAATACCGTGAAAGTCTCTGATGCGCGGCAATGCCATATTAACCAGTCTTTCAAGGAATTCATACATTCTGTCAGAACGCAGAGTAACCTTGCAGCCAATCGGCATATCTTCTCTCAATTTGAAAGTAGCGATAGACTTACGGGCTTTGGTGACTACCGGTTTTTGACCGGCAATCAAAGCCATTTCTTCTACAGCGTTATTCAATTTTTTCTTGTCTGTAACGGCGTCACCGACACCCATGTTCAAGACAATTTTCGTCAACTTTGGAATCTCGTGTGGGTTCTTGTAACCGAATTTTTCCACCAGAGATTTCTTTATGACGTCATTATACAATTTTTCAAAGTTTGTCATAAAATTTCTCCTATTTCTTCTCGATTACTTCACCGGATTTACGAGCAAAGCGGACTTTGTTTCCGTTTACTTCTTTGTAACCAACTTTGCTGGCTTTACCAGATTTCGGGTCAACGATAGCAACGTTGGAAACATTGATCGGGGCTTCTTTGGTGACAATGCCGCCCGGGGTAGTTTGGCTTGGTTTGGTGTGTCTTTTAACCAAGTTAACACCTTGAACAACCACTTTACCTTCGCTAGGCATAGCTTTAACAACTTCACCAGTTTTACCTTTATCATCACCAGCGATGACAATTACCTGATCACCTTTTTTGATTTTCATTTTAAGGCTCATTACAATACCTCCGGTGCCAATGAAATTATTTTCATAAATTTCTTCGCACGCAATTCTCTGGTAACAGGGCCAAAGATACGAGTACCGATTGGCTCACCGTCTTTATTGATGAGAACTGCAGCATTATTATCAAAGCGGATAACGGAACCGTCTTTGCGTCTAATGTCGCTTGCTGTGCGAACGATTACAGCTTTGCATACGTCGCCTTTTTTAACGCGGCCTTTCGGCAAAGCGTCTTTAATAGAAACGACGATAACATCACCCACAGAAGCATGCATTCTCTTGGAGCCTCCAAGAACCTTAATGCACTGCACCTGACGTGCTCCTGAATTATCTGCAACATCCAGGTTGGTTTGCATCTGTATCATTGTTTTACTTCCTTTTCTCTAGGCGTTATCACTGACAACAGTCCAAGTCTTGGTTTTTGAATAAGGTCTAGATTCTTCAATCTTAACGATATCACCAACTTTGAACTGATTATTTTCATCATGAGCAGCATATTTTTTGCTTCTCTTAACGAACTTCTTATAAACAGGGTGCATAACCTGACGCTCTACGCTGACCACGACGGTTTTATCCTGTTTATCACTAACAACAACACCTTGAAGAATTCTTTTAGGCATATCTTTTTCTCCTAATTATTCTTCTTGCGCTCAGCGAGGAGCGTGTTGATTTTTGCTATTTCACGACGGACACTTCTTATTACAGCAGTATTTTGTAATTGTCCAGTAGATTGTTGGATTCTCAAATTAAATTGTTCTTTTTTCTTTTCGAGCAATTTAGCTTCCAACTCATCTGATGACATAGCACGAAGATCTTTAATTTTTAACATTATGCTTCTCCCTTATCAGAGTTCAAGCGTTTAATAAACTTGGTCTTGATCGGCAGTTTAGCAGCACCGAGAGCAAATGCACCACGTGCGGTTTCCTCATCAATACCTTCACATTCGAACAAAATACGACCTGGGTGAACCCTTGCGCACCAGTATTCAACAGAACCTTTACCTTTACCCATACGGACTTCAGCAGGTTTATCAGATACCGGAACATCCGGGAAAATACGAATCCAGAGTCTACCGGCTCTTTTCATCTCACGAGTAATCGCACGACGAGCAGCCTCGATTTGGCGAGCTGTAATACGATCCGGAGTCAGAGCTTTCAGACCGAAGGAACCGAAACTCAATTCGGTACCGCCTTTAGCATTACCGTGAATACGGCCTTTATGCTGCTTGCGGAACTTTAATCTTTTTGGACTTAACATATCTTTTTACCTTTACTTCTGCTCGGCTAATTTCTTGTCTTGCGCCATCGGATCATGAGCCATGATTTCGCCTTTGTAGATCCAAACTTTAACGCCGCAAGCGCCATAAGTTGTGTGAGCTGTAGAGGTTGCGTAATCAATATCGGCACGCAAAGTGTGCAGAGGAACGCGACCCTCACGGTAATATTCGGTACGAGCGATTTCAGCGCCGCCTAAACGACCTGAGCAGCTAACCTTAATACCTTCAGCACCCAAACGCAAAGCGGATTGCATAACTCTCTTCATTGCGCGACGGAAAGCAACACGTCTTTCCAATTGTTGAGCAACGGAGTCAGCGACCAACTGAGCATCCAGTTCAGGTTTTCTGACTTCCAGAATGTTCAATTGAACTTCTGAATCAGTCATTTTTTGAATCTCTTTTCTCAAGAGCTCAATATCCTGACCTTTTTTGCCGATAACGACACCCGGTCTTGCAGAGTGAATAGTAACTCTTGCCTTTTTAGCAGGACGTTCAATAACGATTCTGCTGATACCGGCTTGAGCCAATTTCTTCTTCAAGAACTCTTTAATTTTCAAATCTTCGTGGAGGTAATCAGTGAACTTATCATCTGCATACCAACGAGAGTCCCAAGTGCGGTTAACACCTAAACGAAGACCTGTAGGATTTACTTTTTGTCCCATTAACTTACTCCCCACGCTCTGTAACAACGATAGTCAGGTTAGAGAAAGGTTTCAAAACTCTTGCTCCGCGACCACGACCACGTGCGTGCATACGTTTCATTACTAAACCTTTACCGACATAAGCTTCACTAACATAAAGTTTGTCGATATTTAATTGGTGGTTGTTTTCAGCATTGGCGATTGCAGATTGCAATACAGCCAAAGCGGCTTTTGCGATTCTCTTCTTAGAGAAGCTCAACTCAGCAACAGCCTTCTCAACATGCAAACCACGAATTGATTGAGCGACCAGATTCAGCTTGCGAGGGCTGGTGCGGAGAGAATTGCAAACGGCCATAGCCTGATTTGCAGCAACTCTTCTTTCATTATTAGACTTTGCCATAATTAACCTCTCTTAGCCTTTTTGTCAGCTGCGTGCCCGTAGAATGTACGAGTCGGAGCGAACTCACCAAATTTGTGGCCGACCATATCCTCTGTAACCAAAACAGGGATAAACTTGTGACCATTGTGAACACCGAATGTTAAACCAACGAATTGTGGCAACATGGTGGAGCGACGAGACCAAATTTTAATAACTTCATTACGACCCGAAGCTCTTGCTTTATCAGCTTTCTTCAGAAGATAGCCATCAACAAACGGCCCTTTCCATACGGAACGTGTCATTAGCGTTTCTCCCTATTTCTTTTTGTTTTCATGACGAGATCTCATAATGTATTGATCCGTCTTTTTGTTAGAACGAGTTTTAGCACCCTTGGTCGGTTTACCCCAAGCAGATACCGGATGACGACCACCAGAAGTACGGCCTTCACCACCACCATGCGGGTGATCAACCGGGTTCATGGCAACACCGCGAGATTGCGGTCTGATACCAAGCCAACGAGTACGTCCGGCTTTACCCAAAGATGCGTTCTGGTTATCCGGGTTCGAAACAGCGCCGACCGTAGCCAAGCATTCTTCACGAACGATACGGAGTTCACCTGAACTCAGTTTCAATTGTGCGTAACCGGCGTCTTTACCGACAACTTGAGCATAGCAACCAGCAGAACGAACCAATTGTCCGCCTTTTCCGGCTTTGAGCTCAATATTGTGAATAATAGTACCAACCGGCATATTCTTCAAAGGCATAGCATTACCCGGCTTAATATCAGCTTTTTCAGCTGAAATGATTTTATCGCCGGCTTTTAATCTTTGAGGAGCGAGGATATAGGCCTTTTCGCCGTCTTCATAGCTAACCAAAGCGATGAAAGCCGAACGATTCGGGTCATATTCAATTCTCTCAACTGTTGCCTCAGCATCGAATTTATTACGTTTGAAGTCGATGATACGGAGTTTGCGTTTATGTCCGCCACCGATTCTACGACTTGTAACGTGTCCGAAATTATCACGCCCACCGGTCTTAGTAAGACCAATTGTCAAAGACTTCTCAGGAGCACCTTTGTACAGTTCGCTTCTATCAACGATAACGAGCTGACGCAGTCCTGGAGATGTGGGCTTATATGTTTTTAAAGCCATGTCCTAAATTCCTGTTGTAACATCAATATTTTGACCATCGGCAAGAGTAACCAATGCTTTTTTGTAATCAGAACGAGTTCCCTCATATCCTCTGAAACGTTTGGTTTTGCCGAATTGACGAATTGTATTCACCTTATTTACCTTAACGTTAAAGAGAGCTTCAACAGCTGCTTTAACATCTTCTTTAGAGGCAGACAACGGAACCAAGAAGGTTACTTTGCCGGCTTCAGAAGACAACATAGATTTTTCGGTGATTACCGGACGAACTAATGTATCATACATAGCTGCGGTTACATTGTTTGTTTTTGCTGATTTACTCATTTCAGTCTCTCCTCCAAGCAACTAACTGCATCTTTAGTCAACACTAATTTGTCTTTTCTTAAGATGTCATATACGTTGGCACCGATTGTCGGCAGAACGTCAACGCCTGCGATATTACGGCTAGCCAAAGCGAAATTAACATCAACTTCCTTGCCATCGATGAACAAGCAATTTTTCAACCCGCAAACATCCAATTTGGCTTTCAAATCTTTAGTTTTCGGAGCTGACAATTTTGCTTCATCCAAGATAACGAGGTTGCCCTCTTTAGCTTTAGCAGAGAGAGCGGTTTTCAGACCGAGTTTTCTGAATTTCTTGGTCAATTCATGAGAATGATCACGAACAACCGGACCGAATACAACGCCACCTTTACGGAATTGAGTACCCTTGCGAGAACCTTGACGAGCATTACCAGAACCTTTTTGTTTGAACGGTTTTGCAGGAGTCAAAACAACTTCTGAACGACCTTTGGTCTTGTGGGTACCGGCTTGTAAGCGAGCCAATTGCCATTTAACAACCCGGTGTAAAATATCAGCGCGAACTTCGAGACCGAAGATGGCATCGCTGAGTTCGATAGAGCCGACATTTTTATTTTCGAGATTTAAGATGTCCTGTTTCATATTTTCAAATCCTTATATCTTTTATGCATTCTCGGCTGAAGTTTCTTCAGCTTTAGCTGCAACAGGTTCATCAACTTTTTTCAAACCGGCAGGCATCGGCAATTTAACGTGAGCAGGTTTTTTGATAGCATCGGTAATACGAACCCAAGCGTTTTCACAACCGGGAACGCCACCTTTAACCATAATTAAACCTTTAGAGCTATCAACAGCAACAACACGCAAGTTTTGAACGGTAACGCGTTCATCACCCATGTGTCCGGCCATCTTTTTGCCTTTGAATACTTTACCGGGATCTTGTCTTTGTCCTGTAGAACCATGAGCTCTGTGTGAAATAGACACACCGTGAGTAGCTTCCAAACCGGCGAAGTTGTGACGTTTCATAACACCGGCAAAACCTTTACCGATAGAAGTAGCACAAACATCAACATATTGACCGGGAACAAAGTGTTCTACAGATAATTCATCACCAACAGAGAGCAAGCAATCTTCAGAAACTCTGAATTCGCCCAATTTCTGTTTTGGTTCAACTTTAGCTTTAGCAAAATGTCCTTTAAGAGGTTTGGATACGTTTTTTGCCTTAACAGCACCGGTACCAAGTTGTACAGCGGTATATCCATCTCTCTCGGTTGTTTTAACGTCAACAACTTGTAAGCCATCAACGCTCAATACGGTAACCGGGACATGAGTTCCGTCGGCTTCAAAAATGCGGGACATACCCAGCTTTTTTGCAATAAGACCCGTACGCATTATTATTTTTTCCTTTTCAATTGGTTGACTTCTGTTATTTCAAAAAGCCAACATTGTTTATTATTACATTCAAATTACTTTTTAGGGCAACAGATAAAGTGATTTCTAGCAACGAGAAAAATTTTAGCGTATAAAGACATACGTGAATTTTTTGAGCTTGCGTAAAATTGCTTTAGATGTGCCATAAAAATAATTACAATTTAATTTCAACATTAACGCCGGCAGCCAAATCTAACTTCATCAAAGCATCGACGGTCTGCGGAGTAGGATCTACGATATCCAGAAGTCTCTTGTGAGTACGGATTTCGAACTGTTCACGAGATTTCTTATCAACGTGCGGAGAACGGTTTACCGTAAACTTCTCGATTTTAGTAGGCAGAGGAATTGGACCTCTTACATTTGCCCCTGTTCTTTTGGCAGTGTGCACGATTTCTTTGGTAGATTGATCGAGCAAGCGATGGTCAAAAGCCTTGAGGCGAATTCTTATATTTTGTGTATCCATCATTTTTAATACTTTTCCTATAACTAGAACGCAAAAAATTTAGATGAGGCTAAACTTGGTGCCCTCTAAACGATTAAACTCGGCAGCACATGAAAACCATAGGTGCTGCAGTATTTTTTATATTCTTCACTATGGTAGAGTCTCCCCTTCCCATAATTACGTGAGGGCTTTGTAACATAATTGAGTCTAATATGCAAGCAAAAAAATGCAAAAATTTCACTTTTTTTATTTTATTAAATCAAGACTCAGACTCTGTTTGCGCCGAATCGACAAAAATTCAATTTTCCGGTCCAAAAGAGTCTATATATATAGAAAAAGCATCTCACTTTTTAAGTGAAATGCTTTTTTAATTACTTTCTTTTTCCTTGAATAGCAGTTGCCACTGAACTGGAAAAAAAAGCAAACAAAAAAATTACAACAACCCCTCTCAAAGTCAAAAGCTCACAACGAAAATAATAACTCCAACGAGCCTTGTAATTCTGAATATTAGCTTGGTGACTCAAGCACAGTGTCCGACCAAGCTGATAAACATAGACTTTATCGCCAATTTCGATTGAGCTGCCATCTACAACGTCTCTATCATAGCTAAGCTCAAACATTCTTCCGTCTTTATCAGACATAACCCCGACAAAAAAGATACCTTCGTTTATCATGGTTCTTTCACGGACTTCAAATCTTTGAACAATCGCCTCATCTTGTACTTCCCATTTCTCATTAGAGAATAAATAAGGCAAAAAAAGCCAACTGGCTACTACCAAAAACACCAACCACACTAAGGGTGTCCTAAGCTTCAAAATAATTTCTTTCATATCTCTTTATTTTTAACGGTTAATAATATTTTTTACATTAATAATCTTTTAATTAAGAACTCATTTAGCCGCTAAACACCTAAGAGTCAACAAAAAAAACGAGCTCCGCCAAGGGAGCTCATTAAACAATTTTCAGAACATTCAAAAGAGTTCGTTTTCAAGCCTTTGCCAATTTTTGTTCAAATCTTCCAATTTTTGGCGTTGGAAACTTTCCTCCGTATCCGCCAGCCATTGCTCATCAATCAGCTTAAAATCGGAACCGACTTGCTCAAAATAAACAGACTGAGGTTTAGCCTCAACAAAACGAAGACACAACCGGAAAAGATTACTTTGTTTATCAATTTGCTCAATATATGTCTTTTTGTTGAGAATAAACTTTTTAGTCATATCCACCACATCGCCAAAGCCATCAAGAGCAAACACTCTCCACCCATAAGCATTATAAACGCACCCTTTGTGGCGAATATTGACTTTTTCACTGTAAGCCAACACCTCACCCAGCAATTTATATTGCCGTGATGTTTCCGCCACATCAATAAAATTGGGTAACAACTGACGCCCGCTTACTTTAATTTGCACCACCGCAAAGAAAACATGTTTCATATTTTCTTTTCGATAGACTTCAAAGCACTCATTTTTTAGATACGGCTCAAAAGGCCTCACAAAATATTGTCCGTTTTCCAAACGATACTCAAAGAACTTTGCCTCTTCGTCAACATATAGTTGAAACTCAGAGAAAACTGTTTTTGTTTTCATAATTTCGATAATAATGGTTTACATGTCCATGAGCATAACCATTTTCTTTTTTTATGTCAATAAGGTTGACGTCTAACCTCCGACAAGCGCCATCTGGCCAAAGCTGTTTCCTTAAATTTTGTTCTATCTGAAGTTTTGGGTTTAACCTTAGCCTGACGCAACTTTTGCATTATTTGTTTTTTCTTTTCGCGACGAGCTAAAAAATGAACTTTTTCTTCTTCGGAGAGGCGATGACATTTTACGCCGCCATTATGACATACAAATCCAAAGAAACGACCATCCTTAGTTAAAAATACTTTTTCTTCTCTAAAAATATAGGCAATTCTTTTTTCGCAATCCATTAAAATTCTCCAGATTCTTTGATAGCATCAAAAAAAGAGCCTCCATATTTAGGAGGCTCTTTTAGTGTCAATTAGGAAGAAACTGTTTTCACAACAGTTAGAACAAGAACAAAACGATGTCTTCCTAATCATAATTAAAAATCCTGTTCATCAAAAAACCAAGTTCACGTTAGACGAAATTTCGCAAAGAGTCAAGCAGAATCATAAAAAAGGAGGTTCTACGCCATTTGGGCGTAAAACCTCTTTCTTTTAAGCGCTGTATTTCTTAGCAAATTCAAATTTATTTTCGCCATTAATTTGGCGAATAGCTGTATTGGCCAAAATCAAAGGCAAATCCACCGCCAGCCAATGCTCATCAACGGTTGTTTCTGGAATCAATGCTGTCACATTGCCACAAACAGCCCTCCAAAAGCGCTTTCTGGCAATAAGGAAAATTTCATCAGCTTCAGCTTTTGAAATTTCCTTGCTGACATAAAGTCCTAACTTGACCAACTCCTTATAGCACGGAGTATCCTCAAATTTGACTTTTTTACGAAGTTCATTTTCCCACTCATAGGGATGAGCTTGTTTATAGCCCTCGGTCACCACTGCGGCACGATCTCTTTCGGTTCGTACCTTAAAGGTTTTTGCTACCAAAGTAGCACGTTCTTTCAAATTCATGATAATAGTTTTTTAGAGTTTAATTTTTCTGATATTCACACAATGCATTTGAGCCTCTTTGGTAAAATACTCAAAATTCTCCCGCAAAAAATCGGGCGTAAATCTGGCATTTTTCACAAGCTCTATACATTGCTTTCCCAGAGAGCGTTTTGACAAATACAAAGCATTAAGCTCCGGACTACCTTTGCGTATCATAAATTTACGCATATCCGGCACCAAATCCCAATATTTGGCAAAAACTTCCATCACCTCCAGATTATCATCTTCAATAATCTGTTGTTGAATTTGTTGATTAAAACAAACCCCTTGTGAGAATGCCTCCTCAAGCTGTTGCTCAGAGGCTTTTTCATACATTTCTTGTTGCCTGGGCAATTCTTTTTTCAATCGCCCAATATCTGGCAACACATACATCACTTTTTTCTCAGGACTTCTGCCCTCAAAATTTTTCTTTTTCATAATGAGTAAAAATTAAATAATAAATGATTATACCTCCTTCTATCCTATTTTTTGTCCAAAATCAAGTCTAAAAAAAGAGCCTCTTTTTATGAGGCTCCTATTTTTTACAAATCTATCTTCAAAGCTTTTGGCGTTTGCTCTCGCTTAAAAGCCATTTTGCGATACCGGTTCAGCACCCACCGCACGGTCTTTTCGGGAAATCCGCATTTAACAATTTCATTTTCCTTTTTTCCTTGCTCCAGATAGGCACTCAAAATACCATCCAACACATGATATGGCGGAAGCGTATCTTCATCTTTTTGATTATCACTGAGTTCGGCACTTGGCGCACGCTCAATCACCGCTTGCGGCAAAACTTCTTTTTCGGTATTGAGCCATTTAGCAATGTCAAAAATTTGACTTTTATACAAATTTCCGATTGGCGAAATGCCGCCGCAAGTATCACCATATAACGTGCAATACCCCATTGCCGCTTCAGACTTGTTTCCGCAAGCCAAAACCAAATAGCCAAATTGGTTTGAAAAAGCCATTAATGTTTTACCTCTTTCTCTGGCCTGCAAATTTTCCAAGACAATATTTTTGGGTTCTTCACTAAAAGCCGAAGCCAGAAAACGCACCTGATTTTCAATCACAGGTTCAATATCAATTACCTTATACTCAAAACCATTGAGCGCAGCGATTGTCGCAGCAATTTGCAAACTCAATTCAGAGGTATGCTTAGTTTTCATCATCACCGCATGCACATGTTCAGCGCCCAAAGCCTGAGTAGCCAGCACACTGACCAAAGCGGAATCTAATCCACCCGAAAGTCCTAAAATAACATCGCTAAACCCGTTTTCATCACAATATGTTTTAAGATTTTTTTTCAAACTTTGCCAAATATTTTCCATCATTTGCGGTGTCATCACTTTTCTCCTCAATATCTCACAGATTAAAACAAAAACATCTCATTATCAATAGCTACCTCGTCCACTTAGCAAGTTGTGTTGTAACTTTTTTTCCAACAAAATCGAGCGGAAAAACTGCTGACTGGTCATACACCGTAGTCTCCCGTTTTCCACCAAATTTTGGTACTTTGGTTCATTGATAATTTCAGGAATTTGTTTGTTTAATCCCTGACACAAGTCTTCCAAGACGCTAACTTTAGCCCCTCTTTTCAAGAAACCATCCATTCCTTGTTGCACACAAATATCACTCAACACCCCGCAAATATAAACTTCCCTATCTTTCCAATCTTGTTGCAAAACGGCATATTGATTGACTTCATTCCAAAGATTTGTTGTACTTTTAAACAAAACTTGTACCGGAATATTATCTTTCCAGTTTGAGGCTGCTTCCCAACCTTTAGTACCATATTGCGTATGTATGGGGAAACTTTGCGCTTCTTTGGTTTGAAGATAAGTTTCCGCAAAATGCGTATCTCGAAAATCCAATATCTCATCAAACATTCCTCTTTGCAAATTGTCGGCAAAGCGTTGATGTCTTGAGATTAACTCCGGATTATTAATGGATAAGAGCCCATCCAGGGCAACAAAATCATTTTGAAAATCAATACGAACAAGTGTACGTTTCATCATTTTTTCCCTTTGGCTTATTGGGTTAATTCATATATCCGTCTTCTATAAGCCCTGCAGAAGACGCGGACATTTTTAGCTTTCAAACAATTAAATAATAGCTTTGCGCTTATAAAAATGCTCTTCAATCAAAGCATGGTTTTCGGGGTGAATAAAATTCTTCCACCTTTTGTCACCAAACCTAATCATATCACGCACCATAGACCCAGTCACAAACGGAAAATTAGGGTCTGTTCTGTCCTCAATTTCAATATGCTCAAATGCATGTCTAAACCAATGCGCGTCATAATCACTTCCGGCATAATAAACATCGGGACGTCCGAGTTGAGGCAAACTCTCATTCATAAAATCTAAAACATATTCCGCCCACTCTGCCGGATTATTAATATCAAACAAACCGATAATTTTAAGTCTGGGATATTCCGGTCTATTGCGATAGACATTTTGAATCATTTTTTTGCGGGTGGTATAGTTCAAAGGATTACGCTCTGTTCCCTGCTCTTGAATGGAGCCCAACACAACGGTCACTTGCGCACATTCTTTGAGCATTTTATCAATCATCTTGGCATGCCCGATATGGAAAGGCTGTGCCCGCATAATGCATAATCCGTGTTGATATTTAAATTCAGACATAAAAAAACTCCTTATGTTAAGGAGCCGACATCAGAAAGATTTTTATTTCATTTTAGAAACTGATAAATTTAGATAGCGTGCGCAAATAAAGTGATTTCTAGTGACGAGAAAAATCCTAGTGTACAAACCAGTACATGAATTTTTCGAGACCGCGTAAAATTGCTTTAGTTGCCAGCTAGATAAATTTATCCATCTTCAAACTCGGCTCAAGTTATTTTACCGTTCCTCGCCCATAAGCCCTTCGAACGACCGGAACAATCATTATATTAAAGATAAAAAATAAAATTGCAACAAAAAACTCCCCACATAAAGTGAGGAGTTTTCATCAATGTTAAAACGCAATTACAAATCGAGTTGAAACATCTTTTCCGCATTTGCTATTTGCCCCGACGCAAGCCACTGAAGAAAGAATAGAATATTGCCTACATGGACTATGCTCTGTAGATGAATATATCCACCTCTGAAGACAAGCTCCTTTAATAGCTTTAAGAGCCATATTAATCTTGTCTGTATTTTTGCAAATTTTCTTCAATTGCTCAATGGCCGGCACAAAAATTTGGTAATTATCCTTACTATTTTGGATACACCAATCAATCGCTGGCAAAGCATTTTTTTGGCTTTTAGAGTACTCTATCAACTCCAAAGTATTTTTCAGCCCATCATGCTCATCATCAATACAACTTTTGACTCTAGAGTTTTGCCAGGGTCCCAAAACTTCATTAGGCAACAAAATCAATCCTCTTTGCCCAACAAAAGCCTCTTCATCAGATGTTACGCAAGCAACTACTCCCAACAACTGAGGATAAGCTTTTGCATCAAAAGAGAACTTTCCATTGCTAAAAGCATACATTCCCACTTCTGGAAGTTTAGTTTTTATATGTTGCAAAACATGACGACCATTGATTGTTTCTTCGGCCACTTCTTCGGCCAAAGATAAAAATTCTTCAACGGACATCAAATTTTTATAAGGCTCACAAACTGAGCTCAATAAATCCTTAAGTTCTTTTTTCTTAAATTGTTCCATAATAATGAATTTTATAATTAATTTTAGAATTTTACATTTAGCATATTTTAGACAAAATTGCAACAAAAAACTCCCCACATAAAGTGAGGAGTTTTTTACAATCCCCAAACCAATTACAAAATTTTATTTGCAATTTGTTCAGCAGTTAAACCATAGCGACGATAGAGTTCATCTGCCGGCACACGATCCGGAAATTCCTTATCCGCACCAAAGCTATAAACTCTCATGCCGGTAGGGCCATAGAAACGAGCGATTTTTTCACCAAAACCACCATCCAAGACACCATCTTCCAAGGTAACGATAGTATCATGTTCCCCAATCAAGCTATTGAGCAATTTTTCATCCAAACCGGTCATAAATCTTGGGTTGACAATGGTTGCATCAATTCCCTTTTGCGCCAAAACATCAGCCGTATCTTCTGCCAATTTAAGCATAGAGCCCAAACCGATAAGCGCAACTTTGCTTCCTTTTTTGGTAACTTCAAACTCATTCAAAACGATTGATTTTTGTGGTTTGAATTTCAGCTCTTGCGGCTTAACGGCAGGTGTGCGCACTGCAACCGGAAAATCCTTTTGTTCCATAGCCCAATCAAGCATTCTATAAAGCTCATCAACCGAAGCCGGAGCCATATAAACCAAGTTTGGAATATTGCTCATCAACGGAATATCAAACACACCCAAGTGTGTTGCGTCCATTCCTGAAATTCCGGTATTTTCAATCACCAAAACAGCCGGAGATTTATTCAAACACAAATCTTGTGATAATTGGTCATAAGCTCTCTGAACAAATCCACCAAAGAACAAAGCAATAGGTTGCATTCCGCCTTTTGCCATAGCCGAGGTAAAAGCAATGGCATGTTCTTCGGCAATACCGACATCAAAATATTTTTCCCGATGACGCGCTCTGAATTCTTGCAAAGCAAGAGCCCCTGGAGTAGCGGCATTAATCACGGCTAATTTATCATTCTTCTTGGCTTGCTCTTCCAAATAATCAGCCACATACTCGCCATATCCTTTAGCCCCGAAATCAACTGTCGGCTGAGCCGTTTTCACATCAAACGGAACTGTCCAGTGAAACGTTTCTTTATTTTCTTCCGCCGGCTTATATCCTTTTCCTTTTAAGGTATGAACATGAACCACAACCGGATGAGTACTGTCTTTTACCTTTTGCAAAACAGCAATAAGTTCTTCGGCATCATTTCCGTTTTCAACATAAACATAATCATACCCCAAAGCGGTAAAATAGTTGCTCTTAGCTTGACCATGATTTTTGCGAAGTTCAGCCAAATTTCCGTATAAGCCACCATAGTTTTCAGCAATAGACATCTCATTGTCATTAATAATCACAATAAAGTTTGACTTAAAATCACCGGCATTATCTAATCCTTCAAAAGCCTCACCGCCGGAAAGAGAGCCATCACCGATAAGCGCAATCACATTAAATTTTTGCCCTTGCATATCGCGTGCCTTTGCCAATCCGGCAGCCAAACTGACCGAAGTTGACGTATGTCCGACAATAAACATATCATGCTCACTCTCTTGTGGGTTAGTGTAGCCTGAAATTTCTTCAAAACCCTCTTGAGTTAAAAAGCCTCTTTGACGTCCGGTCAACAATTTATGCGGATAGCATTGGTGGCTCACATCAAATACAATTTTATCCTTAGGAGAATCAAACACCGTATGCAAAGCAATGGTTAATTCAACTGTTCCCAGATTCGGCCCCAAATGCCCGCCGATTTTACTAACACGATTGATAATCGCTTGCCTCATTTCCTCAGCTAATTCCTTGCGCTCCGAGGCATTAAGTTTTTTCACGTCATTCGGAGACTTGATTTGATTAAGCAATGTATATTCAGCCATGATTAACTCCTTTAATAATTCAAACAAGGAGACTATACTTCTTAGAGTTACCTCTAAGTCAAGCGATATTTTTAAATTAAATTTAGCAGACAAAAAAAATCCTTCGCAACAACAAATTGCGAAGGATAAAAGGGGTAAATAATTAAAGTTTTAAAGCTAGAACCGGACGAACGTAGCTACCGATGTACTTATTGTAGTAGTACGTATTACCAGAACTCATACCCAACTTCCACGCACTGCTATCAAGGTTCTCGGTAGAGGACCAGTACCAACCATCAAGCAAAGCAACACCCAACGCGTTTAAAGACGCATTTATTGCGGCTTTGTTGGCAAACAGCTTTTCCAACTCGGTTAACGACGGCAAAAACGCTTCCCCTTGTTTCACCCCGTCTTCCGCATAGTCATAACACCACCGAGCGGCTTCTGCCTCCTGCCGTTTCTTACGGGAGATTTCCAATAGCTTACGGGTCGCTTCCTTACCGCCGGTCATTTTCTGGGTTGCTTTTGCCTCCAGCCAATCGCTGGACCATGGCAAACACGCCTCCTGAAGACAAACAGCCAACACGTCAGAACCGTCTACGCTGCCGACAATCGCCTTTATTTGGCGACCTTCAATAATCTCCGAAGATATCAAACCGTCCACATAAACGAACATCCCCGGCATTATTTTTTCAGGAGTTTGATATACCGTTTCGTTTTGAAGCGGTTTTGTCTCCAACTTTCCACTAGCTTTCCAATAATTAACAACATCATCGCAGGAAAAACCAAGCTCTCCCACAAGAGCTGTTAGCATTTCTAATTTTTCATTTCGTTCCATAATAATGCATTTTAAGGATTAATAATAAATTTTATACCTCTCTTTTACCACATTTAGACAAAATTGCAAGAAATTTATTTGTTTCTCTCCTCATTCTAAAAGCTCAAGATTTGGAGATTATAACGTAAAAAACAAAGCGGTCGAAATTCTAGTGTACAAGAAGTACATGAATTTCGACCGTTCTGTAGTTTTTTGCGCTAGAAGCCCAAATACTGAGCTTTTAGAC
>CASDYX010000023.1 GCA_949286215.1 uncultured Pseudomonadota bacterium
CCGGTTTCAAACCATCGCGAACATCAGGCAATGCACGTGAAACGATAACACTCATCGCATAATCAAGGTAAGAGCGGCGCATTTCCTCCGAAATATCAACCGGAGCAATGTCTTCGCTGCTCGTTACTACTGGCATATTTTCTTCACTCACTTTATTTTACCTTTTCTATTTAAACTGCCTAAAATATAGCAAAAGGCTCTCTCAAATTCTAATCTTTTTGATGACTTATAAACACCATTTCGCGCTCAGAGGGCAAAAAAACGCCCTTATTTTTGATTTTGGTGTTTTTTGAGCTTATTTTTTAGCTTAAAAAGTTAACGCGATTTTTCTCTAGGCTCAAAAAAAACACCCTTGCGGGTGTTTTTGTTTTGAATTGATAATGCACTAAAACGGAATATCGTCATCCAAATCAGCTGCAGGGGCTGCGGCGGGAGAACTATCCCATCCGGCATTGGAGGCAGAACCTGAGAAGACATCGTTGCCACCGGCCGGAACACCGTCTCTGCCATCTAACAATACCAAGTTGCCGCTGAAGTTTTGCAAAACAATCTCAGTGGTGTATCTTTCTTGACCGTTATTGTCTTCCCAACGACGGGTTTGTAATTGACCTTCCAAATAAACCTTAGAACCTTTACGCAAATATCTTTCAGCAATATCGGCCAACTGTGGGTTAAAAATAACCACACGGTGCCATTCGGTTCTTTCTTTGCGCTCGCCGGAGAGTTTGTCTTTCCAGCTATCAGAGGTCGCAACGTTTAAGTTGACAACTTTTGCGCCGTTGGCGGTATTAGCAACTTTCGGATCTGCGCCTAAGTTACCGACTAAGATTACTTTGTTTATGCTTCCAACCATTGTTATAAACCTATTTCTAAAATTAAAACTGCATGGAGTATATATTGAATTCTTTGATAGTAAAACTAAAATCAATAGACCTGTGTATATTCCCCGTTTCTTATCTGATATATACCGTAAGTGATTGAATTGCTTGGGTCGCCGTTGTTATAGGCCATCTCTCCCCAGCCGGTATCAAACTTACTTTCTTCCAAGGCTTGAGCTAATTTTTCGTATTTAAACGAATCGGTCTTTTCAACCAGCTCTTTCCATAGTTGAACGGCCGAATAGCCATAAACCGACAAGCCTTCCGGCTCAACACCAAGTAAGCGCAATTTTACCAAAGTTTCGGCAAAATCAGGGCTGTCTTTAAGTGTTGGTAATGACAAGACAAATACACCTTCTGATTTTGAACCAAGTTCATCTCGAAAGTTTTTTTGCGCCTGATATTTATTGACAAACAAAATAAAATCTTTTCGTTCGGATTTGAGTGCTTCCGACATTCTGGTCACACGTTTTGATTTGCCCATAATGTAGGCAATCTTATTGCCATCTTGAATTACCTTTTCGGCGATTGCATCGTAATCATCATCAAAGTTCTGGAAACTATAGGATTGGAAGGCTGCCTGTTTCCCCGCATCGGTAAACAATTTTTGCAAAGCTGCGGCAACATCGACCACATCTTTATTATTCCGGTCATAAATCAGGGCAACTTTTCTGTCCGGATAATGCGCTTGATAAAAATTAAAGAAATCACCGGCAGCTCTGGTTTGATAGCCTACCATTTTGACTAAGCCTTTGTACTTATCGGCCTGAATGCTCGGGCTGGCAGCTGTCGGAATAATTTGAAAGATACCGGCTTTGGCATATATGCCAGCAACCTTATGCAAGGCATTAGAGCAATAAGGGCCTATGACCAAAGACATTTTGTCGCGTGCTGAGGCGTTAACCGCCATCATTTGTGCCGTAGATACGGCAATACGGTCGTCACATTGGTCATCGACCATGACTAAATTGATTTTTTCCCCGTTTAGGCCGCCTTGATTATTTATTTCATCTACCGCCGTGCGCACTCCGGAAATCAGCTCCTGACCTGCCGTTTGATATTCTCCGGCCATGGGCGCAATTATCCCGATATTTACGGCGGAGAAAGCATTTTGCGCAAAAAGGCACATCAGCAACGAGGCTATTTTTAGGCTTTTTGTCAGCATTATTATCAGTTATTCTTTATCTTGTTTCTCAAAACAATAGTACAAGTGTTTCAGATTTGCAAGTTTTTTATCTTTTAGAGGCAATTGAGGCGCGTTTGCTATTGCCTTTTAGCTTCTTCCTCTCTATATTGACCGACAAGGAGAGTTTTAAAATGAGCGATTTTATTGAAATTAAAGGTGCCAGAGAGCACAACTTAAAAAATGTTGATATTTCAATACCTAAAAATAAATTGACCGTGATTACCGGTTTGTCTGGCTCGGGAAAGTCTTCTTTGGCTTTTGACACGATTTATGCCGAAGGACAACGTAGATATGTGGAAAGTTTGTCGGCTTATGCCAGACAGTTTTTGGAGTTGATGAAAAAGCCTGATGTGGACTCTATTGAGGGCTTGTCTCCGGCAATTTCGATTGAGCAAAAAACCACCTCACACAATCCGCGTTCGACTGTCGGAACGGTGACCGAAATTTATGACTATATGCGTCTGTTGTGGGCAAGAGCCGGTACCCCCTACTCTCCGGTTACGGGATTGCCGATTGAATCACAAACCGTGTCACAAATGGTTGACCGAATCATGGCTTTTCCTATTGGCTCAAAACTCTTACTCCTTTCTCCTACCGTTAGAGGCAAAAAAGGTGAGTTTAAAAAGGAAATTGAAGCCCTGCTGAGGCAAGGTTACCAACGACTTAAAATTGACGGCGAGATGTATAATATCGAAGAAGTGCCTAATCTGGCCAAAACCGTTAAACATGATATTGAAGTCGTTATCGACCGATTAGTGATTAAAGAAGGGCTTGAAGAGCGTTTGGCGCAATCTTTGGAAACCGGATTAAAGCTCAGCGACGGTATTGTTTATGTCGAAAACGCGGAAACCAAAGAGCGTACTGTCTTCTCTTCTAAATTTGCTTGTCCGGTTTCCGGGTTTACGATTGAAGAAATTGAGCCTCGCCTTTTCTCGTTCAACAATCCGTTCGGGGCTTGTCCGCATTGTGACGGAATCGGGGCAAAACTTTATATGGATCCAGAACTCATTGTGCCTAATCCCAATCTTAGCCTCAACAAAGGGGCAATTGCACCTTGGGATGGATTTCGTTCTGCTTTCCATAACCAAGCTATTACATCTTTGTGCGACTTTTTGGAAATTTCGCCTTCAACACCTTGGAAAGATTTGCCTGAAAAAGCGAAACAAATTATTCTTTACGGTTCGGGCAATGTTTGTATTCCGATGTATTACTCCACTTTCGTGTCTGACAAGCCGTTTGAAGGGGTTATTCCTAATATGGAACGGCGTTTTTTGGAAACTGATTCATCTTGGGTCAGAGAAGAATTTTCAAAATATCAATCCGCTGCTCCTTGCGAATTTTGCCACGGGAAGCGTCTTAAACCAGAAGCCTTGGCGGTTAAGGTTTGCGGATTGGATATTATGGATGCTTCCGATATGTCTATCAAAAAAGCAAGAGATTGGTTCATGGGCGTGGAATCTCAACTCTCTCCCAAAAAACAAGAAATTGCTCATAAAATCTTAAAAGAAATTATTGACCGCTTGAGCTTTCTTAATAACGTTGGCTTGGATTATCTGACCCTATCCAGACAATCGGGAACCTTGTCGGGTGGTGAAGCGCAACGTATTCGTTTGGCTTCGCAAATCGGTTCAGGCTTGACCGGTGTGCTTTATGTTTTGGATGAGCCATCTATCGGCTTACATCAGCGTGATAACGACCGTTTGCTGGAAACGCTTACCAAACTGCGCGACATCGGCAATACCGTGATTGTGGTCGAGCATGATGAAGATGCTATTCGGGCGGCCGACTATCTGGTTGATATGGGCCCCGGGGCCGGTGATTTGGGCGGGCATGTCACAGCCAAGGGAACGGTTGATGAAGTTTTGAAAAATCCCAACAGTTTGACTGCGCAATATTTGAACGGAACCAAGCTCATTGAAGTTCCTGCCAAACGTCGCAAGGGAAACGGAAAATTTATCGGCGTTAAAGGCGCTTGCACCAATAACCTCAAAAACGTGGATTTGAAAATTCCGTTGGGAACATTTACCTGCGTTACCGGTGTTTCGGGCGGCGGAAAGTCCTCTTTGATTTTGGAAACGCTGTTTAAGGGGCTTAACAAAGAACTTAATGGTTCCAGAGAACAAACCGGAAAATATGACTCTCTCATCGGCTTAGAAAATATTGATAAAATTATTGATATTGACCAATCGCCAATCGGGCGGACGCCTCGCTCCAATCCGGCAACTTATACAGGCTTGTTTACCAATATTCGCGATTGGTTTGCAGGTCTTCCCGAAGCCAAAGCCAGAGGCTATTCGGCCGGAAGATTTTCCTTTAACGTTGCGGGAGGACGTTGTGAAGCCTGCAAAGGTGACGGTGTTACCAAAATTGAGATGCACTTTTTGCCTGACGTTTATGTGGAATGCGATGTATGCAAAGGCAAACGTTTTAACCGCGAAACTTTGGAAGTCAAATACAAAGACAAATCCATTGCCGATGTGCTGGACATGACGGTTGATGAAGCACATAAGTTTTTTGAGGCAATTCCTTCCATTCGCAATCGTTTGGAGCTCTTGCAAAAAGTCGGTCTTGGATATATTCATCTCGGACAACAAGCAACCACTTTATCGGGTGGTGAAGCACAACGCATTAAGCTATCAAAAGAGCTTTCTAAACGAGCTACGGGAAAAACGCTTTATATCTTAGATGAGCCAACCACCGGATTGCACTTTGAGGACATTAACAAACTCCTCAAAGTCTTACACACTTTGGTTGAGCAAGGAAACTCCGTGATTGTGATTGAGCATAATCTTGATGTGATTAAGACCGCCGATTATATCGTTGATATCGGGCCTGAAGGCGGTGACGGCGGCGGACGAATTATTGCCCAAGGTACGCCGGAACAAGTAGCTAAAGTTGAACAAAGCTACACCGCCAAATATCTCAAACTCAAACTTGGCTAAAACTTATTACAAAAAAAACGGGGTGAGATACCCCGTTTTTTTGCAAGAGAAAAGCCTCTCATTCGAGAGGCTTATTTTTAATACGTTCATCAACTCTTTTCATTTTGCGGCGGTATCTGTCCAATACTGCACGCTTGCGCCCTTTTTGTGTGCGCCAGTTGACGTAATTAAAGACGCCATATTGGCTGATATGCTCTTCAGGAACCACGGCTTCGGTCAATACCTCGCATACATTGTCTGCAATGTTAGCAACACCGCCAACAATGAAATAGTTATTTTCCTCAGAACTTGATTCACCTAATACCTTTATATAGCCACTTCGCAAGGTTAAAACACTCGGAGCGCGGTCTTCCAAAACGGTCAAATCGCCATGTTCTCCGGGAATAACAACACGATAGACGTCTTCTTCTTTATAAACCTTGCTCGGCAACACAATTTTCAGGTGAACTTTCTTTTCCATGATTCTCAGCTCCTAAGCAGCGTCTTTCATATTCTTGGCATTTTCCAGAACTTCTTCAATGGTTCCAACCATGTAGAAGGCTTGTTCCGGAATATCATCATACTTGCCTTCAATAATTCCCTTGAAGCCCTTGATCGTATCTTCCAGTTTTACAAATTTACCCGGACGACCGGTGAAGACTTCTGCTACGTGGAACGGTTGTGACAAGAATTTTTGAATCTTACGTGCACGGGCAACGGTCAATTTATCTTCTTCAGACAACTCGTCCATACCCAAAATTGCAATAATATCTTGTAAAGATTTATATTTTTGCAAAATTTCTTGTACGCGGCGGGCGACTTGGTAGTGCTCATCACCTACAATGCTCGGATCCAAAATACGGCTGGTGGAATCCAACGGGTCAACCGCTGGGAAAATTCCCAACTCAGAAATTTGACGTGACAAAACCGTGGTGGCATCCAAGTGCGCAAAGGTGGTTGCCGGTGCCGGGTCGGTTAAGTCATCGGCCGGAACATAAACGGCTTGAACTGAGGTAATAGACCCATTCTTTGTAGAGGTAATGCGCTCTTGCATTGAACCCATATCCGTACCTAATGTCGGTTGATAGCCCACGGCTGACGGAATACGTCCCAACAAAGCTGAAACCTCTGAACCTGCTTGCGTGAAACGGAAGATGTTGTCAACGAAGAACAATACGTCTTGGTGTTCTTCATCACGGAAATATTCCGCTTGGGTCAAACCTGTTAAGGCAACGCGAGCACGTGCCCCGGGAGGTTCATTCATTTGACCATAAACAAGCACGGTTTTGGATTTATCACCCTCTAAGTCAATAACGCCTGATTCAATCATTTCATGGTAGAGGTCGTTTCCTTCACGAGTGCGTTCGCCTACTCCGGCAAATACGGAATAACCACCATGACCTTTGGCGATGTTATTAATCAATTCCATAATCAAAACGGTTTTACCTACACCGGCACCGCCAAACAAACCAATTTTACCGCCTTTGGCATAAGGTTCGAGCAAGTCAATTACCTTAATACCGGTGGTAAAAATTTCGGTTTCGGTTGATTGTTCGGTAAAGGCCGGGGCCGGACGGTGAATCGGCAAATATTTCTTGGTTTTTAATTCACCTCTTGCATCAACAGGATCACCTATCACGTTGATAATGCGGCCTAACATCTCGGGGCCGACAGGAACTTCAATCGGGTGTCCGGTATTGAGGACTTCCAAACCTCTGACAAGACCATCGGTAGAATCCATAGCAATTGTGCGGACTACACCTTCTCCTAAGTGTTGCTCAACTTCCAATACCAATTTATGGCCGTGGTTGTCGCACTCAAGGGCCGTTAAAATACTCGGTAAAACGTCGCAGTTGTCAAATTTAACGTCAACTACCGCGCCCATTACTTGCGAAATATGTCCTAAGCGACCGCTGGCTTTTTCGGCTGCTTCGGCTTTTTTCATCTTCTTTACGGCTTTGGCATCTTCGGCTTGCATTGCTTTTTCAAAGCCGGTTTCCTTTTTGACACTGGCTTTTACTTTTGCGCTAGTGCTTTTGGTTTTGGCTTTGGAAGTGCTCGCTTTGGCGCTCTTCTTTTCCGTCATTCTTCTCTCCTTTGAACTATAGTGCTTCCGCACCGGCTATAATTTCGGTTAACTCTGTCGTAATGTTGTTTTGACGCATTCTGTTATACTTTAAGGTCAGATGCGATATCATGTCTTTGGCATTACGCGTTGCATTATCCATTGAGGTCATCCGAGCCCCGTGTTCGGAGGCTTGCGTATTGATTATGGCCTCATATACAGAGGCGCGGTACAATAGCGGCAATATGCTCTTTAGTACTGCTCTTTGGGTTTGTTCATAATCGTACTCAGCACCTTTTACCAATGTCGGCAAGGATGGTTGTTCTGAATTATCTATTGCCACTGGCAAAACTTGTTTGCAAACAATGTCGCGACTAATTGCTGAACGAAACTTGCTGTAAATTACCTCACAAATATCTACGTTTCCAACAAAAAAGTCATCAAAAGCGTAGTTGGATATTACAGAACTTTCATCATAGCGCGCACCTTTTTTGGCGATGCCTTCTATGTTACGAACAATTTTGTCTCCATACTTGCGCTTGAGTATTGTATAGCCCTTTTTGCCTATGCAAGCGATACTTACTTGCTTGCCTTGTGAAACCAGCTCATCGATGCGATTTGAGGCAACTTTTGCCACAGATGCATTAAAACTTCCGCAAAGCCCCCTATCCGAGGTAAACACCAATAACAGATATTTATCGGAATGGCTGGTTCCGCGAACCAGCAAAGGCCAGTTCACGGAACGTCCATTCTTTTCTTGTTGTTTCATATCAGAGACTATTCTTCCTACAATGCCTTCTATATTGTCTTTATATGCGGCACTGGTTGTTAATAATCCCTGAGCTTTGCGTAAGCTGGAAGCGGCAACCATCTTCATTGCTGAAGTGATTTTTTGTGTGGACTTAATACTCTCTATGCGAGTTCTTAACTCTTTTAGTCCGGCCATTGTTCTTCCTTACTTATGCTGCTTGTTCTTCACCGACAAACTCTTTTAAGAAATTGTCATAAAACTCGGTCAACTTCTTATCCAACTCATCGGAGATAACTTTTTCTTCACTGATTTGTTTCAGATATTCTGGATAATTTGCCTTGATTGCGGATAAAGCCTTTTGTTCAAACGGCTTAACATCACTCAAGGGAAGTTTATCCAAATATCCGCGGACACCGGCAAAAATTGCAACAACTTCTTCGGCAACAGACATCGGATGATATACGGGCTGTTTTAAGAGTTCCGTTAAGCGCTCACCTCTGGCCAAAAGCTGTTTTGTGGCAGCATCCAAATCTGATGCAAATTGTGCAAATGATGCCATTTCACGGTATTGTGCCAATTCCAGCTTAATCTTACCGGCAACTTGTTTCATTGCCTTGATTTGAGCGGCAGAACCAACACGACTTACAGAAATACCAACATTAACCGCCGGACGCACACCTTGGTAGAACAAGCTTGTCTCAAGGAAGATTTGTCCGTCTGTAATTGAAATTACGTTGGTCGGAATATAGGCCGATACGTCCCCTGCTTGGGTTTCAATTACAGGCAAAGCCGTTAATGAGCCGGCACCCTCTTCATCATTCATTTTTGCAGCACGCTCTAACAAACGTGAGTGCAAATAGAATACGTCTCCGGGATATGCTTCACGCCCTGGCGGACGACGGAGCAACAATGACATTTGACGATAGGCCGTGGCTTGTTTGGACAAGTCATCATAGAAAATTGTTGCATGCATTCCGTTGTCACGGAAGTACTCACCCATAGCGCAACCAGAATATGGCGCAATAAATTGCATCGGTGCAGGGTCAGATGCCGTAGCTGCAACAACAATCGTATAATCCAACGCACCATGGTCTTTCAAAGTTTTAACAACTTGTGCCACGGTTGAACGTTTTTGACCTACGGCAACATAAATGCAGTACATTTTATCTTTTTCAGATTTTGCCTGATCATTAATGTGCTTTTGGTTGATGATTGTATCCAAAATGATTGCGGTTTTACCGGTTTGACGGTCGCCAATAATAAGCTCGCGTTGACCACGACCAATCGGAATCAGCGCATCCACAACTTTCAGACCGGTTTGCATCGGTTCATGAACGCTGCGCCGCGGAATAATCCCCGGAGCTTTTACCTCTGAGTTACTATACTCAGTGGCTTTAATTGCTCCCAGTCCGTCAATCGGCTCTCCCAGAGCGTCAACCACACGACCAAGCAATCCCTTGCCGACCGGTACGCTCACAATTTTATCTGTCCGTTTTACGATATCACCTTCTTTGATTGACTCGTCTGATCCAAAGATAACCACACCGACATTGTCTTCTTCCAAGTTAAGGGCCATTCCTTTAACCCCGCTCTCGAATTCAACAAGCTCGTTGGACTGAACTTTGTCAAGGCCATAAACACGGGCAATACCATCACCAACCGATAAGACACGACCAACTTCGGAGACATCTACCTCCACATTGGCATTAACTATCTTATCTTTAATGATGGTGGATATTTCGCTTGCATGTACAGACATTATTGTCCACCTTTCATCATTATTTCCAAACGATTTAATTTCCCACGAATCGAATCATCTATCATGGAAGAACCAAATTTCACTATCAAGCCACCCAAAATTTCGGGGCGGATTTCATAACTTAAAACTACCTTTTTCGAAAGCATTTTTTCTAAAGCAGTTGAGAGCTTTTTCTCTTGTGCAGCGCTCAATTCCTGGACACTTTGAACGCTAACCTCAACATAGCCGTTTTTAACATACCAAATATGCTCAAAAGTTTCTAATATCGGCAACAATTCAGAAAAGCGACTATTAGCAGAGATAATCTCCAAGCAAGACAATGTCTCTTTATCAAGACCGAGTTTCTTCCCTGCTTGCATTAGGGCTTCGGCTTTAGAATCGGCTTGCCATACAGGATTAGAAAGGTACTTGATGATAGAAGAATCTTCTCTTAAAACCTGAATCAATATCTTGACGTCTTTTAAGACCTTATCTACCGCTTTCTTCTCTTCAGCAGCACCATAGAGCGCTTCGGCATAAGTGGTGATAATTTTTGATTTTGAAATCTTTTTCACGGCTTTCTCTTCTCTTCTTTTACATTGTGTTACATCATAAATTGTATTTCTTTCTAATTTGTTAATTT
This sequence comes from uncultured Pseudomonadota bacterium, assembly GCA_949286215.1. Taxonomy (GTDB): domain Bacteria; phylum Pseudomonadota; class Alphaproteobacteria; order RF32; family CAG-239; genus Scatocola. Next base: position 10,183 of record CASDYX010000023.1, read on the forward strand.
TTTACATAAAACTATAAGGATCCACATCCACCTCTATTCGCACATTGGATGGGGCTTGCACTTTTCGTAACCACTCCTTTATAACTTCTTGAATTTTAATGTTTTTTGATGTTTTCAGCAGCAATCGATAACGGTATTTATTGCGCAACATATAGATTGGCGCGGGAGCCGGTCCCAATGTGGATATGTAATCATTATTCGGTGCGGTTTGCCCCAGTAAAATCGCTGTCTTCTCGGTTACATTTTGATTGGTTCCCGATACAATTATTGCTGCCAACTTTCCAAACGGCGGCATACGCAAAATTTTTCGGCTTTGTTTTTCCAAATCCAAGAATCGGCTGCGGTCATTGTGAATGAGCGCTTGCAATACCGCATTATCCGGATAAAGCGTTTGGATATAAACTGTTCCCTTCTTTTCGGCTCGTCCGGCACGACCTGAGACTTGAGATAAGAGCTGATAAGTTCGCTCTGTGGCGCGCAAATCACTTCCCATAAGCCCTAAATCAGCATCAACTATTCCTACTAACGTCAAGCTTGGGAAATGGTGACCTTTTGCCAAAATCTGCGTTCCTATCAAGATATCAACCTCACCTTTTTCCATCTTATCAAAAACCTCAGATACTTCTTTCAAAGATGATGTGATATCGCTTGAAATTACGGCAATTTTTGCATCCGGAAACCGTTTTGATACCTCTTCGGCAATACGTTCAACCCCTGGTCCGCAAGCCGTCAATCCATCCTCCGAATGACACTCGGGACAAGTTTGAGGAATCGGCATAGAGTAACCGCAATGGTGACAAATTAAGCGTTTTGTGTTTTTGTGTTCCGTTAACCATGCCGTGCAATTCGGACACTGAATCCGATGTCCGCAATCGCGACATATCGTTAACGGCGCATAGCCGCGGCGGTTCAAAAACAGCATAGATTGCTCGTTTTTCTCCAAATTTTCTTTCAACGCGCTTACCAAAGTCGGCGAAAGCCAAGAAACACCCCAAGAGCCTTTTTGAGGCTTATCCTTTTTGAGGTCAATCACCTTCACTTCCGGCAACTGTGCCGAAGCATAGCGGCTGGTGAGCTGAACGGAAGAATATTTTCCTTCTTCAACATTACATACCGTTTCCAAATCAGGCGTGGCGGTTGACAAGATGAGAGGAAATTGCTCCAGCTTAGCTCTAACGACGGCCATATCCCGTCCTTGATAATTCACAACATCTTCTTGCTTAAACGAGTGATCGTGACTTTCATCAATAACCATCAGACCTAAATTTTGATAAGGTAAAAACAAAGCAGACCTAGCGCCAACAATCACCTGAACGCGATTTTGGATAATAGCTTTCCAAGTATCTATTCTTTCTCGTTGTCCAAGACCTGAATGCCAACATGCCGGCTTTACGCCAAATCTTTTTTCAAAACGAGACAACCACTGTGTGGTCAAGGCAATTTCAGGCACCAAAATAAGAACCTGCTTTTTAGCTTCCAAGGCTTTGGCTACCGCCTCAAAATAAACCTCGGTCTTACCGGAGCCCGTAACACCATCCAACAAGGTTACTGAAAAACCTTGATTAACCTTATCACACAAAGTTGAAGCCGCAGCCTTTTGCTCCGGCGTTAGGTTGACCTTGCAAAAATCGCCTTTTGGCGGAGCAAAATATTTTTGCTTTTCTCGCACAATCGGCTTTAACACACCTGCCGAAATAAGTGTATTGACCACACTCATGCCGACCCCTGCCCCTTGGCAGATTTCTTTTCTGGTGTAAGGCGCATGTTTTAACAAATCGCATACATGCCACCTTGCATCAGAATTTTTTAATTTTGCCTCAGCCAAAGTTTTGCCACTCAGGGTATAAAGTGTTTCAGTTTGGGCATCATCAAAAATGGCTTTTGAGCTTATCACCATTTTTAGAACCATACCGATAAAAGCCATATTATATTCAGCCACAAATTTAACAAACTGTATTAAGGACTTGGATAAAGGCGGAAAGTCTAATTTCTCGATTATGGGTTTTATTTTACTATCGGGGAGCTGAGAGGTTTTACCATGATGCCAAACGATCCCTATTTGCTCCTCCCTTCCCCAAGGGACACGGACAAGGGTGCCGAGCGGAAGTTCCGTCTCAGTCTTATAATCAAAAGCTTCATTAAAAGGTAGCGGGAGCATTACCCCGATGATTGTCGTCATTTTTCCTCTTTTGGTTTTGAGTTATCTTACTTCAGACCAAACAAAATTAAAACCATACCTACCTTATTATCCCCACAAATTATGGCCCTTATTAAACTAAATTTTAAATAATGAAGTGTAACATTTTGTTTAAGAGGAAAATTATGAAAAGCGAAATCAGATATAAAGTTGAGAAAGATGTTCAAGCTCTCATCAGCCAATGGCAAGATTGGCTTATTCATGAGCTGCGTTATTCCGCACATACGCTTGATGCTTATGCGAGAGATTTATCGGAATTTTTTGATTTTTGTTTTGAATATTTGAACAGAGACGCAAATCTCAGTGACTTAAAAAAATTTGAGGTAAGAGATTTTCGGGCTTATATCAGTTTTCGGAGCGAAAAACATATTGAAAAATCATCTTTAGCGCGCGAAATCTCGGCTCTTAAAAATTTTTTCAAATGGCTAGCCAGACATGATGTGGTGAAAAATTCTGCCATTAGCGTCATTGGTTCTCCTAGAAGAGCAAAAGTTTTGCCCAAAGCCTTAGATGTTGATGAGACTTTTAACGTGATTGACATGGCCGAAGAAGTTGCCAGCAATTCATGGCAGGGCTTGCGTGACACAGCTATTTTTACTCTACTTTACGGTTGCGGTCTGCGTATTTCCGAAGCCCTAGCCCTGAATGTCGGCGATATCGGCAATAATGATTTTTTGCGTATCAAAGGTAAGGGCAACAAAGAAAGAATTGTGCCCCTCCTCCCGATTGTGGTTGAAAAAATTAACAAATATGTCGCGGAATGCCCTTACCGACTAAATGTCGGAGACGCTTTGTTCTTGGGTGCCCGCGGCGAAAGACTTGTGCCAAGAATTGTCCAGAGGCAAATGCAAAAAATTCGCGGCTTGTTGGGACTAAACGATAACTTGACTCCCCATGCCCTGCGGCACTCTTTTGCAACGCATCTCTTGGCGGAAGGGACCGACCTGCGCTCGATTCAAGAATTATTGGGTCATGCGTCCCTAACCACGACCCAGCGCTATACCGATGTTCAGATAGACACTCTCAAAAAAGAATATGATAAGGCCGGACTATTATCGTCCTAGATTGTAAAGAAACTAAAAAAAGGTGCCGCTTGGCACCTTTTTGAAATCTGTCTTCTGAAAGAACTAAATTTTACTTTAATTTCTTTTCAACGAACTCTTCGTGTTTTTTAGACTTCTTGTCATATTTTTTCAAAGTCAATTTTTCCGGATGAGTCCGAGGATTCTTTTCAGCAAGATAAAATGTGCCAGTACCGGCGGTACTTTCTAATTTAACTTTTACTTTTACTGCTTTTGCCATGATTTTATACTCTTAAAATTAGGTTATATCAAAACATTTAGCCGTAATATACAGTTTTTGAGAGGTTTGTCAACACTATTTTTCGTAATTATTTTGGTTGAGGGCTTATAATTTTGCATTTCTTGACCAAAATTTTTATTTTTGTCTATTGTCTTTATGTAAATTTTATGTTATTCTCCATGCATTAAACAAATTATTTGCCCTTATTATTAGTGAAGATTTTTTTCATGACCTTTAGGGTAAATAGCAAAAGAAATTTATTAATCAAAAAAAAATAAGTAAAGCTATGAACAAAAAATTTTTAGCCGCAGTTGTTGCTGTGGTGGCGGCTCTTGTTATATATAAGGGTGGCTGGTATTTAATTCAATTTGTTGGTGATAACGTATTTTCTTTTCCCTGGCATTTTGGGGAGATTATTATACTATCACTGATGACGATGGTATTGATTATCTGTACGGTGGTGGTGCCGTATGGAATTTATAAAAAATTAACCCTAAAAAAATAAACCATGAAAAAAATTTTATTAGCAATTTTGATTGCCGTACTGCTTATTGGTGCCGCAATCTATGATTTTGAAATCGCTATTGTTCTGGCGATTTTAATTGCTTGTTTCACCCTTCTTCCCTACGCCTTGGGGTATTTATTTATTCTTGGCGATAAATGGGATGCTAGAATGAGAGCTAAACGGATTAAAAAAATCCGTGAGCTTGAGAGAGAAAGAAAGGAAAACATTGAGCGGATTATCCGCGAAGTGCCGCAAGAGCATTTTGCAAAATAATTCGCTTTCCCCAAAAAAAAGGCCTGACTTAGTTCAGGTCTTTTTTTGTGTGCTTTTGCAAATAAACTTTTGCCACATTGATATCTTGTTGCTTATCCTCCCTATCTTCTGCCGGGCAATAGGCCAAGTCTTTATTTTTTGCCAAGATATTTTCCGGATTGCGGCTTTCCAACTCGCCTGATGTGCAAATATCAGGCATGACACCTCGCCCTGCCAATTTATTACCTGACGGCGTATATATTAACCCGTTGGTCAGAGCTAAGCGGCTATTATTATCCAGTTTAATGAGCTTTTGAATCGTTCCTTTGCCAAAGCTGTTGGAGCCGACCACCGTGCCCCTACTCTGCTCTTGCAAGGCAATAGCCAAAACCTCGGCAGAAGATGCTGTTTGCCCATCTATCAAGACCACAATCGGTTTGTCTTGCCAGATATCTCCTTTGGGAGCATTGTAATACTCCGTCTCACTCCCTGCTCTGCCCTTAGATGAGGCGATAATTCCCCCATCAATAAACAAGCCTGCAACCTTAACGGCCTCTTCTAACACGCCGCCGGGATTTCCTCTTAAATCAAGAATCAAACCTGTGGCTTGAGCATATTTTTTCAAACTTTCTTCGACATTTTGGGCGGTGTATTTATTAATTGCGCCCAGACGAATATATAAAATATTGTCTTCTTGCAAGCGGTCATAATAGGCGCGTTGCGGCTTAAATTCCGGCGTAGGGGGATTGCTCAGCTCCAAATCGGGATAATAAGACGAATCGGAATCAAAATTTTTAATTCCGTAGGCCAACATGGTATCCACAATCTCAAAATCTTTAACTTCCAGAGTTTCAGAGGCTTTTTTGGCGGCACGCAGCAAATTATCATTGATTTCTAACCAAGCAGACACATCGTTTTTGTTTTCGGGCTTGCGCAGGGTTTTGAGCAAACGACCGTTTGCATAAAGCGATATTCTGGCCCCATCATCGGCTATGCGAATATTTTTATCCATTTTGTTTAAGGCTTGGAGAGCAGGAATCGCCAAATTTTCAACATTTGCCGGCAGAAGATAATCCTCTAAGACCGACGTATAGGCTTGCGCCAGAGCTACTCTGTCATCTGCTTGAGCAGTGGTGGCCATGAGAGGCAAGATTATTCCTAATAGTCCTATTTTTTTCATGCTTTGCGTTTTTCCTTTTGGCGATTGCAGCGTTTGATTTTGGCTTTGCGCTCTTTTTTGGTTTTGCGAGACGATGCTTTGTCCTGCTTTTTATGTCTTGCGATTATAGGATAGCCGGCAGCATAGTCAACACCTTCATCTTTATCCACCAACTTAAAAGCCAAACTTCCGGTCAGAGGAGAAGCTTCCGTTAAGCGGGCAATGATTTTTTCGCCCAATAAAAATGTTTTTTTGCTTTGTTTTCCTACGAGCTCGGTTTGCGATGTATCCAACACATAATTATCCATCGGCAAACTTCTCATCGGGATTAATCCGTCCGCCCCCAAACTCTCAATACAAACAAAAATTCCTGCTGGCGTCAGGCCGGTGATTTTAACCTCAAAGTCTAGCCCGATTGAGGGATTGAGATAAGCCGAAATATAGCGCGCCACACTTTCTCTTTCGGCTTGGGCTGCCGTACGTTCGGTTTGGCTGATATGCGCTCCGATTTGCTTAAACAGTTCAATATCAGCGTTTTCTTCCAAATTTCCACCATCTGGCATTTCATAAGCTCTGATGAGGGCCCTGTGCACCAGCAAATCGGCATACCGGCGAATCGGCGAAGTAAAATGGGCATAGTTTTTTAACGCCAAACCAAAGTGTCCGATATTTTCAGGAGAATATTGTGCCTGAGATTGGGTTCGCAAAATCAAATCATTGATACCGGCAGAAAAATGCTGTTTGCGGCATAGCTCCAATATATGATTAAAATGCTCTGGCTTGAGAGCGGCATAATCAGGCAATTTTAAGTGCAGATTATGTAACAGAGGTTCTAAATCTTGGAGTTTTTCTTTTGAGGGCTTATCGTGAATGCGATACATTATCGGTAGTTTTGATTTTTGCAAGGCAAGAGCGGCCGAAACGTTAGCGGCAATCATAAACTCCTCAATTATCTCATGGCTTATAAAATGCTCTGCCTTGCCTATGGATAAGATTTGTCCTTGAGACCCAACTTTGACTTTAATTTCGGTTGGCTCCAACTCCAAGGCTCCTCTTTTTTGAGTGGCTTTTTTCAATGCAAAATAAGCCTCATATAAAGGTTGAATTACCGGCTTAAACAAAGCAGAGGTTTGCTGATTAAACTCCCCGTCAAAGGCGAGTTGCACTTCGCGATAGGTCAATCTGGCGCAAGATTTCATTATCGCTCGGTGGAATGAATAACTCTTGATATTGCCGTCCATATCTATGCGCATGCGGCAGGCAATGCAAGGGCGCTCCTCTTTTGGGCGCAAAGAACACAAATCATTGCTTAAGATTTCAGGCAGCATTGGTACAACCATATTGGGCAAATAAACCGAATTGCCCCTTTTGTAGGCTTCTCTATCCAGCGGACTGTTGGGACGCACATAGTAGGCCACATCGGCTATGGCAACTATAATATCAAAACCATTATCTATCTTTTGTGCCCAGACGGCATCATCAAAGTCTTTTGAGTCATCTCCATCGATGGTCACAAGTGGAATTGCGGTCAAATCTTCTCTTTTATCTTTTGAATATGGCTTGAGGTGTTTGGACTCTTTTAATACTTCTTGAGAAAATTCGGTCTCAATATTGTATTTTTCCAAAATGATTAAATCCGTGCCCTTGGCGACATTAAACTTACCATAGTTTTTGATGATTTTGACTTGTTTGAAACGCTCCTCGCCATAGAGTTCGGCTTTCACAAAATCCCCTATTTTGGCGCCTTGCAACCTATCTAACAGATACTCCTTGCGGGAATTTTTTTCGGCCGATTTCAGATAAAACTTTTTGTCCTTCTCCTCAATCACGCCATGCAAAACTTCCGTATTATTTTCGGCCGTACGCGTTCGGGCAATGGGCTTAGCCCACCAGGTGTTTTTTTGATTATGTAATTTGGCAATAAAACAATCGCCTTCTGCCAAAGGCGGTTTGATTTTTTTATTATCCAGCACATAAATTTTGTAATTTTTAGGATTATCCTGCGGGTTTAGGGTTTGAGCCATTAGGTCTCCGAAATCCGAAGCTCCGCAAATTCGCAAATGGCAAGTATCGGGCAAAGTGGAGGCTTTTTGTTTTTTTCTCATCAGCGTAACTCCGCAACCAAGGCCGTGTGATCAGATGGTTTGGATTGTCCGCGTGGGTGTTTATCTACCTCACAAGAGATTAATCTATCCGCCGCTTTGGGAGACAAAAACAAATAATCAATACGCATACCGGTATCATTTTGGAAGGCACCGCCGGCATAGTCCCAATAGGTATAGCCGTTTAGGGGTAAAGGATATAGTGCACGAAAAGCATCTGTCCAGCCTTGATACTCTATTGCTTTTAGGCGACTTATAACCTCCGGACGGAACAAAGCATTGTTGCGGAAGAGCTCGGGATTATAGACATCATTATCCGTCATTATCACATTAAAATCGCCCCCTAAAATGACCGGCTCCGGTTGATGAATAAGCTCAAGTGTGTGCCGGAACAGTGCCTCCATCCACTTTAGTTTATAGGTAAACTTTGAGGTATCATCAGGGTCGTTATAAGGCGGATTGCCGTTGGGCAAATAAATTGAGGCAACGCGAAAATCCTCACCTTTTACATTCACAAGCGCTTCCAGATAACGGGCGTTTTCATCAGCAAAATCAGGCAAGCCCTCTTCGATGATTTTTATTTTATGAGGGCTTAAAATCGCCACGCCGTTATAGCTCTTTTGGCCTAAAATTTTCGCCTCATAACCTTGCAATTTTAAATCAAAATACGGAAAAGAACTGTCTTCGCTTTTAATTTCTTGCAGCAAGACAATATCTGGCTTGACCTTTTCCAGCCATGGCAAAAGGTTTTCCATACGAGCATTAATCGAATTTACATTAAACGTGGCTATTTTCATCTTATACCTTTATTAATTTATTTAGTGTACTGTATCTTAAAATAATATTCTTGGAAAGGAAAAAAACTATGGAGCTAGCAAATTATGCCCTCACCCCTAAAAAAAGCAGAGGTCGCCTTTATCCCGACTTCACAAATGTGATTCGTTCTCCTTTTCAACGCGACAGAGACAGACTTATTCACTCTTCTGCTTTCAGAAAATTAGACGGGAAGACGCAAGTGTTTGCCTATCACGAAGGAAAAAACTACCGCACTCGGTTGACGCATAGTATTGAAGTGGCGCAAATCACACGCACCATTTGCAAATCTTTGCACCTTAACGAAGAGTTGGGTGAAGCTATTGCTTTGGCACACGACCTCGGGCACTCGCCTTTTGGACATGCAGGTGAACGCGGCCTCCAAAATGCCATGAAAAAATTCGGTGGATTTGACCATAATATTCAATCCTTAAAAATTATGACCAAGCTCGAAATTCATTATCCAGAATTTCCCGGTCTTAACCTCACTTGGGAAACCTTGGAAGGTACTGTAAAACACAATGGACCAATCAAAAAAATCTCTAACTCTTACCTCAAAGAATACAACAAACTCTTTGATTTGGATTTGAAAAATTATCCTTCTCTTGAGGGGCAAGTCGGTGCAGTGGCTGATGATATTGCCTATAATAATCATGATATTGATGATGGCTTCAATGCCGGCTTTTTCTCCATCAATGAACTTAGAGAACTCCCTTTCATCAATGATATCTTGGTGAATTTTGAAAAAGAAAATAATGGTTGCACAGATAGCCGCTTGCTTATCTATGCAATTACACGCAACATGATTGCAAGGATGATTTTTGATGTATTAGAAAACACCAAAAACAACCTCAAACAATACAAAATAAATACCGAAAACGATGCTCGTATTCAAAAGAAATTGATGGTTGATTTTTCAGATAAAATGAAAAGCGAAATTAAACTCTTGCGACAATTTCTCAAACAACATTTCTACACCCACACAAGTGTTGCTCGAATGGACATGAAATCACAAAAGATTATTGAAGAATTGTTTGAGGTATTTATGAATGATTACAACCTCTTACCAATGGAACTTCGTGCCCAAATCTCTCCAACCACGAAAGATGAAACCGCTGCAGAAATGATTTGCGAATATATTGCAGGTATGACTGATATGGCTGCCGTTGAAGAGCACAAAAAACTTTTTGATGTTCATACCAGATTTTAGGTTTCATTAAGAGGTTTTAAATAATTTGCCGTTATAGTGTGGTAAAGAGTGTTTTTAAACAGGAGATAAAATATGTTTCAAGATTTTTCTGACGACAATAAAGGTGATGATTTCTTAAATGAATTCCGCCAAAAAATTGCCGACCAACCTTCAAGCAGCTTGGAAGAAAGACGCAATGAAATGCGTCGCTCTAAAAGCGTGTTTATCGGTGCCGTTTCGGGCGTGGCTTTAGCCGGTATTGTCGGATATTTTATTTTGGCTCCGCAATACTCAAATAATACAAATATTGAAATTCCGGTTATCAGACGTCCGCAAACCGCTGTTAAGGTACAACCGAGCGAACCAGGCGGAATGGAAATTTTGAATCAAGATAAATCTGTTTACGACATTATTGAAAGAAAAGATAACGAACCTAAAACAGAAAATTTATTACCGCCGCCGGAACAACCTCAGTTGCCCGTAATTGCTCAGGCTCAAGCCGCAGCTCCGAAAGTTGAGGCTCAACCAATTCAAGTGGCAAGTAATCAGCTGAAATCCAATGATATTATGCCGGAAAAAGTGGTTGGTTCCGTTAGTGTTGCCGGAGTTAAAGAAGTAAAACCAGCATTTTCTGCAGCTCAAACAGGTGATGCTCCTGAAGCTAAAGTTATTGGCTTGAAAGAAGCAGTTCAAATGGAAAACAAAAAAATTGCGGCTCAACCTCTCGTAGCTCCAAAGGCTGAACCTGTTGAAAAAGCTGAACCGAAAAAAGCTCCTGCTCCACAAAAGGCTGTTGCCGGAATGTGGCAAATTCAATTGATGTCTTCACCAAACAAACAGGCTGTTGAGAAAGCATGGATTAGCTTGAGCAAAAAATATAAAATGCTTCAAGGTTTGCCTCATGAAATTGAAACAGCTGATCTTGACTTTGATAAAACATTTTATCGCCTCAAAGCCGGTGCTTTTGAAAATCGTCAAGGTGCAGATGAACTCTGCAAAGATATTAAAGCCCTGGGCGGAACTTGTATCGTAAAGAAAAAATAAGATGTTGAGCGACTTAATCTTAAAATATATTCCATTGTTTTTGGCTATCATTTTACATGAAGTTGCTCATGGATATGTTGCATTATATATGGGAGACGACACGGCAAAAAAGAGAGGTCGTCTCTCATTAAACCCTTTGAAACATATTGATTTTTTCGGGACAGTGTTGTTGCCCTTGATGCTTTGGATTGCTCATGCTGGCATTATTCTCGGTTGGGCCAAACCTGTTCCTATTGACTTTCGTAAGCTCAAAGACAAAACTAAAGGTATGATTTTGGTTTCAGCTGCAGGTATTATCATGAATGCTTGGGTCGCAATTGTTTCTGCCTTAATTCTATTATTAGTTCCCTTTATTCCCAATGCATATTGGCAAATGATGTTTAACATCTTTTTTTTGAATATGATTGTCTATAATATTGTAATTGCATTATTTAATGCCCTTCCGATTCCTCCTTTAGATGGTTCTAAGATTTTATTTGGGTGGATAAGAAAACCTTGGTCAATCAATTACATTAATTCAGGGAAAGCAGGTTTGGCTGCCGTGGTCATTTTAATTTTTGTTATTCCTGAAATCGGAAAAGCTTTCGGTCAAGATTGGAACTTGTTCCGCTATTATATTATTTCTGCTACCCGTTTTCTTACTTCTCTTTTGGTATAGGAGGAAAAATGGAACGTCCGATTTTAGCGGCTTTTTTATCTTGTTTAGGACCGCATTTGACAGATGCAGAAAAGAGAATCTTTGCCCACTATAATCCTCTGGGCATAACGTTATTTGGCAGGAATATTGTCTCCCCTACTCAGCTTAAAGATTTGTGCAACAGCATTAAAGATGTGGTTGAAAGAGATGATATTTTATTAGCAGTTGATCAAGAAGGCGGAAGAGTTCGCAGACTACAAGGAAATGGATTTTTTGATGAAGTTTCACAAAAGAAACTTGGTTCTTTGCCTGAAGAAACGGCTCAAAAAGCGACACAACTGCATTGTCAACTCATTAGTGAAGATTTGAAGCGTTCGGGGCTTAATCTGAATTTTGCTCCGGTACTCGATTTGGAATATGATAACACCACGGAAGCGCTAAAAGGACGCTGCTTTGGTAGTGAGCCATCTAAGGTTGCTCAATTAGGCAAAATCATGGTTGAGACATATATGGCTAATGGAATTTGTCCTTGCTTAAAACATATGCCCGGACATGGACGCGCACAATGTGATCCCCACTTAGGATTGCCCATTATTAATGCAAGCATCAAAGAATTGGAAAATGATTTTTATCCCTTTCAACGTCTTAACGATGCACCTACAGGAATGAGTGCTCATATTATGCTCTCTGAAATAGATGATAAAAATCCGACAACGTTTTCACCTCTGGTAATTAATGAAATCATAAGAGGTGTTATCGGTTTTCAGGGATTACTTATTTCCGATGCTATTGACATGAAAGCCTTACAGGGTTCTTTGGGAGAAAAGACACAAGCCTCTCTTAATGCCGGATGTGAAGCGGTTTGCTATTGCGCCGGAGAAGAAGACGGTTTAACAGAAGTTTGCAAAAACTGCATAAATTTGTCGGATAAGTCTTTGATAAAATTTGCCAAGATAAAAAATATCTTGCAAAATAAACCTAAATTCAAAACTTCTGCCGAGGCTTATTATACATTAGTCGGGAAAGAAGAATATAATTACTCTTATGACGCAACGGAAGTGTTAAACCAAATGTTGCAAAAAGACAGTAATAAAGGAGAAAAAAATGTCTGATTTTTGGTGTTGGGTACTAATCATCATCGTTATTGCCGCAATATTTGGCGCAGGTAAACTTCCTGAGCTCAAAAAAGAAGCGGAAGAAAAGCTCAAACTTGGAATGGCCGCTTTAGAAAAAGGCAAAGAAGAGCTCAATAAAAAGCTCGCGGAAAAAGCTAAAAAGAGCGTAGAAGAAAATAAAAAAGACGCTCAAGATTCAAATGAGAGCGAAAAATAATCAAAGATAAGGCTGTGAGAAAAATCACAGCCTTTTTTTGTAATAGAACCCGTTTTGAGCATAAATGCTAAAAATTGTGGATTTTCAGTTATTTTTATGTTATCATAAATTTATAAACATTGGAGAAGAGCAATGAATGTATCGTCAACTAGAAAAGTGTCGAGCTCTTCCTCCCCTATCAAACGTACAGAACGTCATTACGCTCCGGGGGCGGAAGGTCATCCCTTTGTGGAAAATATTGATACCAGAAATAATGTTCTGGTTCGGGATGAATCTGAAGAGCAAAACAAAAAAAATTCAGCTTTTGAGCAAAAAGAAAAAGAAGATAAGCAATCTGGAATTTCTTCCTCTCAGGCTTTTGTGTCGGCCTCTGCAATCGAGGCATTGAGTGCCAGTGGCGTTTATGATGAAGCTCAGCAGCCTCAAAATTATCGCAACAAACAAGTCAATGTTTATGATAACAATCAAGCTATGGTCAAAGATGAACGAGATTATTCGGCAGATAATCCTTACCTCAAACATTTATATGAAAAGAATCAAATTTTAGAAGATGTTGATGAATTTGTTTAAGTCTTCAATTAGCTTTAAGCCTCTCTTCCGAGAGGCTTTTGTTTTATTATATTTAGCCAAAATATAAATTCTTTCATAAATATATTTGACATCACTCTCATGTTGTGCTAAATTATAACAAGATAAGGTTCAGTTATAATGAGGTATATTATGAGAAAGCTGCTTGCGATAGGATTATCCTTTCTTGCTCTAACCGGATTGGGTGGGGTAAGTGAAAATAGTGTTCAAGAACAATCACAATCGGCAAACTCTAATTA
>CASDYX010000024.1 GCA_949286215.1 uncultured Pseudomonadota bacterium
CCAGCCTTTTTCATCTCATCACTTAAAATACGTATGTATGTTTCAGGTGAGATTTCCATGACAATATAGTTGGTATATTGTCCGGTAGATTCATCATTGGTCCATTGGTCACAAATAATTCTGGCTCCTTTTACTACACGGTTGCTGGTTGTGACAGTCTTCTGTAATAATAGTTCTTTGGATGCGGCTTGTTTGCCTTCTGACAAAATTGCGCTGTATTCCTCAACCATGGAACCTACTGTTTTTTCCAGCATTCCGGCCAAGTCTGCATATGCCATGGTTGTAGCTTTTTTTCTTGCTGTTGTTTCGGAGTCAGAGCTTCCCATAGCCCAAGTTCGCATTATTGTATCTGACTGCACTAAATCATAACATGGCTGTACATAAGTTTTTATAGGAGATTTCTTTGCCATATCCTTGCTTGATTTGCATGACGTGGCGAATAAAGATATTGACATAAGTAATGTCAAAGAATAAATATACAGTTTCATGACGTTAAATATAAATGGTTAAAATATTAGATCTGATCAGTTCAATACCAAACCTTTGATTTTTTTTGGTAATTCACGTTTAACCCGCTTCATAAGCTCACGTACACACATCATCTCTGTCTGTTCCGGAGTCTTATTTACTGGTGAAAGAACACGGACTCTGTCAACTACATAATTAAGTAGGAGTGATGTACTTTTATTGTCATATATTTTAAGTACAAGTCCACATAAGCATTCGTTCAGATCATACATATCGCTTGCAACGACTCCTCCTAATTCTAAAGTCGTAGATAAGTCGATGAAAAGTGTGGCGTTGTCCGGATCTTCGGTCATTGTGAAGTGTTGATTGGCCAATATTGATACTATCTGTTTTTCGCATGATGACAAGTCACTGTTACTTACATTCAAGTAAGCGGTAACCTGTTGTGGAGCTATCGTGATAGTGGTTTTGGCAGATGGCCATGACTGATTTTTTATCAGCTGTCGGTAGGAAACAGGCAGATCAGCAATAAAGGAATCGTCAATGGAAATTCGTATCTCCTGGACTGATGCCTTTGAAGTGATGTTTGTTACGTAGAATTCTGACGTTCCATTATAATCTGTTGCTACCGGAGGGGTTATATCTCCCGAACCTTTAACAAACTCGGCTTTTAGCTTGACATTCTGTATAACTGAACCGTTTTTTGAAAGACAGCCGGCAATAGGTGTCTTTATTGGTTTGAACGCTTCTCCTTCAATATTCAATTGATTTACAGTTATAGTAAGCCCGTCGAAGACCTGTATGTAGGCATTGTAAAGTTCTGCGGGAACATTGAAACGGCTACCGTTGACTGTAGTGGTCAAGTCCATGAACAGCCATGGTGTTACAGCCTCCAATCCTTTTCCAAGCAGTTGGACAGCATTAACCAGGCTGTTGGCATCCAGCGCTTGCATGGCTTTGTTGTAGTAATCCAGACCGGTGCTGATAGCATTACGTTTGTGTTTCTGTATCGTGCTTTCGTAGGTAGCTTTGTCCAGTGAATAATACACATAATAATTGCGGTCGTTCTGATAGCTGTCCACCAGTTTCTGGCCTTCCAAATACGAAACCACGGAACTTTTTATTTTATCCTCAAACAGTTCTCTGGATTTACCGTCTATGTCAACAGTGTGCATGAAAGAATTTGATTCTATTTTTGTGGCAATCTGCAATGCTATATCATTCAGTGCATTTTGTGTTGCCTTTTTAATGTAATCATGGTCTTTCAATGGAGCAAAACCGATACCGATATAGGAATTGTCATCCGTTGGATGCGATGTTACCCATGCTGGTTGCTGGGCTAGCATGGAAATGCAGCCCAGCAACCATAAATTAAGGGTTATAATAAACTTTCTCATAGGAGTGAGATTATTAATATATTGTCTAACACAAAAAAATTTACAATTATGAAACTGTTTAACATTTTATTTTTGCTGAATTTTGTTGAAAGAATTACAATTCCGCCAGCGGTATGTGCTCTATTGCCTCCTTGGAAAACATCTACTCCAAAGACAAAAGAACATATCTCTGAGATTTCAGGACCAGTCAACACACTACAACCTGCGTTGAATAGAAGACATTGTGGACAGTCACAACAAAGTGCCATCTTAAAACAAAAGACAAGACAAATAAGCAGCAAAATTCTGGGAGCAGAGAGAAAGAAACTCGCTAAGCCTAAAAAATCCAGAAAATAAAATTACACACAAACTAAAAGCTCCCTATTTTGGGAGCTTTTTTTCTTGAGTAGAGAACTATAGCACCACAATTTATTCTCCTCTAAAAAATACAAACATTCAGACTTTTCCCCAAAGAAAAACAAATTTTCAAAAATCATTTAAAGTACTGGAATAATTAAAAAAATCAGCTTATAATAACCTTGTTCAGAACAAGGAGGGAACATGGAAAAAGCCGACGCCACTCAAGACCTGCGCTTTGAATATGTCCGTTTGGATATGCTCACTTGCAAAGAAGGACCTCATATTTGGAAAAACCTCATAAGAATTGAACAATTAAAGCGAGAGAAGCTCCGAGAAAAAAATGAATTATTACGCCAAAAACTACAAACTCATTAAAAAATTCTTTTACAATTGACGGTTTCTGAAAATATTTTAGAAACCGTCTTTTTTACAAAGAAATAAAGATATAAATATTTACAAAATCGTAACTATATTTAGCTATTATTTCTCCATAAATAATAGAAGGATGCTATCATGATAAAAATTTGTGCAGTAATCTTTATTTCTCTACTGACCTTAGCTAATTCATCTCAAGCAGGCATTCGTTCCATAATTGAAACACCAAACAGTTCTGAAAATTCCTCCGAAGATACATCTGATAACTATTCTTACGATGACTTAAATTATGATACCCCCCAAGACTGCCCTCAAGCTGGCTATACCAGACATGGCTGCCCGGCAGGATATCGTCCCATTGGGGAGTGCCCTTATGAAAGTGGCTATTATATGGGGTGCTGCCAACCACAATACCAGTACAGACCAGAAGATTGTGTTGCTGCTGGAATGAAGCCAAGTGCCACCAATTGTCATGGATATTACGCTTGTGAAGAAATCACCCAGGCACAATAGTTATATAAAACCAATAAATATCCCCAGGTAAACCCAGGGTTCTTAGAAAGGCACCATTAAGGTGCCTTTCTTTACAACTTCAAACGGCGTTGATCTTAATCCCTTTGTCCTTGATACTTTACATAATTTTGAATTACTCTTTCATGAGTTTCAATGTCTCTAACAAATACCGCCGCTAACCAAACTACCTGTTCCTTAACATACGCTATTGATAACCAATTATAACGTTCTATCATCATTTAAGCCAACTGGATGTTAAATCTTACAATCATTTTAAATTAGCAAATTTGTAAAATATTCCTCAAACAATTAACACTTCCCAAATTTAGGATAAAACTGCAATATTAGATAACCATCTCTACACGGTCACTTAATCTGTATATGCTACACAAATTTCTATACCTTTATTATATCACCTAGTTTTTATTTTCACTCAACTAAAAGAATGGTTTTCTATATGGCTCAAAAAAACTCCCCCATACCTTTAGTATGAGGGAGTTCTTAAATTATCTAAAGCCTATTGAGCTTCGTTTTCTGCTTTTGGCAAAGCATGACTTGCTTGAGCTTGAGCTGCTTCCTCTTTAAGAGATAAAATTTCTTTATCATTTTGAGCAGCAACTTTTCTCAAAGCTCTCAGAACCGTACCGGTACCGGCCGGAATCAAACGACCGACGATAACGTTTTCTTTCAAACCACTCAAGGTATCAACCTTGCCTTCAACAGCAGCCTCAGTCAAGACACGAGTTGTCTCTTGGAAGGATGCGGCAGAAATGAAGGACTTAGTCTGTAAAGAAGCCTTAGTAATACCGAGCAAAATCGGATCAGCTTGAGCCGGAGTTCCGTTTTCAGCAATGACTTTAGCATTTTCAGTTTCAAATACATCGCGGTCAACTTGTTCACCGACCAAGAATGTTGTATCACCCGGTTGTGTAATTTCAACTTTACGCAACATTTGAGAAACAATAACCTCAATATGCTTATCGTTAATCTTAACACCTTGCAGACGATATACATCTTGAACTTCTTTAACCAGATATTCAGCCAGTTTTTCAACACCCAAGACACGCAAGATATCATGCGGAGCAGGTGTTCCTTCAACCAGCATATCACCTTTCTTGACGATATCACCGTCTTGAACAACCAAGTGACGTCCTTTCGGAATCAGGTATTCAATAGGTTCACCTTTTTGCGGAACAACTGTAATACGTTGTTTAGCTTTATAGTCTTTACCGAATTCAACCATACCATCAATATCAGAGATAATAGCGGCATCTTTCGGACGACGAGCTTCAAACAACTCAGCAACACGCGGCAAACCACCGGTAATATCTTTTGTCTTAGAGCTTTCTCTCGGAATACGAGCGATAACATCACCGACTTTAATTTCATCACCGTTTTCAACCGTCAAAATGGCATCAACAGACAGATAATAACGAACTTCTTTACCGTTATCATAAGTTACCGGTTTACCTTTAGCATCTTTCAAAATAATGCTTGGTTTCAAACCTGCGCTGTTTGAATTTGAGCGCCAGTCAATAACCACTTTAGAAACGATACCGGTTGTTTCATCAACATTTTCTTTAACAGAAACATTGTTAATGAGGTCAACGAGTTCAGCTTTACCGGCTTTTTCAGAAATAACCGGAATTGTAAACGGATCCCATTCAGCCACTTTCTGACCTTTTTTAACCTTGTCACCTTCAGCAACCAAGAGTTTGGTACCATAAGGAACATGGTGACGAGATTTTTCACGACCTTGAGAGTCTTGAATAACGATTTCGCAGTTACGAGACAAGACAATACCATGACCTTCAGAGTCAACAACCAAGTGCTTATTTTCCAATGTCATAACACCTGCGAACGGAACTTCAACAGAAGCTTGTTCAGCAGATTTAGAAGCGGCACCACCGATGTGGAAGGTTCTCATGGTCAACTGAGTACCAGGTTCACCGATTGATTGAGCAGCGATAACACCGACAGCTTCACCAACGTTAACCGGAGTACCACGAGCCAAGTCACGTCCATAACAAGCGGCACAAATACCATGTTCAGCCTCACAAGTTAATACTGAACGGATTTTAACTTGTTCAACACCGGCAGCCTCAACGACTTCAACATCGTTTTCATCAATGAGTTTACCTTTTTTAACCAGAACTTCGCCTGTCTCTGGGTGAACAATGTCTTCTTGAATAGTACGACCCAAAATTCTCTCGCCGATAGAAACGATAACATTACCGCCGTCAACAACCGGACGAACAATAATACCACGTTCCGTACCGCAATCGGTTTCGGTAACGACCACATCTTGAGCAACGTCAACCAAACGACGTGTCAGGTAACCTGAGTTAGCGGTCTTCAAAGCGGTATCGGCCAAACCTTTACGAGCACCGTGGGTAGAATTGAAGTATTCCAACACCGTCAAACCTTCTTTAAAGTTTGAGATAATCGGTTGTTCAATAATTTCACCGTTCGGTTTAGCCATCAAACCACGCATACCGGCAACTTGACGCATTTGAGCGGCAGAACCACGCGCACCTGAGTGAGCCATCATGTAAACTGAGTTAATATAACCGTGATCGATTTTTGAAATGTTTTTCATCATTTCATCGGCAACTTTATCGGTACAAGCAGCCCAAATATCGATAACTTTGTTATATTTTTCACCTTTAGTGATTAAACCGTTTTGATATTGTTGTTCAAACTCTTTAACTTGTTTTTCGGTTTCAGCAATCAATTCCTTTTTAGCTTCCGGAACAATCAAGTCGTCTTTACCGAAAGAGATACCGGCCTTACAAGCGTTTGTGAAACCAAGTGTCATAATCTTATCGACAAAGAGCACGGTTTCTTTTTGACCGCAGTGACGGTAAACAATATCAATGATTTCACCGATTTCTTTCTTACGAATCAAGCGGTTAACCAAAGAGAACGGAACATTCTTGTGCTTTGGCAAAATCTGAGAAACGATAATACGACCGGCTGTTGTTTCAACCAAACCATATTTAATTTCACCATCATCATCAACATATTCCATACGGCACTTAATTTTAGCGTGCATATCGAGGAATTTGTTGTCCAAAGCCATTTGAACTTCGTCAAAGTTTGCATAAACCGAACCTTCGCCCATAACGCCTTCAGCTTCATAAGTCAGGTAGTAAATACCCAAGACCATATCTTGAGAAGGAACGACAATCGGCTTACCGGATGCCGGAGACAAGATGTTGTTTGTAGACATCATCAAGACGCGGGCTTCGAGTTGAGCTTCAATAGACAAAGGAACGTGAACAGCCATTTGGTCACCATCGAAGTCGGCGTTGAACGCGGTACAAACGAGTGGGTGCAAGTGAATAGCTTTACCTTCAACCAATACCGGCTCGAATGCTTGAATACCCAAGCGGTGCAAAGTCGGCGCACGGTTTAACAGAACCGGGTGTTCACGAATAACTTCTTCCAAGATATCCCAAACTTCCGGACGTTCTTTTTCGACCATACGTTTAGCGGCTTTAATGGTTGTGGCGTGTCCATACATTTCGAGTTTTGCATAAACGAAAGGCTTAAACAATTCGAGAGCCATCTTCTTCGGCAAACCGCATTGATGAAGTTTGAGTTCCGGACCAACGGTAATAACCGAACGACCAGAATAGTCAACACGTTTACCGAGCAAGTTTTGACGGAAACGACCTTGTTTACCTTTGAGCATGTCAGACAAAGATTTCAGCGGACGTTTGTTGGTACCGGTAATAGCGCGAGCGCGGCGACCGTTATCAAACAAAGCATCGACAGATTCTTGCAACATTCTCTTTTCGTTACGGATGATGATATCCGGAGCGTGCAGTTCGATTAATCTCTTCAAACGATTGTTACGGTTAATAACACGACGATACAAATCGTTCAAATCAGAGGTAGCGAAACGACCGCCATCCAACGGAACCAAAGGACGCAATTCAGGCGGAATAACCGGCAATACATCCAAAATCATCCATTCAGGTTTGGTATTAGACTCAATGAAAGCTTCAATAATCTTGAGGCGTTTAACCAACTTTTTGCGTTTAGCCTCAGAGTTATTGTCTTTGAGTTCTTCACGAATAGCTTTGCGTTCAGCTTCCAAATCAATAGAAGCCAAAATTTCTTTCAAAGCCTCGGCACCGATACCGGCACGGAAAGAATCTTCACCATATTCGTCAATAGCTTCTTGGTATTGTTCTTCGCTCAACAGTTCATTAACTGACAGCGGAGTCAAACCTGGTTCAATAACGATATAGCTTTCGAAATACAAAACTCTTTCCAAAGCCTTCATCGGAATATCCGTAATCAAAGAGATACGGGACGGCAAAGACTTCAAGAACCAAATATGGGCAACTGGCGCAGCCAGTTCAATATGTCCCATACGTTCACGACGAACTTTTGATAAAGTAACTTCAACGCCGCATTTTTCGCAAACGACGCCGCGATACTTCATTCTTTTGTATTTTCCGCACAAGCATTCATAGTCTTTAACCGGACCGAAAATACGAGCGCAGAACAAACCGTCTCTTTCAGGCTTGAAAGTACGATAGTTAATCGTCTCAGGTTTTTTAACTTCACCGTAAGACCAAGAACGAATCTGTTCAGGCGAAGCAATCGAGATTTTAATTTGATCAAAGGATTCACCGGAAACCTGCTGACCAAAAAACTTCATAATATCATTCATAAGTAAAACTCCTTTACCTTAAACTTCTTCGTTCAGCATCTCAACGTTGAGACACAGAGATTTGATTTCTTTAACCAAAACGTTAAAGGACTCAGGAACGCCTGCTTCAAATCCGTCATCTCCGCGAACAATAGCTTCATAAACTTTAGTACGTCCGTTGACGTCATCTGACTTAACGGTGAGCATTTCTTGCAAGGTATAGGCAGCACCGTATGCTTGCAGAGCCCAAACTTCCATTTCACCGAAGCGTTGTCCACCGAATTGAGCTTTACCACCCAACGGCTGTTGAGTAACCAAACTGTACGGACCAACGGAACGAGCGTGCATTTTCTCGTCAACGATGTGGTGCAGTTTAATCATATAGATTGTACCGACAGTCACTTTACGGTCAAATTTTTCACCGGTACGACCATCATAAAGGTCAATCTGTCCTGAAGTCGGCAAACCGGCCAAACTCAACATGTTATTGATATCTTCTTCGTGAGCGCCGTCAAATACCGGAGTAGCCATCGGCACACCGTTTTTGAGGTTGGAAATCATTTCCAATTTTTCAGCCTCAGTCATTGGTTCAATATCATTTTTGTATTGTTTGTCACCATAGATTGCCTTGAGTTTGGCATTGAGTTCATCAATCGTTTTTTCGCCGCGTTTATATTGTTCGCACATTTCGTTGAGTTGTTTACCCAATTCACTGGCAGCCCAACCTAAGTGTGTTTCAAGAATTTGTCCGACGTTCATACGAGACGGCACGCCGAGCGGGTTCAAAACGATATCAACCGGGGTACCATCTTCCATGTAAGGCATATCTTGCAACGGCAATACACGAGAAATAGTACCTTTGTTACCGTGGCGTCCGGCGATTTTATCACCGGTTTGAATTTTACGTTTGGTAGCAATGAAGACTTTAACCATCTTCAAAACGCCCGGCAACAAATCATCACCGCGTTGTACTTTTTCAACTTTATCTTCGAAGTGTTTTTGAACTCTTTCAACGCGAGCATCAAAAGCAGCCAAAAATTCTTCGACTTTAGCCATAACTTCTTCGTCTTTAACAACGATTTTACGCCATTGAGCAGAAGGTACGCTATCCAAAGCCTCTTCGGTAATAGTAGAGTTCTTTGCAATACCCTTAGGTGCATCAACAACTTTTTGACCCAAGAGCATTGATTTCAAGCGAGCTTCAAACGAACGACGAATAATGGCAATTTCATCATCACGGTCTTTAGCGAGTTGAGAAATTTCTTCTTGCTCAATAGAGAGAGCACGTTCATCTTTTTCAACACCGCGACGAGAGAAGACATGAACGTCAACCACAATACCTTCAATACCCGGTTGAACGCGCAAAGAAGTATCACGAACGTCGCTGGCTTTTTCACCAAAGATGGCGCGTAACAATTTCTCTTCCGGAGTAACCGGAGATTCGCCCTTCGGAGTAACCTTACCGACCAAGATATCACCAGCTTTAACTTCAGCACCGATATAAACGATACCGGCTTCATCCAAGTTGCGGAGAGCTTCCTCACCGACGTTTGGAATATCGCGAGTGATTTCTTCTTGACCCAGTTTGGTATCACGAGCCATTACTTCAAATTCTTCGATGTGTAAAGAAGTCAGAATATCTTTACGAGAAATATTCTCTGACAACAAAATCGCATCTTCGTAGTTCAAACCGTTCCAAGGCATGAAGGCAACCAACAAGTTGCGACCTAATGCCAATTCACCCATATCGGTACAAGGACCATCAGCCATAATATCACCGGCTTTAACATGGTCACCGACCTTAACCAAAGGAACTTGGTTAATGCAGGTATTTTGGTTAGAACGACGGAATTTTTGCAGTTTGTAAATTTCAACACCGGCATCGGCAACATTGTCGTTGAGAGAGCGAACCACGATACGGTTAGCATCAACGGCGTCAACGATACCATCATACTTAGCCACAACGGTAGCCCCCGAATCTTTAGCTACGGCAGCTTCCATACCGGTACCAACCAGCGGAGCTTCCGAACGCAACAAAGGTACACCTTGGCGTTGCATGTTTGCACCCATCAAAGCACGGTTCGCGTCGTCGTTTTCCAAAAACGGAATCAAGGCAGTAGCCACAGAAACCAATTGTTGCGGAGAAACGTCGATGAAATCAACTTCTTCAGGATGAGCAAACTCAAATTCACCGGCTTTACGACAAGCAATCAAATCATTTTCGAAATGACCATCGTCTTTAACCTTAGCATTTGCTTCAGCGATTTTGTATTTGCTTTCTTCATCAGCTGACAAATAAACGACTTCATTTGTAACAACGCCGTTAACAACCTTACGATACGGGCATTCAATGAAGCCGTATTTGTTGATGCGGGCATAAGTAGACAAAGAGTTAATCAAACCAATGTTCGGACCTTCCGGAGTTTCAATCGGGCAGATACGACCATAGTGTGTCGGGTGCACGTCGCGGACTTCAAAGCCGGCACGGTCACGAGACAAACCGCCAGGTCCTAATGCAGACAAACGACGTTTGTGCGTAATTTCGGACAACGGGTTGTTCTGGTCCATAAATTGAGACAATTGAGAAGAACCGAAGAATTCTCTGATAACGGAAGCAATCGGTTTAGCATTAACCAAATCTTGCGGTTTAACGTTATTAAGAGATTCAGAGCTCATTCTTTCACGGATTGCTCTTTCCATTCTGAGCAAGCCCATGCGGTATTGGTTTTCCATCAATTCACCGACGGAACGAACACGACGGTTACCCAAGTGGTCAATATCGTCAACTTCGCCTTTACCGTCACGCAATTCGACCAAACGTTTAACAATGCGCAAAATATCATCTTTACGCAAAGTACGATAAGTATCCGGAGCATCTTCAAAAGAAATGTCCAAAGCAACGTTCATCTTAACACGACCGACAGATGACAAGTCATAGCGTTCGTTATCAAAGAACAAAGCGCGGAACAATTGGTCAGCAGTTTCATAGGTAGGTGGTTCACCCGGGCGCATAACACGATAGATATCGAGCAAAGCTTCTTCACGATTGTGGTTTTTATCCATTTCCAAAGTATTGCGGATATAAGGACCAACATTAACACCATCAATGTAGAGAACTTTAATTTCGCCAACTTTAGCTGATGAAATATTATTTAATACTTCTTCATTGAGTTCAGCGCCGGCATCAGCAATAACTTCACCTGTTTTCGGATTGATAACGGCTGTTGCCAAGAATTTACCAAACAGTTGATCCGGAGCAATACGATAATATTCCAAACCTTCATCAACTAATTTTTGAGCTGAACGCGGGGTCAGTTTTTTACCTTTTTCCCAAACAACTTCACCGGTTTTGGTATTAATCAAATCAAAGTCAAATTTAACACCTTTCATGCGTTCCGGCATAAATTTAACTTTCCAGTTTTTCTTGTCGGCAACATATGTATCAACGTCATAGAAGTAGCTGAGAATTTCTTCTTTATCCATACCCTTAATTTCGGACGGATCAATTTTTTTGCCTTGAGCTTTCAGTTCTTTAATTTTGTCTTCGGTTTCTTTTGAATACAAAGAATACAAAATAGAAGTAACCGGCAATTTACGACGACGGTCGATACGAGCATAAACCAAATCTTTGGCATCAAACTCAAAATCGAGCCAAGAACCGCGATAAGGAATAATTCTTGCAGCAAACAAATATTTACCGGATGCTACAGTTTTACCTTTATCATGGTCAAAGAACACACCAGGAGAACGGTGCATTTGTGATACGACGACACGTTCCGTACCGTTAAAAATAAAGGTACCTTTATCGGTCATTAACGGAATATCGCCCATATAAACGTCTTGCTCTTTAATATCGTGAATAGACTTAGCACCGGTTGCTTCATCCACATCCCAAACGACCAAGCGCAAGGTAGCTTTAACCGGAGCGGCATAAGTCATATCACGTTTAATGCATTCATCAACGTCATATTTTGGCTCTTCGAGTTCATATTTAACAAACTCTAATTCGCCGTTACCTGAAAAATCTTTAATTGGAAAAATAGATTTGAATACTTCTTCCAAACCGAATTCGCACTGACCTTTTTCACGATTGGTTTCGATAAAATCAGCATAAGAACCGGTCTGAACTTCGATTAAACTTGGCATATCGGCAACAGCGTCGATTCGGCCAAAGTTTCTTCTTACACGTCTTTTGCTCGTATAAGATTCTTTCATTGTGTTTTCATCCCTAGGTTTTGATTCCGCATCAATCCTGCCATATTTGCTATGAACCCCGCATGCGGAAGGTTAAAAAATATAATTATTTCAAAGGTGAATCCCGCCAACCCCTCGGGTGCGCCCCTCTCGACGGCGATTCGAAGAATAATATTGTAGAAAAAAATTCATTTTCTTTTATACCTAAGCGACTCTATTTGCAAGATATTTTTCATCTCCTGAGTCAAGTTTTTTATGCTTAGTTTTGAGAAAAATTTTAAGTCAAATAAAACCGGCGAGTCGCCATTTACCGCTCTGTTGATTTATTAAAATGTAAAAAATTTTGCACCTTATTTTGATTGGCTAGAAAGCTTTTCCCTTCTTTTTGCAAAGAAGTTGTCTGCAACATCTCAAAACTATCCATACTAATCAAATTGGCAGCCAAAGACATTTTTGTTTGCCATGGTTGTTTATCAAATTCTGCAAAGTTTTGTAACATCTTATTTACTGCCGTAAACTTATCGCCTTGCCCTTGTTTTTCCAATCTTTTTATGTAGCCCAACATCCACAAATACACCGACATATAAGATTTTAATTCCTGCGTATTGGCTCCATCCGGTGCTTCAAGCGCAAACATTCCGTTTTGGTGAATAAAATCCAAAGTTTGCAAATTTTCATCTGCTAAAGCTAAAACTTTTTGCTGATGCGCCGGATTTTCCAACCCCATCAAATAATGCGGCAACAGCTCGGCAAAACCTTCACCCATACATCCCATATTGCGAAAATATGCCCCGTGAACAATATGTCCCAATTCGTGAATTAGTCCCACCTGTTGCTGAAAAGACATCGTCTCACCAAAACCATTTTCAAACCAATTTTCATCCACCATCAAAGCCAAAGGATAATTTTTATCTAATGCAACCGATGCCTCACACATCCCCTGCTCTATAGGCAAGCCCAACACCTCACCAAACTCTTTTCCTTCAGGAAACACCAAAAAAGAAGCCCGAAACGGCATTTTATAATCAAGAGGAATTTGACTGACACTTTCAATCAAATTTCCCATATGTGAGATAAAATTATCACATTTTCCGGCTTTTACTTTTTCGCCCAAAGCCGGACGAACCGCCACTCTCATCTGCGGACTTACATCAAACACTTCAAAATCATATTGCTTAAATTGAAAATTTTTCATCTCTTTTGCTTCTAAACTCAAATCTGTTCCACATCCCGAAACAAAGCGATAATACCATCTTCATATCATTTTTTCAACCAACACCTCATCTCCAACTTTTCTCTCTTCACACAACAAAAAAGGACTGAAATAACACACATTTCAGTCCTTTTACAAAGCTAAAATAAAATTTTGGTTTGTAATTCAATCACCACAAGGGCTTTTGCGTTACTCCTTCAAATCTTACTTCAATTCAACTTTAGCACCAGCTTCTTCAAGTTTCTTCTTGATTTCTTCAGCTTCAGCTTTCGGAGCAGCTTCTTTAACAGTCTTCGGAGCACCGTCAACCAAATCTTTAGCTTCTTTCAAGCCCAATTGAGTGATAGCACGGATTTCTTTAATAACGTTAATTTTGTTTGCGCCAGCTTCAACCAAGATAACATCGAATTCATCTTTTTCTTCAGCAGCAGCGGCACCAGCAGCACCACCAGCAGCAACAGCAACGGCAGCAGCGGCAGAAACGCCCCATTTTTCTTCTAACATTTTTGACAGATCAGCAGCTTCCATAACGGTCAAAGCTGACAATTCATCTACTAATTTGGCTAAATCGGCCATATTTTTTCTCCAATAAATTTAATTAAATCAAAAAAACTAAAAATTCAACTCTTCACAAAATTTTGCATTCACAAAATTAAGCGGCTTCTTTTTCAGAATAAGCTTTAGTAACACGAGCGAGCTGAGCACCGGGAGCTTGTAACAGACCGATAATTTTAGCACGCAATTCATCCATAGACGGAATAGTAGCCAAGCGTTTGATTTCATCCAAAGAAATAACGCCGGTACCCATAGCACCGCCAACGAGGACGAGTTTTTCGTTAGTTTTAGCAAATTCAACACAAGCTTTGCAGGCAGAGATTGGGTCATTAGCAAAAGCAATTGCGGTCGGACCTTTGAACAAATCTGCCAAAGATTCAAATTTTGTGCCTTTCAGAGCCAGACGAGTAATCCGATTTTTAGTAACTTTAAAACTTGCTCCGGCTTTACGAACATTGTTACGCAGTTCAGAAACTTCTTTAACCGTCAAACCTTTGTAGTGAGATACGACGACAACTTCAGCTTCATTAAACAACGCATTTAATTCGTTGAGCAAGTCTGCTTTTTCTTCACGGTTCACTTATTGTCTCCACAATAAAACATCAAACGATGTTGTTTTAACACATATCAGTTTATCCGCACCGGCAACTTCGGAAACACCTCTGTTACGAGCGCCTCAAAACCGAGACCTAATCTGTCCAGGAGAAAAGATATAAATTTGCATTTACTCCCGTCTATGCAGGATATTTAGGAACACTCAGACCAAGGACTTACCTCAGAAATAACGAATGCTCACCTGCAGTCTTGGACAGTTTTTCGGAACATTTGTTCCGAGAGCGGATTGGGAGGTTAACCTCCCGCTCCAAAACTCATACAATCACTAATAAAATAGAGGAACTCAATATTGATTTTTCTTTTTAACAATCTGCTATAGCAGAAAAACCAACTCCTCCGTTTTTATTAAAGATTAGAAAGATCAACTTTAACGCCGACCCCCATAGTGCTGGACAAAGAAACTTTCTTCATATAAGTACCTTTAGCACCTTGAGGTTTAGCTTTCTGAATTGCTTCAATGAAAGCTTTAGCGTTTTCATAAATTTGTTCTTCGCTAAAGGAAGCTTTACCAATACCGGCATGAACGATACCGTTCTTTTCAACACGGAATTGAACTTCACCAGCTTTAGCGTTTTTAACAGCTGTTGCAACATCAGCGGTAACAGTACCCAATTTCGGGTTTGGCATCAAGCCTTTAGGACCCAAAACGCGAGCAACACGACCAGCCATACCCATCATATCCGGAGTAGCGATACAACGATCGAAATCTACTTTACCAGCCATAATGGAATCAACCAAGTTTTCAGCACCGACAATATCAGCACCTGCAGCTTTAGCTTCGTCAGCTTTTTCACCTTGAGCAAAAACGGCAACGCGGATTTTTTTACCAGAGCCGTTCGGCAAAGCGCAAACACCGCGAACCATTTGGTCAGCATATTTCGGGTCAACACCGAGGTTGATAGCAACATCAATAGTTTCGTCAAATTTAGCGGTAGCGTTTTCTTTAACGATTTTAACAGCTTCTTTCAGAGCATAAGCCTGATCTTTATTAACTGTTTTATAAGCGTTTACGATTCTTTTTCCAGACATCTATCTTACTCCACTACCTTAATACCCATAGAAACGGCTTGACCTTTAACCATATTCATAGCTGCTTCAACGGTTGAGCAGTTCAAATCCGGCATTTTGGTTTCAGCGATTTCTTTAACTTGGGCGATTGTAATTTGACCGGCAACAGATTTACCTGGTTCTTTTGAAGCAGATTTAACGTTAGCAGCTTTCTTAATCAAATAAGAAACCGGCGGTAATTTTGTTTCAAAAGTAAAGGATTTATCTTCATAAGCGGTAATAACAACCGGAACAGGAACACCCGGTTCCATTTTTTGGGTAGCTGCATTAAACGCTTTGCAGAATTCCATAATGTTTAAGCCTTTTTGGCCCAAAGCAGGACCAACCGGAGGAGAAGGGTTAGCCTTTCCAGCGGGGATTTGCAGCTTAATCAATCCTAAAATTTTCTTTTTGGACTTAGCCATTTCAATACCTCTTGTTAGGTTTCGTGGTAATCAAGACCAATGGCTCATCTCCCACGAAATTATTAAATACACGATTCTCTCCAAAACAGGACATAAAATTCCCTTTTAGAGTCGCCTTTATATATCACATTTTTTTCTTTTTGCAAGTCTTTTTTCAGAATCTTTGTCCACCAGCTTTTGCATTTCAGCATCATTCACAATGACCGAGGTACAATTAGGACATTTTTTTGCCTGTAACGGAATATCCGTAAAACAAAACGGACATTTTCTGGTTCCCTCAGGCTGTTGGTCACACATATCCAATCTTTCTCTGAGTTCATTAATCGTCTTAATTAATAAAAAGACGGCAAAAGCCACAATAACAAATCCCACCAGAGCATTCAAAAAATTACCCAAATTAAGCGTTACGGCACCTGCTTCTGCAGCCTGAGCAACGGAATCATAAGGCCCGTCAAATTTAGCTCCTTTCTTCAAGACCAAAAAGAAATTTGAAAAATCAACCTTACCAATAAGAACGCCCAACGGAGGCATAATTACATCTTTAACCAAGGAATCAACCACTTTTCCGAAGGAGGCACCGATAATAATACCGACAGCCATGTCAATCATATTACCGCGCATTGCAAATTTTTTAAATTCGCTCCAAAAACTTTTAATCATCGTCTCTCTCCTCTGTTTAAGCAAGAAACAAAAAAAGGGCGATAACTCGCCCTCTTAAAACGCTTTCAAAATTATTTAATTTTTTCAACTTGGTTAAATTCCAATTCCACCGGTGTAGAACGACCGAAAATAGAAACTGAAACCTTCAAACGTGTCTTTTCTAAATCAACATCTTCAACCAAACCGATGAAGGAAGCAAACGGTCCGTCAGTAACGCGAACTTGCTCACCGATTTCATAATCAACAACAGTCTGCGGACGTTGAATTCCCTCTTCCATCTGTTGCATAATGCGCTTAGCTTCAGCTTCGGTAATAGGTTGTGGCTTGTTTCTGCTGCCCAAAAATCCGGTAACACGCGGTGTATTCATAACAACGTGCCAAGATTCATCAGACATTTCCATTTTAATCAAAATATATCCCGGAAAGAACTTGCGCTCAGCATTAACTTTAGTGCCTTTACGAACTTCAACCACATCTTCGGTCGGAACGATAACATCTAAAATTTTATCTTCCATTTTTTTCAAAATAGCTTGTTCTTTAATAGATTCGGCAACCTTTTTCTCCGAACCGGAATAAACATGCAGAACATACCAACGTGCAGTCATAAAACTATACTCCGAGACCAAATATTAACTTAACAACCCAACCAAAAATCTGATCGACAAAGAAGAAGAAAGTAGCGGCAATTGCCACCAAAACCATTACCATAATAGAAGTTCTGACGACTTCATTTTTGGTCGGCCAAGTAACCTTTTTAACTTCTTGTTTCACCTGTCTAAAAAACTGTATTGGACTGATTTTTGCCATGGATTTATCCGCTATAAAAAAATTACAAATACTTTTACGAAGACCGTAAAAAAATATTCAGGACGTAAACATACATCCCCACTAATGTTGGCAAACATATTAAAAATTTTTCGATATGTCAACAAATATATTGTCAGTTTCCGCAAATAAAAAGAAAAACCGCCGACTTTTTCCGCCCTCTTTTGGGCTCATATAAAATTCTTGACTCTTCACCCTCTCTTTGTATAATTCCTGGTATAAAACAATTATTATAACTCTTAAATTTTTAAGCCTATGACAGTAAAATATGTATTAGTAACTTTTATGGTAGGATTTGCCTTTAGCCTAGTTTTATCAATCTTAGCCGGTATAAAAGCTTTCAAAGGCGATAATGAAAAATCCAGTGCATTCAGCATTGCTGCAATAATTGTAAACGCAGCTTTTTTATGTGCTGATTTATACCTAATTTGGTACAATGCCAATTACAATTAAATTCATTGTCTAATTATTAAAAATAAACCATTTATGAAAACACTAAAAAAGTTAATCATCCTCTTGAACAACAACGAATGGCTCAAGTTGTTTTTGAAACAGGTTTTCTTAATTGCCCTCTATGCAACGTTATTTATCACAATAACCCCATTGCGAAATTTCCTACTCAGTATAGGAGATCCTAACATTGTTACGGTGATGGTTGCCATTGGTCTGCTGTATCTCAGCCTGGCATCGATTGTAATCATGTTAATGCTAATATTCTGCCCGATTATTGGAAAAATTCGGAGCTTCTTTTCCAAGAAAAGCGCAGACATCATCACTTGGGCAAACCAATAAATACCCAAGCAAAAAGGCACTCACAACGAGCGCCTTTTTTTTTAATCGCTTAGCTATAATACACCCCAACAACCGAGGCTATTCCCAAAACAAGAGCCAAACTTTTCTGTTTACTAAATTTATCCATTTTAAAGAATACAGACAGCAAAAACACTAAGAATATTCGCATCTGAGCAATAATCATAACAATCGTTGGAGCATCATTAATAAAACTAAATGTTTCTAAAACATAA
Source organism: uncultured Pseudomonadota bacterium (assembly GCA_949286215.1). Taxonomy (GTDB): domain Bacteria; phylum Pseudomonadota; class Alphaproteobacteria; order RF32; family CAG-239; genus Scatocola. The sequence goes on from CASDYX010000024.1 coordinate 18,318, forward strand.
TAAACACTTTCTAATACCCCGATAACCAATCCTAAAAATAAAAAACTATTCCACCATTGACCAGATTGTCCACTATTTTGCGTTTTATTCATCCAAACTTTATAGGCAAAATAAGGAAGGGCAACAACATAATAAGTTAAATTGATAGCTATCTCATTTGCACCTAAGCCATCCGAAATTTTTATCAAGTAAGGAGCCGTAACATAAAAAATCACCGATGCCAAAGACCAAATAAAACCTTCTCTTTTTATTTTTTTAAAATCTGAAGTATCATGCTTCAAACAATCTTGGCAAAACAACGCTATTGAAAAAACAAAGACCATAAACATAAACACAAAATAAGCCGTAACCTTAATATATCCGACCCACGAATCAATCAACAAAGTCAAAAACAAATTACTGCTTTCAATAAGCCCCACCAACCCTAAAGGTAAGTATTCTAACGACTTAACAAAACAAATATACCCCAACAAAACAAACATCGCATGAACTAAAAGATAAGGAATAGCATCAAAACTAAACATTATCCCCACATTCAGTCCATATAAAAATTGCAAAACAAACGCGATACCTGAAGTATATAACAATACTTTATGATAATTAAATTTATTCACCGTATAGTCTAATACAGCATCCGAAAATGAGTTAGCAATAGTAGCCCCAACAGCGGTATAACGATAATCCATTTTATCCTCTGGTTATTTGCCTAGATTTTACTCATATAGAACAGATAAATAAAATATTGGTTAACCTCAGGATCTAAAAAAAGGCACTCACAACGAGCGCCTTTTTTCTTATCTCACATAATCACTCAAAAGTCTCTTGAAGCTGAACATCGGGATTAATTCGCTTAAACTCTTCCCAACTCATCACCAAAGAGATATAAACATTTGCCAACTTTTCATCGGCATCGACACATCTTAAGCATGCTGCTTCTGGATGTGTTCGATATTGCGGATATCCCTCATTATAACGACTTCGGGTCCAACACTCTCCAAACCATCTGGTGCTATACCATTCAGACAACCTGTAAAAAGCATAAGAAATCAGTGTTGAACGCAAAAGAGGATAATGCTTTTGGCACCATAGTTTTTGCAAAGCCAAACTATCCATCAAGGAAAGATCATGCCCTATCGGTTCAAACAAAGCAATATTCACCAAAGCCTTGCTCATGTCCAAACCATCCAAACAACTCGCATCGGTAATCTCCTCTTCTTTCAAATAAAGAGCCACACCGACAGCATTTTCAGGATTTTCTACAACTTTCAAATCACGATTAACATAAACCAATTTTTTCATAAGCCAATAATAAACAAGTGAAACAATAATTAAATTTGTTTCTTGATATACCACAACCAAATAAAAAGACAACTGATTTATCTACTCAAACAATCTACATTTTAACATTCTAGAAAGAAGAATATGCTACATTACCAGAAAACTAAAGTAAGGAAAACTCATGTCAGAAAAAGAAAAAATGCTAAACGGCGAATGGCATAACGCTAACTTTGATAAAGAATTGCTTATTGAAAGAAACAAAGCAGAAATACTATGCCATCATTTTAATACGGCCCTTCCCTCCAGCAAAGAGCAAACTTCCGCCTTAAAAGAATTATTAAACACTAAGCTGCCTCAAGGACTAACCGTCCTCTCTCCGGTTTATTTTGATTACGGCTCTCTCACTCATTTTGGTGAAGGAACCTTTGTAAACCACGGATGTTATTTTATGGATGGAGGCACAATTAACATTGGCAAAAACGTATTTATCGGTCCCTTTTGCGGATTTTATACCGCCAGCCACCCACTAAAATCCGCCCCCAGGAATGAAGGGCTGGAAAGAGCCCTGCCGATCACTATAGGAGATAATTGCTGGTTTGGCGCCAATGTAACCGTTTTACAAGGTGTAACTATCGGTAACGGCTGTGTCATAGCCGCCGGAAGTGTTATCACTCAAGACATTCCCGACAACAGCCTTGTAGCCGGCGTCCCCGCCACCATAAAAAAACACATTGACCAATAATCTTTTCAACAAAAAACCGCTCTTTCAAGCGGTTTTTTTATTGGCGGAATTTAAGAACATACCGCAGATTTTTACTCATTTACCTTGTCATTTTTTGACGCGTTATTTTGGTTTTGCATAACTTTTGCCGCACGAGCCGCTTTCAACCTACTTGGACTGACCAAAGTTTCCATAGTTCCGCAATAGCTGCGATATACAAATTTTTTACCATCATCGCCCCGACAATTAAATCCGACACAGTTCTTTTTCTTTCGATCATAGACATCGGAATTTTCATTCACAGCGGCCATAAAATCCCCAAAAATTGTTTTATCCATATTGGTATCCATAATACGAGGCGCCCTATCTTTCATCGGATTTGCCGGATCATAAACATACATCTGATTATCTTTTTCAAAAACAACATATGCATGCTCTCCTTTTTCACCACTTGATATTTCAACAATACTATTAACCATATAAGACTTTATTCCGCTTTGTTGACATAAATATTGAGCCATAGAAGCCCTTTCCGCACACATACAATATTTATGGTCAACCATATAAGAGAAAGGCTCGCCATCAAAAATACAAGCGGTTCTTTCATATTCATCTTTGGCCTGACACCAGGGCATTGCATCTTCAATAAAGCTTTGTATAATCGCAAATTTTTCAGAATCTGATGATGTTCCTCTCAAATTTTCTTGAGTTTTTTTGAGCTTCACGCGAAACATATCATTCTTTTGACAACATGTATCGACATCAAAATTCATATTACTTACTAATGTTTTAGCCCCTCGTAAAAGGATGGGGACATATCCTGACTTTACATTATTTGCTATAACAAAATCTGCATCATTATTAGCTACAATATCACAATCAAACTCATCCGACATCCACCTTTTCTCCACATTAGAATTATTCTTTTATCCCTTAAACTTACTTTTAAAATACCACAATCAATCACCAACGTCAAAAAATTCTTTTAACTCTTTCGCGGCCTATAATATGGGCAATGAGATTGCACTCGGACATATCTAATCGTCCGATGACATATAGATATCCCCCAGTAAACTGGGGGTTCTATAGAAAAGGCACCTTCGGGTGCCTTTTCCTTACAGCTCCAAACGGAGCTGACCTAAATCCTGTCGTC
>CASDYX010000025.1 GCA_949286215.1 uncultured Pseudomonadota bacterium
CCGGTTAGTGCAAGTATTGATATTCCTATCACAAGCTGCTTTCTCATAATACACCTCATTATAACTGAACTTTGTCACTTTATAATTTAGCATATTATGCCAATATTGTCAAATAATTTTATTTAAACAATTTTATTTTGGCTAAAGAACGTAAAACAATAGCCTCTCATTAGAGAGGCTATAACGTGTATGATATAATTTTTAAGCCTTAGGTTTTCTGCCTCTTTTCTTTTGAGGTTTTGGCTCATCTACCACTTCTTCTTTAGCCTTAGTTTTTGAGGGCTCTTTTTTCGGAGATTTGGTCGATTTAGCGGTAGAAGCTTTTGCTTTTACGCTTTCTTTCTTTTGCGTCGGCTTTCTTCCTTTCTTGGCCGGCATTTTTTCTGTTACCGAAACGCTAACTTCTTCTTTTGTTTGAGCCGTTTCTGTAGATTTAATTTTGTTAGAACTTGTTGTCGGTTGCTCTTTCAAACATCTGATAAAATAAATTTGCAATGCAACAACAACGATTACGGCAAGCCACATATTAACATTAACATCACCAACAAGTCTTAAGACCCAGAACAATAACACGCAAGTAATCAAAGCAACGGAGCTCAAGCGCATTTTTGTATTAAAGTCGAGAGCGATTTTTTTGCTGGCACCGATAAGTCCGGCAACAAATGAGAACACCAGAGTTGCAAGAAAATAAAAGACAAACAAACCGCCAAATACAAATGCGCCTACCAAAAATGCCGTCCAATTAATAAAAGATGTAAACTCATTAGTATAATCTTTTTGAATAAGTTCGAAGTCACCGTCGAGTTTATAAGTTCTAGCTTCATGCTCATTAATCATGTATAAATAGGAGCGAGTAATATAAGCACCTTGGTCGAGTAAATTGATGTCGAGCATATCGGAAGTCGTATCCAACACAATAGGAATTGGGTAAGCATTTTCATCTTCTCCAAAACTCAGATGTACGACTTTATAGGTTTCTTGGGGTTCAACAATTTGACCATTTACGACTTTAATCGGCAAAAGCTGGTCAGCCACTTGTTGAGCCAAAGGAATACCATCTGTTGCAATCACTTTTGTACCGACCCCGCCGAGAATACCGAGAATAAGGGCAAGAAGAGCCAAATATTTCAAACCGATACCTTGTCCTTGGGCAATATAGCTAATAATTTTTTTCATCTATTTACTCCTTGAGTATATTGTTTTGTATTACTAATATACTGTCATTTCACAAATAATCAAACCCAAAATCACCAAAAGGCGAAAATAAAGCCGCATTTTAGCTGCAAAAGAATAGAAATTTGCGCACCAATCACTATATCAAGTAAGTGATAAATCAATAGGAGAAATAACAATGATAGTAAGTGAACTCAAAGACGGGGCCGTCTATTCAACCGAAATTAAGCCTAGTCGCTGGCGTTTGGCTTCAGGAATAATTATGCTGTTTTTTGCTGCCTATATTTGGTTCCATCCTTTGGCAACCATGGTTGGCTTAGCCCTCTATTTAGGTCTGGCCTTTATTGTCCTGGGTATCGGATATTTGGCGGTTTCCACCAAAGCCACGATTGGTCGCGATATGTTTGTCGGTATCTTTGATATTTTGATTGGTGTTATTTTTGTATCTAATTTAGGCATCACTGCTGCCACCATGCCGATAATTTTTGCTTTTTGGAGCTTATCCATCGGTATTGTACAACTTGTAGAAGCTTACCAGTTAAGAAAGTTAGGCTTCAGTTGGGGCATGTCGGTTATCTCCGGTGTTGTCGGTGTCGTTTTTGCCTACCTGATATTGGCTTATCCTTTACTAGGGATGTTAACCTTAAGCACCATAATCGGAATTTATGTTCTGTTATATGGTATGTTTGAGATTATGTCTTACTTTATGCTCAAACGCATCTAAACACCTCAAAAAAAACAAGCCCCGAAAAGGGGCTTGTTTTTAGAAGTCTTCATCTTCGTCGTTATGCCCTTTAACCTGAACTTTAACTTTGGTAATTCGCATATTATCGACATCTGTAACTTCATAGATACAATAGTTATCTTCGACTTTGTCGCCGACTTTAGGCTCTCTGCCGAGCAACCCGAAGACATAACCGCCGATGGTACTTTCCTCATATTCAATATTTGGCAAGCCCATGCATTCGTATGCATCTTCTATCAAGTAAGTTCCTTCAAACAGACAAGTATTGTCGCTAATCATTTTCATAGGTTCTTCTTCGGCATCATCATGTTCATCCATAATATCGCCGACTAATTCTTCCAAAATATCTTCCATAGAGAGCATACCGGCTGTCCCGCCATATTCATCAACGACGATTGCGATATGAATATGTTTAGCCATCATCTGGTGCAAAATTTCAGAAATTGATTTATTTTCCGGAACAAACAAGATTTTGCGAGCAATTTTGCTTAAGATATCTTTGTCGTGCAGTTCATCTTGATGCTCTAAAAGGTCACGAATATGGATCATACCGACGATACTGTCTTTATCATCTTTACATAAAGGATAACGAGTATGTTTATTTCCTTTAACAAATTCCATAATTTCATCATAACCGTCATCTAAGAACAAGCATTTCATATCTTGTCTCGGAATCATAATTTCATGAGCGCAAATTTCAGAGAAATCGATAGCGTTTTGAATAATTTCACCTTCGGTATCATCAATTACGCCGTCTTTTTGAGACGCATTAATAATGAGTTTAATTTCTTCTTCGGAGTGAGCATCATCAGTTTCGTTAGAAACTCTGGTGCCCATAATGCGTAAAATACCGTTTGTAACATGGTCAAACACCCAAATAAACGGGGCAAAAACTTTATTAAAGAGATAAAGGGGTCTGGCAATCGCCAAGGCATAGCGTTCTGTGTGTTGAATAGCCAAAGATTTTGGCACCAACTCACCCAAAACAACGTGCAATAAGGTAATGAAGGCAAAGGCTACACCAAAACTAACTGAGTGGAGCAAAATTTTGTTTCCCTGAAACAAATCGCCAAACCACAACTCAAGCAAGCGAGAAACGGCAGGTTCACCAATCCAACCCAAACCAAGGGAAGCTAAGGTAATACCGAGCTGAATTGCGCTGAGGTAAGTATTAAGTCTTTCGGTAATTTTGAGGGCGATTTTAGCTTGTTTGCTCCCCCCATGAGCCAATTCTTCCAGTTTTGTTCGTCTGATTTTAACAATTGCGAATTCTGAAACCACAAAAAAAGCATTAGTAAACACAAGGAATAAAACTAACGCCATATAAAAAACGTACATCATGATATTATAAATATTTTACCTTATAAAAAATTACATCAAGAGCATATTATAGATAATGTTTAGGGCTTGTCAAGAAGTCCTAAACAATTATCTTTGCACTTCTATTATAAAAACAAATAGTTACCAATTAATTACTTAAAGAGCTTTCTGCAAATTTTTTATTGTTTAATTGTGACGCAAAAGCCGTTTTCAGTGTTGCTAAAAGTCACGTTGCAGTCATAAAACTCGGCAATTTTGCGTACAATGGAGAGCCCCAAACCGCTACCGGTTTCTTTTTGCCCTGCCGGACGGAAAAAGCGTTGCCCGAGCAAAGCCAGATTTTTTTCAGCCACTAAGGTTTGTGAGTTCATGACTTGGAGTTTACCATTCGTCATTTCAATCCGAATGACCGCACCTTTAGGGCTATACTTAATGGCATTATCCACCAGATTACGAATAAGCAGAGCCGCCAAAACCGAATTTCCCTTTTCAAACGGAGCTGAACTTCCCAATTCTAGGTCAACTTGCAAAGATTTTTCCTTAATCTTTTCAGCATAGTCTTCCAAAATTTGGGCAATCAAGTGCTTCCAATCAATTATATGGTCTTCACTCAATTGGGCTGCCGAGGTTGTGTCAATCTTTGATAAGGCTAAGAGCTGCTCAACCAAACGGGCACAGCGGTTAATGCCTTGTTCCATTTTTTGCAGAGCTTTTGCGCGCTCTTGTTCATCACTCATCGACATTTCCAAAACCTCCAACTGCACTTTGAGTACACTTAAAGGCGTTCTCAGCTCATGGGCGGAATCAGAGATAAAACTTCTCTCACGATTGAGCATTTGTTCTGTCTGTTTAAGCAAAGCGTTCATTGCATGAATCAGGGGCAAAATCTCTTTGGGCAATTTTGTTTCTGGAATGGGGGATAAATCGCCTTCTTTGCGGCCTTGCACCTCTTTAGCTAGTTTTGCCAAAGGCGAGAGTTCATATGCAATCACCAAAATCATCACGATTAAGAGAAGGGCTAACCCAATTCCCCATGGCGTAATAAATTCTTCAGCCATATCCCAGGCAATATCTTCGCGGTACTCAAGTTCTTGCCCGACGGCAATCACAAATTTATTATCTGCGGAATAGACCCAAACAATCCGCCATTTTTCACCATCTACGATTTGTTCAACATATGAGCCGATAACCGGCGTGTAAGTAAAATACTTACCATTTTCGTCATCATGAAAAACTTTTTGCCCATCTTTGGTAAAAACCGCAAAGCCAATCGCTTCGTCCTCATCATCGGCATGAGCAATATGTTTGAGCTGTTGATTTGTTTGTTTTTGCACTAAAGGCGAAGCAAATTCCCAATCGGCGGCCGCCAGTTGTCTGGCTAAAGCAATTTGATAGGTATCAAAAAATTCATCAATTTTTTCTCTTGTTTCAAGCCAAGACATAGCGCCGGCGATTGCCCCGAACACACCGGCAATCAACACAAACAAGATAATGAGCCTGAGTTTAAGACTGAGCTTTTTCATTAATCCTCCACAATATATCCTATTTTGTTGATTGTTTTAATAAAGTCTTTGCCGAGCTTTTTGCGCAAATGGTGAACATGCACTTCCACGGCATTGCTTTGCACTTCATCACCCCAAGAATAGATTTTGTTTTCAATTACTTCTTTTGAGAGCACTTTATTTTTGTTACGAAGCAACAGTTCCAATACAATCAGCTCTTTTGGTGAAAATGTAACTTCTTTTCCCATAAAACTAACACGTCTGGTTTGCGGGTCAAAGACCACACCTTTGTGCTCAAGTTGCGGGCTGACTTGTCCACTTTGGCGACGAATAAGGGCATTTAAGCGGGCTTGAACTTCTTTGAGCGAGAAGGGCTTTGCCAAATAATCATCTGCCCCGAGGTTAAGACCTAAAATGCGCTGGTCAATATCGCCTCTGGCACTAAGGATTAATACCGGTTCTTTCTTGCCGGCATTTCGCCAACTCTCCAAAATCTCCAATCCGTCTTTTTGCGGCAAACCCAGATCTAGCACAACCGCGTCATAAGGAGCTTGCAACAAAGCTTCTTCGCCGTCATCACCGTCTTGAAACCAATCAACCGTAAAGCCCATTTTTTCAAGTCCGGTTTTGATACCATCGCCGATAAGTTCATCATCTTCAATTAACAACACCCGCATGGAAAGCTCCTTATTCTTACGCCTGCAGCCCCGAGCTTTTTTCTCGGGGACTGCAGTTTCTTCCTAAAGTCAGATTATTTTTTCAAAGCCACACTGTCAACATCAATTTCGGTCTTAAAGAAGTCTTTGTCGATTTCGCCTTGGATAACGATGGTGTCTTTCGGGGTAACGTTTACGCCTCTCCAGTCTTCATTGTCGATTTCAACCGTAACGCTGCCTGATGCGTCTTTGAAGAGATATTTTTCGCCACCCAAACTCTTTTCGATTTGCCCAACCAAAACAACCGGCGTATCATCATTGAGTTTCAAAACCTCAGAAACTGAGCTTGGTTGCAATCCCGGACCTTGAAAACCGCCCATATTGGCTTGTCCTTGAAAACCTGCGGCAAATGCATTGGCACTCAATCCTAAAGCAACAACAAAAGCAGAAGCGGTGATAAATTTATTCATTTTCTTTCTCCTTAAAATAAAAGTGGTTTGTCCTTAACTACAAACTCACTTTTACATTGGCTCCTTAAGGAACGCTTAAGGGAAAATAATTTTTTCAACTTTTTTGTAAAATCATTGAAAATCAAAGAGATAAATTTTTACAATTTACTTCCTTTGCTCCCCTTTGCACCAAAACTTCCGGCCTGAGCCAGCACATTTGTATCAAAAGAATACACAATTTCAGATTCTTTACGCTCTCTCTTAAGTGCTAAGTTGATGAGGTGTGTCAGAAGTTCTTTATATTTAATCCCCAAAGGCTCCCACAAATAAAATGAAAGAGAGCCGGGAATGGTGTTAATCTCGTTAAAGTAAACTTTTCCCTCAGCTTCATCAATCATAAAGTCGATTCTGGCAACGCCGTTACAATCCAGATATTGAAAAGCCTTAACGGCCATTTCTTGAATATATTTCTTTTGTTCGAGAGGAATATCGGCAGGAATTTTGCGCTTCAAACTCTGCATACCCTTAGAGCCGGAGGATTTTGCGCCGTCACCCATATATTTATCTTGGTAGCTGAGAATTTCATGCGAGGTGAGGGGTTCTTCACATTCTGAAGCTGATGCTTCATCACTATCGCCCAAAACTGCACAGTTAATTTCTTTCAAATTGGTAATTGCTCGTTCAACCAATACCATATCGGCAAAACTAAAAGCCGTATCTAAAGATTTTGCCAAAGCATCTTTGTCATCGGCGCGAGAAATACCGATACTGGAACCAAGGTTAACGGGTTTCACAATCACCGGATAGGCGAATTTCTTCTCAATCTTTTCAATGACTTGTGCCGGCTCTTGATAATCGTGAGCATTAAAGCGCAAGCAATCCAATACGGGAAAACCTGCTTCTTTGAGCATAATCTTCATGGCAAATTTATCCATGCCTAAGCCTGAGGCAAAAACGCCGCACCCCACAAAAGGAACATTAAGTGTTTTCAAAAATCCTTGCAAAGTACCGTCTTCAACGTTTGTACCATGAACAATCGGGAAAGCCACGTCAAATTCACCCAAAATCTTTTTGCCAAACAGCTTAAAAGGATATTTAATGATTTTGTGCTTTGTGCCGTCATTGACCAAAATCACTCTTTGGCATTTTTCCAGCAAGGATTTGATGTTGCGATATTCATTAATATTACGCAGAGCCTCCCCAAAATAAAATTCATTATTTTTGGTTAAATAAAGCGGAATAATGTCATATTTCTCGGTATCCATATTATTCATGGCTTGAACGGCAGAAATAATGGAGATTTCATGTTCGGTGCTCTTACCACCGAAAATAACCGCAACTTTAATTTTCATAATCTTTTTCCTTTTAAGGTTTATTTAATACAAAAAAGCTAACAATAAGAGAGCAATACAACGATTCTGTTTAATATAGAGTAAAGATTTTACCGTGCGCACCACAATCAAAGGAATAAATATCAATTATCAAAGCCAAGGCTCGGGCGAATTGGTCTGTTTGCTCCATGGCTGGGGAGCCAATATCAAGCTCTTTGAAAATATCATTAATACCATCTCTTGCCGGTATCATGTCGTAGCATTAGATATGCCGGGCTTTGGCGAGAGCGAAGAACCGCCGCAGGTTTGGTCGGTTGATGACTATGCTGATTTTGTGGTGGAGTTTCTTAAACTTTTCAAAGCCGATAAGGTGATTTTGCTGGGACACTCCTTTGGCGGCAGAGTTATCATTAAACTCAACTCTCGTTCTGATTTACCTTTTAAGATAACCAAAAACATCTTGGTCGATTCGGCCGGAATTTTGCCCAAACGAGGCATAAAATACAAACTAAAGGTTGGAATTTATAAACTAGGCAAAAAGCTCATCAAGTGTTTCCCTTTTGCTTTGAACTATTTTCAAACCAAGTTTGGCTCGGCTGACTATGCAGCGGCATCACCCATCATGCGGGGGTGCTTGGTCAAAGCCGTTAATGAAGATTTAGAACCCTTGTTGCCGCAAATCACGGCAGAAACCCTGTTAATCTGGGGCGATAAAGACACCGCCACTCCTTTGTCTGATGCCAAAAAAATGGAAAGCCTTATCAAAGGCTCAGGTCTGGTCGTGTTTGAAGGAGCAGGGCATTATTCGTTTTTAGAACAGCCTTATCTTTTTGCTCGTGTTATCAAGTCTTTTTTGAATATTGGAGAATAAAATGTCAGCACCAATGATTTGTTTTGTTTTGGGAGCATTTGCCACAATTTTGGCTCTGCGTTATTTTACCCACATGTTCCAACTCAATGCTTATAAGCCCAAAGTCCAAACCAAATGGCTGGCACATAACCTCCATCGTTCTTGGAGCCAAATTTTAGCTCTTTTGCTTGGGCTTATAGGCTTAAAAATAACACTTAACCCTTGGGGCTTGAGCGCCTTGTTTGCGCTTTTTTGTTGGGCAATGTGGCCAAAATCAGCCAAAAAACGCCTCGTCTATACCCATAGGGTTGATAGGTTACTCTTAACCTCAGTTGTTTTGCTGGGTTTAATGTTTTATGCCGCATGGATAAAAAATATTACTTTCTTACCCTTAGCCTATGGTTTGGTTGGAATAGTCGTACTCTTGGCCAACTATATCAATATGCCGTTTGAAGCCTGGAGAAGACATTGCTATATCATCAAAGCCAAAAAGATTTTGCGCTCATGCCCAGACTTACTCACCATCGGCATCACCGGAAGCTATGGCAAAACCAGTGTAAAATACTATCTCAACACCTTACTTCATGCGTCTTTTAATTCTTTGATGACGCCCGAAAGCTACAATACCCCGATGGGAATTGTTAAAACCGTGAGAGAATACCTAAAATCCACTGATGAAGTTTTTGTCTGCGAAATGGGGGCACAAAATGTCGGCGATATTAAAGAATTGTGCGATATTGTCCACCCCAAACACGGAATTATCACAGCATTGGGGGCACAACATCTGGAGAGTTTCAAAACCCAAGCCAACATCATCAAAACCAAATATGAACTGGCTGATGCTCTGCCTCAAGATGGCTTCTTGCTCGTCAATGGCGATAATGAACTCATTCGTAACAATCCGCCCAAACACAATTATCAAACTTATGGCTTGGGCAAACATAATGACTACCAAGCAACAAATGTCAAAGTCTCTTCCCAAGGAACAAGCTTTACTTTTGTAACCCCAACGGGTGAAAAATGCGATTATCAAACCCGCCTGCTTGGAGAGCATAATATTGTCAATTTGGCAGGGGCTCTGGCAATGTGTAGTCTGCTTGGCATTCCGCTTGCCAAACTCAAACCCCAACTCTTAAAAATCAAAGCCGTTCCGCACCGCTTAGAATTAACCGAGCATGGCAAAGTCACGATTATTGATGACGGCTTTAACTCCAACCCGAGCGGAACTAAGGCAGCGCTAAAAACTTTGTCTTTGTTTGATGACTACAAAATCATCATTACGCCGGGAATGGTTGAGTTAGGCGAGCAAGAAAACAGCCTCAACCAAGCCTTTGGCGAAGATATATCAAAAGTTTGCGACTATGTGATTTTGGTAGGCGAAAAACAAACCTTACCCATCAAGTCAGGACTAGAAAAAGCCAATTACCCCGAAAGTAAAATCTATATCGCTAAAAGCCTGAATGATGGTCTGCAGCATGCCTATGCGCTGAACAGCGAACGCAAAAAAATCATTTTGCTGGAAAACGACCTGCCGGATAATTACTAAGGATTGAATGATATATGAAAAAATATTTAGCCTCGGCCGCCTTGATTTTAGCGCCCTTTGATATAGCTTGCGCCAATGAAAAGGATACCTTGGGGTGGAATTTTTCACAATCAGGATTAGCCGGCCTTTACTATGGCATCACCCAAACCCGAGATTTGAATAATATTGATGTTATGTCCAATCGTCTGGTTTTTAGAGCCGACGGAAAATTAGGCGGTGGTTATAATTTTGAAGACGGAACCAAGCTTTCTCTAAAAGCAAATTACACCATTGTTTCTCGCCAGCATGATAAAAATTATCATCACGGGGATTGGCGTTTTTACCCCTATGGAGAGGTTGAAAATGCTGAACTTGGTAAATTCACCATCGGCCACACTTACAATGCTGCCTATTATTTGCACCTTGGCGCGCAAGATATCACATGGGTTGGCATTCAAGACAGCAATTTAACTTATTGGCTTACCAGCGCCAATTGGAGCAATGGTTTCAAATCGGTCAAATTTGCCACACCGAAGTCCACCCGCATAATGGACGATGGACGTTCTTTTAAGTTCAGTTATTTCACGCCCGAAATCGGAAATACCAAATTTGGTTTGAGTTATGCTCCCGATAACGCCAGCCGCCGCGGTATGGTCAGTCGCTATGTTCACTATGACAAACCTGAAGACGGCTATACATTTGCCATGCAAAATAAATGGACTCCTGGCATTGGAGAGCTATATACATCAGTAGGCTATGGGCTGTTTAATCGTACGGATAATGAATGGGCATTTGGCGTTCGTTGGCAAGTAGATAAATTTAATATTTCCGCCTCATATAAAAATGCATATATTGATGGAAAAGACAATCCAATCTCCACTACCAGACAGAATGAACACCTACCGGCTTATTTTGATAATTATCGTGAAGGAGAGGCTTGGGATATAAGTTTTGGCTATGACTTTGGACGCTTTAGTACCAACTTTGCATATTTGCATACCGAGGCTAAAAACACCCGTAATAGTGATAATTTGTTTTTGCAGTCTAATCGGTTTGAGATAAATGATTGCTTAGATGTATTCTTAATTAATGGTTATTCAAATTCCAAAGGTCTCACCAGAAACTCGGATAACAATTCCAAAGGCTACGCTATAATTACGGGTATAGCACTGAAATATTAAAATAAAATCCATTGACAAAGACAAGATAAAGGCATACAACAAGCGCATAATTAGCTTATTAATACAATTATTAACCCTTAATATTACAGTCTTATGGAAAAAAGTTTTTTGGCACAGTTGGAAAGACGTGCCCGCTTCAACAATTTGAAGGCAAGCCGTGGTTACATGGGAATTATCACAATTGAGCAAATGCGGCTTCCGGGAGATTATTTCTTAAAAGACGGAAGACGTTTTACTTCAACGGTTTTTGAACAAGAAAAGGGCATATTTATTGATGAATCCGATAAATATATCCGCCTAGACTTGTTAACGGCAGAAGTTTACGACGAAAAGCAAATGAAAGCCATACTTTCGCGCTATAATGTCAAACTTCCGAGTTTGTCTGAAATCACGACGATTGTGGACAATGCCGAAATCATCAATCAAAGCCTGTTGTGTATTGGCCGAACCTCGCAAGCCCTCAATAAAGACATCACCGGCTATTGGTATCAAGGTTATGACAAACAAGCCGCGCGCCAAAAACGCCGCTTGTTGATTATACAGCAAGAAAAGCCCGTGACGCCAAACGGAATCGGACAAGTTGACAGTCCAACCGTCCAACGGTTTTCTGCACAAGATATAACCGTTGCGCATAATAATTTTGCAGATCCCTATCGTGTTTTGCAATACCTTGGCAATAATCAGTACTATGTGCTGGATGTGGAATGCAAGGCATTTGACATGCGCTCATGGGATAGAGAACTAAACGGCACAATCCACCAAGAGGGAGATGTGCTGTTTGTTGAAAATCCGCAAGGAATATATTATGAAAACAACAAACGCTATTTAAGCCTCTATGTGTGTCGTTTTCGTAAAATCACCGGATTATATGCCTATGAAGGGCATGATTACAAAAGTATTCCTTATTCTGTAGAAGAGGATGACTAAGTGTTAACTCTCAAAAGACCTGACATTTTTACTGTCAGGTCTTTTTTTTTACAAAAAGGGCTTGACTTAGAGCATACTCTAAAAGCTAAACTATCCCAAACACAATAACAGGAGAAAGCCAATGAAAATTATTTCAATAGGAATTTTGGCGGTTTTGGTGGTATTGGGCTTGTTCAAATATTACCAAACGCACACTTGGGACAAAACTTTTGCTAAAAGCGATAAAGTAAAAGTTCAAAAAGTCAGTTTCAAAAATCGTTACGGCATAAAGCTGGTTGGTGATTTATATTTGCCTAAATCCGGAGCAGATAAAGATTTGGCTGCTATTGCCGTCTCCGGCCCGTTTGGTGCGGTAAAAGAGCAAGCCTCAGGCTTATATGCGCAAAAAATGGCCGAGCAGGGATTTGTCACACTTGCTTTTGATGCCTCTTACACGGGGGAAAGCGGTGGTCAACCGCGCAATGTGGCCTCTCCTGACATTAATACCGAAGATTTTAGTGCTGCGGTAGATTTTTTAAGTACTTTGCCAGAGGTAAATCCTGAAAAAATCGGTATTATAGGTATTTGTGGCTTTGGTGGATTTGGATTAAATGCCGCTGCCATGGATACCCGTATCAAAGCTACCGTTACTTCTACGATGTATGATATGAGCCGCGTTAATGCCAATGGCTATTTTGATGCCATGAGCAAAGAAGACCGCTATGCTTTGCGCCAAAAACTCAATGCTCAAAGAACGCAGGATGCTAAAGCCGGAACTTT
This sequence comes from uncultured Pseudomonadota bacterium, assembly GCA_949286215.1. Lineage (GTDB taxonomy): Bacteria > Pseudomonadota > Alphaproteobacteria > RF32 > CAG-239 > Scatocola. The sequence continues at coordinate 12,419 of CASDYX010000025.1, forward strand.
TGCCATAGCACAAGGGTTACCTGATAAATTAACGGGAGAAGAACCACAGTTTGTGCAAGACTACTATGGATATTACAAAACCCCAAGAGGCTATCACAAGCGTTCGATTAATTCGACAGGCGGTTGGAATATGACATCATCTCTGTCATTTATGAATATGCCGTTGTTAAGCTATAGTGATGAGATTAAAAGTGCCGTTTTGATGCTTCACGGTGAAAAAGCGCATAGCCGCTACTTTAGCGAAGATGCTTTCAAAAAATTGCAAGGTAAAAATAAGGAGTTAATGATTATTCCGGGCGCCAACCACGTCGATTTATACGATAATCTTGAAAAAATTCCTTTTGATAAGATAACAAAGTTCTTCAAAGATAACTTGCAATAATACTTTAAGGTGCTGATGAGCTTAGCTCATTAGCACCCTTCATCTTTATAAGGTCTGGACATTAATTTTTCCATAGCTGTCTGAATAGACAGACCTTCAAACAAAATTTGGCTGACAATTTCGCAAATCGGCATCTCAATCCCAAGTTCATGTGCGCGTTTGAGAACGGCTTGAGTGGTAAAAATCCCTTCAACCGTACGCGTGTTTTCTTGCAATATTTTTTGAGCTTTCCCGCAAACCCCGATTTCATAGCCAAAACTAAAGTTTCGAGATTGTGAGCAGTTGGCCGTTAATACCAAGTCGCCCAAGCCACACATGCCCATCATGGTGTTGACACTGCCTCCAAGTACTTTTGCCAAGCGGAGCATTTCGGCTAACCCTCTGGTAATAAGGGCGGCTCTAGCCCCGTCTCCAAGTTGAGCACCTTCTACAATACCTGAGGCAATGGCAATCACATTTTTAACACTGCCGCCGATTTGCGGAGAGATAATATCGGTTGTGGTGTAAGGGCGGAAAAAGGGCGTCCCTAAAGTCTCGCACAAGAGCTTGGCAACACCTTCTTTTTGTGAGGCAATCGTAACGGAGGCTAATTTTTTGTGGGCAATATCCACGGCAAACCCCGGACCCGATAAAATGGCAATGGTCGTTGAGGGAATAATTTCTTGCGCAATTTCGGAGAGCATTTTCCCGCTTTGAGCTTCAATCCCTTTGGCACAAAAAACCAAAATAGTGTCAGCTTTAATGAGAGGTTTAATCTTTTCTAAAATCTCGCGCGTTGCTTGGGCTGAGGTGGTGAGGAGCACAATCTTGGCTTCTTCAAAAATTTCAGTTAAATTATTAGTCGCGCGAATATTATCCGAAAGCGGAATATTGGGAAGATACCTCTGGTTGATATGCATTTGGTTAATGGAATCAATAATATCTTGCTTTCTGTCCCAACACAAAACTTTGTTTCCGGCACGTGCCGCGGTCAAAGCCAAGGCTGAGCCAAAAATCCCCGTACCGATAATTCCGATATTTTGCATAATCATCTCCGTTTGCAACACTTTTATCAACTATAAAATCATAAAAAAAAGAAGTCAAAACAAAAACCAAAATTAATAAAAAACTTACCAACCTCATGATAAAATAAGCCTAAATTTTTTAAAGGATAAAAAAATGATAGATATTGCATTTGATATACATGAGGGCAATACATTTTGTGATGAGGTATGTCCGGTTGTTTCGTTCGAGAATGTTCCACAAAGCTGGGAAGAATATGCCAGCCAAGCAGAGGCGTTAATAAATCGTTATGGCGATGACAAGACAATCATTTTGCAAATTCATAATCCACAATTTTCTATTAATAAATTTTCATTAGCGTTGTTTGTCAGCTCAATTAAAATGCCATGTACATTGGATTTAGCCGTTTTTAAAGTTAAAGATTTGGAAACAGCCAGAGAGGCCTATAAACCTTATTTAGCATTAACCATTGCCGTAAAATATGTGTTACAATTGTTTAATTCCTCGCCGGAAGAGATATATAAAAATATATCAGGTTTAGGCTATCTGGGGTTATCCATAAAAACGGATTATATAGAAAATACCATGACTTTGGTTTATGAAGGAGCTAAAGAACCTTCCTATAATTTTGAAACGGACAATGCTTTTGATGCGCTTGTAATGTCTGCGGTTCTAAAAACAGCATCTTTAGCAGAAATAAAAGCAAAAATAGAGGTTAAGATGTTTCTTAACCTCGCTCCACAAAAACGAACAATAGATGACTTGGTATCTCAAATCCTAAAAATCGTATCTCCTTGGATAGAAAAATAATCTCTAAGATAAGCGGTTTAAGAGAGTTTCAGCAAATACGCGTAACGGACTAGATAGAACCTGCGGCTTCAAATCTTTCGGTTCAATTTTCATGTTTTGGCTAAAATGAACAAAATCATCCCAATCTACGGCGTATTTTGGACACAGCAGTTGAACCAAATTGTAACAATCATAGCGTATTTCTTCGTCAATCTCTATACCTTTAGTACAAATTGCGGTAGTAATTGCAGCATTAGCAGTTTCGCAAGATGAATAAGAGTCCATAGTATGAGCAACCAATAAATTATCAAACCCCAAGATACCTGGGTATATATTCCCAATCACCAACATTTGCGTAAATTCATTTTCATATTTACCGGAATAAATGCGCCAACGCTGAGGTGTGCGATCTTCATCATTTTGAGCAATAGTTTTACAGTTATGGAAAGTAATATTGTTATCATTGTGCGTCATTTCATATAAATAATCGGCCACATTATTAGGCGTCCTAGGACTATTCACGAAAACGACTCTATACCCGCAAGAAACCAACTTTTGAGCATCGTTTAAAAGTTTTTTTGCAAATTGCAAAGTGAAATTAATTTCAGGACCATCTACTCTTCCACCTAAGCAAATTACCACTTTTTTGGGACTTGTAATAAAAGCGGATAATTTTTGCACTTGAGCCAGAAGTTTAGGATTAGCTTTGTATTTTTGTAAAGAAGCAATCAGCTCTTTTTTCTTATCTTTGACTGTTTTACGGTTAAAGTTATTGATTGTTCCTACAGTAATCAAACTTTTTTTCCGCAACTCAGCATTTTGTAACAAACGTATGCGTGACGTAAATGTCAGTAGATGTTTAGGAATGTTAATTAAATCTACATATTTATATTTATGTAAACGGCTGGTAAGAACGGAGGTAAAGACATTTCCCAAATTATGCTCTTTATAAAATTCTTTTACGGCTCTGCAAATAGCGTCAATATTTTTTCCGGACACTTTATTGTCGGCTTGAGTATATGCCACAATAAACACCTTTGGAGCGATTTTTTTTGCTTTCAAAAAATTATCCAAGATTGCAAACACTTCTTTCTTAAATAATTTGTAGTCAGAGAACTGAGATAGTTTTAAAGTCTCTTTTAAGTCTTGAATATTGCTTACTCCAAGGGGTAATAAAAGGGATTTTTCATACTCATAAGTATTTCCCGTCAAATCCTCTATAGCCTTAAATGCTCCATAAATTTGGTTGAGTTCACCAAGATTGGCAGTTCCCCATGCCATAATGTCAAAATCAGTTTTTTCCATAAAATACTTCCTTGAGAAATATATTAATGTGTTTATATCTGAAAAAACTAAATATTTGATTAATCAAATAAGGCTTGTATTTGAGGTAAAATTAACATAACATAACCCCAAACAAGATAAGGAGAAGAGAATGATAATCAAAAATATATTTTGGGATGTTGACGGTGTTTTGGCCAATTTGAACTATGCCTATTATAATTTTTTAACCCATCACCCCAAATATGCCCCGCAATATGGCAATATCAAGTGGGAAGATTTACCCAAAGTCCTACCGATTGTTCCCAAATATGGCGCCTTAGAGCTCAAAACTCACCCCACTCAAGGTGTTGAGATGGATTATGATTTTTGCCACTCGCCGGAGTTTTTTACCAATCGTCCTCTTTATCCGCATGTTATTGAAGCTCTTAAATATTTTAATCAAAAGGGTTATCGCCAATTTACCATGTCGGCGACTTTCGATGTTGAAACCAAAAAGAAGTTTTTGAATAATTTACTGAGTGACGTAACCGATTTCTTAACCATAGAATGCGTGCAACACGGCAAATTTATGCATGATTCAGCCAAAGAAGATATGCTCAAAAGTTGCTTTGAAAAATATGGCTTAAAAGCCGAAGAAACCATTTTGGTGGATGACAGAATTTATAATCAATATGCGGTTATAAATGTCGGTGCTCACCCGATACGTTATCGTTGCGAGTTCACCTCAGACTTGCCCGAAGAATTAAATTGGATACCGGAAGTCAAGAGTATGGAAGAACTCAAAAAGTGGCTGGAAACCAATACCACAATGGAATAATAAAAAAAGCACCAAATGGTGCTTTTTTTGATTTCAATGTTGCGGTATTATTTAATCCACTTCAAAGCGGCTTCATATTCTTCAGGAGTATTAACATCAGCCGGAGCTTGGTCAATCAATTTAATATTGTCAACGATTTTTGCTCTGATTGTCATACCGTTTTCCAGAGCACGCAGTTGCTCCAAAGCCTCTCTCTTTTCCAAAATTCCCACCGGCAGGCTGACAAATTTTTGCAAAGAAGATGCCTTATAAACATAAATACCGATATGGTGATAAAAGTCATGATTATCGCACTTTTGCGGGTCACGAATAAAAGGAGCGGCGGCTCTGGTAAAATACAAACATTGTGCTTCATCTTGCCCTTTTTCTAATCCCATAACGATTTTTACTTGTGTTGGGTCTTCAACATCTTTTTCGTTTTTAAAAATCATACCGCAAGTAGCAATGTCGCACCCTGAACGTTCAATCATTTCAATCAAGGAGAGATTGACTTTTGGGTCAACATTTAAGCCATCACCTTGAAAATTAACCACAATATCATACTTTGTGCCATCAGGGTCAATTTGCTTGAGGGCGGAGGCAATACGGTCTGTCCCGCTGGGCAGTTTCGGGTCGGTCAAAATGGCCGTTGCACCGAACTTTTTTGCTTCATCAACCAAAACTTGGTCTCCGGCGGCAATTACAATATCTCCCGGCACCACTTTTTTAACATTTTCATACACGCGTTGCAAAACAGATTTCCCGTTAATATCAAGCAAAGGTTTGTTAGGCAAACGAGTAGATGCCATACGTACGGGAATCATTGTAATAACTTTAGACATTTTCATCCTTTTCAATTTATTTTTTACATTACATATACCATCACTATAAGCGAATATGAAACGAAAATAAAGAATGAAGAGTTTGTTGTTGACAAGAAAAAACAGTGTATTAAAAATATTATATATATTAAAGGTTGTTTGTATAATCAAAATATTGAACTTTGGCAAATGATGCATATAAACAAGTTTTAGTGTGTAAAACAAAATATTATCTAAAGCTGGACGATGGTAAAAAAAATATTACAAATAATCAGCGTTTTGACCTTGATGGGGTGTGCGGGTATTACACCGCCGAGAAGTTTTGTTTATAAAGAAATCAAAACCAAGAATTTTGATATTGTGAGCTGGCAAAAAATAACCAATCCGAACGCTGTTTATAAAATATATATAGAAGGAGACGGCTATGCCTTTAATGCTTATGGTCGCCCGACGCAAGATCCGACGCCAAGGAGTACTTTTGTTCGCCAATTAGCTTTTAGTGATAACCAAGCCAATGTGATATATCTGGCAAGACCATGCCAATATATAAACACTAAGATTTGTTCTCAAAGACATTGGACAACGGCGCGCTTTGCTCCTGAGGTGATAAATGCTGAATATGAAGCCATTCGTCAAATAGCAGGGACACATCCCGTAATTTTGATAGGCTTTTCCGGCGGAGCTCAAATCGCAGGACTTGTATCTTCCGCCAAACAAGGATTAAATGTCAAAAAAATCATAACCATTGCCGGAAATCTTGACCATTTAGCATGGACACAATATCATAACTTACCCCCACTTAATGAATCAATGAACTTGGCTGATTATCGTCATCAATTGGCAGAGCTTCCGCAAATCCACTATGTCGGCACAAAAGATAAAGTCATTCCTCCGGTATTTACGGAACAGTTTGTCGGAAATGAGGATTTGATAATTAAGGTTAAAAACGCAAGCCATAATTCCGGTTGGGAAGAGATTTATCAAAAAATCTGGCGCGAAAGATAGGATAGCTGGCGAACTGAAACTTTATAATAAGTAAAAGCTCTTTATGCCCTTATAAATTCGTGGCATTGTAATGATGTATGTATAAAAACGATTTAAAACAAAATGTTGGTGTAATATTTGGGATTTAATGACCTCAATGACGATAGGTTGAAATATCTATTTAACAATATTTTCAATTTTGATATTTATACTTTATTTATCTTAATCTTGGGAGTTTGAGAATGAGAAAAGGTGTTTGGGTATTTGGTGTGATTGCATTGATGACAACTTCTTGTGCAATGTTTCATCAAAATAAAGAAGAAAAATTTGTTAATCTTCTGTTTTATAATCCTCTAATCCCAATTTCCTCAATTGCAAGGGAAACATATTTAAGTCCTAATAGTTTAAAATTCTCAAATTCACCTGTTTATAAAAAAGATGATAATCATAAAGAAGGATGGACAACACAATTATGCGTTTTGTTAGAAAATAAGCAAGATTTTGTTATTTTAAAATGTCGTTTTTATAATCCAGTTATTCAAAAGCAACAAACTAATATTAATAAGTTTCAGATTTCAGAATGTCTTAATAGTTCTTATTGCTCAGAATACCGTTGGTTAGTTGAGTTGATTGAATATGATAATAATAGTTTTAGGCGTAGTGGAGAAATTTATGGTATAAAATAGGCTGTGTTTTTATCACAGCCTATTGTTTTGTATTTATTCTATCTCTAATGAGTCAAAACCGGCTTTATCATCACATTCAATTCTTGCTAGATGGAGATATTCTTTTACCATGTCTTTAATCCAAAAAGTAGCACTTGTGACAGCCATAGTATTATACATAGTTCCACCTCTTATAGATGCAAAATCACTATCTTCATACATATCATGAGCACAGGCATAATAGGCTTTAACCAGTGTATCAAAATTCTTTTTGACTTCAGCATTGTATTTTTTATAATTTCGGTCGAAAAGTTTGTTAGCCACAGCAATAGAGCAATCGCCAAATTTATAATAAGCCTCGTTCATATCTGCAGTTGAGGGGACATCGTCCATTTGAATTTTGCAATTAGCCAATTCTTCTTCCAAACCACGAAGAAATACATCTTCTTCACCCGAACATTTTTCTTGTTCTCCAGTGTAGGTTGATGCTTTTTCTTCTGCTGCATAGGCTTGTATAGATAATGTAAATGTCATTATTAATGATAAAATAAATCTCATTTCGATATTCCTTTTATTTTCCATTATAATATTGAGGATATTTATTTTTTATATAATCGTCAACTCTTTGCTTATATAATTTTTCAAACTTTTGAGGATTGCTATAATAGCTTTAGCTCGATTATACCAACCATTAATATTATTAACATTTTCAAAGGGGTATTTATCTACGCTTTGAAAATATCTCTCCATTCTATTTTCCGTTAAAATATCATTAACTTTAATAGTATCTTCTTCTGATAAATTATTTACAGCTTTAGTTAGTGTGTCATTTAATACATGATTTTCGTAAAAATATTGTGGAGAATTATTGTTTTTAAGTTTATAAAATTTATTCATTGACCTAGATAACATTTTTCCTGCATCCGTTCCTTGATTAACTTCTGCATCAAAAGTATTTCTTGCAATTTTTAAATTTTGTAATTTATTAATGTTATATCTTTGATAATACATTTCATCCATAATTTGCTTTGCTTGTTTGGCTGTTAAATCTTTTACATTAGTTGGAAAATTGGTTCCTTTTTTTAACGGGGCATTCCAATTGTTATATTTATTTAATGCATCTTGCCTTACTCCATAGTTAGTTAAACCACCTAAATCATTTTTCCGATTGCTTAATCCGCCCTCATGTAAATCTGTTCCTTTGTAAATTACTTTTCCATCAGCATCTAACGTTGAAAAATATATGTCATCAAAAGTTACAGATGGTTTATTAGCTATGTTTCCTATAGCATTTTGGGCAATTTTGTATGAAGCGGCATCATTTCCGATAGGTTTGGGTGATAAAGCAGAGCTTACTTTATTTCCTTCTTTTGCCACATTTTTAGCTAATGCTTGTGATAAGTAAGAGCGAGCCGTGGAGGCTGGTTTAGATTGAAGGTGAGAAAAATCATTTTCCAACAAATGACGTGAGTTAAATTTATAGTTTTTATCAGTATCTTGACGGGAAGAAAGCTCTCT
>CASDYX010000026.1 GCA_949286215.1 uncultured Pseudomonadota bacterium
AGTGGTATCGTTTCACGTGCAGTGCCTGATGTTCGCGATGGTTTGAAACCGGTACACCGCCGCATTATTTATTCAATGTTTGAAAACGGGTATGACTATAACCGCCCGTTCAGAAAATCCGCTCGTATCGTCGGTGATGTTCTCGGTAAATATCACCCGCACGGCGATAGTTCGGTTTATGAGGCAATGGTTCGTATGGCACAACCTTTTTCAATGCGTGTGCCTTTGATTGACGGACAAGGAAACTTTGGTTCCATGGATGGTGACTCAGCCGCCGCCATGCGTTATACCGAAGCTCGTTTGGCCAAAGTTGCCCATTCTTTGATTGATGATATCGACAAAGACACGGTTGACTTTATGCCCAACTATGATGAAACCTTGCAAGAACCGACAGTTTTGCCAGCCTCTTATCCGAACCTTTTGGTAAACGGCGCCAATGGTATTGCCGTTGGTATGGCGACCAATATTCCGCCACACAACTTGAGCGAAGTCTTGGATGCTTGCTGTGCATATATTGATAATCCCGACATTAGTATTGATGACTTGATTAATATTGTTCCGGGTCCGGACTTCCCGACAGGTGGTTTGATTTTGGGCTATGGCGGGGCCAAGTCAGCCTATTACACCGGACGCGGTTCGGTTATGATGCGGGCTAAGGCAACGATTGAAGAACTCTATAAAGACCGTGAGGCCATCATTGTTCACGAAATTCCCTATCAGGTCAACAAAGCCGCTTTGATAACCCGCATTGCCGAATTGGTCAAAGAAAAGAAAATTGAAGGTATTTCTGAAATTCGTGATGAATCTGACCGTCAAGGCGTCCGCGTTGTTATTGAAATCAAACGCGACTTCCAAGCCGATGTTGTCTTGAACCAACTCTATAAGTTCACGCCTCTGCAAACCAGCTTTGGTATGAATATGCTGGCCATCAACAACGGTCGCCCGATGATGATGAACTTGAAAGACATCATCCAAGCCTTCGTTGAGTTCAGAGAAGAAGTTATCCGTCGCCGCACGATTTTTGAGTTAAACAAAGCTCGCGACCGTGCGCATGTTTTGGTTGGTTTAGCCATTGCTGTTGAAAATATCGATCCCGTTATTGAGCTCATTCGTAACGCACCCAATCCGCAAGAAGCAAAAGATGCTTTGTTGCGTAAATCTTGGCCGGCAGGCGAAGTCGAAGCTTTGGTTAAATTGATTGACGAGCCCGACCGCAAGGTTGAAAACGGTACTTATCGCTTATCAGAAGCCCAAGCCAAAGCCATTTTGGACTTGAAACTGCAACGCTTAACCGGTTTGGAACGTGATAAGATTCATGAAGAATTAATCACAATCGGTGAAGAAATCAAAGAGTGCTTGTCCATCTTGTCCAGCCGCGAAAAACTTTACGGCATTATGCGTGATGAGTTTGTTGCCATTCGTGATGAATACGGCACACCGCGCCGCACCAAGATTGAAGATATTGAATACGATACTGACATTGAATCTCTAATTCAAAGAGAAGAAATGGTTGTAACCGTAACCGAGGCCGGCTACATCAAACGCGTTCCGTTAAATGCTTATAAGGCACAAAAACGCGGTGGCAAAGGCAAATCCGGTATGGCAACCAAAGATGAGGATTTTGTAACCCGTCTGTTTGTTGCCTCAACCCACACACCGGTATTGTTCTTCTCATCAAAAGGTCTGGTTTACAAGATGAAAGTTTACAAACTTCCGCTTGGTTCTCCGACCTCAAAGGGCAAACCGTTCATTAACTTACTGCCGTTAGATGAAGGCGAAAACATCACCACCATTATGAAGTTGCCGGAAAACGAGGCCGATTGCCAAGACATGTCCATCATGTTTGCAACCGCCCAAGGTAATGTCCGCCGCAACTCTTTGATGGACTTTGTCAATGTTCAAAGCAATGGTAAGATTGCCATGAAGTTAGACGAGGGTGATAAGCTGATAAATGTTCGTATCTGCCAAGAAGACAACGATATTATGTTAGCCGCCCGTAGCGGTAAATGCATCCGCTTCCCGGTTACCGAAGTTCGTGTGTTTGTTGGACGTAACTCTACCGGTGTTCGCGGTATTAAATTGGCAGATGGTGATGAAGTTATCTCTATGTCAATCTTAAAACATAGCGATGCCACCTCAGAGGAAAGAGATGAGTATTCTCGTATTTCTTCAGCCATCAAGAGATTGAGTGCTGAAAGAGGCGAGGGTGCAGAGGTTACTGCAGAAGAAACCGGCTTGCTCAATGTATTGACAGCTGAAAAATATCAAGAAATGGCTGAAAATGAGCAATTTATTCTCTCTGTCACCTCAACCGGTTATGGTAAACGCTCATCATCTTACGAATATCGTGTCACGGGACGTGGCGGTCAAGGTATTGCCAATATGGAAATGTCTGCCCGCAATAAAGAGATTGTAAGCTCATTCCCGATTGAAGACGACAATCAAATTATGATGGTTACCGACGGCGGCAAATTAATCCGTATGCCGGTAAGTGATATTCGTATAGCCGGTCGCAAGACCCAAGGTGTAATCTTGTTCCGTACGGCCGAAAACGAAAAAGTTGTATCCGTAACATGGCTTGATGCCGATGCCGGAGACGATGAAGAGCTGGAAGAAGAAACCGGCAGTGAAGTCTTAGGCGAAAGTGTTCAAGATACGGAAGAAGATACGTTTGATGAAGTCAGCGAACCCGAAACCACATCGGAAGATGACGAATAAAGCGCTATTCTGCTGCCAAATACAAAAACTCCCGCTTTTAAGGCGGGAGTTTTTTTTATTGTAGATATTGACAGTTTTGACAAAATGTTGCATTAGTAAAGCATCAAATTATCTATTATTCAAATTATTAAAAACATAAAGCTATGAAGTTAAAAAATTTGACTCAAGATGAGGCGTGTCAGACACTTCTCACCATTTTGCCCAAAGAGGCGAGGGATTTATTACATCTCTTTAATGATATTGGTATGCCGGACATCTCTTTTCAAAAGTTAGGAAGTCTGCAATACACCAAACTGGGAGACAGATACATCAATAAAGGCGAAGAACTTTATGCCTGGGTCTATTTCTATCAAGGGATTATCTACTTTGCTTGTCCTGGACAAGAACAGGCTTTTGCCGCCAGAGAGGACAGTTTTTACCTCAAAGAAGTCAAAATCGGGCAAAGAGTGCCGATTACATATCAGAGCGGTCTGGTGGGCAGCAAGACAGAAAATTGCTGTTTTATAAACACTTATGATGGCAAACTAAGACTTATTCCCGAATGGTGGCTGGATGTAACAAGAGTAACCAACTATTACTTTTGTAATGCCAAAAATGTTAAACATCGTTTACAGCAAATTCATATCGGGCAAAAGAAAATGTTTGCTTGGCGTTTGATATCGCTCAAGCCTGTGTCAGTCCAGTGGTTTGTGATTGAAAACGGCACATTCTTAAACACGTGTGATTTGCAAAAAAATTACGGCTCTTTGGCTAAAGAGGAGCAGTCATTTGAGTTAAATAACGGAATCATAACCTTTAAATAATTATTTTATGGAAGAAATTCTTGCACAATGGAAACAACATCGCCCAACCTGGAGCTATGAGCTTCATGACAATTACGTCGTATTAACCAGCTCTGATAAAGAGCACTATAACACGCTTGATTTCATTGAAAGAAGCGGTGTGTATTGGTTGATTCCCGAATTTAAAAAAGCCGGAAAGAATACGCCGATAATTGTTTCAAGTGAGCAAAATATCGGTGTTTTGTTCTCGTCCGACTACCAAAAAAATGTTTATTTGGTAAAACTAAAACAAGCTTGTCAGGAGATGAAAATCTCACAATTTGGCAAGATATTGGTACTCGGAAACATAGAACCTAAAAAGGCTCAAGAAGTTTTAGAAACGGTATTGGCCTAAAATCTACCAAAAAGCATTCCTGTTTTGCAGGAGTGCTTTTCTTTTTTAAATAAAACAACACTTGACAAAATTTACCCAAAAGACTATTTTATGAGCAAAATTATATTATTTATAAACTATTAAAAATTTTAAAGAATATGAAAAATTTAACAGAACAGGACATTTGTGCCGCAGTGCGGGACAAGTTCGGAAAAGAAACACCAGTGTATTTTAAGTTGCTGGAAGCTAAAGAGAATTTTGATTTGTTTCCTTATTACTTCATTAAAGGGAAAAAATACAAACTCTGGATTTGCTCATGTCCGGATGGCATGAAGGAATTGACAATTGTTGCAATCCCAGGCCTTGAAGGAATAAAGACTATTCCATCAGAAGTCTTTGGGGACTTCACCAAGGCTCAAAACACGGCGATTTATGCCATGTATAAGGGCACTATTCCTCAAGATTATTCAGGGATAAAATATGACTTTTGCAAAGATAAGGATGATTATCGCGTCATCCGTAATTTTGGCAAAGGTCTGCAATTAGTGCCGGCTTGGTATTTGGAAAAACGCGCCATGACGCAGCTGGTGCAAAAGCAATATCCTAATAGTCTGGTAACAGCTGTGCTTCGCATCTTTGGGGCTCCCGAAGGCGAGAAAAAAGTCTGTTGGGAGATATTGATTGTCAACCGCAGCCGCAAGCGCCCGGAGATTTCATATACTTATTTTGATATCGCCGCTGGAAGATTTATCAAAACGCCGTTTGAGCAAGGAATAAAGGACCGTATTCCGATTGCGCATAACAGTGGGATAATTATGATAGATAACGTCAATTTCAAAAATGACGGACAGAAACTCAGCTGGGGAATTTAATCATAAAAAAATAAGTATTATGAAACAGGATATTTTTAATGATTTGGAGGATTTCTGGAAGAATCTTCCAAATGCCGGAGAGGTATCAACCTTTTGGCAAGATGTAAAAGATGAAGTACCGAATTGTGTTGATGTTGTTGTCTTACAAGATGATATGTTTGACACGGTAGGTATGGCCTCAATTATGCTTTATTGCATGCGAGAGCATAATATGAAAGTTCCTGTTTTTTACCTGATTGGGGATTATAATCCGCTTTTGCAATGTGAAAACACTGAAAAAATGCGAACTATAGCTCTCAAGTTGGGAATAAAAAACATCAACATCCGGAACTACAATATCCCGGAAATGAAGGATAGAATAGTATTCTTCAAGAAGGAATTGGAAGGCAAAAAGGTTGCTTTTGTGACAAGCCTGGTGCGCTATCTGCCGCTCAAGTTCGCGCTGGAAAGTCTCTCCAAAAACTGTGAGACATACTTCAATGTTGCAAATGAAACGATAGAAGACGCCCTGACTTGGGTAAACTGCAATGCCGCCGGCGGAGGTTTGGTTTTGTTAAATAAAATTGCCACATGGTATTTAGCAAGTGGTCTCTTGCCCGAAAGTCTTAAAGGCTATGTCCATTTGAACCTCTGGCAAAAAATGCAAATTAAATTATCTGTTAAATGTCATCAACGTCGCATACAAATTGAAACGACGTTAATGTTAAGACAATACCAACGTCTGTTCCGTAAAAGACATTGGGCTTATTAAAAAAATAAGAAAAGGCATGGTGAAATATCCGTGCCTTTTCTTATATTTAAATACATTCAAAAATATCCACAAAAGTCAAAATTTTTGAAAGATTGTTGTCAATTTGAAAGATTCGGGTTAGTTTCATGCTAGATTAATTTCAAACATAAGGTGAGATAAATGTTACTTAAAAACAATATGTTGCTTGTAGCAATTTCAATTTTGGCATTAACTTCTTGCAAAGAAGATAATACATCAGCACAGAATCAACAGCAAGTTCCCGTGGTTTCCGCCATCAGGGTTGAACCTCAAAATATTCCGTTAACCTTTGAATATGCCGCCAGAGCACAAGGTTCCAAAGAAACCGAAGTCAGAGCACGTGTTGGAGGTATTTTACTAAAACGTAATTATGTTGAAGGCTCAACGGTTCAAGAAGGAGACATTTTGTTTGAGATTGACCCTGAGCCATTTAAAGTAGCACTAGCTCAGGCAAAAGCATCTCTGGCTCAAAACCAAGCACAATTAAAAGCCGCCGAAACCCAATGGGCAAGAATTTCTAAACTTTTTGAACAACATGTTGTGAGTGAAAAATCTCGTGATGATGCTTTGGCAAATCTAGATTCATTAAGAGCCAGCACGCAGTTGGCTAAAGCCCAAGTAGATAAAGCCGAATTAGACTTGGGCTATACAACGGTTCGAGCACCCATCAGCGGTATTACCAGCATGGAAGCGCAATCTGAAGGTAGCCTGATTAGCACGACGGACAATTCCAGTCTTTTGACGACAATTACGCAATTAGACCCGATTTATGTAATTTTTTCAGCTTCTGAAAATGAAATTTTGTCATTAACCAACATGGTTGAAAGAGGGCTGATAACCAATCCTTACAACACAAAAGATATTAAAGCCAAAGTAAAATTTGGTAATGATACTTTGTATAGTGAAGAAGGAGAAATTAATTTCATAAATCCAAGTATTGATGAAAGTACCGGTACAATTAAATTACGAGCAGTCTTTCCAAACCCGAAAGGCAAACTTCGCCCGGGTCAGTTTTTAAGACTGTTGATGGAAGGGATGACCCGTGTCAATGCCTTGGTCGTTCCTCAAGAAGCAATTATGCAAGGCGCCGATGCAACGACAGTATATAGAGTAAATGCTCAAGGAAAAGTCGAAAGTGTCAGTGTCCAAACAGGCCTAACCACAAAAGATGGTGGCTGGATTATAGATAGCGGATTAAATCCGGGAGATATCGTAATCACCAGTGGTGTGATGAAAGTTCGCCCAGGTATGAGTGTTAAGACCACAATTTCAGCCAATGAGGAAATCCCGGCAGAAATTATTGAAGAAGAATAAGCACAACTAAAGCGAGGGATAGATGTTTTCAAAATTTTTTATTGAACGTCCGATATTTGCAACGGTAATTTCATTAGTTATCGTCTTGGCCGGTTTGGTTTCGATGAAAGTTTTGCCGATTGAGCAATATCCAAATATTGTTCCGACCGAAATTCAAATCACCGCCACCTATCCGGGAGCAACGGCCGAAGTTTTGGCCGATACTGTAGCTGCGCCTATAGAGCAAGAGGTAAACGGCGTAAAGAATATGATTTATATGTATTCTACGGCCTCATCTCAAGGTTATTTAACAATTGGTGTTGTATTCGATATCGGAACGGATCCGGATCAAGCCACAAT
This sequence comes from uncultured Pseudomonadota bacterium, assembly GCA_949286215.1. Lineage (GTDB taxonomy): Bacteria > Pseudomonadota > Alphaproteobacteria > RF32 > CAG-239 > Scatocola. The sequence continues at coordinate 7,168 of CASDYX010000026.1, forward strand.
TGACGTAAACAATAAGGTGCAAATGGCAACACCGAAATTACCGAGCGAAGTTACCAAGCAAGGTGTAACGGTGCAAGAGAAGTCAAACTCCATTTTGCAGGTTGTAACCATGCGCTCTACCTCCAAACGTTATGACACGGTTTTTGTTTCCAACTATGCTTTGTTAAACGTCTTGGATGAATTAAAGCGTATTAAAGGTGTGAGTGATGCTTCGCTGTTTGCCTCGCAAGACTATTCTATGAGAATTTGGCTAAGTCCGGATAAGTTAGCAGACTATAATTTGACCCCACAAGATGTCATTGCCGCAATTCAAGAGCAAAACTCACAATTTGCAGCCGGTCAATTTGGCCAAGAACCGATGGATGAGTATGTTGCTTATACCTATACGGCTAATACCAAAGGTCGTCTGGTTAACGAGGAAGAATTCGGCGATATCATTTTGCGTACGGATGAAAAGGCAGGTATCTTGCGTTTGAAAGATGTTGCTAGAATTGAGCTTGGAGCCCAAGACTATGGAGTATCTTCCAAATTTAATGGAGAAGATGCAGTTGCTTTTGCAATTTATCTGCAGTCAAATGCCAACGCTTTGGAAACAGCCGAAGCCGTACGTAATAAATTGGAAGAATTATCCAAACGTTTCCCGGATGGAATTGTTTATGATATTCCGTATGATACGACCATCTTTGTAAAAGAATCCATAAATGAGGTTGTTCATACCTTTGCCGAAGCAATTATCTTGGTTGTTTTGGTTGTTTACATCTTTTTGCAAAACATGCGTGCGACGTTGATTCCGATTTTAGCGGTGCCGGTTTCAATTATTGGTGCTTTTGCCGGAATGTATGCCTTAGGCTTTTCAATCAACTTGTTAACATTGTTTGGTTTGATTTTGGCTATTGGTATTGTGGTCGATGACGCTATTATCGTGCTGGAAAACGTTGAGCGTATTATGGATGAGGAGGGGCTGTCACCTAAAGAAGCCGCCATCAAGTCCATGCAAGAAGTTTCAGGCCCGGTCGTTGCGGTGGCATTGGTCTTGGCCTCAGTGTTTATTCCGATTGCCTTTTTGGGGGGAATGACCGGTGTTATGTATAAGCAATTCTCGGTTACTATTGCCGTATCCGTATTGATTTCGGCCTTGGTCGCTTTGACTTTGACGCCATCCTTGTGCGCTTTGATAATCAAGCGGCGTAAATCCAAAGCTCAAGAAAATCAAAAATGGGTATTTTTCAGATGGTTTGATAATTTGTTTGAAAAAATAACCGAGATGTATTTATCAGCAGTCAGATTTTTCTTAAGTAAAAGAAAATTGGCCGTTATCATATACTTGGCTATGTTTGGCATCATCTTTTGGATGTTTAAGCAGATACCTGGAGGATTGGTTCCGCAAGAAGATATGGGTAACCTAATGATGGCATATGATATGCCGGCAGCAGCTTCTCTGCAAAGAACTGAAAAGATGACGGAAAAAGTTTCTGATATGTTATTGGCCAATCCAAATGTTGAGAGTTTAACGACAGTTAACGGATTTAATATTTTGTCAGGCTCACAAAATACCTATTCAGGAATTAGTTTTATCACCCTAAAGGATTGGAAGGACAGACAAGCTAAATCTCAAACAGCTGATGCTCTCACGCGAGTATTTACGGGCTATGGTATGAGTCAACCCGAAGGTATCGGTTATTCATTTAGTATGCCGCCGATTATGGGTATGAGTACGACCGGAGGTTTTGAAGCTTATGTTCAAAACCGAGCAGGGCATACACCGCAAGAATTGATGGCAGAAACCCAAAAATTAATAGATGCAGCTAATAAAAATCCGGCATTAAGTAATGTTCGTACAACATTTTCTGTATCCACCCCGCAATATCAAATTGACTTGGATAGAGAAAAAGCAAGGGTTTTAAATGTATCTATTGATGCAATTTATACGGTAATGCAATCAACATTTGGAAACTTGTATGTTAACGATTTTACGCACCAAGGTCGTAACTTCCGCGTCACGGTTCAGTCAGAAGCAAAATTCCGTCGTACGCCGGACGACTTGCGCTATGTTTATGTAAAGTCCAATGACGGTCAGTTAGTACCTTTATCAACTTTGATTAAGGTTAAACGCGTTACCGGACCAGAGTTGATAAACCGTTTGAATATTTTCCCAGCAGCTAAAGTTTTAGGCGATCCTGCTCCGGGATATTCATCAGGTCAAGCCATTGCAGCAATGGAAGAGGTTGCCAACCAAGTTTTGGATAAAGACTATTCATTGTCTTGGATTGGTTCTGCTTACCAAGAAAAGCAAGCCGGCGGCACATCAACCCAAGCATTTGTTTTTGGTATCATTATGGTATTTTTAATCTTGTCGGCACAATATGAAAAGTGGTCTTTGCCGATGGTGGTTATTCTGTCTGTTCCTTTTGCGGTCTGTGGTGCATTAATGGCCACATGGATGAGAGGCACACAAAATGACTTGTATTTCCAAGTTGGTCTTGTGACCTTGATTGGTCTGGCAGCTAAGAACGCCATTTTGATTGTCGAATTTGCGGTAATGCAGGTTCAATCGGGCTTAACTTATGCACAAGCAGCGGTGGAAGCGGCAAAACTTCGTTTCCGTCCGATTGTGATGACCTCTTTGGCATTTACGTTGGGTGTTGTTCCTTTGGCAACCAGTACGGGTGCAGGTGCAGCCAGCCGTCATGCTATTGGTACGGGTTTAATCGGCGGTATGTTAATGTCCACCTTTATTGCTACGCTGTTTATTCCGATGATGTTTGCCATTATAGGAGAAACCTTTGATGAAGAAAATATCGTCAGAAAGAAAATCAAAAAGCGGGCTATAAAGAAAGGCCGCCCGTTGTTGAAAGACAAACGAAAATAAGCCAAACAAAAGCCTCTCGAAAGAGAGGCTTTTTTAGGTTTATCAATATCCAAATCAAGATAAATTAGTTTGACAAAAGCTTTGAAATATGCTAAATTATAAAATGACATGGTTCATATATAACGAGGTGTATTATGAGAAAGCAGGTTGCGATAGGAGTATCGATGCTTGCGCTTACTGCAATGGGCGGCGTGAGCGAACATAGTGTTTTAACCAATTTACAAGATGCGAGTCCACAATACACACATCTCGTAAATGTAGAACAATCTTTGGGTCAAATCTCTCAGTCTAGCATAAGTATCAAATTGCCTAATCGTGCAAATTACCAAACTGCAGGCGTTTATTTTATAACCGGAAAGGATGGAGTTAGCTTTGGTGATGGCAAAGACAACACCTTTGATGACCCTTCGGGAGAAAGCTGTAAGCGCTTGGGTTATACTGTAACTTCATGTGCGTCAGGTTTGTTTAATAGTTTTTGCCCGTATAATGATAAAATTTATGATAGATGTTGTGAATCAACTTATACTTATACAGCATCAACTTGCAGTAGCCCAAAAACTTTAAGTTCAGATACTTGTGGCGGTAAACATCGTTGTTATTGCGATACAAAAACTTATCCTTATGCATCTTGTAATAATCCTCAAATTAAGGGGAGTGCTTGTACCGATGATAGCGGTACAAGATATGCTACGTGTACCTGTCCAAGCGGGGTAGCAACACCATACGGATGTGAAATCTATTATGCATCTCCATGTAATAGTGTTTGCCAAAAAGCATATGCCGATAACTGTCGAAACAGAACAGCAGTTCAAACCCCATATGGATGTGAAAAGTATTTCTCGGATTGTTCATCAAAATGTGAAGTCGCGTATAAAGATAACTGTCGAAATCAAACAGCAGTTATCTCTTCATGTCCGGATAATGCAACTTGTACTTATTTCTCAGATTGTTCATCAAAAATTCAGTCTTGGAGTTGTAACTCAGGTTATGTAAAATCAGGAAATACCTGTATTGTAGAAAACCCATGCCCAGGATATGAAAAGAAAACCGCTTGCCCGAATAAATACTATAAAAAAGAAGTATGTTCAAAAGACAGTAATTATATAAAATGCACATCTACTTGTGGCTCAAGAATCGTTGATGATAACCCAACCTATAAAGTAGATGAAGGTAACTATAATGGTGTAGTTGTAGTTACAAAAAGTGCAACATACTTACCAGTAGGAAAAACGGTATATTCAAATATTAATTTCCAACAGTATGCAGAATGTAAGGCTCTGCCTAAACCGGTAATTACTATGACAGCTTCAAGAGGAGGAAGTGCGTCATTTTCAGTTAATAGAATGGAAAATATTGATTTTGTTGTAAACTTTAGCTCTTTCCAAGCCCCAGTATATTGTTCTTCGGCTTATTCTTTCAGAAACTCAACTTTCTGTACTGGGACTGGGTCGTCAAGTTCATATTACAATTGTAATTACAGAAGTAATTGTATGTCAAATGCAAATTGTCGCAATTCAAACTTGACATGCAAAACCTATTACGATGCAATGGAAGACTATGGAGCAGATTTATGCAATGTGGCACAAAGTTATGATAGCTATTGTACTGCACCAAATCCAAGTGTCGGATTAGTCATTCGTCCAAGTAAAGACAATGGAACCAGTACATATAGCTGCAATAACAGAAGTAGCACAAAGTATCACAGGGAAGGAACATTGAAAAACGTTAATATCACAGTTAATGGTAATCCTTCAATCGCAGTAGAAGTTGGTGGTGGCGCTCACTATGAACAGACCCTGAAATTTGAAGGAACTAACAAAATAACGGGAGGATCAAAACATAGTGTTTGGGTAAGAGGTCATAACACCTGTGCTTATGGTATTGTAAAAGGAATTTTACAAGTAAATTCTGGGGCATCTCTAACCTTATCAAAACCAGCATGTATTTACACAGCATGGAATGGTGTTGTAAATAGATATGGTTCGATTTCAGGAACTGTAACTACCGGATGCACAAGTTATAAGTTATCTTGGTAGGCAAAATAATCCCCAAAAAAACACCGCCTATGATGGCGGTGTTTTTTTTCATTGAATGAAAGTATGGATAAATAATTTCACAATTAAGGCATATGTTTAATTGATAGAGAAGAGAGAATTTGAAGAAAGCAAGTTATGTTAAGATAATAAAAGGCACCATGAGGTGCCTTTTATTAAATTTAGTTTTAAATATCAAATTAAGCGTCAATATCGGCAATCACTTGCATTGATATGATTTCATCAGGATTAGAGACCATACCATTGGCTCCGCTTCCTCTTTTAATCATGTCAACATATTCCATACCGGAGGTAACTTCGCCCCAAACGGTATATTGTCCATTAAGCCAAGGACACTCTGCAAAGCAGATAAAAAATTGACTGTCTGCTGAATCAGGGAACATCGAACGAGCCATAGAGACTGTTCCTCTCATATGTGGCTTAGAATTAAATTCGGCTTTTAGCTTTTTCCCGCTGCCACCTGTACCTGTGCCGTAAGGACAACCGGTTTGCGCCATAAAGCCATCAATAACTCTATGAAATTTCAAACCGTTATAAAAACCAGCTCTGACCAATTCTTTAATTCTTTCAACATGGTTCGGTGCCACATCCGGATACATTTCAATCACGACATCGCCATCTTTGAGTTTCAAAAGCAAAGCATTTTCAGCATCTTTAACATGGTAAGAATGCTTAATTTTTTTAGCTCTGGTTTTGCTCATATTGAGTTGCTTAACATCAGATTGAGCCAAAGTCTTTGTCTTAGACTTTGCTAGCTTTTTAGTCTCACTCTTAAGCATTTTGGTTTCAGAGGTTGTTTTCTCAGCTGTAACTTTTTTTGCCATTTTGTTTACTCCTTCATCTTACCTGATAAAGATTTAGTTATCTTTCAAAACAAAATCAAGCCTTTCTTTCGGGCCAAGTTTTTTAGGATAATATTTATCAATTTTCTTTAAGACTTTAGCTAAGCCGACATGGTTAGCAATTTGGATAGCCAATCCTGGACGAGCATTAAGCTCAAGCATCATCGGCCCTCTGTATTTATCCAAAACAATATCCGCCCCCAAATATCCCAATCCGGTCATCTCATAAGCTTTTGTTGCAATTTCGAGATGTTCTCTCCAAAAAGGCACTTCTAGTTTCATTAAATCAACCCCTGTATCAGGATGGTGTGTAATGGGAAGATTATGCATAACGGCATTAACGGCTTTTCCCGTACGAATATCAAGCCCGACACCCACAGCCCCTTGGTGCAGATTGGCTCTCCCCTCAGATTCGGCAGTTGCCAAACGCATCATCGCCAAAGCCGGATACCCGCGATATACAATGACGCGCACATCAGGAATTCCTTGGTAGCTGTAATCTTGAAAGATATTGGAAAAGTGAACCAATTCTTCAATAACGGCAACATCATATTTTCCGCCCAAACTGTATAAGCCGCTTAACACATTGGAAATATGCTGATAAAGCTCGTTGTAGGTTAATTTTTTGTTTGAGGTAGTGGTAAAGATATCATTATCATAATCTTTAATAACCAAGACGCCTTTACCACCACTGCCATGAGCCGGCTTAACCACGAATTCTTTGTAGCCTTTAACAATCTCCAGAATGTTTTTAACCTCGTGTTGGTATTCAATTACACCAATTAGTCCTGGCGTGTTAATACCGATTTTGTTTGCCAAAATTTTGGTTTGCACCTTGTCATCAACCAAGGGATAAAGACGGCGTTTGTTGTATTTGGAAATCACATTAAAATTACGACGATTCATTCCCAAAATGCCGGCTTCGCGCAATTTTTTCGGACTGGCAAAATTTGCAAATAATTTTCCGAATAAATTCAACATATTAGATGTCCCGAACAAGTGGTGCAAAACGTTTTAACTCAGTCAAACGATAACCTGTGTATGTACCAAATAACATCACAATAAAGAGAATAACCAAGTTTAATTCATTAAAGGCAAACATAATATGGCGAGTGACCTCGTTATTCACGATAGCATATACCAAAACAGCGGCAATAACGCTATAAATCACTTCTCTCCAAGCGTTGCTTGGACCTTCTTCTTCCCAGGTAATAGAAGCACGCTCAATAATCCACGCCATAATGATGATTGGGAAGAACACGGCCGACAAACCGATATCCACGCTAAAACGATATCCGCAAACGGTCATGACCTGCATCATGAGAATTACAAAGATAACCACGGCCGAAATTCTCGGTACCAGGAGCAGATTAAATTTAGACAGTAAGGCGCGCAGTCCCAATCCGATAGAAAGGATAATACTAAAGCAAATCAATCCCGGAACCAAACCTGTTTTAACCAAAGCTAAAGCAATCAACATTGGTGTAAAAGTTCCCATTGTCGTGATACCGATAACATTACGAATGAGTACAATTACTAAAATTGCCAAAGGGAAGATGGTCAGCCATTTAATAGTATTTTGTTCGTATAAAGGCAGACTAAAGACCGAAAGATTAAAATTATCTTCTTGGTTAGCCAGTTTAGCTCTCTTTCCAGCCAAATTAAGGGAAGAAGTAATAGATTTCATAACCGAAAACTTAATAGAAGAATCATTTCCGCCCTCAACATCGATTAAAGAATTTCCACCTCTCTGGAAAAGAACAAAATTTTCAGGTTTGCCCTTTTTAGCGGTTTTAATGTCGTAGAGCTTCCATACACCGTCGATATAAGCCTCCATCATCAAATCAGCCGAAAAAGCAGTCTTATCTTCTTCTAGTTTGATACCTCTGGCCGTACGGTTAGGAATTCCTTTAAGAGAGAGCAGGCGGCTAATAGCTAAGCTGACATCTTTTTGTGTTTTTTTTATGGGCAAAAAGGCCACAACTGTTGAATCCGGCGGAGTCTGATTGAGCAAACGAATAATTTTTTGAACATCATCGCCGGGCATCGTGTCGGCAATTTTTAATAATTTTTCGGCAGTTGCAGCCATTTGCTCATCCATAATTGGTTTTTCTGGAGCAGGGGGAACGGGAGCCGGAGTCTTTCCTTTGGCATCTTCATTATCGAATAACAAAATTCGATAATAGATATTTTGTTCATCTTCCATGCTGTCCGACGTTAAAATAATACGCTTATTTTTGTCGTCTCTTTTAACTTTATAGTTTGGAGCAACAATATCTTCATCTAAAATCTTAAAATCATCACTAGCATAAGGAGAGGCCAAAGACACCTTAATCGGGTCACCGTTAGGGCTAAAGGCAACATGAGCTTCAATTGTCCATACTTTTGTAGTTTGTTTTGGCCAAAAACTAAATCCCCAATAAGTAATTTTATAATACATACTATAAGCGGCAAAGATTATAGAAATAATCAAACCGAGGGTTAAAATTTTTCGAACTGAAGCAAATTTTTTTAGCATGGTCTGTCTCTGGATAAATTAGTGTAAAGTATTGGATAGAGCAGTATCAACAATTGCTCTTCCGGTTAAGATATTGCGTCCGATAAGAGCTTGATATTCAAATTTTGTTCTGTCAGCAAGAGAAAATCTGGATTTGATGATTTGTCCGCCGAATTTAATATTCATCATCACAACAGGACGTTTTTCGCTTTCATTAATACGAGTGATAGTGGTGTGTTTAATCAGTTTTTTTTCAAAATGGTGTTTTTCCCCGCTGTCTTGATTAATCAGTTCAAAAGCGACCCATTTTTCGCCATCTCTTTCAAAATAGCGAATATCGCGAACATCTAGGGAAGAATTTTCGGCACCGGTATCAATTCTGGCTTGAAAAGGAGTTTTCATAGGTAAGAAATAGATTGGTTCCACAGCTCCGATGATACCTAATTCATGCTGAGTCGTAACCGGACGTTTGACCTCAACGGCAGGAACAATTTTGGGAGCAACAGGCTCATTTTGAGTGCTTTGACATGCGCCGCACAAAATGAGTAAAGCAAAAACAGTAAAATATTTTAAGAACATGGGTATCCAATCGTTAATAAATGTTTAAATTCATAATTATTTACAACGAAAGCAAAGGGAAAGTAAAGTTAAATTTACTTCCCTGTATATAAAAAAAGAACTTGCAAAAACAAATATATAATTGACTAAGTTCTAGAAAAACAATGTAGTTCTGAGCGAAAAAACAGTTGCATAATCAGATTTATGATTAAGAGCCGGATCAATATAAAATTGCACATCAGGTGTAATTGTCATCCATTTGGAAACACCCCAAGCCCAATAACCTTCGATTATTTTTTCACTATTATGAGTAAGTTTTGAGCCGACGGCTTTTTCATCAATTTTATTATATGCAAAGGCAAAGCCGATTTGGTCTAAAGGGTTTCTCTCCAACGGGTCATTATAGACGGCACCTAACACGTATGATTGGTTAATTGGTTCAGTATGTCCGGAAACACCGTTAATCCTTCCGAAGACGGCAAATTTTTCGCCGATATTTTGACTCATATTTAATGACCACCCGTTGGTCGTTTCGGGCTGTTGTTCAACAGCCGGCTGATTATAGAGCAAGATAGAATATTGCCCGTTTCCTAAACCGTTTATAGCTGAGTGATAGGAGAGGGAGGCAAAAGTTGTATAATGCTCATCACCAAAGTTATCAAACTGCACACTGGGTGCATCAACATTTGTGGCATCTTGAGCTCCGAAAGAAAAAGACCAATCATCACTAGGGGCAATTTGTGCATACATACCGACCCCTGCAGAGGAATAAGATGAAGATGCATTTTGGGCAAGAGCTGTGTTGATAAAGTTAATTTGCTGGTTAGAATCATAATTAGAAGCATCAAAATTGGATAAAGGAAATTGTCCCAGTCCAAGAGAAAGCCAATCCCAATCGCCACCTAGTTGGTATGTCAAATAAAGTTCGCTAAAGGTATTATCAGGAGTGTTAGAATCATTGATTTCGGTTTGAGCTCCGATATTTCGTCCTAATGTTGCAGCTGAAATTCCACCATATCTAACAATTGAGTAGCCTGCATTTAAGCTCATTTGTCCATACTCGTTGTCAAACATATTCCAAGTAATAGATGGTGAGATATAGGTTTGCATGGCATTTTTTTTGCCGTTTGGAGCAGCTCTTTGTCCCATGTAAGAAATATCAAGTGAATAATTGATACCATAATTTGCAGCTAAAAAGTTCTTAAAATCGGTATAGTCTTGCCCTAGTTTTGAAAATTTCAAGTTTCTCAACTCAGAATTTGCTAAAGTACGAGCATTTGCTCCTTTAGCTGATTGAAATTGGTTTTGCGGCATATCTTCATCATGAGAAAGCTGTTCAGCATTTGCATTTTGCGCATATATTATAAAGAAAAGAGAAAATAAAGAAACAGAACACAGATGTTTAATTGTCATAGCTAAACTTTCCTTTGAACTTTTGTCATATGCAAACAATTTAATCTTAAATTTGCAAATAAAAAGGAGCTCAAAAATTTTTATTGACAGATACATAGAGTTATCATAGCTTAGCAAAAGTTAAATAATTATGATGTCATACCTTAAACTTTATTATCATGAGTAAAATTATCACCATGGAAGATGGCTTGAAAGAGATGAAACAAGCCTTTCCGGAAGATGCTGAAGTATTAAAAGACAAACCAAGTTTAGGTACTGTCTATACCGGTTGTCGAAAAATTGTTCGTTTTTGCCTGATTTCGTATGCCCAGGGGTTCTACTACGTCAAAGAACTGATGTCAGGCCATGCTTACAAAGCCAAACGAATAGACTGTTCGGAAATGTCAGCCGGCACGCACTATGGCAATTTCACTGCAATTGAAGGCGAAAATCATCAATTAGCCGTGCAAATTGACTAACACTTATGCAAGAGGGGTTAACACAAGCTGTTAACTCCTTTTGTTTTATAAGAGAAAATACTTGTTATGAGCCAATAAAGTTATTATATTAAACCAAAACATAACAAGGAGAACCCAAAATGACGTTTAAATTACCCGTATTACCTTATGAAATGAACGCCTTAGAGCCATACATTTCAGCAAAGACTTTAGAGTTTCACTATGGCAAGCATCATCAAACCTATGTCGATAATTTGAACAAACTCATTCAAGGAACAGAATTTGCCAATATGCCATTGGAAGATATTGTGAAAAAGAGCTATGGTAAGCCCGAATATGCAGGAATTTTTAATAATGCGGCACAAGTTTGGAATCATACTTTCTTTTGGAATAGTATGTCTCCTCAAGGTGGTCATGAACCTCAAGGCGAATTAAAAGATAAAATCAATAAAAAATTTGGCAGTTATGAAAAATTTAAGGAAGAATTCAAAACTGCAGCTACAACACAGTTCGGTTCTGGTTGGGCTTGGTTAGTTGAAGATGAAAAAGGTGAGTTGCAAGTAATAAAAACTTCCAATGCCGATACCCCGATAGCTCACAACTTCAAACCAATCATAACATGTGATGTTTGGGAGCATGCTTATTATTTGGATTATCAGAATCGTCGCGCAGATTTTGTCTCTGCATTTCTGGACCATTTGGTCAAATATTAGGCCAAAATATGAGTAAAGAGCCGCCTTTTTAGGCGGCTCTTCTTTTTTATTTGTATATGTTTAAATATTTAATTGCTTTTTAATAAATAAGTGGTTTATTAGAAAAAGTTTTTAATAGATATTGTTGACTATTTTTGTCTAAAATGGTAAGATAAAGATAGAACCAACATCAGGAGATGCACAATGAGTTACGAAAAAGTCGAAATTGACTTAAATCAAAAAGTAAAAAAAGCAGTGATAGGCGGAGGCTTAGTCTTAGCAGGATTTTTGGCTGGTAAATCAGAGCCGACTGTAACGATGGAAGAAATTGACGGCAAAAAGGCGCAAGTTGTGCATATTGATGGTTATGGTAATGCAGCTGTTGCCACTTTAGCAGGGACACTAGCGTTGTCAGCAGGAGTGTTTAGCAAAGAAAACCGCAAAAAAATTGTCAACACTTTTAACAAATATTGTGGACGTGATTAATGTCAGGATATTCCACAGAGAAAAAGTTTGTAATAGCGGAAGGTGAGGGTGAGCAACTTTACTTCTTTATTGAGGCTAAAAAGAATCACCCGGATGAACCACGGATAATTTATGATGGTCATGACCATGCAATATTTTTGCGTTCTCCTGAAGAAAAAATCATTTTAGACTATATTCATCCAGAGGTTCGTGAGCAATTGCGTAAGGCTCACCGAGTTGTTATGGTTGAGACGATTTTAGAAAACATCAAAGAAAGTTACTATGCCGAAATGCAAATGGTAGAAAAGATACCTGTAGATTGGAGTAAAATCGGCTTAAAGACTTGGGAAGAGGTTGCACTGAAAAAATAAATTGCACAACCAAAAAAGTGCTTGCAATTTATTTAAAGTTAGCATATTAAAAAAAGTACTTTACATGGTCCCATCGTCTAGTGGCCTAGGACGCGGCCCTCTCAAGGCTGCAACACGGGTTCAAATCCCGTTGGGATCACCAATTCAAACAGCAGTCATGAAAATGGCTGCTTTTTCTTTTATTTCCAAGGCTTTTAGCGAGTTCGGATGTTTAATTTTCAAAAATAGTCATTTTTTCAAAAATAGTCATTTTTTCAATTTGTCCGAACTTTTTTAATCTTGTTTATTTTTTTCAATATGTTAAAAATATTAATATAGCTGTTTTTAATCTCTAAACAATTCCAAAAGCATCATCATATTTTATTACTCCGTTTAGTGGCTGCGGATTATTATCAAAGCTGATTGCCATAAAATTTTCATCTGCTACATCAAAAGGAGGCACTATTCCATATTGACTAGCCGGAACATATCCAGCTTTTGAATAATAGGAAAAAAAACCTAAGACTATAGAATAATTATATCCTAAATTTTGTGCGATTTTATGTCCTTCTTGAATTAAAGCTTGTCCTATTCCTTGTTTTTGAAACTCAGGTAAAACAGATAACGGCGCAAGCGCTAAAACCTCTGTTGTATTAATCATTGCTTTTGTAAAAAGGATATGCCCAACTATCTTATTCTCAACTATTGCAACAAGTGATAGCTCAGGGACAAAAGATTGACTTTTACGCAGTTTTACGACTAAATCTTGTTCATTCCCATCGCTATGTTTTGCAGATTTAAATGCTTCGATTATAACATGATAGACTTGAGCATAGTCTTCTTTTTGCTCTGTTCTAATGACTAACATTTTCCTTACTTCCCTTAACATATTCTATATTTTTAATTTAACATTATTATATTAATATGATGTAAAATGGACTCGTAAACCGTGAGTTAAGCATCACCAATACAAAAACACCCTCTATTATGAGGGTGTTTTTGTATTGGAAATAGCCCATAGGATTTGAACCCGTAAGGGAGCGCTAAGCACAAGAGCAAATGATTTTGCTCTTGTGTCTGCAAGCTCTTTGTAACATCTTATCGAGCAAGGGAAAAAATTTTTTCCCACCGCGAGATTAGATGCCAAAGTAACAAGCAATGCAGTGCATTGCGTAATCCCGTTGGGATCACCATTAAAAAAAGCGCCAAAACGGCGCTTTTTTTAATGGTGATGCGTAGACTTATTACCCAAGGAGGAATGCGAAAGCTTTCCGAAATTGGGGTTACAAGTCAAGTGCCCGAAGCAAAGTTAGGTTTGCACCAGGGGCAAACCTTACGAAGCAAGACACCAATGTTTCCCCTCTATTATGAGGGTGTTTTTGTATTGGAAAGATATCCCAAGGATTTGAACCCGTAAGGGAGCGCTAGGCAAAAGAGCAAATATTAAAATTCTTTACTTTTGCAAAGATACGCCTATAATGCTGACAAAATTAAGTATTATGTCAAACATTAAATATTATTGCGTATGGAGAATTTTTCAGACATTTTTACTCAGATTAGGACTTTTCTGAACTCATATTGGTTTCCGCTATGCGTGGCCATCATTGGCATTATTGCTTTTGCGATAATGTATTTCAAAGCCAATCGCGACGTTGATAAATACCGTAAAGAAGTTCAGCAAAAAATTGTTGATGAGGCTTATGCGGAACATAACAAAAAGAAACAGTAAAATCAAAAAAAACTCCAAATTCTAAAGCGCCCTAATCGGCGCTTTTTTCTTTAATTTACAACAATGGAAAATTGTTCTATAATAAAGAAAATTATTCAATTACAGAAAGCCTAACCATGAAAATAGAAGATTTTGAATTATTGATAGATAACTGTGAGATAACAGCAGATGAAGACAAAGTATATTTTACGCCATATTCAAATAAGGATAATCAAAGAGTTGCCCAAATTCTTGTGGATGAAAAGATGAATGATTTATCCGTCGATGGTTTTAATCAAATTGTTGAACAAAAATGGCCGACTTATCAAGCAAGAAAAAAGGTTAAACAGCAAAAACTTGATAGATATAACAAAATGACTACGGAAGAAATTGCGAAACTTCCGATGGAAGATAAAGTTGAATATCTTGAGCTCTTGTTTCCACGAAAGATGACTAAAGCACAAGTTATAGATATTTGTGAACAAAATGAGGAAAACATTCGCGCCTGCTTGTTTAATTTAGACTTTCCGCAAAGCTTTTGGCAAAAAGAACAAAAGCAAGCCGACCGCTATGTGGCTTTGATTGCTAATTCTCCCGAACTTGTTGAAAAATTGCAAAATTGGCCCAATACGAGCTTGGATGACAAAAAAAATGTTATTAAGCAGTCTTTGAAAATTTTTGAATATGTTTATGGAACCGCTCCCAAATTGGAATTCTATACGGAAGCGCAAGAAAGAGAAAGATTGGTTAAATTAGGTTTTCCTAAAGATACGCATATCAATGCGGCCTACTTCAAAGATGGAAAAATTTATTTTAACGAAGAAAGGCTACAAACAAGTGAAAATTTCTTTGCTGTTTCTGTCCCGTTTCATGAAGGCACACATTATAGACAAGACAGAGAGAGTTTTGGCAATCCTCTGATGGATAGACTTTTTAACTCTAAAGCGAATTATGCCACAATTTATGAAAATCAGCTCAATAATCAAGAAGATAAAAATTACAAAGACTTATATACGATGATGCCAGATGAAGTTCATGCCTACGGTCTGCAAAAATATATGGAAAATGCGCTTATGGAAAAGGCAAGATTGGAAAGATCACAAAATAATGATACGAAAATAGTGAAAAACATTCACAATAAAGGTTATAGCATGTCAAAAGTCAATCAATACCGCAGTAGGTAAGGAAATTATAATTTATGCTCAAAATGTATCACTATGCCAAAAAAGGTAATACCATCTTGCAAGATGGCTTGCTTGGAATCAAGAAGAGCGGGCGAAGTTTGCGCCCCTATATTCACCGCGCCGGAAGCGAGAATCCCGAAGACGTTTATCGGTGGTTGGAGAGTACTTTTGAAGGAAGAAGTAATTCTATTTCTTGCCTGACCGAGAAGATTGTTTGGCAAAATCACGATCCCGTCTTAAAAGCAATTGTTGAAAACAGTGAGCTGTTTTCGTTTGATGTTGAATGTTTGGTTAAAGACCAAATTGTGACAGCCATTTGGTGTAAAGAAAGCTCTTCTGCCGGCGGTTATAATGAAGTATTTAGAAAAGTTGAATTAAAAGATGTAGATTTAACGCCTCTTCCTTGGAAAAGGTGTGACAGTAAAGCCGATTTACTTTTTGGTGCTGTCAGACATTATCTGTTGGTCTTAAAAGACGGCTATATCCCACCCAAATACCTGCAAAAAGAATAAAAATAACATTATGTATTCAAGGTTTTATCGTAAAATGTTAAACTTAGAAACGATATTAAATAACTTTAATTTTTCAAAAATTCCACTAGAGTTACTCAAAGAAAATGTAACTAAAGAAACAGCCAAAGCTTGGTTTGATAATTTTGATTGGAATGAGGCAATAGATTTTTATGGGTTGAGAAAACATCAAAAATTTATGAGTATGTTTGATGATTATTTAAAACATTTTCGTGAAAATAATAATCTTGCAATTGCTGTTTATGTAATACATCACTATTTGTTCGCTGATAAAAAATATGGATGGGATCATACTATTGAACGCAATAATGCTGATATGTTTCCGGCGTTAGTTTTGTTGTCGGGTTGGCAAACACACCTTGCAAATATGAAACAACATAATTTTGACAACACACAAATAGAAAAACATAAAGCAAGAATATATGAATGTTGTACAATCGGTTTTGACACCTATGGCTTGGATGGAATAGAATGTTCTCAACTAATCTGGGGTAGCATTTTTATTAATGCACATATTGTTGAAATTGGGCGCTTGCAGTATGAAGTTAAAAAATTTGAATATTCAATACCCAATTTACAAATTCATCCAAAGTTTTGCATTGGCATTCATATTTTTAGAGGCGAAAAATTGCATAAAGCAGCAGTTGACGCTTCACTTAAAGAGGCTAGATTAACAATACCAACATATTTTAAAGAATTAGGAACACAGCCGAAGTTTTTTATTCATTCTTGGCTGTTGGCTCAAAATCTTGATAATTATTTAAATCCAGACAGTAATATAAGTTATTTTAGAAAACTTTTTGAAATACTAAATTACACCAACACAACTTCAATCGTAAAATTCTTATATAACACAACATCAGATGATATCTCCGCTTATGCAGAAGATACATCTTTACGCCGCCAAGTAAAACAAGCAATGCAACAAGGAATAAAATTTTACGATGGCATAGGTCTTTTGAAAGAGAATGAATAAGATACTTTGAGGTATAAAAATAGCAATTGACAAGAGACATAAAGTCTGTATAACGAAACCTAATTGATTATAATTATGTTTCACAACAGAGGATCCGGTCAAATAAGCCTCTTAAAATATTCCGGTATAATTATGGATAAAGAACTTCTCATAAAGGCAATTATCGTAGCTGCAGTTCTTTTTATT
This sequence comes from uncultured Pseudomonadota bacterium, assembly GCA_949286215.1. Classification (GTDB taxonomy): domain Bacteria; phylum Pseudomonadota; class Alphaproteobacteria; order RF32; family CAG-239; genus Scatocola. The sequence goes on from CASDYX010000026.1 coordinate 23,929, forward strand.
TTGCTTTTAATTGTGGCAATAAGGGGTATCACACGAACCCACAAAGAGCTCTCCGGTAAACCTGGTGCCTATAAAGGTCCGGCAGGAGAACCGCAATGGAATGGACAGTTACCAACACGCGTGGATGATTATGTTAAGCCGCGCTATGTGTATGAAAATCTGGTCGAAAGTACGGATTATCAGCCCGCCAACGGAAGAATTATCGGGTATCGCATAAGTCCTGAGCTCGTAATTCATAGTCGCTTGCAAGAAGGTGTCAATCCCCCGAAACTTCAGGACTACATCCAGCGTCTGGGAGGAAAGTTGATGTCGCCCGCAGATGTCTTACAATTAAAAGAAAATTGGCAAGCCGTCTCTGCCTTGCGTGAAAGAGCAGGGGATAAGCCTTTGAAAGTCAAAAAGTTCTGGTGCCAGAAAGACGGTTATCCTTATCTAGTCAACCTTGAACTCGAACAGTTAGAGGATGCCATTGGTTATTCAGACGCATTTTATTCACTCATTTTGAAGAGATAAAACACACTTCAAAAAAACAGCTCTCATTAGTCTTTGAGGGCTGTTTTTACTTAAAGCAGATTAAAATTTGTGTAAAAAACAATCAAACGTTGTTTCCATTACGCCCTAATGCTATAGTTACATCAAGTGAGTGCAAATAAAGGAGCAAAAACGTGAAACCCTTTCCCAAAAGTCCGATAGCTTACTTGTGGCTCTATGCCATGAAAAACAAAAAAATATTTTTACCTCTGGCTATTTGTGGAATTTTATCTGTTGTTTTAGAAAAAATGTCGCCTTATTTGTTTTCGCAAATGGTGGCGCTTTTCGGTGAAGAAAGTAAGTTTGCAGATATTGAAAATAAAATTTGGTTCTTGTTGACGGGTATGGTTTTGGCAACGGTTTTTGCCAAGGTTCTATCAAATATTTTTCATTATTTGAGTGCAGTGCGCTTTCGGGCAACTGTTTACAAGCAAATGAGTTTGGATTGCTTTCGCTATATCAATGGTCATTCAGTATCTTACTTTGCCGATAATATGGCAGGCTCCTTGGCGCAAAAGAGTGAGCAATTAGCCGGCAATGCCAGCTTTTATAGTGCCTTGTTTTATTATTTGTCAGATATTGTGCAACTGATTGTGATTTTTGTGATGTTAATGAGTGTCAACATCATGTTTGCTTGCGCGTTTATGGGTTTCCTTTTGCTCTCAATTTTGGTTTTGTTTAGAATAGGAAAACTATCAATTAATTTGCGCTCTGCTATGGTTGAGGCCAAAAACAAAGTCAGCGGCCAAATGATAGACACGCTGCAAAACAACTTTTTTGTGCGTGTCTTTAATGGCTTTGATTATGAGAAAAAACGCTTACATAAAGAGCTCTTGTCTGAAAGCAAAATCACCAACAAATCGGTCAATGTTGAGGCTCTGCAGTCGCAAGGCGAAAAACTATATTTTCAAATCATTTATATCTTGTTTTTGTTTTATGGCTTTTATTTGTGGAAAATCGGGCAAATTAAAGCCGCCGATATGGTCTTGATTTTTTTGCTTTTGCAAAATGTCTCAGATACTGTCTCATATTTAATTCATAGGGGAATTATTTACAGCGGCGTTTTTGCCGAAATGCGCACCAACTTAATTCCGTTTTCGCAACCTCATGAAATTGAAGACGCTGTGAACGCATCCCCCTTGCAAGTCAAACAAGGCAATATTGAATTTCGCCATGTAAACTTTGGATACCATAAGAACAGATTATTGTTTAAGAATTTTAATCTGACGATACCTGCAGGGCAAAAGGTCGGTATAGTAGGGGCATCAGGCGGCGGAAAGTCAAGCTTAATAAACTTGCTGCAACGCTTTTTTGATGTTTCATCAGGTGAGATTTTAATTGATGGGCAAAACATCAAAGCTGTGACGCAAGACAGCCTACATCAAGCCATCTCTTATGTGCCGCAAACCTCATCTTTGCTAGAGCGTTCCATTGCCGAAAACATTGCTTATGGCAGAGTAGGAGCTACTCTGACAGAGGTAAAAAAGGCCGCCAAAGACGCTTATGCCGCCGAGTTTATTGAGGCTTTGCCCAACGGCTATAAAACTTTGCTCAATGCTCAAAATCAGCTCTCCGGCGGACAAATGCAACGCCTGTCAATCGCACGAGCTTTATTGAAAGATGCACCGATATTGGTTTTAGATGAAGCAACTTCGGCACTTGATAGTGAGTCTGAATTTTATATTCAAAAAGCCATAGAAAAAATGTTGCAAGGCAAAACCGTGATAGCAGTGGCTCACCGCTTGTCCACACTCAAAAATATGGATAGAATAATAGTGCTGGAAAAAGGCAAAATTGCCGAGGACGGAACGTTAGAAGAACTCTTGAACTGTAAAGGAAAATTTTATCAGTATTGGACCCTTCAAAAATTAGAAGGAGCAAAACATGAATAAGCACCTTGTCTTAGATTTCATCAAAAAATATTATGCGCATGTAAAATGGAACTTTGCAGCAATACTTCTCATCTTACCGATTACGGCTTTGTTTACACAGTTTGTGCCTTGGAATATCAGTAAGATTATCAACTTAATCAACGCCAATCAGGTTTCAGAAGAAGTCTGGCAACAACTCCTCACCATGTTGCTAACCTTAAGCCTGATGCTCATAGCCTCGACTTTGCTGACACTTTGGGTAATGTATGTTTTGCAAAGCAAAATCTTTGCTCCACTTGGCATAAATATCCGCCAAGATTTATTCTTGCAAGCACTCGGACAACACAAAATTTTTTGGAGCAAAAACACCCCCGGAGAAGTTTGTTCCAAAATTGAAAACTCTCGCCGAAGCATTGCCGCATTTAGCTCTCTTGGTGATTTTTTGCTGAGCTTTTATACCTCTTGTTGCACCCTAATCATCATGCTGGTATTAATTGCTCAAATTTATCCTCTCTTGGCCATAATTTATTTTTGTTCTGCAATCGTGTTGTTGGTTATTTTTCATAAAGTGTCACGCAATACTTTTAAGGCTTCGGCCCAGCAAGAAAATATGACCAATAAAATCTTTGGCCGTATTGTGAATATGATAAGCAATTACTTTGTCTTAAAAATTTTTTCGAGCCTTAATCGTGAGGTTCAAAGGCTGGAAAAAGACTATAATATCGTAAGCAAATCAATATTCAAAGAGGCTTGGGTCAAAACCAAAAATCATTTGATATTGGATGCCTCATTACTCTTGTTTGAATGCTTGATGATAATTTATCCGGTTGTCCTCTGGGCAAAAGGGGACATTCAAGCCGGAGATATTGTCTATGTCCTGAGTTCGGTTATGTCTTTGGGCGGCATGTTAGGAAATTTGGCCGGAATTTGGATGGGCAACCGCTCTCAGCTCTACAAATTACAAAATAATCTGAAAATGCTCTCCGAAACACCTGAAATCACAGATACCGCAAACGCCAAAAAACTAAAAATTAAGGACGGTTTAATAGAATTTAAGCACCTGAACTTTGGTTATCGCAACGGTGGTCAAGTATTTGAAGATTTTAATTTGAAAATCAATGCCGGTGAAAAAGTCGGAATTGTCGGCATGTCAGGCGGCGGAAAAACGACCTTGCTGCATATTTTGCAAAGACTGGTCGATACACCTGCAAATCAAGTTTTTATTGATGGACAAGATATTGCCCAAGTAACCCAAGCAAGCCTGCACCAAGCCATCTCGTTTATTCCGCAAAACACATCTTTGTTCCACCGAACTTTAGCTGAAAATTTATCTTACGGAAAGTTCAACGCCGCCCATAAGCAAATCATTGATGCTGCACAAAAATCTTACGTCGCCGAATTTGCCGATGACTTACCGCAAGGCTACCAAACTTATGTCGGCGATAAAGGTATAAAACTCTCAGGCGGACAAAGACAGCGTGTCGGCATTGCAAGAGCCATTCTAAAAGACAGTTCAATTTTGTTGCTCGATGAGGCGACTTCCGCACTCGATAGTAAGTCTGAAAAATACATTCAGCAATCTCTGCAAAAAATTATGAAAGGCAAAACCGTAATTGCTGTGGCACACCGCTTGTCCACACTCAAAAATATGGATAGAATAGTCGTGATTGAAAATGGCAAAATCATTGAAGAGGGAAGCCCCAAACAATTACTCAAGAACCAAGGAAAATACGCCAAACTCTGGAACTTGCAATCCTAAAACTCAAGCACAAAAACAATCTCTCGTGTGCCCGTTGATAATGCCGACCGCCTGCAGATAAGAATAAATTGTCGTACTGCCGACAAAGCGCATACCGCGTTTTTTGAGGTCTTTAGAAATTCTATCCGAAAGAGGCGAGGTCGTATGCATCATACAATCTTCATGAATAATTTGTTGCTTGCTAAATCCCCAAATATAGGCGCTGAAACTGCTATATTCTTGCTGAATTTGTTTGAAAACAAGACTGTTTTTAATGCTGGCTTCAATCTTTTGGCGGTTGCGAATTATCTTTGGATTTTGAAGAAGCTCGTTAATTTTCTTGTCATCAAACTTTATGACTTTTTCAATGTCAAAGCCCTCATAAGCAATTCTGAAATCTTCTCTTTTATTGAGCACACATTGCCAAGAAAGTCCGGCCTGAAAACACTCTAAAATCAGCAATTCATAGAGAGTTGCATCATCATATACGGGCTTTCCCCATTCTTCATCATGGTATTTAACATATAAGGGATTATTCAAATTCACCCAAGGACAACGAACAATAGCCATTTCAAAACCTACTCAAATAAATGTACAACTTCGCTCAAATCTTTACGGGGCGGCTGTGGAATATCTTGAACATTGCGATAGCCAAGCGCAATAACCGCACCGACTTCCTCGTTATTGGCAATTGCTAAAACTTGGCGAAGTTGCGCCGCATCTCGCAAGCCCAAAACAATGCTATCTATTCCCATATCAGTGGCTTTGAGGAGCAAGAGGGCATTTTGCAAACCAAGGTCGTAAGCACCCCAGCCATTGCCCAATTCGTTGTCGGGTGTGCCATCAGATTTGAAGCCGGAAATATTTTTTACAAAAGTGGTAATAATCAAGGCATTAACATTTTGTGTTACAATTTGATTTTGCGGTGCCAAACAAGCTCTGACTTGAGAGAGTTTATTAGGCTCCATAACCACATAATAACGTCCGGTTTGAGAATTTTTCCACGAAGGTGCAAGTTGTGCCGCTTTAATCATGTCTAAGATTTGTTCTTTAGATACTTTGTGCTCTTGTGCAAAATTTCGCACACTGCGTCTTTTAGCAATAACTTCATCAAAATTCATGATTTAAGCCTCCTGTTGTTATATAAATACTATTTAATTATTTACAACAACAACCAGTGCAAGAGCAAGTATTATTTTTTTGAAACCACATTTCAACTTGTTCTTTTGAGGGAACTCCGCCGACAAAGGCAATTTGCCCGTCAATAATCACAGCCGGAGTTGACATCACTCCATAAGAGATAATTGAAGCAATATCTTCTATTTTCTCAATAGTTCCCGAAAATTCGTTTTCTTTTGCCACTTCTTCAATCACTTGCAAAGTAGCTTTGCATTTAGGGCAGCCCATACCCAGTATTTTAATTTCCTTCATAAATTTTCTCCTATAACAAATTAAGTAAATATCCGGTTGCAATAAAAGCAACCAACAAATAACCGATAAATATCATGAGTAGTTTCAAGCTAAACACTTTCTTGAGCATCATCATTTCCGGTAAAGAAATTGTGGCAATACTCATAAAAGCAACCAAAGCCGTACCAAAAGGAACACCGGCGGCCAAAAATCCCATAAACAAAGGGATAGATGAGCAAGAACAAAAGGGCGTCACCACACCTAAAAAGACGGCTAAGAAATAGCCGCTCCAGCGCGATTTTGCCGATAAGTAATCTCTAACCCTCTCTGGGCTAAGCTGAGAACGAAACAAAGAGATAATGAAGATTAATAAATATAAAAGAACGAAGATTTTGGTGCTGTCTTCAATAAAAAAGTGCACAGCAGAACCAAGGTGCGTTTCTTTTGTAAGACCCATTTGCAAAATTGCCCAATCGGCTAAATGCGTAAAAATATCTAGCATTGACAACCTCCGTCACAACAATCTGTTAGCAAGAATTTGGTAATTTCTTTAATCAAACAACAATTGGGCTTATAAAATATTTGTTTTCCTTGTTTTTCTGAAGAACATAACCCGACATTGCTCATTAAGCTCAAATGAAAGGATAGGGTATTACGAGGGAACTCATTCATTAAAGCCGAAATTTCGGTTGGTGTAATACCATCTTTGCTATGTTCAACGAGAATTCTAAAAATCTGCAAACGAGTTTCATTGCTTAAAGCAGCAAACACGGCCGCGATATCTGTTAATTTATTTGTCATTGTTTCTCACTTTTTTATTTCTACAATTCTAGAAATATAGAAATAAAAATGTAAAAGTCAAGAACTGCTGAATGTATCCACAAAAAAACTCCTCTTAAGAAAGAGGAGTTTTAAGTGCTACAAACTTAAAGATTTAAGATTTTTAAGGTGTTGTTGCTGCAAAGCCACGTTCGCACTATCAAAATTGCTTGTTTGAATAGATGGACTATCTGGTTTAACACCGGTTCCGTTATCCTTTGCTTTCAAAACCAAACGATTAATGAGTTCGGGGTTTTCTTTTCCGCCGTTCAGCAGATTTTGGATGATTTTGTTTTCAGCTGAATTCGGGCGAATAAGGTTATACATTGTGAAAGCATGCGCATATTTTTTAGTGTTTGTGCCATTGTCAAATTTAATTTTACCATCCTCAGCCAAAGCATCAATTTTGTCATACAGGCTTTGGACTTTTTCTTTTGACTTGAGGTGAATTTCCAAAGATGTATCAAAATAATCTCCGGTAATTTGTGTTTTCGAAGAGGACAAACTATTGCTTTCTTCTGTTTTATTCTCAGTCACGGCCATTTTTTGCGCTTCTTTTACAAAGTCTGCCGTCTTAGCTTGGGAAATATTCGCCGTATCTGCCATAGGGGTTTGATTTTTTTGTGTGTTAATTCCGAAATTTTGATAAGGATAAGGTGAAGGATTATCCGACATTTTGTATAATTTATTTCCTAATAAGCCGAGTAAAGCAAAAGAAGCAACAGCAATTTTAGGTTCATGTCTGTAAAAAAATACTTTGATATTATGTCTGACATTATCCAAAGTTTTCAAAACTTTATCTTTAGCTTTTTTCATAAAGGAGAAAAAACTATTTCTTTTTTCAGGTTTGGCATCAGGTAAGGAAGAGCTTTTAGAAATATTATTTTTTTGTTGAATAACAACGTTCTTATGACGAAGATTAAAGACATCTATAAATTCTTTGTTAGCATCAATTGCCTGTTTAGAGGATTTAATCTCTGCATATTGCAACAAAGCAAAACTTTGGAGTTGTTGGGTCAATCTTGCCTTAAATTTTAAAGAAGCAGATTGGTCTTGATTGACGGTTTTTTGAGCTACTAGTAATGCTTCAGGAGACAGAGCTCTTGCCATTTTTTTATTGTTAAGTGTAAAGGCAACAAAATTAATATCTTTTAATTTATTTAATGTGGATTGTCGGAGTTCAATTTTTTGTAAAATCTTTTTAAGTAAAGCCTCAGCTTTATGTTTGGCTTCTCCGTGAGAGGTGTTTTGCAAAGCATAAGCCAAATCTTCCACCAAAGACAAATCTGAGTAGGTAACCTCAGCTTCGTCCTCTAAAAAATTGTTTAATAAATTTTGTGTTTGTTGTACAAAAACCAGATCTTGTTCATGAAGTTTTGATATACCTAACAAACTTCTTTGACCGCCCAAAATCATTTCAAGCGTTGTTTTATTAACGTAATATTTTGACAATTTCTCCTCCGATAAGTTTTGAATTTTCAATAAAATAACTTATTTCGGAAAATTTGTCAATACTTGTGTCTAAATTTCACAAGAGAAAGACATTTGATTTAAATAATTTTTATGCTAAGAGTTATGCAAACAAAAAGGAATAAAAATGGTTGAGTATGGATATTTAAGTTTGTTGGGTATTTCCTTTGGTGCAGCCACAATATTACCCTTGAGTTCGGAAGTTGTGTTTATTGGAATGTTGGCGGCAGGTTTTAATCCTTATTGGTGCTTGCTTTGGGCATCAGTAGGCAATACTTTGGGCGGTCTTACCAATTATTACTTTGGTTATTTAGGCAAAGAAGATTGGCTCACCAAAATCTGCAAGCTCTCTCCGCAAAAAGTACAAAAGGTTAAAGATTGGGTACGAGTTAAAGGGGCTCTGACGGCATTTTTCAGCTTTTTACCGGGAATAGGGGATTTAATACCTTTTTTATTAGGTTATATGCGAGCCAATGTCCACGTCGTGTGGGTGTCCATGTGTATAGGAAAGCTCTTCAGATACATTTTGCTGATGACCGGAACGTTAGCTCTAATCTAAAAAAAGCCGAAGTAAATTCGGCTTTAGTATTTTAATATTCAATTCTGTCAGGCTTATTTTTCCACTTTTGCATCACTTGAGCTGCTTCTTTTAAATCCAAGCGGTGCAAGGTGAGAGGGTCATCATCATAAAACACGCGGTCGCGAAAACCGATATTTTCGGCATCATATCTATCAGCGGCATAATAAACTTCGGTAATGTTAGCCCATTTGCAAGCATTCAGACACATCGGGCAGGGTTCGCAAGAGGTATAAAGAATGCACCCGCTCAAGTCAAAAGTCCCGAGGTTTTTGCAAGCATTACGAATAGCATTAACTTCCCCATGTGCGGTCGGATCATTATCAAGAGCAACGGTGTTGTGACCAGTGCCAACGATTTCACCTTCTTTATTCACAATGACACAACCGAAAGGAGAACTTCCCTTATCGACGGAATCATTGCTAAGCTCTATGGCTTTTTTCATATTTTCCAAATGATTAATCATATCAAAATCTCCTCAAACGTCGTTATAATAGAGCATAAGTATTAAAATTCAAGGTATATTTTTCTCTTGCTTTTACAAAAAAGAGTGGTATGACTACGACTAATTCACCAATTATTACATTTAAGCATTATGAATACACAAAATGACAACAAGTTTGTGGCTCAAGGAGCTGCGGCTTGGCAGGAAAAAGAGAGACATGAACAGATTATGAACGACTTAAACCAAGTTTACGGATACGATGAAAGTTGTATTGTAATCAACGGAGTGTCACATGCTTGGACAATAAAAAAGCTTGAAAACAAACGAGCTTTGGAAATTGTCAATCGAGGCCATCATGACGAAATCATGTATATGATAGAGCGATATCGCCAGGCAAATTGCCCGCCTGAAAAGAGGAGCTTTTTAAATTCGGTTTCTCGAGCAAATCTGCCCGATGAAGTAAAGAAAGTTATTGCCGAGCGCAATAATCCGGAGGAGGTAGAGGCTTTGCTTTCTTGGGACGGTTATGGCTATTCTGGGCAAGATGTGATTTTTGCCCGTAATGACCATTTTGAAAAAATGCGTTATCTGGAAAGACACGGGTTTGATGCCTATCATCAAAGACTGTTGCTTCAAGCAAACGATTCAGATGAAATTGCATTGCAAATCAAAAAGCATGGTCTGGCAGATGAACTGTTAGATGAAATGTTTGAAGGTCTGAGGGAAAAGAAGCCCGAGAGCTTGCAACATTATTATCTGTATATCTCGTATCGTGAATTTCCCGAAAAATACCAAAGACAGATGTTGCGTGTTGTCCGTACGCCGGAGTTTGAGGCCTATGTTGATAAATACGGAATTTGGGCTTGGGTGCACGAAGACTTGCTTGAATATCGTCTGATGTCTGAAGTCAGATATTATTTGGAACGCCACCCGTATCTCTCTTATCAGGGAGCATTAAAGCTGGCTCAAAAAGGTTCACATGACGATAAGATGTTTTATATTTCAGCACCGAGCTGTGATATAAATGGCTTTTTGTGGGCAATGTTTAAATACCCTCCATTTGACTATGAAGTGATGACCCAATGTTTCCTGCGTATATCTGCCTCAGAAAATGAAAAGCAAGCAGATATTGACTTGATGAAGACCGGCTCTCATGATGAAGTCATGGAACGAATCAAACAAGGCAAGTTGTCTAACCGCGCCTTAACTGCGCTGTTCTTCCGTAATTCAAAGGAAGAGTTTGAAACCTACATTTCCTTATGGGAAAAAAGTTTTCTGTAAAAAAATAAAACCTCAGAGTTGTCTCTGAGGTTTTATTTTCCTTTTACAATCCTTAAATTTCATCCAAAATGGATGAAACTTTTTCCGGATTGTTTTTGTACAGGAACATCGCGAGACGTATCATTTCTCCTAATTTCCTTTGTAACCCATAATCTTCAGACGCTCCAAACTCTTGCAACTTTCGGATAAAAAGTGCAAGGTCGAGTTTGTCTGAAAAGACAGGCGCAAATCCTTGCAAGGCTTCTCCAGAGGTCCAGATAACGACGTCGAAATCCTTAAACAAGGGTAAATCCGCCAGCGACAGTTGTTTGCTGGTGTCTTTTTCATGGTCGCGGAGCTGAACGGTGAGCGCGTTTCCTCTGCGGAAAGAGACACATTGGAATGCAAACTCTTCTCCGTTTTCAGCTTGCAAGCCATTTCCTTCCATCTCACTAATTCGTTTGAAATGTTTGAGGTCGGCTTCTGGGCCCCAACCTGAAAAGTCATTTACAAACACGAATTTATTTCTCTCGCACATGTACGCCATCAATTCTGATGGCAATTCTACTTGTTTCATAATAAATCTAATTAATTGGTGAATATGAGGGGGACTATACCACAATTTTTATTATGACACAATAGACAAAATTAACAAAATGTAAATTTTTTTCTAAAATATTTCTCTTGTTGGTCATACAAAATTATGCTATACTCCACAACATAAGTCAAAAAGAGGGGAAAATGTCGCATCAAAGCTTGGAGTTAAAATTAGAAGCCTTAGTCAATCGCATAGCCGCTGTTCGGGTAATTGCCAATGTTGAGCTAAACCAAGACCAACTTGAGGCCTTGCAAATTTTGCGTGCGCATTGCCTCAATCAAGCCTTGGATGATGCCGAAGTGCGTCGTGATCCTCGCAAATTGCGTTACAAAACCGCTCAAGAACTCAAATACTCCCTGGTGGCAATTTGTTTGGCGCAAGCATTAACCAATCCGCAACGCCGCCATATTGAAAATAAAGAATACTTTGTTGACAATATTCAGGTCACAACCGCTGACAGAGATTGGGATAGAATAGAGTTTGGAAAAATTTCGCCTTATAATGTGCAAGAGGCGGTTTATCCCGAAATCATTAATGATTGGATGATATATCGAGATTCGAACGGTATGGGCATTAAAAACCTGATAGATGCTAAAACCAATTTAGTTGGTCTGCCGGACTTTAGTCGTGGCGGTGACCCGATATATGAATTTGCCCGTTTTCACCGCAAATATACCGAAAAAGAGCACCGCCAACAAGAGCAAAGCCGTCTGGCGGCGCAAGATGCTTTCCGCAACGCGATGGTACAACAAGTCGCTATAGAGATGACCAAACAGCAGATGCTCACCGGCGGCAACCCGATGGATTTGCTCAACCAACTTTTTGCGCCTAACGGAACTTATGCGCCCAAACTTCAACCGCAAAACCAAATTGACCGTCAAGTTGAACAAAGTATTACCAGATATTTGGAATATAGTAACGACGGCAATTCCCGCGAAAGATAAAAAAGACCGTGCCTCAAAGACACGGTTTTTTTTAGAATAATTCAGTTTCAATGACGGGATATTTTTCAAACCCTTTGAGGTTATAGTGCCACCATTCATGCGGAATAGATAAAAAGCCGTTATCTTCCATTATTACTTTTAGAAAACTCCGATTAGCCAAAGCCTCATAGGGGGCTAGCATATAATCATGTCTGGCTTTAGGTAAATTTTCTTGCAAAGGCTTAAAATTTCCTGTTCTAACGGCTTGAGCAATTTCATCACTATAAGCATCGGTTTCGGTCGGGTAGGTGAGGAGCTTGCCGTTTTCATCAGCCAAACAAACATCAACCGCAGTCCCATGGCAATGATTGGAGAGTTGATAATTTGCGGCAAACAAGCCGGGAATTGCCACCTTTTTTTGGAGCAGAATATGAGCAAGGGGCGGGCGATAAGCATCGCGAATGCACAGTTTGAGATGATTTTGCTCTAATATCGGGACAATTTTCATTAAGTGTTCAAAGGCTTGGTGATGCACAAAGGCTCTGTTTCCAAGCCCGATTTCCTCATAAGCCGCAAAACTTGCAATGTTGCGTGTGCCGGCGTACATCAAATCAATAATAAAAGGCTCGCCTTTAAGCTCAATTAAGTCGAATTTGGCAAGCTCTGTTTTTAGGCTTTCTGAATCCATTTTCCGCTGCTTTCTTGTTGCCAATAATAGGTTTCTAATCCGCTAGACTTAAATTG
>CASDYX010000027.1 GCA_949286215.1 uncultured Pseudomonadota bacterium
GAGGCTGTCTCAACATACGTACACTTCGTAAGAACTTGTCAAAACCAAACCTTTGAACCCTTATCAGGGGCAAGCCTAGCAATAGGCTTGCCTAATCGTGCAAACTATCAGACGGCAGGGGTTCACTTTATTGTGAGTAATCAAGGAACAGACTTTGGTAATGATGATGCCAAAAATAATGACTTTTCAGACCCGACCGGAGAAACTTGTAAAAGGCTAGGCTATACAGTAACCTCTTGTGCTTCAGGGTTATTTAATAGTGCTTGTCCTTATAATGATAAAATCTATGACAGATGCTGTGATGCAACTTATAAATATACATCGTCGCAATGTTCAAGTCCTAAAAAACTCAGTTCTGATACTTGTGGCGGCAAATATCGTTGCTATTGTGATATTGCCACTTATCCTTATGCATCATGTAATGACCCACAAATAAAAGGAAGCTCTTGCAGTGATGATACGGGTACAAGGTATGCAACTTGCGTCTGCCCTGGAAGTGTGGCAACGCCATATGGATGTGAAACCTACTATGCGTCTCCATGTAATAACGTTTGTCAAAAGGCCTATGCTGACAACTGTCGTAACCGTACTGCCGTACAAACGCCTTATGGATGTGAAACCTATTTTTCAGATTGTTCTTCAAAATGCCAAAAGGCATATCCGGATAACTGCCGAAACCAAACGGCTGTAATAGCCTCTTGTCCAACAAATGCAAACTGTAATTATTTTTCAGATTGTCAATCAAAGGTTCAGTCTTGGAGCTGTAAATCGGGTTATGTTCAATCAGGTAATTCTTGTATTAACCCTTGTGATAACAGAACGGCAGTCATTAGCTCTTGTCCGGCTAATGCTACTTGTACATATTTCTCGGATTGTTCATCAAAAATCCAATCATGGAGCTGTAATTCCGGTTATGAAAAATCTGGTAATTCTTGCGTACAAGCTATTAAAATTGGTTCGATTGTTTATGGAGATGGCACTATTTCAAATGAAGTACTTTCTTCCAAAACTCCAGTAGGCGTGGTGTTTGATGTTGAAAACCGCTTAGCTGTAGCCCTGACAGATGTCAAAAATGACGGCAGTCCGGGAAAAGAGTATATATATTGGTCAAGTAGTTATTGCGATACACCGAATTTGGAAAATTGTACGGATAAAAGTACTGCTATTACAACCTGCGGAACAAACGGCAGAGCGAATACCAATGCGATATTAGCGAGTACATGCAATGGTACAACCTACGCAGCCAATGCAGTAAATAGTTATCAAATAATTGGTTGTAGTAAAGATTTTTGCCAAAGAGGGAAGTGGTTTTTGCCAAGTATAAAAGAATTATATACGATATATAGCAACATGAGTACCATAAACAACACATTATCATCGTTGTCCTCGAAAGGAGCCAGCCAGGTGCAAGAGTATACTTACTGGTCCTCTACCGAGAATAGTAACAGCACTGCATGGAGGTTGTCCATGAGTATTGGTGATACGTACCACAACGGTAAGAGCAATAACCCTTACTACGCTCGTCCGGTAGTTAAATATTAATCCCGGCTTCAACAGCAAAAAAGTCCCCGTTTTCACGGGGACTTTTTGTTAAAACAAAATAACTACTCTTTTCTGAATTTCAAAGATTCGTCGCGGGCGAGTTTGTCAACTCTTTCATTTTCGGGATGTCCGGCATGACCTTTCACCCAAATCCAAATAATCTCATGGCGGGAGACCAATTCATCCAGCTCTTGCCAGAGCTCAATATTTTTCACGGCAGATTTTTTATTAGAGGTCTTCCAGTTATTCTTCTTCCAATTCGGCAGCCATTTATTCACGCCGTCCATCACATATTTGCTGTCGGTATAAAGCGTGATAACGCATTGGGTTTTCAATGCCTTGAGCGCCTCAATCACTGCGGTCAGTTCCATCCGATTATTGGTGGTTTGCGCCTCACCGCCGCTGAGTTCTTTTTCCACATCTTTGCAGCGCAAAATCACACCCCAACCACCGGGGCCGGGGTTACCTGAACATGCCCCGTCAGTAAAAATCTCAACTCTGGCCATGATTATTCTTCTCCAATCATAAACTCTCTGAAAAATTCATGCGCCAAGAGATGCGCTTCTTCTTCATCTTCTTTGAGAGCTTTTGCCACAAAGGAGCGGAGTTTATTCTTAGGAATATAAAGCCTAAAGTTTTTTGGGGCGGCATGGTCGGCGCCGATAACTCCATCAAAGAGAAAATCTTCATCAATATAAGGCGAGAGAATAATATCCACATTGGTAAAGCGAATGATTCCTCTTGGCGGAAGTCTTAACTCCGGACGAGTGATAATATTGAGTTGCCCCTCAATGCCTTGAATTGAATCCATCTGATTATAGTTCAAAAAACGAACCTTGTTATATTCACCGCCGATTTCCGTTGCCGCACAAGAAAGATACAACTCTCGTGCAATCACATTGCTGTCATTTTGCCCCCGAATGGTAAAGCTGATTTTAACATATTTTTCAGGCGGATTATCAATGCTTTTAGGATAGAGCATATCCTCATCTACATTATCCAAAACTTCTAATTTCTTATCTTGAATCAGCAGCTCGACATTAGGCTGCGGACGTCTTCCAAACATTCCAGCGATTACCGAATAAGGAGCCGGAACATTATTTGAGCCGGAGCGAATGTAAAAGTTATTGCCAACGGTTGACATCAATGGCGCTATCTCGCATTTAGGAATATAAGTAGCAATAAAACCATCGCCGTTTTCATCAATACTGATAATATGATTGCGAACTTTGTTGTGGCTGGGAATGGTGCAGCCGGAAATAGCATTCTCAAGCCAGCTCAAAAACCGATGCACGTTTTGCACCTTAACTTTAGCCTTGGCCACGTCACCGATATCCATATCTCTGGAGCACTCTACGCCCCAAATAATCACCCCACCTTCGGAGTTACCGAAACCGGAAATACATTTTGCCAGATTCTTACGGTCGTCTTTATGTAGCGTTGTGCCGTTTTTGCCCACCGATATGGCTTGCTTAAAGTCTAAGAACAATTCTTCGGTTTGCAAGTTTTGAATATAGTCATCAATAGCATCTTCGCCGAAATAAATCAGCTTTTGAAAAATATCTTCGGCGCGTGACATTGACCTTCTCCTTAAAAAATCGGTTAGAGTTTGAAATTAATATTTTCTTTAACCACCGTAACATATTTTTTGTTAATATTGTGATAACGCTTTGCTAATTCTTTGAGCAAATCTTCCACCAAATATTCCGGAGCTGATGCGCCGGCACTAATTCCAATCGAAGAAAAGGTGTTAATCTTTTCCCAGTCGAGTTCAGAGGCATCATCAGCCAACCAAGCATTTTGCGCTCCTGCTTTCAAAGCTGTTTCTTGCAAATGTCTGGAGTTAGACGAGTTTTTAGAGCCCAGAATAACAATGTTTGGCGTGTGCTTGACCAGTTCCTTAACAGCCGTTTGTCGATTAGTGGTGGCATAGCAAATATCGGCTTTGGGCAAACCTTGAATTTTGGGAAATCTCTCTTTCAGACAATGGATAATCTCTAAGGTATCATCGGTTGAAAGCGTGGTTTGCGTTACAAAACCGACATGCTCGGTATCCTTAATTTCAAGACTTTTCGCCTCTTCCAGAGAATAAATTACATGGAGCTTTGCACTTTCTCCGACTTGCCCGACGGTGCCGACAATTTCGGGATGTTCTTTTTTGCCAATTACAATAATTTCAAAATTTTGCTCAAAAAACTTTCTGACCTGACGATGCACTTTTTCCACCAAAGGGCAGGTGGCATCAATGGTAAATAACCCCAATTCACGAGACTTATCTTTAACTTCCTGACTGACGCCATGAGCCGAAAAAATGAGCGGACGTTTGGGGTCGGCATCAAGGATATCTTCAATAAATACGGCGCCTTTTTGTTTCAAATCTTCAATCACATGTTTGTTGTGAACAATCTCATGCCGGATATAAATCGGTGCTCCGTATTGCTCAAGTGCATTTTCAACAATCGCAATGGCACGCCGCACACCGGCACAAAATCCTCTGGGCTCCGCTAAATAAATATCCATCTTCTAACCTTTAATCATGTGTTGAATTTGTTCGTAGTCAGGATGATTTGCAATATCTCCGACCAAGCAGTAAGTCGGCTTTGAAGCAAAAATTTGTTGCGCCATATCACGGACGTCTTGCAAAGTAACTTTTTCGATTCTCTCAACCATTTCTTCAATCGGAATAATACGGTTATAAAGCAACATCTGACGAGCTAAAATCTCCGCCGTGGTAGAAGAGCTTTCCAAGGCCATCAGCATGCTGGCTTTGAGTTGAGACTTAGCGCGTGAAAGCTCTTGCGGGCTGACCAAATCATTGCAAATCTTTTTAATTTCGGTACCGATAACCGGCATCAATTCTTGCAGTTCTTTATTGGTTGTTCCGGCATAAATTCCAAATAACCCCGATTGAGTATGCGAGTTGCTGAAACTATAAACACTATAAACCAAACCTCTCTTTTCTCTGACTTCGCGGAACAATCGAGAAGACATTCCTCCGCCGAAAATAGTAGAAAAAATTTGGCAAGGATAATAAGTTTCGCACTCATATTTCACACCGCTGAACGCCAACACAACATGCGCTTGTTCGATATCGCGCTTTTCACTCATAAAGCCGCCGCAGTAGCTTTGGACGTCTTTGTCAAAATGCGCTTTTGCCTGAAAACCTCCCAACCTTGACTTGACCATCTCCACAAATTGCTTGTGCTCAATGTTTCCGACGGCACAAACTACCATATTTTCACCGGAATAATTGGATTTCAAATAACCCTGTAATTCTTCTTGCCCGAAAGAGCGAACTTTTTCGGCCGGTCCTAAAATCGTGCGCCCCAAGGCTTGATTAGGGAAAGCTTGCTCTTGCACAAAGTCAAAAATAATATCATCAGGCGTATCAATTCCTTGTTTAATTTCTTGAACCACGACTTCGCGCTCTTTTACCAATTCTTCAACCGGAAAAGTCGGGTTATTAATAAGGTCTGATAAAATATCAATGGCCAGTTCGGTATCGGCTTTGAGCATTTTGGCATAAAAAGCCGTAAACTCGCGTGCGGTATAGGCATTTGATTGACCGCCGACATCTTCAAATTGGTCAGAAATTTCAAACGCATTACGGGTTTTTGTTCCCTTAAACACCATATGCTCCAAAAAGTGCGAAATACCGTTGAGTTGCGGTTTTTCATAAGCCGCACCGGTGTTGACCCAAATTCCCAAAGAAACAGATTCGATTTCTGGTCTTGAAGAGGTAATAACGCGGATGCCGTTTGGCAAAGTAGAAATTTCTGAAATCATGAATATTTGTCCTGAAATTAATATTTGATTGTTATTTATACAAACTATTATATATTATTACAATAAAAATAAACTTTGGAGAAAGAAATGAACGATACTACGCTTAAATTTGCCGTTGTTTTGTCCGGTTGCGGAGTCTTTGATGGCTCTGAAATCCATGAAGCCACTATGACCATGTTAGCTATTGATGAAGCTGGTTGTGACTACCAATGCTTTGCCCCCGATACCTGGCAAGCCAAAACCATTGACCACTATACCGGTCAGGCCACGGCCATTGCCGGCGATGATGACAATCGCAATGTCTTGGCTGAATCTGCCCGCATTGCCAGAGGCAATATCAAAAACCTAAAAGAATTTAATGCTAAAGAATATGATGCCATCGTTTTCCCCGGCGGATTCGGAGCAGCCATGAATTGGAGCAACTTTGCTATCAAAGGTTCGGATTGCGAACTCAATAAAGAGGTAGAAAGAGCCATTCATGATGCTTATGAAAATCATCTGGTAATCGGGGCAATGTGCATTGCACCGGTGGTTATTGCCAAGGCTCTGGCCAAACACAAAGTAAAAGTCACCATCGGGACGGACAAAGGCGTAGGAGCAGGTATCACCAAAATGGGAGCCGTCTTTGAGCCTAAAGGCACGTTAGATGTCTGTGTAGATGAGGAAAACCGTGTTGTGACCACACCGGCCTATATGCTGGCAAAATCCATTAAGGATATTAGAAAAGGTACCCAAAATCTCATAGATGAAATGTTAAATCTGTTAGATTAGGAAGAAATCAAGCCAGAGCTGTAGTTTGTGCTTGAATTTCAAAATGGAAGTGTTTATTATCCACTTAATTTTTGGATAATTTATGGATAAAGGTAATGAGTAACATCAAAGTAAGATTCGCACCGTCGCCGACCGGCTTTATGCACATCGGCAACACCCGTACGGCATTGTTTAACTGGCTCTGGGCTAAAAAGCTCGGCGGCAAGTTTATGCTTCGTATTGATGATACGGATAAACTTCGTTCTAAAAAAGAATATGAAGACGTTATCCGTGATAACCTCACATGGTTAGGATTAACTTGGACTGAAGAAGCCAGACAATCGGCACGCTTTGACCGCTATAATGAGGTAACTCAAAAACTCAAAGCCGAAGGACGTATTTATGCTTGTTATGAAACTCCCGAAGAGCTGGAGTTCAAGCGCAAACGTGCACTCTCCAAAGGTCTTCCCCCGATTTATGATCGTCAGGCATTAAACTATACTCAAGAAGATATTGCTCGTTTTGAAGCCGAGGGGCGTCGTCCGCACTATCGTTTCAAACTTCTCCCCGGAGAAATTAAGTGGAACGATATGGTCAGAGGCGAAGTCAAATACGAAGCCGAAAAATTAAGCGACCCGATTATCATTCGTGAGGACGGAAGTTTCTTGTATCACTTGCCATCAGTTATTGATGACTTTGATTTTGGTATTACCCACATCGTTCGCGGTGAAGACCACGTTACCAATACGGCATCACAAGTTCAAATGTTTGAAGCCTTGGGCGGACAGGTTCCGACCTTTGCACACTTGCCTTTGTTGACAGGTAAGGAAGGCAAACTCTCCAAACGTTTGGGCAGTATGGGTGTGAGTGAACTCCGCGCCGAAGGAATTGAAGCAATGTCAATTTGCTCTTTCTTAGCTAAGTTGGGAACATCTGAGGCTATTGAGCCATACTATGATTTGCAGTCTCTGGCAGATAGTTTGGACTTTGGTAAAATCGGTCGTTCTCAGCCTAAGTTTGATGAGGAAGAACTCAAACATCTCAATACCAAGTTGGTTCATAGTCTGAGCTATGCTCAAGTTCAAAACCGCATTGAAGGTGATGAAAAGTTCTGGGATGCGGTTCGCCCGAATTTATCAATCGTATCAGATGTCAATTTATGGGATTCGATTTGTCACAAAGTTGTCACCCCGATAATTGAGGACAAAGATTTAACTGATATGGCGGCGGATTTATTACCTCCGGAACCATGGAATTCCGAAACCTGGAACCAATGGGTAGGGGAAGTAAAAGCCAAGTCAGGAAAAAGCGGTAAGGCTCTTTTCCATCCCTTGCGCAAGGCTCTGACAGCACAAGACAATGGTCCGGAGTTAAAGATTCTCTTGCCATTGATTGGACGAGAAAAAACCTTAAAAAGATTGCTGGGCCAAGCAGCCTAAACAAGTTAAAAAATCCCGATTGAAATCGGGATTTTTTATTGTTCTGATTTCAATTAAAAATTGTTAATAATAAAAAAGACCTGTTGTTGAGGATAGTCTGGTGTTTTATAATAAATATGGTCCAACAAAAAGGTGAACACAATGCTAACTAAAAAAGACATCAATAAAATGTCAGGCTTATTGTATTTGCTTTCTGTAACGCAAAACAAAAGCAAGCGCAAAGCATCAGAAAGCCTGTCCACATCCATAGATACGCTAAATAAATACATTTCGGAACTCGAGCAAGATTTAGGCTTAAAAATCTTCTCTAATGATGGTCATGGCAGTATCATCAGCCCTCAAGGGCAAGAGGTTTTAGTTTTGGCTGAAGAGCTAAATGAAATTTTGCGACAGCTGAATGGTATTGCATTATCGTCTAATCAAATTGGCGGTCAGGTTAAAATTGGTGTGGAAGAGGGTGTTTCACAAACTTTGTTCAATAACAAAATTATTGATTTTTTTATGAACTATCCGGATCTTCATATTGTTTCATCTTGCTGTGAAAATGTAAATCAAATTAACCTGCACACAATTGATGTATTGTTGAGCTATACGATTCCTTCATCAAACACCATGAGCTTGTGTCATTCATCTGTTTTGCCATGTGGCTTGTTTGCCTCCAAAAGCTATATTGATAAATTTGGTTTTCCCAACACATTACATGAGTTAGTAAATGAACATCATTTTTGCGAAAATCCGAATTATATCCGCCAAATTCAAGGCTGGAAAGAATTTCGCAAACTCTTGCGCCATATCAGTTATTCTGCCAATTCGGTTTATATGGTCAATAACATGGTTTCGGCCGGCGGTGGTATAGGATTATTGCCTTTGCATCACAAGCACGATAATTTGCTCAATATCGGGCAATGTTTGGCCGAAACGGGGATTGACTTCAGTTACAATATTCACCTTCTGGCGCACCAAAAAACGCTTGCTTATCCCAAAATAGCGGCGGTACTTAATTTGCTCCAACAAGTTATGTCCGAGCCTTGAGGAGGAGAGAGATAAAAAAATAAAGCCTTGCAGTTTAGCAAGGCTTTTTAATTGGTAGGGATGAAGAGACTTGAACTCTTAAGATATTGCTATCAACGGATTTTGAGTCCGCCGCGTCTACCATTCCGCCACATCCCCGGCGACGAAGAAATAAATATAATATTTAATTCAACTCGTCAATAGTTTTTTTACTAAAAATGTCATAAATTTATAAAAAAATAACAAGGAAAAGAAAAAACGTGTTAAAAACAGAGAGTTCGGCTCGTCATCTATATAATATCGGAGACTATCAACAAGCCTTGCAAGAGTATTTGGACTTGGCAAATACCTATCCCAAAAATGTCGATATTATTTTAATGATTGGGAATTGTTATGATAGACTGGAGCAAAAGAAAGAGGCGATGTCTTGGTATGAAAAGGCGCTCCATGAAGATAAAAACAATATCTTGGCAATGAGCAACTACGCCACGTCTCTCTACGAAAATCAAGATTATAAAAAAGCGCGCCAACTTGCCCAAAAAGTTCTTAAAATCGATTCTGCAAATATTCAGTCGTATATTAATTTAGGCAATATAGAGTATCTGGAAAAAAACTTTGAGCAAGCACTTCGTAATTATGAGCAAGCTTATGCGCTCAATCCTGAAAATTATATCACATGCGTTAATCTGGCGAATACCTATTTTGATATGAAAAATTATGAAAAGGCTGCCGATTTTGCCAAGCAATCAATCAAACAAGATTCTAATCAGGTCATGTCGTGGACAATATTGGGAAATGCCGAATTTGAATTAGAGAATTATGCCGATTCTGTCGAAGCGTTTGCACAAGCTCTGAAGTTAGATTCGAATGATTATTGGTTGCACAATTATATCTCTCAGTCTTACCAAAAATTAGCCAATTGGTCAGAGGCATTTTCTGAAGCCTGGAAAGCAATAGAATTAAGTTCAGGCGAGGATTCTCAGCATATAAATTTTGGTTATATGCTCTATGAATCTTCCTTAGAAAAAGAAGATGAACTTATCCAAAAATATGCTCATTTATGGCTGCAAAAATACCCCGATAATCAGATAGCGCAACACATGGGAAGTTCTGTTCTAAATGATTCGATTCCAGCGCGTGCAAATGATGAATATTTGAAAAATATTTTTGATGTTTTTGCCCCCGATTTTGAGCAGGTTTTAGCCTCGCTTGAGTATCGAGCTCCACAAGAAATTTCGGAGTATTTGCAGAGCCTTTTTTTAAAACAAAAAAATCCCAAATTAAAGATTCTTGATGCCGGTTGCGGCACGGGATTATGTGGCAATTTTCTAAAATCATACAGTAAATTATTTGGACTGTATGGTGTTGATATTTCAGAAAAAATGTTGAGTGAGGCAAAGAAGAAAAAGATTTATCATAAGCTCTATTGTGATGAATTGGAGCACTTTTTTGCAATCCAAAAACAGCAGTTTGATATGGTCGTTTCGGCAGATGTTTTTACCTATTTTGGAGACCTTTCAAAAGTTGTTTCAGGAGTGTCAAAATCTCTCACCTCAAAAGGTCGATTCATTTTTACCGTAAGTGAAAATTATTTTAATGACAATGACTATTTTTTGCACTCGTCGGGACGCTATCTTCATAGTCAAAAATATATTGAAAATTTGCTTGTAAATAATTGTTTTTCAATTGAAAAAATGAAAAAGTGCAAGCTAAGAAATGAAGGATCAAATCAGGTGTTTGGCTTTCTTTTTGCCGCTCAAAAAACAAACTAAAACAATAAAAAACCTCTTCAAATTTGAAGAGGTTTTTTACTACTTTTTTTCAAAAATTACTTCTTAGAAGAAGTCTTTTTTGTAGAAGAAGTTTTGCAACTAGCAGAAGTAGATTTCTTAGAGCAAGAAGAAGATTTTTTGCTGGAAGATTTGCAACTGCAGTTGCTTAACTGTTCAACAGCAAGAGCCCAGAATTCCTGGTCTCTGCCAGAAGGGCAACCAGCATTTTGCCACATAAAATAAGCAGCTTCTCTGATTGCGTTTTCATTACAATTATTAACCATAACTAACTCCAAATAAATTAAATGTTTGGTAAACAATCATTAATATACAATCAAAAAATAATACGTCAATCATAAAAGTTTGTTTTTTATTTGAAAAATGAAATATTGTTAAACAAGAGAGATATTTACTTGCATTTAAAGAGAGAAGAATTTATAGATAAAACTTACACAGAATTTGAGTATTATCAAAAATCTAATTATTAAAATTTATAGTTCTAACAGGGGGCTACCGAATGGAAAATTTATTATCAAAAGAAGAAATGGAAGCTGTTATCAACGGTGACCATGGCAACGTTTTTGCCGTATTGGGAATACATAAAGATAAAGGCAGTAAGGAAGTATTTATTCGTACATATCATCCCAATACTCGCTCAATAGAATTACTAAAAAAAGATGGTACCTCGTTAGGACAAATGACCAAATTAGATGAGAGAGGTTTTTATCAAATCAATCTCGGCGCAATTGAAAATTTCCCATATAAATTCCGCATTGAAAATGACAATGGTACAATTTATGAGCAAGAAGATGCTTATCGTTTTTCATCTATCTTAGGCGATATAGATGTTTATTTATTAGCTGAAGGCAACCACCTCGAAATGTATAAAAAACTCGGAGCACATGTTGCCGAGATGGATGGTGTTAAAGGTGTAAGTTTTGCTGTATGGGCACCGAATGCCAAACGCGTTTCAGTTGTTGGTAATTTTAATAACTGGGACGGCCGAGTTAATGCAATGCGCAAACATCCTTCATGCGGAGTTTGGGATATTTTCATCCCCGGACTAGATGAAGGTGAAATCTATAAATACGAAATCAAAACTCAAGAAGATTACATTCTGGTAAAATCAGATCCTTTGGCATTTTGGAGCGAAGTTCGTCCTAAAACCGCATCAGTGGTATATGATCTAAATCACTATCACTGGGAAGATGAAAATTGGATGAAGTATCGTGAAGAATACAATGCTTTTGATAAGCCGATGTCTATTTACGAGGTTCACTTAGGCTCTTGGAAGAGAAAAGGCTTTAACGGCACAGAGTTTTTAACCTACCGTGAATTGGCAGATAATTTGGTTCCTTATGTCGTTAATATGGGCTTTACCCATGTTGAGTTTTTGCCGCTTGCAGAACACCCGTTGGACTGCTCTTGGGGATATCAGGTTATCGGAATGTTTTCTCCGACCAGCCGTTTCGGCACGCCTGATGATTTCCGTTATATGATTGATAAATTCCACCAAGCAGGCATTGCCGTAATTATGGACTGGGTTCCGGCTCACTTCCCGAAAGATGGTCATGGTTTGGTTGAATTTGATGGAACACACCTCTATGAGCATGCTGACCCACGCAAAGGTGAACACTTGGATTGGGGTACCAAAATTTATAACTACGGTCGTACCGAAGTCTGCAATTTCTTGTGTGCCAGCGCTCTGTATTGGTTGAAAGAATATCACATTGACGGCTTGCGTGTTGATGCTGTTGCTTCCATGCTTTATTTGGATTATTCCCGTAAGAGCGGCGAGTGGATTCCCAACATCTATGGCGGAAATGAAAATATTGAAGCGATTGCCTTCCTGCGCAAGATGAATGAGTTGGTATATGGTCAGTGCAAAGGTGCTGTTACCTGTGCCGAAGAGTCAACCGCATGGCCGATGGTTTCTCGTCCGACCTCAATGGGTGGTTTAGGATTCGGTTATAAGTGGAACATGGGCTGGATGAATGATACCTTGAAATACATCAGCCATGAACCGGTACACCGTAAATATCACCATGGTATGCTGACCTTTGGTTTGCTCTATGCGTTTAACGAGAATTTTATTCTGCCGATATCTCACGATGAAGTTGTTCACGGTAAAGGCTCAATGTTAGCAAAAATGCCGGGAGACGAGTGGCAAAAATTTGCCAATTTGAGAGCTTATTACGGCTTTATGTTCACGCACCCCGGAAAGAAATTGCTGTTTATGGGCTGTGAGTTTGGACAAGATTGGGAATGGAACTCGGAAGAGAGCTTGCGTTGGCACTTGCTGCAATATCCGATGTATCAAGGTATGCAAAATTGCGTCCGCGATTTGAACTTGATGTATAAGGGTAATCCTGCATTCTATGAAGAAGATTTTGACTATCGCGGTTTTGAATGGATTGATCACTCCAATGCCGATGACAGTGTTATTTCTTACATGCGTAAAGGTCATAATCCGGCAGATTATATGATTGTAATTTCCAACTTCACACCGGTTGTTCGTCATAATTATCGCATTGGTGTTTATGAAAATTGCCGTTATCAGGAAATTTTTAACTCTGATGATGTAAACTACTGGGGAAGCGGTGTTAAAAACGAAGGCTTTATGACATCAGAGGAAGGCGAGTGGAATAACAAACCGCGTTATATTTCCTTAACCTTGCCGCCATTGTCCACCATCGTTATTAAGCCGATAAGGGATTAATTACACATAAGGAGAAAACAATGCCGAGTTATAAAACCCAACCAGGATTAGCCTATCCACTGGGAGCGACTTATGATGGCAAGGGGGTTAACTTTGCATTGTTTTCGGCTCATGCCGAAAAGGTAGAGCTTTGTTTGTTCGATGCCTCTGGCGCAGAGGAAATTGTTCGTTTTCCCATAACTGAAAATGATAACAGTATCTGGCACATTTACGTTCAAGGTCTAATCCCAGGCCAGGTTTATGGTTACCGTGTTTATGGTCCGTATAAACCATTGGAAGGGCATCGGTTTAACCCGAATAAATTGTTGATAGACCCTTATGGACGCAAGCTGACAGGCAAGCTGATTTGGCACAAAGCAATTTTTGGTTATGATGTTGACAGTCCCGAGAAAGACTTATCTTTTTCGGAACTCGATAGCGCACCTTATGTTCCCAAATCTGTTGTTGTCGGCAATACGTTTGATTGGGGGGATGATAACGAAACACGCCCGCGCTATCAAATGGATGAAACCATTATCTATGAAACGCACCTTCGCGGCTTTACCAAACTTCATCCGCAAATCTCCGATGATAAAAGAGGAACTTTTGCCGGCTTTGCCGATAAAAGTGTTACCAGCTATCTGAAGTGGTTGGGGGTTACGGCGGTAGAATTTTTGCCGGTACATGCCTTTTTTGGCAATCGCCATAAAAAAGGCTATATCAAGGATAACTATTGGGGCTATGAGAGTTTTACATTCTTTGCACCCGAGCAATTTTATATGGCATCAGATGAGATTGACGAATTCAAAAGAATGGTCAAGGCTCTGCACCAAAAAGGCATAGAAGTTATTTTGGACGTGGTCTATAATCACACCGGAGAAGGCAATCAAATGGGCCCGACTTTTTGCTATCGTGGTATAGATAACGCCTCTTATTATACTCTAAATTCGGAGAACAAAAGATATTACTACGACAGCACAGGTTGCGGAGCCTCCTTTAATGTTCAAAACGGCTATGTCTTATCATTGGTGATGGATTCTCTGCGTTATTGGATAGAGGAAATGCATGTCGATGGTTTCCGTTTTGACTTAGCCCCAACCTTGTGCCGACAGAATAAAGAATTCAGAATGCATTGCGGATTTTTATATGCAACCGGACAAGACCCGTTAACCCGCAGAGTAAAGATGATAGCCGAGCCTTGGGATATTGGCTTTGGCGGATATCAGGTCGGAGCATTTCCTCCGGGGTGGGGACAATGGAATGATAAATACCGCGATACGGTTCGCCGTTTTTGGAAAGGTGACCAAGGGCAGGTGGCTGAATTAGCCAGCCGCTTAGCTGGGTCAAGCGATGTCTTTAACCACATGAACCGCGATATCTGGAGCAGTATCAATTTTGTAACCGCGCATGATGGATTTAGCCTTAAAGATTTAGTAAGTTATAATGCAAAACACAATTTCAGCAACGGTGAAAACAACCGCGACGGAACGGACAGTAACTGGAGCTGGAACTCAGGCGCTGAAGGCGAAACACACAATCCGACAATAAAAGAAAATCGCCTGCAAAGGCTAAAAGCCATGACCACAACTTTGTTAATGTCCTTTGGCACACCGATGATGCTAGCCGGTGATGAATTTGCCCATACCCAATTTGGCAATAACAATCCCTATTGTCAGGATAATGTTTTGACATGGATTGCTTGGGATGCCATCAGTAAAGGCAATAAAGAGCTGGTTAAATATGTCAGAAGAGTGATAGCACTTCGCAAAAAATTGAAGATATTTAACCGCCGTCGTTTCTTTACGGGAGAGGTTGTAAATAAAGGCTATAAAGACCTGACCTGGTATAATGAATTAGGTGAAGAATTCTCTACAACAGATTGGCATGATGTAAATCGTAAATCCATATCTTATTGCGTCTATACCGGAAGTCGTTTTGTCTTTGCAATTTTTAATGCCAACTATACAGCTCAAAATTGGAAATTGCCACCACTTGAAACCAAGTATCATTGGAACTTATTATTAGACAGTTCATCAAAATTCAAAGAAGACACAAAATTGGGAGCGGGAGAAGTTATCTCTGTTCCGGCATGGAGTGTATTAGTCTTTGAAATCAAAAAATAAAGGAGACGGGAATGGAAGAAAAACTCAAACAACTAGCCGATAAATTAGGTATTGCTACGGTTTATACCGACGGAGGGCTGGCACGAAAAGAATATGAAATTCCAGATTCCACCATTAGATTTATTGCCGAAAAATTAGGTTACAAAGCTGGCAATTTAGGTGAGGTAGAGAAATCTTTGGCAGATTTTGAAAAACGCCGTTGGCAAAGGACCTTAGAAAATATTTATGTTGTTGAGCAAGGCAATATTCATATTGATGCCGTTGTTCCCAATGACCAAACACAAAGTTATTTTGCTCTTCAAGTTGAAAATGCCGATACAGGCATCAGCTCAGCCGTTACCTTTGAAATTCACCCGACGGGAGAAACCTCGACAATAGGCAAAACAATTTATGCCAAAATGCTACTGACCATCACCAGCGAACTTCCGATTGGCTATTATAACATCACCTTTACCGTAGGCGATAAGAGCTATAAAAGCAAGTTAGCGGTAGCCCCGAAAGAATGTTATGAAAATGAGGTATTAAAAGAAGGCAAAGCCTGGGGTTATGCCGTTCAGCTTTATGCGCTGAAAAGTGAGCATAACTGGGGTGTCGGAGATTTTACTGACTTACAGCGTTTTATAGAAATTTGTTCTCGTTGCGGTGCAAGTGTGATTGGTGTTAACCCACTTAATGTTTTGGTTCATACTTATCCTGAGAATGCCAGCCCATATAGTTCTATCAGCCGCTTGTTCTTGAATCCGATATATATTGATATCGAAGCGGTTCCTGAATATAAGCCCGAAGATAAAGAGGAAATAAAAGACAAGTTGGCAGAAGTCCGCGCCAGTGAATTAATCCGCTATGAAGAAGTTTATCCCTTAAAGATTTCCGTATTAGAAAAACTTTATGGACGATTTATGGCAGATTTAACGAGCCAAAGACAAAGAGAGTTTCATGATTTTGTAGAGGCTCAAGGAGAAGATTTACATCGCTTGGCTCTGTTTCAAACTTTGTATGATATCAAGAGCACATACCGTGTTGGCGGATGGAATGGTTGGGAAGATGAATTCCAAAATCCCAATACGCCTGAAGTTAGAAAATTTGCGGAAGAGTATGCCGATAAAATTCGTTTCTTTAAGTTTTTGCAGTTTGAAGCTTTCCGTCAGTTTAAACAAGTAGAAGAAAAAGTCAAAGAATGCGGATTAAAAATAGGCCTGTATCGCGATTTGGCGGTTGGCGTTTGTAAAGATAGTGCTGAGCTATGGGCAGACCATGATTTATTTATTAAAGATTTAGGCGCGGGAGCACCGCCTGATGCAATATTTACGGCCGGACAAAAATGGTGTTTGGGAGCATTTAATCCCTACGTCCTAAAAGAGCGTTGTTATGAGCCATTTATCAAAATTTTGCGGGCCAATATGCAAGGAGCAGGGGCTTTGCGAATGGACCATGTCATGTGGTTGACAAGATTATACATGATACCCGATAAAGATGATGCTGGTGGTACTTATGTTATGTATAATCTAAAAGATATGCTAAACATTGTCGCCATCGAGAGTTGGCGGAATAAGTGCCAAATTGTAGGCGAGAGTATAGGCAATGTTCCCGAAGGCTTTATAGAACAATTAGAAGCAAAAAATGTTTATGCTTTGAGTGTTTTATGGGAAGAAAGAAAAGATATGGGCTGGGGTGATTTTAATGCGCCCTGGGAATATAGGTTAAAAACCTTTACGTCGGTTGGTACGCACGATATGCCTCCATTAAAGATGTGGTGGTTTGGTTACGATATTGCATTAAAATACGATTTGCAAATGATGACCGAGGCAGAAAAAACGGATGCCTACCATAAACGCGAACAAGACCGTTGGAAATTATTGCATGCATTGGATATCAACGGTTGTTGGCCGGAAGACAATTTGCGCAAGGGCGATTACATTTATGGTGAGGCTTATCCGGAAGGAATAGAAGAGGCAGTACATACTTTTGCTGCACGCACCAATTCAAAAGTCTTTTTGGCACAGTTGGAAGATATTTTGCATGTAGAAAAATTGCAAAATCTCCCCGGAACGGATATTGATAAATACCCGAACTGGCGCAGTAAATTGCCTGTCGCTTTGGAAAAATTGGAAGGAGATATTGCCTATATTCGTAATATCAACGCCATTCATAAGGCAAGATAAGAAATATCTATAATTTATAAACAAGCCTCTCTAATGAGAGGCTATTGTTTTATTTATTTTAGCCAAAATAAAATTGTTTAAATAAAATTATTTGACAATATTGGCATAATATGCTAGATTATAAAGTGACAAAGTTCAGTTATAATGAGGTGTATTATGAGAAAGCAACTTGCGATAGGAGTATCGGTGCTTGCGCTCACTGCAATAGGAGGCGTAAGTGAAAATAATTTTATTTCAGATAATCAATCGGGAGTGCATTCACAATACACGCACTTCGTAAGAACCAGTCTAAACCAAACCTTTGAATCTTTGTCAGGGGCAAGCCTAGCAATAGGCTTGCCTAATCGTGCAAACTATCAAACTGCAGGGGTTCATTTTATTGTGAGTGACCAAGGAGCGGATTTTGGTAATGATGATGCCAAGAATAATGACTTTTCTGATCCATCGGGTGAAAACTGTAAACGCCTTGGCTATTCAGTAACATCTTGCGCATCGGGTTTATTTAATAGTGCATGTCCTTATAATGATAAAATATATGACAGATGTTGCGATGTGACTTATAAATATACATCTTCAACTTGTTCAAGCCCTAAAAAACTCAGTTCTGATATATGTGGCGGTAAACATCGTTGCTATTGTGATACCACAACTTATCCTTATGCGTCATGTAATTCTCCACAAATAAAAATACAGGAACTAGGTATGCGACTTGCGTTTGCCCTGGAAGTGTGGCAACGCCATACGGATGTGAAACCTACTATGCTTCTCCATGTAATAACGTTTGTCAAAAGGCTTATACTGATAACTGTCGTAACCGTACTGCCGTGCAAACGCCTTATGGATGTGAAACTTATTTTTCGGATTGTTCTTCAAAATGTCAAAAAGCTTATGCGGATAACTGAATCAAACAGCTGTGATTGCCTCATGTCCAACAAATGCTGACTGTAATTATTTTGCCGATTGTAAGTCAAAGGTTCAGTCTTGGAGCTGTAAATCAGGTTTTGTTAAGTCAGGTAACTCTTGTGTAAATCCTTGCGATTTAAGAACTGCTGTAATTAGCTCTTGTCCTGCTAATGCAACTTGTAAGTATTTCTCAGATTGTTCATCAAAAATCCAATCTTGGAGTTGTAATTCTGGATATAATAAGTCAGGTAATTCTTGTGTAGCCGCAGCAAAAGTTGGTTCTTATATTTACTCTGATGGCTCAATTGGTAATGAAGTCCTTTCAAACAAAACAATCATTGCAATAATTGTAGATACTTCTTCACGACTTGCTATGTCACTCGAAGTCGACAAATCAATAGAAGGGACACAAACAGATGCGTTCTGCAGTAGCTACACAACCCCTGGAACATCTGCCGGAAGTTGGCACTGTCCTACCATGAATGATTTACAATTAATTTATAACAATAAAAGTACCCTAAATAATTCATTGCACAATGCAGGAAAGCCTCGATTAAATGGTGAAGACAATATTGACCCTGTCTATGGAAATAATTGGCGCTACTGGTCTTCTGAAATGACAGATTATGGTGATCGTCGTGCAATGTTACTTGGTGAAGGATATAAGACCTATTTTATTAATACATGGGATGGATTAACTATTCCGGTTCGACAATACTAAGCCACAAAAAACCCCTCTTGTATTTACCAAGAGGGGTTTTCTTTTAGGATATTTTAGCTTCTCAGTTGTCCGCCTGTTTTGTTGCAAACAGCCATTTCAACCTTTTTCATCAAAACATCTAACTCTTGATCGCTAAATGTTTTTTCTTGCGGTTGGAAAGTAACCGAAATAGCAATAGACTTTTTGTTCTCAGGCAAGTTTTCACCCTCATAGAGGTCAAAAATGCGCACATCGGTAATTGTGTTGCGATCAGCCGTCTTAGCCGCCGTAATCACATCTATTGCTTTAACTTTTTTATCAACCACAAAAGCCAAATCTTTATCAACCGGTTGGAATTGTGAGAGCTCTAATTTTTTCTTAGCTTTGCTTTGAGCATCACGTGGAAGCGGAATATTATCCATATAAACCTCAAAAGCATAAACTCTTTGCTTCAAACCAATCTTTTTGGTAACACTCGGATGTAATTCACCAAAATAAGCCAAAACATTTTTACCCAAGCGCAAGACACCGCTTCTTCCCGGGTGATAATATGTCGGTGCATCTGTTGTGATTTGAGCATTTTCAAACGGGCCGTTTGCGGCAGCAATAGCTGCCAAAGCATCAGCCTTCACATCAAACACATCATAGGCTCTGGCCTCTCCGGTCCAATGTTTTTTAGAGGTTTGACCAACGCAAATACCACCGGCAACCAAAGTCTGCTGACCTGGCTTACGACCGAAAAATTCCGGCCCGACTTCAAACAAAGCAACATTACCGTATCCTCTGGCAATATTGTTTTTAGCACCCAAGAGCAAGTTTGGCAAAACCGAAGGACGCATCTCATTTAAGTCGGCCGCAATCGGATTCATCAACAAAACGACATCATCATTTTGGCGACGGAAATATTGTGCAATATTACTGTCGGTAAAACTCCAGGTAACCGTTTCCAACAATCCGCGATTAGCCAATTCATGCTTAACCGTAAGCATACGTTGTTGTGCCGGTGTCAAAACTTGGTGCGGCAACTTATCATGCGGTAAAGATTCCGGCACAATATTATCCAAACCAATCATTCTAACCACTTCTTCAACAAGGTCGTGCTCACCTTCAATATCGCCGCGCCAGGTTGGAGAAATAGCTTTAATTCTGCCATCAGCTTCAACCGAAACTTTGAAACCGAGGTTAGTCAAAATTTCGATTATTTTATCAGCTGAAACTTCAATACCGGCAAAATTCTTCATTCTTTCCGGACGCAGATAAGCCACTCTTTCGGCACAATCTTCAGAGCCTGCAATTTCCATTTCGCTGACTTCACCGCCACAAATATCAACAATCATTTGCGTAGCATAATCAGAGCCGAGCACGTTTGATTTTGGATCGACCCAACGTTCATAACGGTATCTGGAATCAGAATCAATTTGGAAATGGCGTCCCGTCCGAGCAATGCATTCTGGCTTAAATAAAGCGCATTCCAAGAACACATTTTTGGTTTCATCGGAACAACCTTTTTCTTGGCCGCCCATAATACCGCCCAAGCATTGAACACCTTCATCATCGCAAATACCCAAAGATTTGCTGTCCAAAGCATATTCTTTCTCTTCCAAAGAGATGAATTTTTCACCCTCTTTAGCCATACGAACGGTGATATTGCCTTTGAGTTTGTCAGCATCAAAAACATGCAACGGACGAGCCATATCGTAGTTGATGTAGTTGGTAATATCAACCAATGGAGAAATTGAGCGTAATCCGATGGCTGTTAATCTGTCTTTCATCCATTTCGGCGTCTGCGCTTTGTTGTTGACGCCGCGAATATAGCGTCCGACATAAGTCGGGCAAGCGTCAAAATCTTCAATTTTTACTTTAACGGGGCTAGTAAAAGTGCCTGAAATTTTGCGAATTTCTAAAGGCTTGAGTTTTCCAAGACCGGCAGCAGCCAAATCACGAGCCACTCCTCTAACACCTAAACATTCAGCTCTGTTTGGCGTAATTGAGATATCAAATACCGGATCAATCGGCAACACATCAGCCGCTGGAACACCGACTTGGGTGTTTTGCGGTAACTCAATAATCCCCGTATGGTCTTCCCCGATACCGAGTTCTTTTTCAGAACACAACATACCAAAGCTCTCAACGCCGCGGATTTTACCAACTTTCAAAACCTCGTTATAGCAAGGAATGAGCGTTCCGACCGGCGCAAAAATACCGATAAGACCTTGACGAACGTTAGGCGCACCACAAACAACTTGTAAATTTTGCTTACCGTCATTAACACTCAATAAATGCAAATGGTCGGAATCCGGATGCATTTCACAGCTTTCAACTTTAGCCGTTACAAAGCCTTTCAACTGACTGGCCGGATTAAAAACTTCTTCAACCTCAAGACCGATTTTGGTGAGGGTTTCGGCAATTTCATCAACACTTGCCTGAGTATCCAAATGTTCTTTTAACCAAGATAACGTAAATTTCATTGTTCTCTTCTCCTATCTCTGCGCACCGCCGTTATTACTCAAACCACCTGTCATGGAAGACTCATCTAAAGGCACAAAGCCATAATGTTTCAACCATCTGACATCTGATTCAAAGAACGTGCGTAAATCAGGAATACCATATTTCAGCATAGCAAGTCTGTCTAAGCCGACACCGAAAGCAAAGCCTTGATATTCATCAGGGTCAATTCCGCCTGCTTTCAAAACATTGGGGTGAACCATACCGCAACCCAAAATCTCAAGCCAATCATTACCGGCACCGATTTTGAGTTCGGTCTTAGTCTTCAGACAACCGATATCCATTTCCGCCGAAGGTTCGGTAAACGGGAAATAGGAAGGGCGATAGCGAACCGGCAACTCATCGAGTTCAAAAAAGGCCTTAACAAAGTCATATAAGCAACCCTTAAGATGCGCCATGGTAATATTTTTATCAATCACCAAACCCTCAACCTGGTGGAACATTGGGGTATGTGTTGCATCATAGTCCGAACGATAAGTACGTCCCGGCGCAATAATTCTGATAGGCGGACGTTGTTTCTCCATGGTTCTGATTTGCACCGATGAAGTTTGCGTTCTGACCACATAACTGTCATCAAAATCATCGCTTTCCAAATTTTTAATGTAGAAAGTATCTTGCATTTGGCGAGCCGGATGGTTAGCCGGAGTATTAAGCGCATTAAAGTTATGGAATTGGTCTTCGATATCGGGTCCTTCAGCCACATCAAAACCCATCTGTCCGAAAATAGCGACAACTTCCTCATAAATTTTGCTAACCGGATGAATTCTGCCTTGTACTTCTGGACGAATAGGCAAAGTAACATCAATCACTTCATGAGCCAATTTTTCATTAAGCTCTTTTTCTTCCAAAATAGCTTTTTGCTTATCCAAAGCGGCTTCAATTTCGGTTTTCAAGATATTGAGTTGTTTACCCATTTCTTTTTTCTCTTCGACCGAGAGGGAAGAGAGAGATTTCATCAGTTCGGTAATTTTGCCTTTTTTACCCAAAGCAGCGACACGAACATCTTCTAAAGCTTTCATATCCTGAGCCGCACTCACGTTTTCAAGAAGCTCATTTTTTAATTGCGTAGTATCCACCATAAAACCACCATAAAATATTAATCTAACACATTAAGTTTTGTCTGTAGCGACATAATTTAAAATGCAAAAGAGTCAACCGAAACCATCAGTTAACTCTTCTGTAAAAATGTTTGCTAATTGCTTAACTTATTTGCTTAAAGCATTTTTAGCAGCTTCGACCAATTTGGCGAAGTTAGCAGGCTCTTTCAAAGCGATATCAGCAAGGACTTTTCGGTCGAGTTCAATGCCGGCTTTGTTAAGCCCGCTGATAAATCGAGAGTAAGTCAAATCATGCAAACGAGTCGCGGCGTTAATTCTTTGAATCCACAAAGCGCGGAAACTTCTCTTTTTAGCCTTACGATCGCGATAAGCGTATTGTAAACCTTTTTCAACTTTTTCAACAGCAACGCGGAAAACGTTTTTGGAACGACCACGATAACCTTTGGCCATAGCCAAAACTTTTTTATGACGAGCGCGAGCTGTTACACCTCTTTTAACACGAGACATTTACACATCCTCCTACAAATACGGTAAAAACTTTTTAACAATGATGGTATCAGACTCTGAAAGCAGAGTAGTACCTCTGGCTTGTCTTTTCATTTTTTGTGTTTTGCAGAAAAGGCAGTGTCTCTTTTTGGCAAAATTTCTTTTTAATTTGCCGGTTCCGGTAACGCTGAAACGTTTTTTAGCGGAACTTTTAGTTTTCAACTTAGGCATTTTGCTTCCTTTCAATAAGTTACATATTGGATGCATTAGGAGTATTCAGGCATGCCTTACCAGCACTGACATACTCAAAACGATTGTTTTATACACTTAACTTTTCAATATTGCAAGCATTTTTTATTCATTTATTTTCGTTTTACCTCACTGTTATACGCATACTCAATAACGCAGACAACTTGAGCTGCCTGTTTTACAGCAACTATAATACTGAAATCCATCTTTAACCTCACCTAAACAATAACCAGCATATATACACTCCGAAGAAATCTTGTACCGATAATCTTCAATAGAAGTCGATATACTTTTATCTGCCGGACATTTTGCTGCTATACAACCGGCACTATCATATCCAAAAGGTGCTTTGTGAACAGTTATTCCAAGATCAACCGTACCATTTTCCGTACAATTCAATACAGGAGATGAATCTCCATAGTTAATCACAGCTAGCCCTTTGGTAGAATAACCCGTACCAACTCCTGTACGACCTGAGTAAAAATCATAAGTAAATACCTTATCATATTCATTATAAGTAGAACTTGCATAGGGTACCTGAGAAATTGTAAATGCCTTACCTACTTTATTCCAACTATTATTGATAACTTCCAAATTTTTATAAATTGCATCTAACTCTAACAAACTAGGCGAATACCAATGGTTTTTACCATACCAGAGTTGCGAACTCAAATCATCTCCATAATCACGGTTGGCTATGACAACATTTGAATTATCATACTTCACTATCCCAAATATAATACTTTCCTGTAAATCCGTTACTCCTTGACTTATCCCTAACATAGCACGAGTATTAACCTTACCATCGGTTCTGCAGTTATTCATTGCATCCGCTAAACTACAAGTAGGCATATTTAAATCCGATCTAAACACAACATTTCCTGAGAGAAAAGGGGTCATCACCGCTAATTTTTTCACCGGATCAAAAACTATACCGACAAGAGTCCTACTCGACTGATAGGTTGACGAACAGCTTTTATCGGCATAAATAAATGAGCCAACAGTACAGCCATCAACCACAGGGGTTTTCTTGCAATAATATTTGCTGGTATCAAACGGGCATTTGATTGAGGGTTTCGAGGCACATTCCGCCTCGGTTTGTGTATAGCCCAAGCTGGCACAATCTGGCGCTTGTGTACAGGTCATATCAGCCTGTGCC
>CASDYX010000028.1 GCA_949286215.1 uncultured Pseudomonadota bacterium
GTGGGAGTGGGAGTGGGAGTGGGAGTGGTGAATGATGGGTTGGGAGATAAGGAAAACGGCGGGAACATATGTATCCCGCCGTTTGATAATAATTTTCCTGACTAGAACAGGAAGGTGAGAGAGGCTTTGATGCCTGTCTCGTTAACCTTCACTGTCGGGTTGCCATTTGGCTTGTCCACCTCATAGGTGCGCCAGCTTCCCGAAATTGTCAGGTAAATCGGGTTTTTTATTGCATACGGTTTTTTATCCCGTACCTGACCATCACGGCCGTACAGTTTTACTGTCGGTCGCTTGGTCGTATGACCCAATTTAATTTTAATACCGCCGTTCACTCCAACGGTGAATGCGTTGGAGTGTTGGTTATGTTCCTTGGGCTCACCGTCGAACACCACGCCGGTGTTCACAGTGAAGTACTTATAACCAGCCGTAGGGCCGGCGAAGATCTTAAATGTTTCGCTGCCAAATTCAAAGTTGGCACGACCTTCAATACCATAAGAGGTATATGAAAGTCCGTCAACTTTTACTTCCCCAGCTAAGATGCTGCCCTCGGGGGCGAAACATCTTAGTTTTGCACCCTGATAACCGAACTTCAATCCGGCTTCGTAGCCGTGATTGAAGTTATAGCCTGCCTCGGCACCGATAAGGAAGCCGCGGCGGTTCGTAATCTCCAACCGATTAGAGGTTGGAAGATTTTCGGTTTCCCACGCGTAGTCTTTATTCGCGTGGTCGGCGATAGACGCCTGAATGGCCCTCAGATTGAGGACATTCAGACTATCCAGCTGCTGCTGGGTTAATGACTGCGCTGCAGTGTTTGCAGCGAAAACGAATGATAAAACTGCGAATACTGCAACCGCGTAGGCTGCAAATGTGTTCTTTTTCATAATTGTATGTTTTTTTATTGTTTTTATTTTTTGTTTTTTTTAATTCTTATTTAACAAGGCAGTTGATGCTGAAAACATCAGTTACCTTGTCGTCAACGTTGAAACAGGTTACAGTAAGAACCTTCTTACCGTTAACTGTTTCAATTTTTTGTGTGTACTGGACAACAGGTGTCGGTTTTGCGGTGTTGTCCTTTGTGAAATTCTTGATACCGCTAGCTACAGCTAACTGATCTTTCATTTCAACCGCAAATGCAATACCTGTTTTTGTCTCAGCAAGGTAAGTCCAACCTGCGGCGTCAATATTGACCATTGCAGGATAAACAATACCATTTTTATAAGCTCCTGCAGACATACGAGAATCATCGTACACCTGATCAAAGCTCATAAATGCTGAAGATACCGTCTTCCATTTCTTATCAATAACACGGAGCTGGCCTTTCGTCGTCCGAACAGTCAGACAAGTGTGCCAAACAACGTTGTTATTGATCGTTTCTGGAATACGGTACACTCCCATAATGCCTGTGATTTCACCCCATTCAGATGGAATGGTGTTTTCATCGGCAACAGGAGTGTTGTCGTTGTCGTCTTTGTCCTCTTCACCACCTTCTGCCGGAGTTTCCGGTTCCTCAGGAGTTTCCTCGTTGGCGCGAACTACGTTCACTACTCCACTCTGGTGGAAGGTAGAGTGGTTGAAGGAAATGGAGGCTGTGATAGTATTTTTTTCACGGCTGTTGTTTCCTTCATTTGTAATGTCTTGATTCTCGCCACCGCGAGCGGTCATTTCGCTCGGAGCCATAAAGGCAAAATCCTTACCATTGATGAGGATATAACCCTCATGATGGAAAGAAGTCAGGGTTTCTTCAAAATCTGAGTAAGCCCAGGTTGTTTTCTGGGTTACCTTACGGCGCATTGTGATTGCGCCGTATTCTGCAGCATTAGATTCAGATGTCTGAGCATAGCTCGGGTTATCTGAAGACTTGCTTAAGGTCTCAAACTTTGAAGGGCCTTCCGTCTTAGCCGGAGCGGTCCATTCACCAGGGAAGCTCCATCCGAATGGCATAGCCATCCAGAATGTAACCTCCTCAGTTTCCCCGTTGTTCCATAAACAACTCAGGGTCATGTATGACTTCTGAGTGTCCATGTCAAACCAACGAGTTACGAAAGTAGCATCAACGATGCTTTCTTTCTCGATCGCTGGTTCTTCCGGAGTTGGATCTTCTCCGTCTTCCAACTGGTAGAGGAAAGTACCACGAATAGTGAAGATTTTTTCGTGGCTCTTCTTTCCACTGAGGCTAACCTCAGTGTAATATGCCTTGTGAGGCATAAAGAAAGAGTCTCTTTCCACTTGTGCGGCTTCGTCAGCCCATTCGTGGAATTTCACGATCGTGTTTTCCGGCATCGCTTTGACAGAGTCCAGCTGGACGTATGCCAGCTGTGAACGTTCGCCATCAATGTACACGTAGCCGTTGAGCCAACGTGTGTTCATTTCGATGACAGTTTCAGCAAAGGTTTCTGTTAACTCTCTGTCATGGCTGAATACGGTAGTGTCAGCTTTTGACAAAGCGTCAAATAAGTCTTCTCTTTCTTCACCGAGAGTTACCTCTGCGGTGTCGAAAGTTTTGGACTTTCTGAGAGCCTCGTTAGACGTCCAAGATATAGTAGCGGGCAACTTAACCCGCAGAGTTTTCTTTTCATACTCTGTGTACTCTGTAACCGAAGTTACGTCGTCCACAAAGCTGTTTTCTTTTTCTTCCCAGTTGTGTTCTACAAATGTGTTGTCCACACTTGTTGAAACTTCCGGAGTGATTGCTGTTTCTCTCTGGTTACCATCCAGGTTAGAACCTGAACAAGATGTGAAACCAAATACTGCTGCGCAGATCACCATCATGATGGCGATTACTGCTGACAAATTCTTTTTAGCCATAGCTTACTTATTTATTTTTTTTATTATTTTTTTGCTTTAATAAAATCCCTCAAATTTTCTGTAAGAGGGGGCTAAGGCTCTGGACAGTCGTAACTGAGAACCTTGATATGTTGACCAGTACATTGAGAACAAATAAGAATCATAAAAAACGCCAAAATAAAAACCATTTCAACAATAGCTTATGATTTGAGTTTTTTCATTCTCTCTTAAATAATAACACAATGTAATGGAATATAATAACTTTTTGTCAATTATCACTATACCACAAAATTGCTTAACAAACAATAAAATTCGTGCAAAAAACTTTGAAAATAAGCCAAATTTCGTGCAAATTCAGAGAAATAAAGGTGTGCCGATGGTGAGCGCAAGTGAACGTTGTTCAACTTGGCGGAATCGTTTGGTTAAGAGAAGATTAAGGATTTACAAGGCTTTGATGAAGGTAAAATGTTATATTTTGTCTAAAATTTGTATTCTATAATGTGAGGCGTTGGGTCGTGAGGCGGAAGGCAAAAAGAGCTTGCTTAAAAGCGCAAAAAGCAAAATTTGTGGGTAGAAACGAGGGGTTAGAATTTTTTGCTTGAAGAATCAAGAGAGATGTTATAGATTCGCGGCAGTTTGAGCGGATGAGCTCAATAGGGTCTAAAATTTGGCTGTTCCGCGGTTTTTGCGGTGTTCGGGCAGGCGAATCGCTTGTAATCGGGTGCTCCTTAAAGCGCGTTAATGCTCTGATTTGGGCTTTGGTGGGCGAATCCTTAGTTTTAACCTTAATAGCTATAGGAGCTTATATATACCATGACAAAATGGGTTTATACATTCGGCAATGGCAAAGCTGAAGGCGATGCCAGCATGCGTAACCTCCTCGGCGGTAAAGGTGCTAACCTTGCTGAAATGAACAAGGTCGGCTTGCCTGTTCCTCCGGGTTTTACTGTTACTACAGAAGTTTGCACTTACTACTACAACAATAACCACACCTATCCGGCTGACCTCAAAGAACAAGTTAAAGAAGCTGTTGCCGGTGTTGAAAAAATTATGGGCAAAAAATTTGCCGATGCTAACAACCCGTTGCTGTTCTCTGTTCGTTCAGGCGCAAGAGTTTCTATGCCTGGTATGATGGATACCGTTTTGAACCTCGGTTTGAACGATGAAACAGTTAAGGCTTTGGCTAAAGCTTCCGGAAGCGAACGTTTTGCTTACGACTCTTATCGTCGTTTCTTGCAAATGTTCTCTGACGTGGTTTTGGGTGCTGACCTCGACCTCTATGAAGCTGCTCTTGAAAATATGAAAAAATCTAAAGGCTATAAATCTGATACAGATTTGACAGCCGAAGATTTGAAAGAACTCGTTAAAGAATACAAAGAAATCGGTCAAAAATTAGGTAAAGTTGTTCCGCAAGATCCTTGGGATCAATTGTGGGCAGGTATCGGCGCCGTATTCGGTTCTTGGATGGTTGACCGCGCTATTACCTATCGTAAATTAAACAATATTCCGGGCGACTGGGGTACTGCCGTTAACGTTCAAACCATGGTATTCGGTAATGCCGGTGATGACTGCGCTACCGGTGTTTGCTTCTCTCGCGACCCGGCTACAGGTGAAAATGTTTACTACGGTGAATATCTGGTTAACGCTCAAGGTGAAGACGTTGTTGCCGGTATTCGTACTCCGCAACCGATGGCTTCTAAAGGCGATGGCACTTCTTTGGAAGAAAAATGGCCTCACCTCTATAAAGAGTTGGTTGATGTTCGTAACAACCTCGAAGCTCACTACAAAGATATGCAAGATATGGAATTCACCATTGAACATGGTAAACTCTGGATGTTGCAATGCCGTAACGGTAAACGTACCGCTGCTGCTGCCGTTCGTATGGCTGTAGAAATGGTTGAAGAAGGCTTGCTCACTAAAGAAGAAGCTATTATGCGCGTTGGTGCTGACCAACTCGACCAATTGTTGCACCCAATGCTCGACCCGAAAGCTAAGAAAAACGTTATTGCTACCGGTTTGCCGGCTTCTCCTGGTGCTGCTGTCGGTCGCGCCGTATTCAATGCTGAAGACGCTGAAGCTTGGGCCGCAAAAGGTGAAAAAGTTATCCTTATTCGTAACGAAACCAGCCCTGAAGATATCGGTGGTATGCACGCTTCTCAAGGTGTGATTACCGCTCGCGGTGGTATGACCTCTCACGCAGCCGTTGTTGCTCGCGGTATGGGTACTCCTTGCGTTTCAGGTTCTCACGAAATCCACATCGACTATGCAAACAAAACTATGACAACCGATAAAGGCGTTGTTGTTAAAGAAGGTGATTGGGTTTCTTTGGATGGTGCTAAAGGTCAAATCATTGAAGGTCAAGTTCCGACCGTTGCCGCTGACACCAATTCCGGTAACTTCGGTAAATTGATGTCTTGGGTTGACGAAATCCGTACTATGGAAGTTCGCGCTAACGCTGAAACTCCGAAAGACGCTAAACAAGCTCGCGAATTCGGTGCTCAAGGTATCGGTTTGGCTCGTACAGAACATATGTTCTTCGATGCTGCTCGTATTCCTGATATGCGCGCTATGATCTTGTCTGATACGGAAGAAGGTCGTCGTGCCGCTTTGGCTCGTTTGTTGCCTTACCAAAAACAAGACTTCAAAGATTTGTTCAAAATTATGGACGGTCTGCCGGTTAACGTTCGTTTGCTCGACCCGCCTCTCCACGAGTTCTTACCGCACACTGATGCTGAAATGCAAGAACTCGCTAACAAGATGGGTATGACTTTGGAAAAAGTTAAACAACGCGCAAACGCTTTGCATGAAGCTAACCCGATGCTTGGTCACCGTGGTTGCCGCTTGCCGATTACCTATCCGGAAATCTGCGAAATGCAAACTCGCGCTATCTTGGAAGCTGCTTTGGAATGCGAAGCTGAAGGCGTTAAAGTTATGCCTGAAATCGAAGTTCCTTTGACAGGTTCTAAGAAAGAACTCGATATCGTTAAAAACATTATCGATACAACCGCTGAGAAAGTCTTCGCCGAAAAAGGTAAGAAGATTAAATATGAAGTCGGTTCTATGATTGAATTGCCGCGCGCTGCTTTGAAAGCTGACGAATTGGCTCAATCTGCTGAATTCTTCGGCTTCGGTACCAACGACTTGACCCAAACCACTTTGGGTATGAGCCGTGACGATACCGGCGCTATTCTCGATGAATATCGCGCTCGCGGTGTTTATGTTGCTGATCCGTTCGCATCTATCGATGTTGAAGGTGTTGGTATGTTGGTTAAAATGGCTTGTGAAAAAGCTCGCAGCTCTAACCCGCACATCACTTTGGGTGTTTGCGGTGAACACGGTGGCGATCCGGCATCTATCAGCTTCTTCCAAACATGCGACATGGATTATGTTTCATGCTCTCCGTTCCGTGTTCCGGTAGCTCGCTTGGCTGCTGCTCAAGCCGCTGTCAAATACGGTAAAACAGCTGGTAAAAAAGCTGCTTAATTCACGGATTTGAAGTGATACAAAAACGGTCTGTTAATTAACAGGCCGTTTTTTTGTGGCAGAAAAGTTGCAGAATAGTTGGGAGCAAAATGAGAAGGAAAAGTGTGACGAAAGACTAGAGCTTTTAATATATCTGATAAGTGTTGGATTGGGAGTAGATAATCTTAGTAAAAAACTTAAAATTTAGATATTGACAAATTGAAGTGACATTCTTAATTTGAAGCGATTTTTTTGAATTATTCTTTGTCTTATTTTAACTTTTTATTCTTATGGATATCAGACAATTTGAAAGGCAGTATGAAGCGTTGAAAATTCTTAGCGTGAATAAAAAAATGACTGCAGGGGAAGTTTTTTTGACTTTTAAAAAACGTCAAACAACATTGGTGGAAAATAAGCCCGCAACTTGGGTGGAAGTTGTACATTTTTTGCAAGAAAATTTGGTGACAGATTTTGTTAAGGATTTTCAGAAAGAGGCAAAAAATTATAGTGATGCCGAGTTGGAGATTTTGTTCAAACTCCTGGAGCATAATCAGGAATTGTTCCGTAATGTTGATTTTTTGCGCGATTTTTTGGTGCTGGCAAATGTTTTAATTAAGCGTGAAGACAGTGGATGGTCAACGCAAATCGAATCGGCTTTGAATGTGCCTAATATACGGAAAAAATTTGAAGTCGCACAAGGCTCAATTAAGTCAGCCTTTGCCTCTTTGATGGTGAATATGGTGAAAGAAGCAGTGAACCAAAATTTGACGTGTCAGCGAATTTTGTTGCAATGGTTGCCAGGGTTCAAAGATGTTCAAACTTCGGTGATTTTACAGGTGCGTCAAGAATTGGAAAAATGGCGTGGCGATGTTAACAAACGTTGCAGCGGTGTCAAACAGCTTTATGCGGCTTATAATGTGTTGTTGTGATGAATGGAGAAAGGCTTTCTTGATATAAGAAAGCCTTTTTTGTCAAATATTGGCAAAAAAGATTGACAAGTTAGTGGAGCTGGAGTATAAAATGAGCCATAAAATTTATTATTCACATTTAAATTATTTAGTATGGAAGGTTTAAATAATCACGCAATCAATTTCAGCTTAGCTAATTGCATTGCAAGTCAAAAACCCAAAAGACAGTCAGAAGAAGTAAAAACTAAAACTCCGGAAGAAAAGGCCGCATATTGGCTGAAAAACGTCTCTGATTTTTATTTGTATAATCCCGAATATCAGGGAGGGGTTGTACAATTTGGAGTACCAGCACTCAGAACAGAGTGTTGTGTGTATAAATTGGCGCCCGGAAAACTTTTAGAGGACGCTTTAATTACCCGAAAGTCCGAAAGAGGTTTGAATTGGGTGAAAGCGTCTTTGCAAGAAAAGCGTAACGGGATGACCATGGGCAAGTCCTATGTGCGTCTTAAATTTTCTCAGACATATTATATTGAGAAAAAAGGAGACCATGTGAAACCGACTTTGCTTTTGGACAATGATGATTGGTTGACAACTGAGAAGGTTGACAATGCCTTCGGCTTTATCTTGAAAAAAGAACATGGAAAAGTTTTGGAAAATTTGGATTGGAGAACAATCCAGTACAAAGGATATCAAAATATTGCCCGTGTCTTGAAATATCAGGATAAAGAAGGGGCTGTTCGCTTCTTGGTTTGCACTGCCAGTGCGGGGACTATCCTGAACTTGGTGGAAGATGACATCGAAATTGGTGAAATCTGTCCGGCGGGAAATAAAAACTTTGGTAGCCCGGTATTGCGCTATCAAAGGATAGGGACAGGACTTATGAGATTGCAAAACTTATAATAAACCTTTTAAATTATTTTGAGATGGAAACAACAAAAAAAGAAAAATTTCTGGTGGGGGAAAGACGCTCATCAGGAGCCTCAGATTTGGCTGTGTTTGAAAATTACAAA
This sequence comes from uncultured Pseudomonadota bacterium, assembly GCA_949286215.1. Classification (GTDB taxonomy): domain Bacteria; phylum Pseudomonadota; class Alphaproteobacteria; order RF32; family CAG-239; genus Scatocola. The sequence goes on from CASDYX010000028.1 coordinate 8,165, forward strand.
AATTGGCCGGCTTTGCATGCGACCAAAATTATTCCGGTAGGGTTTTATTTTGTGGCCGGGATTTTGTGTGATGCTCAGAAGCGAAAGGCTGATTTACATCCGAATGTTTTTGTGCAAGGCTATCGTCCTCATTCCTCAAGTGGAATGTTTGCTGCCGACAAACGTGCGTATGGTGCTTTGTGGGTGGGCGAGATGCCTGAAACAGCCGCAAAGGATGATGTGCATTTGTTGGAGGCTAACGTGTACCGCATGGTACATGGAGACGACTTCGAGCTCGTTCTTGCCAACAAAGAATGGGAGAATGAGGAAAATGTTACAGCCTTTATGAATCGCTTTCGTGAAGAGCTTGGACTGGAGGGACTGAGTGGTCTCAAAAAGTTCAAATACAGTTGTGAAAAATCTCGTGGGTATTTCCTCAAGGAAAGAACGTACGAGGTATGGTCACAGCTCGTCGGCAGACCCGAAAAATCGCTGGAGCTGACCAAAAAAGTCTTGATTGTTGACCTGCACTGCGGTGTGCCTTGTGTGGTTGACTATCAGGAAGAAAATTTCAGCCCGATAGAGTAACTATCGAGCTGATGTAAAACAAAGGAGGTCGAATAGGCCTCCTTTTTTTGTGGTTTAGAGAGAAGCTTGAAAGGGTTTTTATAATTTTTTTTGGGTAGTTTGTTTTTTTGTTATTGAAAATTAATTTTTTATTGTTAAGTTAATTCTGTATTAGTTGTTTAGCAATTAAGAAATTAAACCCATATGGAGATAATAAAATGAAAAAACTTTTAAGTTTATTCGCAGCTATCATTGTTTTATCAGGTTGTTCTTCTTTGAGCAGCATGTTCGGTGGTGCTGAATGTGATTCTAAATTGGCTCGTGACTTCATGGCTAACGCTGAAGACAGAGTATTCTTCGCATTCGATAGCTCTGCTATTACAGATAATTCTGCCGAAATCTTGCAAACTCAAGTTAAATGGCTGAAAAAACATGAAAATGTTAATGTAATCGTTCAAGGTTACTGCGATGAAAGAGGTACAAGAGAATACAACTTGGCTTTGGGTGAACGCCGTGCTAACGCTGTAAAACAATACCTCGTTTCTCAAGGTATTGCAGCTGACAGAATCTCTACCATTTCTTATGGTAAAGAACGTCCGGCTGTTTTGGGCAACAACGAAGCCGCTTGGGCTCAAAACCGTCGTGCTGTAACCGTTATTAAAGCTGGTAACTAATACCTCTTTAAGAGTACAGGTTTTAAGAGAACGCATCTTTGTATTAAAAGATGCGTTCTTTTTTTGTGCGTGGGATAAATAAATGCTAGGGGCTTGAGATTATTGTTTTTTGGCGCTAAATTAAATGCAAATATGGCGTAATCTTTTTTGAAAGTTTTGATAATGATGAATAAATTGAAGGTTTCAGGTGTTGCTCTTTTGGCCGTTTTAACTGCTCCGGCAATGGTGTACGGGGTTGAGCCATACGCTTTTCAGGCTGACGTTGATGAGTTGCGCGAAGATGTGAAAATTTTGCAAAGACAAGTTTATCGCTCCCAAACTGAGGCTCCTGCCGGAAAGTCATCTGATGTGATGGTCAGAATGAGCGATTTTGAAGAACAATTGCGCCAGATGAACGGCAAAATTGAGGAAGTTAATTATAAAATTAAGCAACTCAATGACCGCATGGATATGATTAATAAAGATATTGATGTGCGTTTTAGAATGATTGAAGGTAAGCCTCTCAATGGTGGGGCCGGTACTCAAGCAAAGGGCAAAAAATTTGACGCTCCGGTGGCAAGTAATGCTCCAAAATCTTTAGTCGGCGACTCTATTAAAGGTGGCGAGTTAGCTCCGGTTGAGGCTTCTAAAGCTGTTCAAGAGCAAGATGTGAATACTGTTTATCAGCAAGGACTTGAAGCTTATAATTCAGGTCAATATGATAAGGCTGAGGCAAGTTTTAGCGATGTTTTGAATCGCTTTTCTCAAGATAAGTTAGCGGCTAATGCTCAGTATTGGTTGGGTGAGGTTTATTATTCTCAGAAAAATTATGCCAAGGCAGCTGTGGCTTTCGGCAAAGGGTATGAAAAATATAAGGACGGCGCTAAGGGTGCTGAGAGTTTATATAAGCTCGGTATGGCTATGAACCAATTGGGCAAAAAAGAAGAAGCTTGCGCTGCTTTGACTAATGTGAAAAAGGAATTTCCAAAAGCTGATAAGACATTGCTGGATAAGGCAAAAAATGAAGCAACTAAGCTAAAATGTAAGTAAGTTTTGTTTTGAGAATGCTCTCCCTAGAAAGAAAAATAGATTTATCGCTTTTTGAGACAGGCAAAGTGGCTGTCGGGGTATCCGGCGGGGCTGATTCTTTAGCTCTGGTTCTTGTTTTGGCGGAGCTATTGGGAAAAAAGAGAATCGTCGCCTTAACTGTTGACCATGGATTGCGCAAAGAATCTTTTAGGGAAGCAAACTATGTTGCTCAGCTAATGAATGAATATGGAATTGAACACCATATTTTGACATGGAAAGGCAAAAAGCCTACTCAAGGTATTGAGGAAGCCGCGCGAATCGCAAGATATAATCTGATTTATGAATGGTGTCGGCAAAATGATGTAAATACACTTGGTGTGGCGCATCATCTTCTTGACCAAGCGGAAACATTTTTTATTCGTTTGCACAGAGGAAGCGGTTTAACAGGTCTTTGCGGAATGGGGGCTGTTGGGGCTTGGAAAGATTTGAGAATCGTTCGCCCTTTGTTGGATATTCATCCCCAAGAGTTGAGAGAGTATTTGCAACAACGGAATATTCGTTGGGTGGAAGATCCGTCTAACCAAAGTGATGATTTTTTGCGGTGTCGAATTCGCAAGTTTTTGCCGATTTTGGAAGAGAAAACCGGAATTTCAATGCAAAGAATCGCTGATACCATGAAAGTTTTGACTAAGAGTAGAGATTTTATTCGTGCACAAGTCGAAACATTTATTGCTAAATACGCTAGGTTTTGGGATGAAGTCGGGGTTTGTATATCCTTAAAAGCGCTTAGAGAAAGTCATGAGGAATTGGTTTATCAGGTCTTGAATGATTTGCTCAAAAAAATCAGTGGCAAAGATTATACTCCGCGGGCTGATGATGTGGAACGTTTGGTTGCAAATTTAACTCAACCGAATAATGAAAATTTCGGTGGATCGACGCTTTCAGAGTGTGAATTGTTTGTGGGGCAACATAAGCTTTGGATTGTGCGTGAGGTGCGTTCAAAAAAGAAAATGCCAAAGGCGGTGTGGGAGGCTTTTGTGAAAGAAAATTCGCATTATGCGCATTTTGATTTGCCCTATAAACTCCGTGTCGCATTGGTGAAAAATAAAATGCCTATTGTGTTTTGAGTTGCGACACCCTATATTGAATCAAGTGTAAAAGCTTTTAAGGAATTAATGTAAATGAGTTCAGGAAAAAGTATTATTGTTTGGTTGGTGGCGATTGTCTTGCTGACCTCGTTGATGAACGGTTTTACCGAAAGTGCTAAAAAGGCTAGTTATGCTGAATTGGCTTTTTCGGACTTTATGAATGAAGCCGAAAATAAAAAAATCAGTGAAGTGGTGATTTCGGGTGCAAATATTGAAGGAAAGCTCACTGATGGCAGAAATTTTTATACCTATGCGCCGTATGACCCTTCTATGGTTGAGACCTTGCGTCAAAATGGTGTGAAGGTGGAGGCTAAGCCTGAAGATACGTCTTCTAACACTTTTTGGGGAATCTTTATTTCTTGGTTCCCGATGATTTTGTTGATTGGGGTATGGATTTATTTCATGCGCCAAGCAAATTCAGGCAACAACAAGGCTATGAGTTTTGGAAAATCGCGTGCCAGATTGATTGAAAATAACAAAAAAGTTACTTTTGCCGATGTGGCCGGATGTGATGAATCCAAACAAGAGCTTGAAGAAATCATCGACTTTTTGAAAGATCCGACTAAGTTTCAACGTTTGGGCGGTCGTATCCCTAGAGGTGTTTTGATGGTTGGACCTCCGGGAACAGGTAAAACCTTATTAGCAAAAGCTGTGGCCGGTGAGGCTAATGTTCCGTTCTTTTCAATCTCGGGTTCAGACTTTGTGGAGATGTTTGTCGGTGTGGGTGCATCGCGTGTTCGAGATATGTTTGCTCAGGCCAAGAAAAATGCTCCCTGCCTCTTGTTTATTGATGAAATTGATGCGGTAGGGCGTCATCGTGGAGCCGGTTTGGGCGGCGGAAATGATGAGCGTGAACAAACACTTAACCAGTTGTTGGTTGAAATGGACGGCTTTGATGATAATCAAAACGTGATTGTGATTGCCGCAACCAACCGACCCGATGTTTTGGATCCGGCATTGCTGCGTCCGGGACGTTTTGACCGTCAGGTAACAGTGTCTAACCCAGATATTAAAGGTCGTGAAGAAATTTTGAAAGTTCACGTCAAAAAGGTACCTCTTGCAAAAGACGTCAAGTTAGATGTTGTGGCCAGAGGAACGCCTGGGTTCTCTGGTGCGGATTTGGCGAATTTGGTTAATGAGGCTGCTTTGTTGGCGGCGCGCAAAAACAAACGCAAAGTTACTCTAAAAGAATTTGACGAGGCCAAAGATAAGGTCTTGATGGGTGCTGAGCGCAAGTCTATGGCCATGGATGAGAAGGAAAAGATGAATACTGCTTATCATGAGGCCGGACACGCAATTTGCAGTTTGTTTACCGAAGGGTCTGACCCAATTCATAAAGCTACGATTATACCTCGGGGCAGAGCGTTGGGTATGGTTCAGCAATTGCCTGAAAAAGACCGTTATTCCATTACCAGACAACAGATGATGTCGCGTTTGGTGGTGGCAATGGGCGGACGGGTGGCCGAAGAAATGAAATTTGGCTATGATGCCGTGACCTCAGGTGCATCAGGCGATATTCAAATGGCAACTAATTTGGCTCGCTCGATGGTAACCGAATGGGGTATGAGTGATTTGCTGGGACCGGTGCTTTATGCCGAAAATTCAGGTGAAGTCTTTTTAGGCAAATCGGTAACGCAAAACCAAAATATGAGCGAAGAAACGGCTCGTTTGGTTGATGCGGAAATCAAACGCTTGGTTAATACCGGCTATGAGGGTGCCAAAAAACTCCTTAAAGAAAAGGAAAAAGAATGGAATTTGCTGGCAGAGGCTTTGATTGAATATGAAACTTTGACCGGAGATGAAATCAAAAAAGTCATTAATGGCGAAAAGATTGATAAATCAGATGAGGCGCCGGTTGATGAAGCTAAAAGAACCCATTCTTCGGTTCCTGAAATTTAATCCCTCTTAATTCTCAAAACCCGTTCTGCAAAAAGAACGGGTTTTTTGTGATTCAAAAAATATTGTCATTTGTACAAAAAAGTGATAATATATTAATAATTATTGTCTATAACTTATTCTCAGAATGAGAAGAGGTGTGCTATGAGAAAG
>CASDYX010000029.1 GCA_949286215.1 uncultured Pseudomonadota bacterium
AAACTCTTGTGTAAATCCTTGTGATTTAAGAACTGCTGTAATTAGCTCTTGTCCTGCTAATGCTAGTTGTTCTTATTTCTCAGATTGTTCATCTAAAATCCAATCTTGGAGTTGTAATTCGGACTATGAAAAATCTGGTAATTCTTGCGTGGCTATAACATGTAGTTCTGGAGGGTATACAAGTTATATTCCTGTATCTTATACATGTTCAACTATTATTTATAAGGGGCTAACCTGTTATACCAATTGCATAAAACAGGAAGAAGAAGTAGATTGTCCTTCTGAATGTTCGTATTTATATGGAAGTTCAGGTACTTGTTATGATACTTGTCGAATGAAATGTAAGAGATTGGGGTATGCTCCAACTAATATTGTTACTTCGACAGGAAAACTATGTGCTATAAGGTAGTATCTATAGCTTTTCTGCAGAGTCTAATTTCAAAAGCTAAAAAAATCCCCCTCTGTAAATTTTGAGGGGGATTTTTTATTATTTGCTTGGAATGATTTGAATGGAATCGACTTCGATTTTTGTGGGCTTGGTCCAACTCTTGTCAACTTCGCCTTGAATTTGAATTCTGTCTTCGGGGCCTACGACCAAACCATTCCAGTCATCATCGTCTATTTCGATTTTAAGGGTGCCGGTCTCATCCTTAAACATATATTTTTCATGTCCGACTTGGGAAGTGATATTACCTTGCATGGTAACATAGGTTTCATCGGGTAGGTTTTCAACTTGGTTAACGGTTGTAATTGTGATGTTATCGGTATTGCCGCTAAAGCCGCCTTTCATTTGAGCAGAGGCAAGTGCAGCAAATGAGCAAATCAATGCGGTTGATAGAAATAAAACTTTTTTCATAGTTTTCTCCTTTGTTAAAGTTAACTAAATTTGTTTTTATAGTTTATGATAATCTTTATTTTTGGGAAAGTTGTTTTTTTAATCGTGGTGCATATTTGCTGACCATATCAGCTTTGACCTCAACATCTGTCCAGCCATTGCGGACTTCGCCTTGAACCTCTACCAAATCTTTGGAAGTGATGCTTTCAGCGTTCCAGTCTTCGTCATTAATAAGCAGCAAAATATTGCCGGTCGAATCCTGAAAATTATAGCTCTCATCGTCCAGCTTCTCGACAATATAACCTTGCATATTGACATAAGAGCCGTCTTCCATGGTTTTGACTTCTGCAATGCTGTTTATGGTTGTATCATCTTCACCAAAAGCTGATGCGGAAATAATTATGCTACCGGCAAAAAATAAATATATTGGAATTGATTTATACATTTTCTTCTCCTTGACGCATGAAGAAAATGTAATCCTTTTTTCCGTGATTTAAATGGGCTATTAAACCTTGGTTACATAATCTTTATGTAATTTCTTATGCCCATAGTTATCAAACATAATTTCAAGCTTGTTACCTTCGGCAGCAACAACTTTGCCATAGCCGAAAGTAGTATGATAAACTCTCATGCCGATAACGGCGTTGTTCGTTGTTCTGGGAGCATAATATTCCGGCTCTTTGACATAGCTGAAGCGATTGTTATCATTATATTGTTTGGGCTGTGATTGTCTCTTATTTTTATACCAGCCGCTATAACTTGAGCTCGAATCATATTCGTTGTTATAGCGATTATAAGCATTGCCTTTGCCGTAAGAATTGCCATAGCCGTTGGAATAAAAACTATTAACATTATTGCAAATCTCAATATTTGACGGCGGAAGTTCATTAATAAAGCGAGACGGAATATTGTTTTGCCATTGGCCGTAAATACGCCGATTTAGTGCCGTTAAAATATAAAGTTGTTGCTTGGCGCGTGTAATGGCCACATAAGCCAGACGGCGTTCTTCTTCGAGAGCTGAAGTGCCGCCTTCGTCCAAACTCCTTTGGTGCGGGAAAAGACCTTCTTCCCAACCGGGTAAGAAAACAACATCAAACTCCAGACCTTTGGCTGAGTGCAACGTAATTAACATCACTTTATTACTGTCTAAGGCATCGTCATTATCCATAACCAAGCTGACGTGTTCCAAAAATTCACCCATGGTTGGATATTTTTCGGTATCACCCATTACGGTGACCAATTCTTTTAAGTTTTCAAGTCGGCCGTTGGCTTCCTCGGTGCCTTCTTGTTTGAGCATTTCCCGATAGCCCGAATCTTCCAAAATTTGGTCGGCTAAATCATCGGGGGTGAGCGCGTTGAGGGCTTGGCGCCAGTGCTCAAAATGGCTTAAAAATTCACTCATATTGGCTTTAGCCTTGCCGGAGATTAAGCCCTCGTTGACGGCTTTTTCTACAGCCATGTAAAGCGAAATACCGTTTGAGCGCGCAATGTCTTGGAATTTTTCCAAAGTTTTGGCGCCGATACTGCGTGCCGGTTTGTTGATGATACGTTCTAAGGCTAAATCATCGTGAGGTTGCAAAACAACACGGAAATAAGCCAAAGCATCGCGGATTTCTTGACGCTCATAGAATTTCGGGCCTCCGATAACCTGATAAGGAATCGCCTCGGCAATGAATTTTTCTTCAAACTCACGGGTTTGAAATGCGGTTCTGACTAAAACGGCCATTTGCGAATACTCATAGCCTTGACGACGTTTGGCTTCAATCTCATCTACCACATATTTGGCCTCGTCTTCACCGCTGTAAACGCTGATGACTTTGATTTTGGCGTTATCACAATTTTTGGCAGGGCTGTTTTCGGCTACTTTAAGGGTCTTGCCTAAACGCCCCTCGTTATGACTAATTAATGCAGAAGCGGCTGACAAAATATTGGCCGTTGAGCGGTAGTTGCGTTCCAAACGGATGGTTTTGCAATCGCTGAAGTCTTTTTCAAAACGCAAGATATTTTCAATTTCAGCCCCGCGCCAAGAATAAATGGATTGGTCATCATCGCCGACACAACACAAATTGTGGTGCTTTTGCGATAATAAACGCAAAAATAAATATTGGGTGACGTTGGTATCTTGATACTCGTCCACCATGATATATTTGAAACGATTTTGGTAGCTTTCCAAAACATCGGCATTGGAGAGCAAAATTGTTAAGGCATAGAGCAAAATATCACCGAAATCGACACAGTTCAATTCCAAGAGGCGTTGTTGGTAGCGTTGATAAACCTCAGTCAAAACATTGGATTTGTAGTCTTTTTGTAGTTTCTCGACTGTTAGTCCTTTATCTTTCCAACGTTGGATACGGTCAATGATGGCTTGAGGGGGATATTTTTTGTCATCTACACCCATGGCTTCACAAATTTGCTTAACGACTCTTTTTTGATCGTCGGTATCCAAAATGGTGAAGTTGGAGTGAAGACCGACCAATTCGGCATGAGCCCGCAAAATTTTGACGCAGATGCTGTGGAAAGTGCCGAGCCATACCGCATTGGCGATATCGCCAATCATATTATGCACACGCTCTTTCATTTCTTTTGCGGCACGATTGGTAAAGGTTACAACCAGACAATTCCAGGGATTGGCTTTCATATTGGCTAAAATATATGCCAGACGCGTGGTCAAAACCTTCGTTTTTCCCGTGCCGGCACCAGATAATACCAAAACCGGTCCTTCGGTGGTTTGTACCGCCAATTTTTGTTCCGGGTTAAGGTTATCTAACCAATCAAAGCGAGGCATTAAGGCCGCGGTATTGTTATAAACAGGAGCAGCGTTGCCTTCTTCCAAATCAAATATGTTATCCATTGTTTGTGACTTCTTGTTTTTTATCTGCTTGTATTTTTCATCTTTAGCCCATATATATATTATTATTGAAATGATTGCAAAGGAGTTTTTTGAATTATGCCTAGAACATTAAACGGAGAACTTGTTACTGAAGCATCGAAAAAATTTCAGACCGGCGACAATTTTTGGCATAAAGGCGCTTATGATGACGCCAGAAAGTCTTACCTTGAAGCGGCCGATTTATATCACAAAACTCAAGATATTGAAGGAGAGGCCTTTGTTTATTCTCGTTTGGGGGAATTAGAACTCAGCTTAGATAATTTTGAAGAGGCTGAAAAAGCTCTTAAAAATTCAACCGAGTTGGTGAAAGATTTTATTGACGGGCAAAATACTTATGGCGAATCTTTAATCAAGCTCTCAAAAGTGCAAAGCAACAGCGGTGAATTAGAAAAAGCGTTTAAAACCATTAAAAAAGCTGAAGAGGTTACTTCTGCAATCGATAATAAAAATCTTTTGGGCGATGCTTATGAGCAAGAAGCCTATCTGCATTTGATGGAAAATCACGAAAAACAAGCTTTGGAAAAATATAAACTTGCGGCCGATTTGTTTGATCAAGACGGTACAACCTTGAAAGAGGCAGCCGCATTGCGGGCGATGGCGCGGTTGGAAATGAAGTTTAAAAACTATGACCAAGCCCATGATTTGCTTGAAAAATGCCGCGATTTGTATCGGGAAAACGGCGATTTGCTCGGGGAGGCGAGTGCCTTGTCGGCAATCGGGTGCTTACGCTATATTATTCGTGATATTCCCAATGCCAGAAAAGCTTTGATGAAATCGGTTTATTTGTATGGTAAAGTTTCACACCATTTTGCCGAGGCCGAGGCTTTGCTCTATTTGGCTAGAGTGGAAGCATTTAATCAGGAGCAAGGGGATTTTGAGCGTGCCAAAATGCACTATAAACGCTCAATTGAATTGTTTGATTTTTTGGAAAATGAAACCATGAAACAAGCTGTGCTTAATGAATATCATGATTTCTTAAATCGAATTTCGGTATTGTGAGAGAGGGTATAAAAATGGCTGATACAAAAGCAAAAATTATCGGATTGAAAAATTATTTGGAAACCAAAATTATCGGACAGGAAGAATTAGTTCGAAAATTGTTGATTACGCTTTTGGCCGATGGGCATGCCTTGGTAGAAGGTGCTCCGGGATTGGCTAAGACCAAAGCCATTAAAACTTTGTCAGAATGTATCAGTGCCGGGTTTAACCGAATCCAATTTACGCCGGATTTACTGCCATCAGATATTACCGGAAGTGATATTTATGTGGCGGCCAAAGGTGAATTTGAATTTAGAAAAGGTCCGGTGTTTGCTAATTTAGTTTTAGCTGATGAAATTAACCGTGCGCCTGCTAAAGTACAGTCGGCTTTGTTGGAGGCTATGGCCGAACGACAAGTCAGTGTCGGCGGAAAGAGATATTTGTTGCCCGAATTGTTTATGGTAATGGCAACCCAAAACCCGATTGAACATGAAGGAACTTATAACTTACCAGAAGCTCAACTAGACCGCTTCTTAATGTTTATTAAAATTGACCAACCGGATGCGGCTTCTGAAAAGCAGATTTTGCGCTTGGTCAGAGGTGAAGTTGCCAAAACCCAAAGCGATAAATTTACGCCGCTGAGTATTGAAGATATATTGGCAGCCAGAAAAGAAGTGCTCTCTATTCACATGAGTGATGAAATTGAGGAATATTTGGTACAGTTGATTGTGGCAACCAGACATCCCGAAAAATATGATGCCAAACTGGCCGGACAAGTTATGTTTGGTGCAAGTCCTCGTGCAACTATTGCTCTGGACAGATGTGCTAAAATTAATGCTTGGATTGACGGACGTGATTTTGTGACACCGGAGGATATTCATGCCGTTATTTATGATATTTTACGCCACAGAATTATTTTGAGCTTTGAGGCTCAAGCCGAAGGTGTTACCACGGATAATATCATTACCTCTCTTTTGAATGTGGTTCCGTTGCCGTAATTTTGATGTGAAAGATTGGAAAATATGAAACGTTTGAAACATATTACCAAATTTTTTACTTCTGTGGCTCCCGAACTTGGCGGTGGTGGCTTATTTGCCAGTTTGGAAGAATTGATTGAACAGAGGCAATATGTTGCTTATTTGCGCAAACTCAGTCAAGTGAAAACATTGTCGCATATGGCAGGAGATGTTAAGTCAGCCTTTAAAGGTCGTGGCATGGAGTTGGAAGAAATCCGCAGCTATGCTTATGGAGATGATGTGCGGGATATGGATTGGCGGGTAACGGCGCGCAAAGGACAACCTTTTACCAAACTCTATGCCGAAGAGAGAGACAGAGAGATTTATGCATTGCTTGATTTGTCTTCCAGCATGGTGTTTGGTACTAAAAATGAACTTAAATCCGTCGCCGCTGCCAAAATTGCAGCCTTGCTCGGATGGATGAGTTTGGAAAATAAAGACAGGTTCGGTTGTTTGGTTTTTGACGGGGCGGATAATTTATTTTTTAAGCCACAAAACAACAAAGCCAATATGATGGTGATTTTGAAAAAAATCAGTGCTCTTAGCAAAGAAATTCTTACACTGAAAAATTCTCAGCCAATATTGAAGGAAAAAGCCGTGCAGTTGTTAGAGTCTAACATTAAAAGTCAGGCTGTGGTGTTTGTTATTTCAGATTTTTCTGATTTTAATGAAGATTTTCGGCGGGCTTTGGCGACATTGGCGAAAAAAGCTCGCGTTTATGCTCTTAACGTTTTTGACGTGTTGGAGGAAATGCCTCCTTTGCCCGGGGAATATATGGCTGAAAATAGCGGCGAAAGATTGGTATTTGATACAAAGTCAAAATATTTTCAAAAGGAATATAAGGCTTATTTCAAAGATAAACGTGCTAAGGTAAGTGATTTTTGTCAGCGTTTCGGTATTCGCTATGTCGAAATCAGAACCGATATTCCTTTACATCAGCAACTGAAAATAAGTTAATCTCATCAAAAGAAGAAAACTTGACTTTTGTTCTGAAGAGTGGTATTTATAGCCTTAAATTATTTTGTAACTATAATTTGAAAAGAGAAAAAATATGGTTAAATCTAATGAAAATAGTGCTTATAAAAGAGGGCAAGAATTGCTTGATCAAGGCATGTATAAAGATGCTATCGTTCAATTTGACGAAGCTATTGCTGAACAACCCAAATCTTGGAAGGCTTTAAATAGCAAGGGTTTTGCTTTTCAAAAAATGAGTAGATATACTGAAGCTGTAGAATGCTTTGACAAAGCATTACAGCTTAATCCCGAGTCTGTCGAAGTTTTAAATAACAAAGGCGTGACTTTGAGTATGCGCGGACTTTATAAAGACGCTATTGCTTGTTTTGATCAGGCGGTGGCTATCGATCAGACTTCATTAGAAGCTTTAAATGGTAAAGCTATTGCTTTGCAACATATGTTCTCTTACAAAGAGGCTTTGGATGTTTTGGAACAAGCTATGAAGATTGATAACAAACATCCGCAGACGTTATTGTCAATCGCCGTTACGTTACAAAAATTAAAGCAATATGACAGAGCTATCTCTTTCTTTAAGAAAGTTTTGGCTAATGATAAAACCAATATCAAAGCTTGGAATGGTGTTGGTGTTACTTACCAATTGATGGGCGATAATAATTCCGCTCTTAAATGTTTTACCAAAATTTTGAATATTGATAGTCGTGAAATTCAGGCTTGGATTAGTATTGGTTTCGTTTATCAAAAAATGTTGAAATTTAACGATGCTTTGAAGTGCTATAAAAAAGCCCAATCTTTGATTAATAATAATTATCATCATAAATTGTATGATGGTTTGGCTAGTTGCTTGACTAAGTTGTCTGAATTTGACCAAGCAATTGAAGTTTACAAACAAATCTTTCAAAGAGAAGAGGGTAAGAAAAAATGGGATGCTCAACGCTCTATTAAGTTTGTAAACAAATTAAAACGCAAAAAAGCTATCGGGGCTTTGCCTGAGATTGTTCCAAGCGGTAGTGCTGAGGGAACAGCTTCTTCCGGTTCGGGAAGTGATGCAATGTAAAATCATAAAAAAGCTCTTTTTTAAGAGCTTTTTTTATGGAGTTAATAAGGTTTGAGTGTATATATGTAACTATGTACAGATATAGAGAATAAGAAAATGCATAAAATGCGTCTGCAAGAGAAATATTTTAATTTGATAAGCAATGGCTCAAAAACAATTGAATTGCGTCTCAGAGACGAAAAAAGACGGCTTATTCATATTGAAGATGAAATAGAATTTTCACAAACAAATAATCCAACTCAAAAGTGTCTTAAAAAAGTTAAAGCTCTTTATGAGGCAAAAGATTTTGAGCAACTGTGTGCGCAAATTGATATTGCTAAAACCGGATTTGAAACGATAACAGAACTTGTTGGCGCTTTGGAGAAATTTTATTTAGTCGAAGAACAAAAGAAATATGGTGTTTTAGCAATAGAATTAGAGTAAGACATCTTGAAAAATAATTGAAAAAAGTAGAATCGTGATTATCTCAAAAATGTATTGTTTATTTTGAGGAGGTAAGTTATGCGAACTTTTCTGAAATATGTTTTTTATTTGGCATTGTTGTTTGTGGTCTATATTATTGCTAAAGGTGTTTGGGAGGGAAGTATTACCAATCAATCTACCGTTTTACAAGTGGCAACCGATGTGAAAGACGGTGCTCAAAATATGGCCGGAAATGTTGTCCGTGAGGCGAAAAAGTTTAATACTCACGTCGATGAAGAAATGAATCAAGATGTCAATGAGATGAAATCTGATGCTAAGTAGTAAAAAACACCGCTTTGAAAGCGGTGTTTTTTATTTTATTTTATTTTGATTTGCGTTGTAAATCTTTTATCAGGGCATCTATACCACCGGAATTGTTCTTTATATAAGCGGTATATTCATTGCGGGCGGTAATTGCCAGACTGACATTTTCAATAATGATATCAACAATTTTGAACTTGTCACCGGTTTGTTTAACACGCCATACAACTTTGGCCGGTTCGCCTTGCTCCATCGGAACAACGGAATTTACAAATACTTGATTAGCTGATTTTGAGGGTGTTGTTCCTTTGAAAATAAAACGCTTTCCTTTAAATTCATCAAAACGTTGTGACCAAGTTTTGATGTTGAGGGCACGGTATGCATCAATAAAGTCTGTTCTTTGTTGCGGAGTTGCGGTTCTCCAGTAACGACCTAAAACAAATTGTCCGATAAAGTCTAAATCTAAGGCATTATTAAATAATTTTTCAAAGCGTTTGTCTTTTTCGGCTTGTGAGATGTTGGCATTGATGATGTCTTCAATACCATTTTCGGTGACTTGGACAACAAAAGTTTCAGCTTTTTGAGCATCAACAGCGGCCTGAACAGGTGCTGTGTGCATAAATAAAGCAGCTGCCAAAATCATAAGAAAAGTTTTTTTCATTAGTCGTTACTCCAATTATTATTTGGTTTCCATTTCATTATAAATTTCGTCTTCATCTTCAAGACCAAAGTCGAAGTCATAAGATGCTTGAGCGTTCTCTTTAACGTCATTGTAGCAACCCATTTGTCCACGATTTTGCAGATATGCCGAACGCATGGCTGCGTAGAAATCTACTGAATTGCTCTCAAGATCGTTCCAAACATCCATAACGGATTCACGTGTGGCAACTCCTGATACAACGGCGTATGAGTACATGACTTTATCTTTTATGTTGGCATCGTTATAGGTTGCCCAATACAGCGGATTAAATGCTGAATCTAAAGCTAAGGAAACGGCAGCACGCGGTGTACTCGGACCAAAAATCGGCAAAATGAGGTATGGACCGTCTTTAACGCACCATTTGGCTAAGGTTGAATCAAAACCGGCTTGCTTGCGTGGAAAACCCCAGCCTTCAGCGACGTCATACATGCCGGCTAAACCCAATGTAGAGTTGATGGCAAAACGAAAAATGCTGATACCGCTGTTTTTGAATTCACCTTGAAGAAGGTTGTTGGTGGCATAAAGCGGTTCTTTTAAGTTGGCAATTGCCGTGGAAACTCTTCTGCGAATGTATGGGGTGGTGATATCTCGATATCCTTCAGCTAAGGGTTTTAAGATATATTTATCAAACTCGTAGTTGAATTTGAACATTGCACGGTTATACCCTTCAAAGGTATCGGTTTGGTCATGTTCGTCTGTAATTGCGGAACGGGAGGTGGTACAAGATGCTGTGGTCAACATCATAAACGACAGCATACATACAAACAAAACTTTTTTCTGCACGGAATTTCCTTTCTTGGCAGTTTTTTTAGTTAATAATTGTCCAAAATATAGCATTATTTTTTTTGAAATCAATATATTTATTATTAAATGGTTAATAGTTTGAAATGTATATTAGGAAAGTTGTAGGAGAAAGAGTTATGTTGGTTGCTCATATTTCAGATTTGCATATTGGTGATACGACCAAAAACGGTACGCAAAATTTGCAAAAAATGGTTGATGTACTCAATAATTTTGAAGTCGATTTTGATTGTGTTATTGTTACGGGGGATATCGTTCACGGTAATTCTAAACAAGATTATAAAACCGCTTTCGAACTGCTTAATTTGCTGAAGTATCCTTATTTTGTAATTACGGGCAACAAAGACGGAACACAAAATCTTCAAAATGCGTTAGAACTTTATCGTCCTCTTCATCCAAGAGGAGAGGAGAAAATTGGCCTTCAATACGAAGTGAATGATCTTGAGGTTAAAATTTTAGCTCTTGATACTTATAAACAAGGTGTTATGAATGGTGAAATGAGTGCCGAAAAATTAGCTTGGTTGGAGCAAAGACTCAAAGAAAATAATTCTCAAAAGCCGGTGATGATTTTGGTGCATCAATTTCCGTTTGATTGGCGTTCTCATACTTTTGATAACAGAAAACCCTCTTGGTATGAGGATTTTAAGAGAATCGTCAACCAATATAAAACTTCTATAAAACTCGTGGCTTGCGGGCATTTGCATAATCCCGTGACAGGGAATATCAACGGGGTTCCGGTGGTCGTGGCTCCAAGTGTGAATTGGCGAGCCAAGTATGACTTCACGCTAGTGGATAATATTGTGGCCGATACAAAGTCTTTGGGCTTTTATGTGCACCAAATTGATGATGAAAATGTGGTCTCTTGTTTGGTGACTTTTCCTTTGTGAGTTTGTTACAAAGACGTAACCTTTTGTGTTTTGCTTTTCTAAAAAAATTGTCATAGTATCCTTCACAGTTAAAAACTTTATGAAGGACAAATGAAAATGACTAGTAAACCTGCAAAACCTTTAAACTTGTTTGACTGCGCTACTTCTCAAAAAGTTATCGGTCAAGAAAAATTCTTAGATGCTTTTAAGACTATTTTGAATCATGGCGGTTATGCTCAAGGTCCGGAAACTCGTGAGTTAGACCAAAAATTGGCTGCTTATTCCGGAACTAAATTTTCTGCTACTTGCGGTTCCGGTACTGATGCCTTGACCTTAGCTTTGATGGCTTGGGGAGTTAAACAAGGTGATGCCGTATTCGTTTCTTCTTTCACTTTCGTTGCTTCTGCTGAGGCTCCGGTTTTGCTCGGTGCTACTCCGATTTTTGTTGATTCTGATCCTGAAACCTACAATATGAATCCGAAAGATTTGGAAAAAGCTATTGAAGAAGTTAAAAAAGAAGGCAAACTCAATTTGAAAGCTGTTGTTGCCGTTGATATCTTCGGTTCTCCTTGTGATTATGATGCAATTATTGAAATTGCTCACAAAAACGGTATGAAAGTTTTGTCTGACTCTTGCCAATCTTATGGTTCTGTTTATAAAGGCAAAAAAGCAGGTTCTATTGCCGATATGTCTGCTACTTCTTTCTATCCGACAAAACCGTTGGCTTGCTATGGTGATGGCGGTGCTGTATTTACAAATTCTGAAGAAGAAAATGAATTGGTTAAATCTTGCCGTGTTCATGGTATGAGCCCAGAAGATCACTATGATAATGTTCGCTTGGGTATTACAGGTCGTATGAATACTTTCCAAGCTGCCGTTTTGTTGCAAAAATTAACGGTATTTGATCAAGAACTCAAAGACAGAGCTCGTGTTGCCAGCCGTTATGATAACGAATTGGATAGTTATTTCCGCAAACAACGCATTTTGGATAATT
>CASDYX010000030.1 GCA_949286215.1 uncultured Pseudomonadota bacterium
ATGAAAGCTGGAGTGCTTATCTCTTTGCAGCTTATACCTTTGGCAGTGACTACAAGAATGCGTCGATTAATGCCGGTTTGAACTACGCCTTCTAGCAAAGGACGGATAATGGGCGATTAGTGTGTCGCTGCAAGAAAAAAGTGTCCTCATGTACTTCTTTGTACACTCCGGTACTTTTTCCTTTGGCTCCTACTAATCGCCTCATTCTACGTCCTTTTCAAACACAGCGTGTTTGATGGCAAGAATTGACGGCCTATCTGACGGGGACTTATGTTTCCGTCTTTTTTTGCATAGGCTTATCGCCTCATTCTACGTCCTTTTCAAACGCTGCACGCTTGACCGCAAAAATTGACTACACGGGCGCTTGTGCTCAGACACCGCGATACTCTCTGCATTATCTGTCGAGGGCAAATTGGGAAAACTTATTTGACGGGGACACATGTCTCCGTCTTTTTATGTTGTAATATTTCAGAATATTTGTTGAGGTTAATATCTTGGATTTTAGCTTGTAGTTTTGAATGTGTCGTTTATGATACTTTTATTGTGAATTTTTTTAATGCAGGAGTTTAATATGGGAAATAAATTATTTGGTACGGATGGTGTGCGTGGTGTGGCAAATGTTTATCCGATGACGGTTGATTTTGCTTTGAAGCTGGGTATGGCCGCCGGTGAATTGATTTGCACAAATAAAAAGAAAGTCGCTATCGCCAGAGATACCCGAATTTCCGGTGAAATGTTAGAGGCAGCACTTTGTGCCGGTTTTAATGCAAAAGGTGTGGATGTGCTTAAACTGGGCGTTATTCCTACTCCTGCCATTACGATGCTGACGCCATCATTGGATGTGGATATGAGTGTGATGATTACAGCTTCGCATAACCCGTTTCAAGATAATGGTATTAAGCTGATTAATGCTCAAGGGGATAAATTTTCCGATGAAGACACCGCCAAAATTGAAGCGGCAATCAGTGCAGATAACTTTACGCTCAATCCTGATGAAATAGGAAGTTCAGAAGTGATTCCTGATGCTGTTGTCGGTTATGTTGATAAGGCCTTAAATGCCGTACAAGGTGAACAACCGCTGTCAGGTTTGCGTGTGGTGCTTGATTGCGCTAACGGGGTGTTTTCTAAAATTATGCCAGAAGTTTTTAAGAGCTTGGGTGCCGGTGTGATTGTGATTGGTAATGAGCCTAATGGTAAAAATATTAACCTCAATTGTGGGTCACAACATACTGAAAAAATGATTGAAACAGTTCGTAACTCTCATGCTCATTTAGGGATTGCCGTTGATGGAGACGGGGATAGAATTATTGTTTGTGATGAATTGGGCAACCGTCTGGATGGTGACCAAATTATTGCTTTCTTAGGAAAATGCTTGAAAGACGAGAATCGTTTGGCAAACAATACCGTGGTGGCGACAATCGTTTCTAATCCGGCTTTGGATAGATTTTTTGACTCATTGGGTATTAAATGTGTTCGCTCCGGTGTGGGGGAAAGATTTGTTATTGATGAGATGAAAAAGAACGGCTCAAACCTCGGTGGGGAAGAATCGGGGCATATGGTGTTGTCTGATTTCGGTAAAACCGGTGATGCTATGGTGGCTGCCCTCGTGCTTTCTCAGGGTTTGCTCAAAAGCTCTAAAAAAATGAGTGAGCTGTTTCCTTTGTTCTTGCCAATGTTTAGAAAACGTGTTGACAGCAAGTTTAAATCTAAAGAAGAAATGCTTAAAGCCTTTGAAAACTCTGATTTTCAACAAGCAATCAAACAAGCTGAACAAGAAATCCAAGGTAAAGGTAAGGTCTTGGTGCGTAAGTCCGGAACTGAACCTAAAATTCAAGTTTGGGTTTGGAGTGATGATGTTGCTTTAGCCGAAAAAGTTAATGCAGAAGCTGTGGCAGTATTGGAAAAATCAGCCGGCTTTGAGGCAAAAAAATCGGTATAACAAAGTGATAACTCTTGGTCTTAAGTTTTTATTTACTTTTCGGGCGTAAATTATACCTAATTTAGGCTACCCGAAAGGAGGATATTATGCAAAAAGCATTGGAAAATTTGGATTGGTATAAAAACAAAGTTGTGGCACCTTCTCGTGTGGTCGTTCGTAAAGGAAATTTGGCTTTGTTAGCTACGACTCGCTATCGTAACGGAGAATTGGTTCAATCAGCTAAAGCACGTTGTGTTTGGCCGAATCCTTACAAAAATGATTCTAATGTTTTGAGCCGTCGTGTATGGAGTAAAGATGCTTAAAGGAATTCAAGCATTATTTACTTCTGGGATTTTGCTCGATCCATTTGTCTTGCTGGGTTTGGTTTTAGGTGGTTTCTTTTATTTTAACTTGAGCTATGAGCAAGTGACGGCAGTTTATTTTGATTATCGATTTTATGCTTTGGCTTTGATGCTGGCGATTGTTTATAATTTTGCGGTTCGGCCTGCTTATCGCAGAGGCGGTTTGACTATTGATACTAAAAGGACAGCTTCAAATGCCGTGTTATCAGGGTTGAAATTAGTAGTGAGCTCCCTGTTGATGATGGCTTTTATTAGTTTTTGGTCATTTGGCGGAGATGATAGTGATTATCAATCTGCAGAAAATTTTGAACAACAACTTAAACAATAATTGATGCAAATGGCTATAAAAGTAACCCATTATATTAAATGGGTATCTAAATTAGCCAAAATAAAATCTTTATTTTAAAATTATTTGACATCGCTCTCATGATATGCTAAATTATAACGTGATAGGGTTCAGTTATAAAGAGGTATATTATGAGAAAGCAGCTTGTGATAGGAGTATCCTTACTTACTCTAACCGGATTGGGTGGGGTAAGAGCAAAGAGTGTTCAAGAACAGTCGCAAGAGGCTGTCTCTACATACGTACACTTCGTAAGAACTTGTCAAAACCAAACCTTTGAACCTTTGTCAAGGGCAAGCCTAGCAATAGGCTTGCCTAATCGTGCAAACTATCAGACGGCAGGGGTTCACTTTATTGTGAGTGATCAAGGAACAGACTTTGGTAATGATGACGCCAAGAATAATGACTTTTCAGACCCATCGGGTGAAAGTTGTAAACGGCTGGGATATTCGGTAACCTCTTGCGCGTCAGGTTTATTTAATAGTGCTTGCCCTTATAATGATGCAATTTATGACAGATGTTGTGATGTAACTTATAAATATTCACCGTCGCAATGCTCCAACCCGCGTAAACTCAGTTCTGATATGTGCGGCGGCAAATATCGTTGCTATTGTGATACTAAAACTTATCCTTATGCATCGTGTAATGACCCGCAAATAAAAGGAAGCTCTTGCACGGATGATAGCGGTACAAGATATGCGACTTGTGTTTGTCCGAACTCAAATAACGGACAATGGGGATGTAAAGAATATTATGCATCTCCTTGTAACAGTATTTGTAAAACCCCTTATACGGATTGCTGTCATTTGAAAACAAGTGTTGCAACACCGTATGGTTGTGAAAAATATTTTGACTGTTGCTCATCAAAATGTGAAAAGGCTTATACAGATAACTGTCGTAATCACACAGCCGTGATTGCCTCATGTCCGGCGAATGCAAACTGCACTTATTTTGCGGATTGTAAGTCAAAAGTTCAGTCTTGGAGTTGTAAGTCAGGTTTTGTAAAATCAGGCAACTCTTGTATTAACCCTTGTGATTTAAGAACGGCCGTAATTAGCTCTTGCCCGGCGAATGCAACCTGTTCTTATTTTTCAGATTGTAAATCTAAAATCCAATCTTGGAGCTGTAATTCTGGGTATAATAAGTCAGGTAATTCTTGTGTACAGGCGATTAAATCTCGTGCTTGTCAATATGTTGGCGATATTTTGTATGGAGATGGAACTTGTGCGATTAGTGTTAATGAATTAGAGCCCAAACTTACACCAATCGGCGTAGTTTTTGATGTTGCAAATCGCTTGGCAATCGCTTTGACTGATGTAAAGAAAAATGGCAGTGCGGGAGCTGAGAGTATGTATTGGTCAAGTTATCAGTGTGATACGCCGAATTTGGAGAATTGTATGTATGGCATTAATGTTATCACATGTGGAACAGATGGCAGAGCGAATACAGATGCGATATTAGCGAGTACCTGTGATGGGACAACCTATGCCGCGAATGCGGTAAACAGCTATCAAGTAAGCGGCTGTAGTAAAGATTTTTGCAGACAAGGAAAATGGTTTTTGCCGAGTATGAGAGATTTAAATACCATCTATAGCTTTAAGAGCGCTATAAACAGTACATTGACATTGTTGAGCTCGGTAGGCGCTAGTCAATTGACGAAAAATTGGTATTGGTCCTCTACCGAGAGCAATAACGGCAATGCGTGGCTATTGCGTATGAGTGACGGTATTAGGAACATCGTCAATAAGAACTACAACTACGGCTACTACTATGTTCGTCCGGTTCTAGCTTTTTAATTTTTGTTGATTTACTAAAACATCCTCAGCTTAACCTGAGGATGTTTTAGTCTTAAATGGTTTTATCGACATTTACGCCGGTGGTGGGGGAGGGAGATACCGATCTGTCATCAGTGCCTCCAAGCAATATCTCTACAGCTTGCTGCTGCATTTCAACTTGATTCTTCATTAGGGACATTTGCATTTGTTGCACAGCCAACGCATATTGACTAATCGCTCCTAATTCTGACATCTTTCCCTCCTTAGACTTGTATCGTCTTTTTTTCACTCTATTTTGGGATTATACCATAAATTTGCTAACACTTCATTAAAAAAATGATTATACTTTAGCTCAAACAGCAGAAAAGGGTAAAATATGGGAAATATCCAAAGAGGATTGGAAAACTTGAAACGTCATATCAAAGTAGCTCCGGAGAAACCCGGGGTCTATCGGATGATTGATGAAAATGAAAAAGTTCTCTATGTCGGTAAAGCCAAAAATATCAAGAAAAGAATTGTGGCTTATTCTCATATTAATAAACTTCCGGTCAGACTGCAAAGAATGGTCTCCGAAATCCATCGCATGGAATTTATTATTGTTGAAAATGAGGCTAAAGCCTTACTCTTGGAAAATGAGTTGATTAAAAAACTCGAGCCCAAATACAATATCTTACTAAAAGATGATAAAACTTTTCCGCATTTGGTGATTGATGTCGAATCGGATTTTCCGGCTTTGCGCAAATATCGCGGTAAACGTAATGATAAGAGCAAATATTTTGGGCCTTTTGCCAGTGTGTTGGCGGTTAATAATGTCTTAGATACCGTGCAAAAAGCCTTTTTGCTGCGTTCGTGCCAGGATTATGTTTTTCATAACCGTGAGAGACCTTGCTTGCAATATCAAATAAAGCGCTGTTCGGCTCCTTGTGTTGGAAAAATTTCACGCGAAGATTATCATAAATTGGTGCGGGAAGCGGTTGATTTTTTGGATGGTAAAAATACCAAAATTCAAGAAGAATTATCGCAAAAAATGCAAGAAGCAAGCGATAATCTGGAGTTTGAAAAAGCAGTTGTTTTGAGAGACAGAATCAGAGCTCTGACTAATGTGCAAAACGGTACGATGGTTGAATATGCCAATATTAATTCTTGCGACTTTGTGGCGTTGGCCCGAAAAGGAAATATGGTTTGTATTCAGGTGTTTTTTATTCGCTCCGGGCAAAATTGCGGCAATGTCCCTTATTTTCCTAAACAAATTCAAGATGCTGAAGACGGGGAAATTTTGGAAGCATTTTTGAGTAGCTTTTATGGTGAGCATGTGCCGCCTAAAGAAATTGTGCTTTCTATGGAGCTGGAAAATAAAGAGTTTTTGGAAGAGGCTTTGTCAGCCCATATCAACACCTATCAAAAAGGTCCAAAAGCCAAGTTAATCCAAACGGCATTAAACAATGCTTATGCATCTATTGACAGAAAAGTAGCAATGGAGGCATCCGTTAAGGCTAACTTGGAAGAAATGGCCAGAGTATTTGATTTGCCGCGTTTGCCTAAGAGAATCGAAATTTATGATAACTCTCATATTCAGGGCAGCTATGCAATCGGTGCTATGGTGGTGGCAACACCTGATGGGTTTGATAAAAAAAGTTATCGCACTTTTAATATTAAAAATCCCGATATTACCAATGATGACTTTGCAATGATGAAGGAAGTTTTGACCAGACGCTTTGAGCGAATGAGTGATGAAAATCGTCCCGATGTGATTTTGCTTGATGGTGGTTTGGGGCAACTCCATGCCGTGCATGAGGCATTAAAAGACTATGATTTGTCCGGTATTGCAATTATTGCAATTTCTAAAGGTCCGGATAGAAATGCAGGTAAAGAGTTTTATCACCAAGTGGGTAAAGAGAGTTTTGCTTTGCCTTACCAATCGGCTATTGCTTTTTATTTGCAAAATTTGCGTGATGAGGCGCACCGTTTTGCAATCGGTACACACCGTAAAAAACGTGCTAAATCCATTACTAAATCAAGGCTTGATGAAGTGGACGGAATCGGGGCTAAAAGAAAGCGTGATTTGCTCAATCATTTCGGTTCGGTTGAGGCAATTTCTCAGGCTTTACCCAAAGATATTGAAAAAGTGGAAGGAATTAGTAAAAAAACAGCGGAAAAGATTTATAATTACTTCCATAATTGAAATTTCTGACATACCATAAGACAAAATTTTGTTAAATAATTGAGAGGACAATAATGTATAGTTTGCCTAATTTGCTTACAATTTCCAGAATCTTGGTGATTCCGGTTATTTTCTTATCAATTTATATTCATACGGCTGTTTGGTCGATGTTGGCGGCAGTGCTGTTTATCATTGCTTCCATTACTGACTATTTTGACGGCTATCTGGCAAGAAGCCGTAATGAGACTTCGGCTTTCGGGCGTTTGCTCGATCCAATTGCCGATAAGTTGTTGGTGGCTTCTGCTTTAATCGTTATTTTGGCAGATAATATGGTTCATCCTATCAACTTTATTCCGGTGATTGTGATTTTGTGTCGTGAAATTTTGGTTTCAGGTTTAAGAGAATTTTTGGCCGAAGTTCATGTCGGTATGCCGGTTACTCGCTTGGCTAAGTGGAAAACCGGTTTCCAAATGACGGCTTTATCCATGATTTTGGTGGGATATATGTTCCATGATTTGGGTGTGATTTTATTGTGGATTGCCGCTGTTTTGACTTTTGTTACCGGTTATCAATATTTTCAAAAAAGTTTGGATTATGTTAAGTCTATCGAGGCTGAGAAAAATCCTAAATTGGCGGATATGAAAGAAGCTGTGGCTGAAATTGAAGCCGTTGTAAAAAAGGCTAAAAAGGTAGTAGCTAAAACCGGCAAAAAAATTGCCAAGAAAAGAGCTGTTGCCAAAGTGGCAAAAAAAGCGGCTAAAACTCAAAAGTCTGCTAAAAAAGAAGCTAAATCAGCAAAATAAAAACTGTGTAGAGCGAGTGAAATGAGTGATACAAAAGCACATATTTTAGTAGTGGACGATGATACTCGTTTACGCTCGCTCTTACAGCGTTTTTTGCGTGAAAGTGATTTTTTTGTTTCGGTGGCGAAAGATGCTGATGATGCAAGAGAGCGCTTAAAAGACTATCAATTTGATTTGTTGATTGTCGATATTATGATGCCCCATGAAACCGGCTTGGAGTTCTTAAAAAAATTGCGTCAGGAAAGTATGGTTCCTGTGATTTTGCTGACGGCAATGGGGGAAACGGCTGATAGAATCGCCGGTCTTGAAATTGGGGCTGATGATTATTTGCCCAAACCCTTTGAGCCTAAAGAACTTGTTTTGCGTATTAAAAATATTTTGAAACGCACACCTAAAGATAGTACGGCTAAAAAGCAGGTGTTGGATTTGGGATTGTGCACCTATGATTTGGATAAGAAAGAGTTGTTGACCAAACAAAATCAGATTGTCCATATTACGCCGGTGGAACAACTTTTACTCTCCGTCTTGGGTGAAAAATCAGGTCAGGTATTTTCTCGCGAGAAGTTGGCCGAGATTTTGGGAGCAGGACAGAGCCCTCGTTCAATTGATGTGCAAATTACGCGCTTGCGTAAAAAAATTGAGCAAGATTCAAAAAATCCGCGCTATTTACAGACAGTGAGAGGCAAGGGGTATATGCTTCTTTCGGATTAAAAATTTTTACTCAGCCTTAGGGCTGAGTTTTTTTGTAGTACTTTGTAACTTTTCGTTTGTTTAAGGGAGATTATTTTG
This sequence comes from uncultured Pseudomonadota bacterium, assembly GCA_949286215.1. Lineage (GTDB taxonomy): Bacteria > Pseudomonadota > Alphaproteobacteria > RF32 > CAG-239 > Scatocola. Next base: position 8,152 of record CASDYX010000030.1, read on the forward strand.
CTGGAATTTGTTGAGAAATGATTCTAAACTGTCTCCAGTTATTGATTTTAGGAGTAAATAAATGCGAATTAAATTTCCTGAAAAAATCGATAATACTCTGCGCTATTTGAAATTAAAGTTTTTGCCAAAAACTTTGTTCTTCCGCACGATGTTATTGATTTTTATTCCATTGATTGTGGTGCAAGTGGTTTCAATTGTTGCTTTCTTTGACGGAACATGGGGACGTGTCGGTAAAAGATTATCAAATAATTTGACTTCAGATATGTCCTTTGTCATGCAACTGATTGATAAATCTCCAGATAAACTGCAAGAAATTAAAAAAGTCACGAGTGATACTTTGGATATGACGGTTAGTGTTTATTTGAACAAAGATAAGCACCGTATCATTAATAAGGTTAGTAGAAATAACGAACTCGTAACCGGTTTTTTGGAGAAAGAATTAAATCGTACTTTTCCGGAATATGTGACAACAATTTATATGGGAAAAGAAGGTGACAGAAATTTAACCGTGTTTGTGGATACTCCAAAACGGTTGTTTAAGTTTGAGACTTCGTCAAAGAATATTTTCTCTACTTCTATTTTTGGTTTTGTGGCTTGGATGATTGGTACCTCTTTATTGTTGTTCTTGGTTGCCGTGATGTTCTTGCGTATTCAAGTTCGTTCTATTGCCGAATTGGCTCAAGTGGCTGAGGATTTTGGTAAAGGTATTGATAATAAAGACTTTAAACCTTATGGCTCTTCTGAGGTTAGAAAAGCGGCGATTGCTTTTATTAAAATGAAAGAACGTATTCAAAGACAAATCAGTGAGAGAACACAAATGTTAGCCGGTGTTTCTCATGATTTGAGAACTCCTTTGACCCGTATGAAGTTGCAAGCAACTATGTTGCCTGATCCGCAAGAGCAAAAAGATTTGCTCTCTGATATTGATGAAATGGAAAAAATGCTCGATGGATATTTGTCTTTTGTCAGCGGAGAAGGTGGAGAAAAGGCGACTTTCGTTGATATGAACGAATTGATTATGAGCGTTTTGAATAAATTCCGTAACCAAAATGCCATGATTCGTTATAAGACCAATGACCAAGTCAGCGCTATTCAAGGGCGCGAACAAGCTCTGAAACGGGCTTTAACAAATGTTATCGGTAATGCTTTCAAATATGGTAAAACGGTTTCGGTTGATTTGGAAAGCAATAACCGTAAAATGGAAATTGTGGTTGACGATGACGGTCCGGGAATTCCTAAAGATAAACGAGAGGAAGTATTCAAAGCATTTTATCGCTTGGATGAATCTCGTAATAAAGAAACCGGTGGTGTCGGTTTGGGATTGGCTATTGCCAAAGATGTGATAACTTCTCATGGAGGTACGATTGAACTCCAGGATAGTCCTATAGGAGGCTTGAGGGTTCTCATTTCTATTCCCTTATAGCACGCAAATTCGTAAATTTATGGCCTGGTTGGGCTGAGCATTATGCTGGAATTTGCGAGCTATTAACCTATATCTTTAAGAGCATCAAATTTTATTTTGATGCTCTTTTTAATTGTTAAATCGATGTTAAGAGAATCTGTTTATAATGTTTTTTAAGTTTTGATTTCAAAAGGAAAAGAACATGGTGGATGAAACTAATTCTCAAGTGAATAATGCAACGATTGCTCCGGCTGAGGATGAATATGAGTATGAATATATTGAATTAGCTGAGGGTGAAGAATTGCCCGAAGGTGCGGAATATGAGTATGAATATGTTGAAGTTCCGGTTGAGGATGAGGGACAAGAGGGCGCGCAAGTATTTAGCGAAGAAGAAAATGTTTCATCTCAAACAACGGATGCAGTAAGTGAGGAACAAAATAGTTTATCTCAAGAAAATATTCCTCAGTTTTTGCAAAATGATACAGATAATGTGGCTGAAAAAGTTGTGTATGAGCCGGTAGAAGAACCGCTTGCTTCTCAAGGTGAAATTGTTGAAGAACCGCATTTTGAAATTGAAACTCCTTCGGGAGAGTGGAAAGAAGATGAAAATCTGCCAAAATTTGAAGAGTTGGCTGAAGATAATCAGGTTGAAGATTTGAAAATGCCTGATTTTTTGAGCGAGCCGCGTAGCGAATCTGCTCATCTGGATGAAATATTAGACGATGATTCTCCTTTGCCAAATGTTAATTCTCAACATGAAGATGAAGCTTTTGATGATGAATTTGAAAAAGAATTATTCGGAACTCCAGCTCCGGATTTGCATTTGGATGATGTGGAAGAAAATACACAGAAATTAGGAAGTAGTTTAGCAGAGCAAAATGTGGAGGATTTTTCCATTGAGCTTCAGGCCGGAGAAAAAGATATTGCAGAATTGCGTTCTGAAGAAACTGTAGCAAAACAAGAAAATTATTCGGAACAATTAGAAAGTGAGCCTGTGATGGCAGAAGAGGTTGCGCCAGCGCCAGAGCCGGTAGTTGAGCCAGTGATGGCAGAAGAGGTTGCGCCAGCGCCAGAGCCGGTAGTTGAGCCAGTGATGGCCGAAGATGTTGCACCAGCACCAGAGCCGGTAGTTGAGCCTGTGATGGCAGAAGAGGTTGCACCAGCTCCAGAACCGGTAGCTGAGCCTGTTATGGTAGAGGAAGTTGCACCAGCTCCAGAACCGGTAGCTGAGCCTGTTATGGTAGAGGAAGTTGCACCAGCTCCA
>CASDYX010000031.1 GCA_949286215.1 uncultured Pseudomonadota bacterium
GGCATCGGAATGTTTGCAGATGGAGGAAACGTTACCAACGGAAAAAACATTAACTTAAACACGAGTGGTGCTGAAGGAATGGTTGCCAATACCGGTGGAAATGCCACAAACAACGGAACTATCACGGCAACAACCGCAAATACTCTAGCTATGCATGCAAATGGCGGAAAAATTACAAACGGCTCAACTGGTAAGATTTCAGGAAGTACAACGTCTCAATACCTGATGTTGGCTGAAAATGGAGGAAGCGCAAATAACCAAGGTAGCCTTTCATTTAACGGTACTGGTGCTGCGATGCAAGCCAATGCAGGTTCGACGGCTCAAAACAGTGGAACGATTACTGTTACAGGAAGCAGTGGATCAGGTATGATTGCAAACGGAGCTGTTGCGCAAGCTACCAACAATGGAACCATTGATGTACAAGGTGGTAGTGGATATGCTATGCTTGCGCAAAACGGTGGTTCGGTTACCAATAGTAAAACAATTACATACGCAGGAACTAACGCTGCAATGCAAGCGAATGCAGGTTCGACTGCTCAAAACAGTGAAACAATCAATGTCACAAGCAGTAATGGTAAAGGTATGGTCGCCTCCTCTACCGGAGCAACAGCAAAAGTAACCAACTTGGCAGACGGTGTCATCAATATTTCTGGCTCAAATGGTGTTGGTATGTATGCTGATGGTGTAGGAGCTCAGGCTGTTAACCTTGGAACAATCAATATTAATACAACTTCATCAACGGCATATGGTATGAAAGCTGTCAATGGCGGTTCGGTTGAAAATGCCGGAACAATTAATATGACTTCGGGAGCGCAAGGTATTGGTATTTATGTTGGCTCTGGTTCAAACTTCTATAACAACGCTTCCGGAAAGATTGTATTTGCCGGTGGAGCAACACAATCAGGGACTATTACGGCCGATACATCATCAGGTGATGTTACTATTTGCGAATCTGAAGATAGTTGCAATAATAAATTTATTTATCTAGCGCAAAATGCTAAATTGGTAAATAGTGGTACGATGGTAAGCGCATCTTCATTCGCATTAAATGAGATGGGTGACGGAGAGGTTGTTTTAACTTCTACCGGAAAGATGGAAGCGGCCGATAGTATTACCGGTAATTTATATGTTACAAGTGATAGTGCGATGTTAGCTCAAGGACAAAAAGATGTCTATGTTAACGAAAATGCATTGGCTGCAAATAAAATTGATGTGGCTTTAATGTCAAAATCGCCGATGTGGGATGTTTCTTTCCAAAACAGTACCGAAGAAACTAACGAAGTGACAGATACTGAAACTTCTGATGAATTGGATAGTGCTGATAGCTCATCTGATACTGACCATAATCAAAAACAAAATATTGTCTATAACAGAGTTGGTTTTGATAAGTTGGTTAGCAACGCCTCTCAAGCAGCTTATTTGGAAACAAACTATGCTATTCGCAACTCAATTTATGACGGTATGATTGTTGCATCTAGCCAAGAGGAATTTAACCGCGCTGTTCAAGAAGGTCTGGGTTTAGACTTAATTCCTAACTTTGCTAAGCAAAATATGGACATTATGCGTAATGTTAACCGCCAAATTAACAGTGCTGTCTTTAATAATGCTGATGAAGCTGAAACAAGAACAACCATTGGCTACGATTTCTTTGATCGTGAGCAAGATGGAAACAATGGTTTGAGCGGTTACGAAGATGAAGCTCACAGCGGATATGCCCTTTGGGATCGTAAATATAATGAAAACTTCCGCTATGGAATTGGTGCAAGTTTCACAAAATACGATAGTGATTATGATAACGGCTCAGAGCGGAATGAAATTATAGCTCAGATTATGACCCCGTTGTTATTTGAAGCCGGTAATACTCAATTCTTATCAATGCCTAAAATTGGTATGGGTTGGGGTGAATATACTCGTTATGCTCAAGGCAAAGAATACAAAGCTGATACCAGAAACTATTACTATGGCATCAACAACGAAGTTCGTCATGATGTAGATATGGGTATTGTTACATTGGAGCCTGTTGCTGAATTTAATGTCTTAGGTTTCTACCAAAATCGTACAAAAGAAAATATTCGTATTGAAAGCAATAATAATGTATCGGTTGAAGGTGGCTTAGGCTTATATGCTAAGAAGAGCTTTAGCTTAACCGGAGAAGATGAACTCAAAATTCGTTTGGGCGGAACCTATTATCATGAATTTAACAACCCATACCAAGCTCCTAAAGCCGGAGTTGTCGGATTGATTGGTTCTTATCAAATGGATAGCTATGAGGCTCAAAAAGACAGAGCTGTCTTGTCTGCTCGCTTTGACTACAAGCGTGGTAAGTTCAACTTCTATTTGGAAGGAAACAGCTATGTTGAAGATGATGACACCTACTCTATCAATGCAGGCTTAACTTACGCTTTCTAGTTTGATTTTTATCATAAAAAAAGAGCCTATTTTTTTAAGGCTCTCTTTTTTATGCTTTTACATTTCGATTGTAAAATATTCGCAATTGTCAAATTTTCTGTCTTGACCGAACATATCTTGATAGAGGTTAAACATCAAAGCTCCGTGAGTGGCAATGCCGATTGTTTTATAGCATCTTCTTTGACTCTCAATCACTATATGCTCCAGTGTCCTTTTGCCTCTATCGAGTGATTGTTTGACACTTTCTCCTCCGGGAACATGGACATTCATCCAATTGGGATTGGAGGGATCATGAATAATGCTAAAAATATCGGCATATTTTTGGTGAGCTTCTTCAGCGAGCATACCTTCGGCTTCGCCAAAGTGGACTTCCTCTAATCCTTGCATAATGATGACCGGAATGTTGCAAGCCGTCGCCACTATTTTAGCGGTTTCTTTAGCTCGCTTCATTGGGCTGCAATAAATTGCATCCAGATGTTCGGATTGTAATTTTTCTCCTAATTGAGCGGCTTGAGAACGCCCTAATGCGTTTAATTCAATATCAACCCCTGCCCCTTGGACAATGTTTTTGACATTGCCGTCTGTTTGTCCGTGGCGGAATATATATAATTTCATGTTTTTCTCCTTCTTTTTTATGTCACTTATCAAAGTTTTATAAAAAAGTTGTTAATTTCTCTGGACATTTTACTCTTTTTGCATAAAATGCCCTCGATTTTATTACTATTGTTTAACTTTAATTTTTGTGTGAAATGAACAGAATTCAAACAATTATTCAAAAGTTTGATTTTAATCCTTGCACACTCTCTTTCGGAGAGGCTCGAGAGTATTTATACTTTTTGCAAGATGAACTAAGACCGTTCAAAAGAAAAGCTGAAACGAACAAAGTCTCTGAGGAAATTTTGAACCGTCTGAAAATAGTTGAAATTTTTTATGATGCGTTGGCTCATAATAACAATGTTTCTTGGCTCGATTTTGATAAGCTCTATTACAGTCTTCAAAATAGTCCTGAAAACTTGGATATTAATGAGCTTACCGTCTTGAATTATTATTTGGCAAAAAAAATTGCTGAAGGCGTACACGAATCTGATTTGGAAAAAACGCTCTTACAAGTAAGATCCATGCTGAAAGCTTATCACTAAATAAAAAGGTGTGATTACCAAAATCACACCTTTTTATTTTTATGCTGCAACCAAGCTCTTGGGCTCGTTTCGTCTCAACAAGGTTAAAGCTATTACAACCGTTGCAAGTTCTGCCATCGGAATACTGATAAAGACTCCTTCCATATCAAATATTTTAGGCATAAGCGTTAAGAACAATATCGGAAAGACCAGACTTCGAGATAAGGCCACAAGAGCTGACTCCAACGGGCGTTCAATTGCCGTAAAGTAAGCAGATAAGATAATACTTACAGAACTAAATAAGAAAGCCCATTTCAGTAAATCAATGAACTCTAATGCCAATTTTTTAGTGGCGTACTCTTGTTCGCCTAAGAAGAAGTTAACAACCACTTCAGGAGCAAAGAGTAAACTTGCAAACAATACTAAGCCTAGTCCAGCGCCACTAATAAGCGATAGTTTTAGAAAACCGGCAATACGAGATGATTTTTTTGCACCATAGTTAGTACTAATCAACGGCACAATCGAATCACCGATACCATAAGCAATAAGCGTACCAAACAGCAAGGCGTAGTTAATAACTGTATATGCTGCAACACCTACTGTTCCTAAATGCTTAATCATTATCAGGTTAAAGATAAATGTGGTGATACCGATTGAAAATTCGTCCACCAATTCCGAAACACCGTTATAGCAGGCTTTGAGCAAATCTCCCCAATGCCCCAAGCCTCGGAAATAAAGACGCAGGCCTGAATGCTTTGAGAAAAAGTGACTAAAGATGATAAAGAAGGTTGTGGCTTGTGAAATACCTGTTGCCACAGCAGCTCCAATAACGCCTAAGTGAAACTCAAAGATGAACAGCCAATCTAAAAAGATATTTACGCAAGTTCCGAATAGTATTGCTCCAAAGGCTAAAATCGGTCTTTGCTCAACACGAGCAAAAACTGATAAACAGTAAGAGCCTAAGAAGAAAGTAAAGAATATTGCCACATATTGCAAATAGTCAGCCGAAAGAGGACGCAATTCCTCATTTGCGCCCAAAAACTCCACAATTTGGTGAGGCATCAAGACGCCTAACGACGTGACGATGAGACATAATATAATATTGCAAAAGATGACTTTACTGAAAATATACGACGCTTGTTGGTAATTCTTTTCACCGATAAACTTAGCACAAATAACGCTTCCGCCCGTGCACAACATTATGCCTAATCCCATAAGGAGTGAGAAGACCGGTAGAACAATGTTAATTGCGGCCAGAGCTTCGGCACCGGCATAGTTTCCAATAAAGAATGCGTCAATCAGCTGTGCTGAGGACAAAGCTAAAATTCCCAATACATTCGGGATACAATATCTTAAAAAGAGAGGTTTTGTTTTTCCGTTAATAATATCAAATTTACCATTCTGCATAATCCACCTGAAAGCTGTTAATCCATAGGGTTCAAGCTCCCGTTCCCATACAGGAACGGGCGGTTGACACTATAGACACACACCGCTTTAGGCTGAAAATAGAAATCTAAAAATATCGAATTTTGCATGATTGCACCATTTTTTCTTCTTTTATAGTAGCATTTTTTTGTTGTTTAGTCAATGCCACCCCAAAAAGATTTTGTTTTATGATATTTGTAATTTTTAAATAAATAATTAATTATTTGAAATTAGAATGTTCACGAATAAAAAATCATAGTGGAGATGAAAATGGCACTAAGAAAAAAAGAAACCGTTTCTGCTCTCGAAGATGAAACCCTGAAAGAACAGAAATATATTGACGAATTGGTCAATAAAGTTAGTGAAGCTCAGAAGATTTATGCAACTTATTCCCAAGAACAAGTTGACCATATTTTCCGTCGCGTTGCTCTTAAACTTAGCTCTTTGCGTATTCCATTAGCTAAAATAGCTGTCGAAGAAACCGGCATGGGCGTTGTGGAAGATAAGGTTATTAAAAATCACTTTGCTTCTGAATATATTTATAACAAATTCAAAAATACCAAAACTTGCGGCGTTTTAGAAGAAGATAAGGCTAATGGCGTGTTGAAAGTTGCCGAACCTTTGGGCGTAATTGCCGGTGTTGTTCCAACAACCAACCCGACTTCAACCGCAATATTTAAAGCTTTGATTGCTTTGAAAACCAGAAACGGTATTATTTTCTCTCCACACCCGAGAGCTAAAAAATGCACCGTTGAAGCAGCTCGTTTAATGCTTGAAGAGGCAGTTAAAGCCGGTGCTCCGGAAAACATTATCGGTTGGATTGATGAGCCTACTATTTTGCGCACGCAAGAACTTATGAAACACCCGAAAATTGACTGTATTTTGGCTACCGGTGGTCCGGGAATGGTTAAATCGGCCTACTCTTCAGGAAAGCCTGCTTTGGGCGTTGGTGCAGGCAACACTCCTGCCGTTATTGATGAAACTGCAGATATTAAACTGGCAGTTAGCTCAATTTTGATGAGTAAAACATTTGATAATGGTATGATTTGTGCTTCTGAACAATCTATCGTTTGCGTTAAAGATGTTTATGAAGATGTCAAAAAAGAATTGGTTTACAGAGGGGCTTATATCCTTTCTCCAAAAGAAAAAGAAAAACTCTCCAATGTTATTTTCATTGATGGTAAACTTAATTCAGCCATCGTTGGTCAACCGGCTTATAAGATTGCCGAAATGGCCGGAGTTAAGGTTCCGGTTGAAACAAAAGCTTTGGTTGGTGAAACATCTAAAATCGGTCATGATGAACCCTTCTCTGCTGAAAAACTTTCTCCGGTTTTGGGACTGTATAAAGCTAAAAACTTTGAGGAAGCATCTGATATCGCTCAGAAGTTGATTTTGTTTGCCGGTGCCGGACATACTTCTGTCCTCTATACAGCACAAACAAATAATGATCGTATCAAAGCCTTTGGTGAAAAATTGCACACGGGTCGTATTTTGATTAACTGCCCATCTTCTCAAGGTGCAATCGGTGACTTGTATAACTTTAGGCTTGAACCTTCTCTGACGCTGGGTTGTGGCTCTTGGGGCGGTAACTCTGTCAGTGAAAACGTAGGAGTAAAACATCTGATGAATATTAAGACTGTCGCTTTACGCGAAGAAAATATGTTGTGGTTCAAAGTTCCTGAAAAAATTTATTTCAAACCCGGCTCTTTGGAATTTGCATTAAAAGAGCTCAAAGGACGCAAAAAAGCTTTCTTGGTTACTGATAAACCTTTGTTTGATTTGGGATATACCAAGAAAATTACCGATGTCTTAGATGAATTAGGTATTCAATATCGTATTTTCTCCGATGTTAAACCTGATCCGGATTTGAGCACAATTAATGTTGCCATTAATATGGTTAACACCTTCCAACCAGATGCTATTATTGCTTTGGGTGGCGGTTCTCCAATGGATGCTGCTAAAATCTTGTGGTTGATGTATGAACATCCGGAACTCAAGTTTGAAGATTTGGCTATGCGCTTTATGGATATTCGTAAACGTATTTTCGAATTTCCGCCTTTGGGTGAAAAAGCTACGATGGTTTGTATTCCGACAACTTCGGGTACTGGTTCTGAAGTTACTCCGTTCTCCATTATTACTGATGACAGCACCGGTGTTAAATACGCTATTGCCGATTACGCCCTCACACCGAAAATGGCTATTGTTGACTCTGATTTGGTTTTGACAATGCCGAAAGGTTTGTGCGCCGCTTCAGGTATTGACGTTATGACACACGCTTTGGAATCTATGGTTTCGGTTATGGCAACGGATTATACTCGTTCCCTTTCCAAAGAAGCCGGTAAACTCATTTATCAATATTTGCCGACTTCTTATGCGGAAGGTGCTGCTAATCCAAAAGCAAGAGAAAAAGTTCATAATGCGGCTACTATCGCCGGTATGGCTTTTGCAAATGCTTTCTTGGGTGTTTGCCACTCAATGGCTCACAAGCTCGGTGCTTATTTCCATGTTCCTCATGGTATTGCCAATGCTTTGTTGATTTGTCAGGTTATTAAATATAACTCTGCCGAAGCTCCGGTTAAACAAGGCATTTTCCCGCAATATCAATATCCAAATGCTCGTGCGGCTTATGCTGAATTCGCAGATGCTCTCGGATTGGGCGGAAAAACCGATGAGGAAAAAGTAAACAACCTCATCAAAGCTCTTCAAGATTTGAAAAAGAAACTTAATATTCCTCTTTCGATTAAAGATTGGGGCGTTTCTAAAGAAGAATTTGAAAAAGCTATGGAAACTCTGCCTACTTTGGCCTTCGATGACCAATGCACCAGCGCTAACCCACGTTATCCGCTGATTAAGGAAATTGAGCAAATGTATCGCGATGCATTTGAAGGAAAAATTTAATTTCCTTTAACTTACAAAAAAAGAAGGAGCTCAAAAGAGTTCCTTCTTTTTTTTTATTGTTTTATCTAACCGATAATCAGCATCTGCTGCATGTACCGATCATAAAGGTACGTGCAACTTCTTTGAGCGGAATCGGTTACAAAGATTTTGTCATCCGCAGCAATTTCCACTGTTTGAAAATTACCGCCAAACAGGAATAGCTGATGGTGCACTCCAACGTAATATAACGCCTTATACGTTTGGTACACGGCACAAAGGACGCCTCCTCCGCAATGAAATTCGAACTTTAAGGTTGGAACGTTGACGGCGAAATTGTAAACTTCCGCCTCGTTCATCACGTAGATGTATGAAGTACCGCTTGTTTCATCTTTAAGTATGAGGATATCCCCTTGGGGAGAGACTAGCATTTTTTTTGCTTTATTAAAGTGGAAAAAAGCCAGCGCTTTGTCCCCGAAATTCAGGGTTTGACAATTTTTTTCTTTAGCATTTTCAGTATCTTTTTGATACTCTTTTCCCACTTTTTTGAACGCAACTTTAGCACTACCAAATGCTAAAACAATTTTGTTTTCTAATGTTAGTTTCATAAGACAATAATTTTTTTAAGTTACACAATAAGAAAATTTTGTCTATTAATACGCTAAAAACTTTTATTTGTCAATAATTGATGCTTTTCGTTTGCAAAATTTTGCTCAGTCATTATGATTTGTGTCAGTTTTTATGATTTTTAGAGGTAAAGAAGATGGCAAAATTAGCAAAAATTTTAGCAACCTATTTCGGCTTAGGTCTATCTCCTAAGGCTCCGGGGACGGTTGGTTCTTTGGGTACGGTACCGGTTGCGGCAGGTATTGCTTATTTTTATGGTACGGCAGGAATTTTAGCTTTTGCTGTGATTGTCTTTTTTATTGGAGTTTGGGCGACACACCAACTCATAAAAAATCAAGAAAATAAAGATCCCTCAATGGTGGTGATTGATGAGGTTGCAGGCCAAACTCTCAGTTTTGCACTGGTTGGTAATTTGCTCATGGGTTCTTGGGAAAATTGGTATCTTTATCTTATCGGTTTTGCATTATTCCGCTTATTTGACATTGTTAAAATGGGGCCGGTTAAATGGGCTGACACCAAAATTAAAAATGCTTGGGGCGTAATGCTTGATGATGTGTTTGCCGGATGTTTGGCTGCAGCCTTTTTGCTAGCCGTTGCTCAATTTTTATAATAATTAAAGAGAGCCGCTTTCTCGGCTCTCTTTAATTTGCTTCTCAACGACATCTTGCATAACTTGGATCACAGGGGCATAGATCCATTTGTTGGTGAATTGAACATTGAACCCGACGATAGCCGTTAGCATAACACCAACTTTTAGCGTTAGGAGAACAAGATGATCCCGAACTTCCTCCTGAACTTCCACCTGAGCCAGAAGACACGCAAGAATTTCCTGATTTTTTGTAGCCAGATTTGCAGCTCCAAGAGCTAATCTTGGAAGAACAATCTGAAAAATAAGAACAATTTGCATGTGATGGACAGTAACTTATTACAGCTGTTCTGTTATCACACGGATTAATACAAGAATTACCTGACTTATTATACCCAGAATTACAGCTCCAAGATTGAATTTTAGATGAACAATCTGAGAAATAAGAACAACTAGCATTAGCAGGACAAGAGCTAATTACAGCAGTTCTTAAATCACAAGGATTTACACAAGAGTTT
>CASDYX010000032.1 GCA_949286215.1 uncultured Pseudomonadota bacterium
ACTGTTTCGACTAATGTAGCTATTTCATCAAAACTGTCGATGACGCCGGATTTGAATCCCGGACTTCACGCCATGCCCGACTGGGGCGATACTGTCGCTATTCTTCCGGCATCCAGCTCTAAGAAAAACGATGCAACGTACCGCTCTATTGCTTCGAGCATGCAAAATGTTCTGGCCGCAGCTCATTTGGAGACAGTCAAAGCCGGCAGTGGTGAAAAATACCGCATGATCATCGATTGGTCCGTTAAACCCTCCCGCATTATTCAACGCTCAGAAAGCGTTCCGGTGACTTATATGGGCGGAGGCTTTGGTTGGGGCTGGGGTCACCACAGACATTGGCACGGCCCTTATGCAGGATTCGGACCTCAAGTGGCTTTTGCCACGCGCGTCTACAATCAGCAGCTTTACATGCGCGAACTCGATGTGAAGTTGGTTGAAATGAAAGGCTCGCGAACGACTACGGTATTTAACGCCGTCGTTAAAAATGAAGCCACCTGCAATAGCTTCAATGACATTTTGCCCTACATGGTTAAATCGGCTGTGGACAATCTCTACGCACAAGACGGGACTGTGAAAGTCGTAACGCTGCCGGAAGTCTCTGAAGTATGTCGTTAATTATTGAAAAAGAGGCGCCTTGGGCTCTCGTGACTGGAGCCACCAGCGGTTTGGGCATTCAATTTTGCGAGCTTTTGGCCGCTCGCGGTTATCGGCTCGTCGCTACAGCTCGCGATACAGCACGCCTAGCCGCTTTGCGAGAGCAAATTCCTCAGGTTCAATTGGCTTTAGCAGGCGATCTCACCGATCCCGTTTGTTTAAGAAATCTTATCCGTCATTTAAAACGCGATCAGATTGAACCCGAAGTTTTAATCAACAACGCGGGATTCGGGCTTTATGGCGAAACGCTTAAGCAACCCACTCTTGATGAGCAAAACCTTGTTGATTTAAATATCCAAACACTCACGACCTTAACGCTTGAGTTTGCCAAACTCATGCAAAGGAAAAACAAAGGCTATATTCTCAACGTTGCTTCCATTGCCGCTTTTATGCCGTGTCCGTACCTGAGTGTCTATGGGGCGAGTAAAGTTATATTATTCTCCTCTAGAGGCGTTTTTTCATAAAAGATTTTACTGCTTTCTTTGAAGCAGCACCTTTAACATCATCACTTTTGATGAATGAAGTAGCAAATTCCTGGGCCCCTTTCTTCTTGTTGTTGAATTCTTTGATTTCTTTTTTTGAAAAAGAATCAAATCGTGAACTTATAGATTTGACAGCATGGTTTCTGTCAAGTTGTTCTTGGATATTCACATTTCGGACACCATCAATCGTCTTACGGCAACTATTATCATTATCATGCGCAAAATACATTTTCTGAATTGGCAACGATGAAACTTGTGCAAGACACTTCTTTAAGCCTTGAGTTTCCATTTGGTTACAGGGACCATCAAAGTTACCATCCCTTTTACGCCCGTTTTGTATTGTATTATACATAGCAATTACTTTTCCTTGCTGATTATCAACAATTGAATATGTATTTTGTGTTGCATGGGTTCTATGGGAATACCTACTGTCTCCGGCAAGGAATGCAATTTTATTGACATTTTCCCTATATTTTGCCATATCAGCTTCTGCCCGATCAATAATTTTCTGCCCAATAACTGGTTGCTTTCGATAAAATGTCTGCTGAAGGAACTTCGATTCCAACCGAGTTAAAGCGGCGAGATTCCTTCGTATATGTTGAACCTTCTTGTAATGTTTGCAAAACAAAGAGGTCCGTGTCAACACGTTGAGGTTGTGGTGGAAGAATTTCTTTTGGTTTTGCTTTTTGAACTCTTGCATCTGCCAGTTGTTTTTGGCGTCGATTTCGAGGCGGCATTAAAATTAATGGCTATATCAAAGCGCGCCAAACTTAGGGAAATTTCAATACTCTTTCAAATAAAACTTTTTTTTCTGACAACGCATTCAAAAAATGAGAGTCTTCCTCTCAATTTTTAACAACACATAACTAAACACCGTGAGATTCTCATGAAGTGTAATGCACACCAATTTATAGGTCATACAATATGAGCAAACCCCAATATAATTGCAAATGAAAATCCATTTCTCGTTCTGAGAAAAATCAATTTGAAAAAAACAAAAGTGTTTATTTTTTCTTGTTAAAATCATAACTTTTGCTATACTGTATATATTCAAAATCGGCTCTGTAAATTTATAGAGGTATTGATGCTTATATATCCTATCAAGTATG
>CASDYX010000033.1 GCA_949286215.1 uncultured Pseudomonadota bacterium
CTTATTGGTTCTAAATCATCATTACCTAAAAAATATAGCCCTGTACCATAACGAATATAATTACAATCGTTATCAGTTAAAAATCTTGAATAGGCTATTGCTCCGCCATAAAACTGAAAGCCATTACCTTTTTGTTGAGTTTGAGGAGCAATCCAAACTTTTTCTCCGGAATGGATTAACTTTCCGGTGCGATTTACGGCCTGCACGATATCACCGCTACCACCGCCGCTTGCACTCACTGCGTTTGTTTTTCCTAACATCTATATTCTCCTTATGAAGTCTAAAACATTTCTCATATATTAAAACACATATATAAGGATATAAACAAGCTCAAAAGTGTCCGAAAGTGTCCGAAGATGTCCGAAAGTGTCCGATTGTATGAATTTGGGCTAAGAGGTATTATACTGATTTGTTATAATTTTATAATTTTGTAGGAAAGAAGATTAAATTTCATTTTCATGTGTTCAAATCCCACACGGGCTTTAAGCACAAAAAAACCTTCCCCAAAAGGGAAAGGTTTTTATGATTCGAACGTAACACTACCTGCGTAAGCAGGTAGATGTAGACATACCCATATCTTCGCGCTATAAAGAAGATATGGAACAGGTAATATATAGAAAACAGAGTAATTGCGTGTATCACTGCCATTATCATATAGTGATAGTGACAAAATACTGTAAGAAGATATTTAATGCTGGCGTATATGGATTTTTTAAGAAACGGCTAGGAGAAATTCATGAACACTACCCACAAATAGAGTTCATTGAACAAAACCTACCCACAAATAGAGTTCATTGAACAAAACCATGACAAAGATCATATACATCTTCTGGTATCTATTCCACCAAAGATGAGTGTGGGTAGTGTTGTGCGTATAATTAAATCTAATACAGCACGAGATTTGAAGAAGACGTATCCGTTTCTTAAAAAATGTTATTTTGGCACGGAAAGTGTTTGGTCGGATGGGTATTTTGTCAGTACTGTTGGTATCAATGAGGCAGTGATACAACGCTAGTCAGTACTGTTGGTATCAATGAGGCAGTGATACAACGCTACATTGAGCACCAAGGGCGCGAAGATATGGGGCAAGCTTGGCTTGAACTAAAATGATACCACCGGCATTAGCCGGTGGAGTTTCATCTGCGATCGATGTGACTTGACATGACGTCATAGGGCTGTATAACCTATACAAAATCTGAATTATTTGACTGCTATTTTGAAGACAGAATTCCCGTTTGGAAACAAGATAGCGGAAATTTGGCGGTATTAGCTGGTGGTTGATGCGCGAATCCAAAAGTGGTTATAAAAAAAGGAATCCAATTTAGGATTCCTTTTTTTGTTAATTTGGTTGGTTTACTTTTCGGGGGCAATCACCATGGTCATCTGCCGACCTTCCATTTTGGGCTCAGAATCGAGTTTATACAACCCTTCCAAGTCATCCAAAATGCGGTGCAAAACATCTTGTCCGAGGTTGCTGGTGTTCATCTCGCGTCCTTTGAAACGCATGGTGAACTTGACCTTGTTGCCTTCTTTTAAGAATTTTTTGGTTTGTTTGATTTTGACTTCATAGTCGTGGGTATCAATCATTGGGCGGAGCTTAAGCTCTTTAATTTCCACAACTTTTTGATTCTTTTTAGCTTCGGCTTTGCGCTTTTGCATTTCATATTTATATTTGCCAAAATCTAAAATTTTACAAACCGGAGGAACAGCTTGAGGAGAAATTTCAATCAGGTCCAAATCAGCGTCAGCAGCGCGCTGTAAGGCTTCTCGAATCGGAACAATTCCGCAATTTTCTCCGTTTTCATCAATTAAACGAACTTCTTTTACTCTGATTTCTTCGTTAATGCGCGGCCCGTCTTCTTCGCGTACTGGCGCATTGGTATTTTCTTTAGCTATTGTATCCTCCATAGGTTGTTAAAAACTATCTCGTCAGTCATGACGTAATATATATAATACAAAACTTATTAAGATTAGCAAGTAAAACTTGGCAGAATCCTCAGAAAATCGGCGGTGTATATGGTGAAAGAGAAAATAAAAGAATCACCTGATAGGTCGATTATAGCCGATTTAAATATTTGACTTTAAAAAAATTATCTATTAATATCTAGGCTTATCAAACGGTTAAAAAATATCTCACAAGAAAAATAATTTTTTTCAAAAAATGTGTTGACAATGTGTAAGAGATGGCATATAAACCGCTTTGTCGCCGCGATGAGGTGAGTTTGGAAAGACGAGCAG